>JAJDUG010000079.1 GCA_022826755.1 Acidobacteriota bacterium
CTCCTACGACGAGAAGCCGGGCATCCAGGCGGTGGGCGGGGTGGCGCCCGACTTGGCGCCCAAGCCGGGCCGGCATGGCTGCACCGGGCGCGACTACGAGTACCGGCGGCACGGGACGCTGACGCTGATGGCCGGACTGGATCTGATGACCGGTCACGTGCACCGAGCGGTGGTGGAACGGCACCGGAGTCGGGAGTTTGTGGCGTTCCTGCGGCAGTTGGACCGGGCCTATCCGCCGGGGGCACGCATCCGGCTGGTGCTTGATAACCATTCGGCGCATGTTTCCAAGGAGACCCTGGCCTACCTGGCGACCATGGCGAACCGATTCGAGTTTGTCTTCACGCCCAAGCACGGGTCCTGGCTGAACGTGGTCGAGTCATTCTTCGCGAAGCTGACCAACACGCTGTTGCGCGGGATGCGGGTGGAATCCAAGCAGGAGCTGCAGCAACGCATTGAAGGCTACATCGACCGGCTGAACGAAGACCCGGTTGTGTTCAAGTGGACCTACAAGATGGACGAGATCTCCGTTGTGTAGATGTTGATATGTTATTATGGAATCGTTCTACTAGACGATCTACACCAGGAGTTCGAAGGCCAGCTTGGCCGCCGGCAATGCCGCCGATCCCCGCACCGTCCCGACAGCCGCAGCCACCTCCCGATGCGGCAGGGCCTTCATGTGTTGGGCAACGTGTTGTTGGACACCCAGCACCGGTCCTATCCGGTCGCACGGGTTGTCGATCCCGCAATCGGTCTTCTGATTGATCTTTACTGTTGGCTCCGGCGGGAGATGGTCGCCGGCTAGGCAGACCCCGCCTTTCCCCTTCCGCCCTTCGCCACCGGGGTCCAGAAGGACCGTCGCTCAGACGGACGGCCCCGCTACGGCTGAGCCGGCAGGTAGGCGCCGTCGCCGCTGCGCTGTCCAGGGGCCCCGCCGTCGTTGATCACTCCGTAGGCCAGGAAGGGGTTGTTGCCGGAGATCTTCGTGATCCGCACATAGCCTTGGGTGGTTTCCGGAGCGTAGCCGGCCAGGATGCTGTTGATCTGATACCAGCCCCCGGCCTCAACCCTCAGGCCGGTCACGGTGTTGGCTAACGTCCCCGTCAGGCGGTGACTGCCGAGATCCACCGACGGCGTTCCGTCGTAGATGTCCAGTTGAAAAACACTGGGACTCCCGTCGACTTCTCCGGTGTTGACCAGCGCCAGGTTCGACCGGTTCTCCTCGTTCTGCTGCAACCCGTACACCCAGGCGCTGTTGCCGAAGGCCTCCCCGTAGGGCACCGCGTTGTAGAAGACGCCGTACCGCCCACCACCTCCGGGCGAGCTTGTCCGGGCTCCGATCGCAATGCCGCTCATGTCCCCCTCCGCCACTGTGGCGAACAATGCCCCGGCGAAGGTCTGTCCGGAGGGGCCAATCCCGGGCGTGCCTATCTTGCGCATCATCTCCACTATGTTGGGGACAATCACCTGCTGGCCGGGTTGAAAGTTCCATTCCACGACGGCCGTCTTGTCAGGAGTCTGCACAGCTTCAGCTCTGAAGCGGAAAGTCACCATCTTGGGCACGTTTGAAAAGTTGGTCACCATCAGTTCGCTGGTGAAGACGTTCGTTTCGACGATGACCGGCAAGGTCTGTCCCATGGCTCCTGCCAGCGAACCCTCCCGGACCGCAGAGACAAAGGAGCCGTCCGAGTTGGCCTGGTCGTTGATGACGCCGTAAGCGTAGAACGGCGCCGTCCCCTCTACCCGTTCCACCCTGGCGTAGCCCTGGGTGAAACCGGCCCTCTCCAACAGCCCCGAATACTGATGGAACCCTCCCGGCGCCAGGGTCACGTCCTCCAACACGCGGGGACCCCCACCGTCTACATCTCCAGAGAATACCGTCGTCCTCAATGTGACCGCACCGTCTCCCGAGTTCCCCATATTCTGAAAGGCCAGGTTGGAGCGGTCCTGTTCGTTCTGGCGCAGGCCGCACACGTACACGGCTTCGTCGCCAAAACCGGTCTCTGCGGGAATCGCCGGGTAGGCCAGGCCGGCGCGGCCCTCGGGGACCGGCGTAGTGGTCCGCACCGTGACGGCCACGTCGGAGGATGAAAAGCCTCTGAACCCTACCCGTAAGGTCCCGATCTGATCCTCGGTGGCGAGAATGGTGGCGCCCCGGTTGCCCCCGCTCTTGATGGGATCGATGGCACTGAGGGCGAAAGTGGCGAAAGTGCGGATCCGGCCACCCCCGGTCTTAATGTAGCCGATGGCATTGGGAATGATCTTTTGCTCTCCCGGATGCAGAATGTCACTAACGACGCTGCTTCCCCCTCCAATATGGGCCGTATAGGTAAGACTCAGGTTTGCCGACACGGTTCCTCGATTGGTCAAGGTCAGCTCCGAGGTAAAGAAGGACTTGTTTCTCCCGGCAGCACTGAGGATCACCGGAACAAAGGCTGTCGAGCTGGAGTAGTCCTGATCCCGGAGTTCCCCGATGCCGTCCAGCCACTCCCGGAGGGCCATGTCAGACGGAACGCTCAGACCGGGATTTCCATAAAAGTAGAAATACTCCAGCGTCAGGTTGGTGAAGCTCTCAGGGATGGGCCCGGTCAGTTGGTTGTTGCCGAGACTCAGTGCACTGAGGCCGGAGAGATTGCCCAACTCCGGGGGGATGGGTCCCGTCAGGTGGTTGCCGGAAAGATTCAGCGACCTGAGGCTGGAGAGATTGCCCAACTCCGCAGGAATCGGGCCCGTCAGGCGGTTGTTATAGAGACTCAGCTGCGTGAGGTAGGAGAGCTTGCCCAACTCCAAGGGAATGGGGCCTGTTAGGCGGTTGTCGGAGAGATCCAGTCCCAAGAGGCTGGAGAGGTTGCCTAACTCCGAAGGAATGGGGCCTGTTAGGCGGTTGTTGTAGAGACTCAGACCCCGGAGGCTCGTAAGCTTGCCTAACTCCAGAGGAATCGGGCCCGTCAGGTGGTTGCGGCTGAGGCTCAGAGTCCAGAGGCTGGAAGGGTCGCCCAACTCTGGAGGAATGGGGCCCATCAGGCGGTTGTCGGAGAGATGCAGATCCGTGAGGTTGGAGAGGTTGCCTAACTCCGAAGGAATGGGGCCCGTCAGGCGGTTGTCGGAGAGATCCAGATCCGTGAGGCTGGAGAGGTTGCCTAACTCCGAAGGAATGGGGCCCGTCAGGCGGTTGTTGTTAAGATTCAGCACCCTGAGACTCAAGAGATTGCCTATCTCGGGGGGAATCGATCCCTCCAATCCCACTTCATAAGACGAGCCTGATTCAGAGACCCACTGTGGATTGTTTGAGACATACAGATGGGTGAGATTGACAAGGTTGCCCAGCTCGGCGGGGATGTCCCCCGTCAGGTAGTTGTAGGAGAGAAATAGATCCGTGAGGCTGGAGAGGTTGCCCAACTCCGAAGGAATGGGGCCCGTCAGGCGGTTGTTATAGAGACTCAGCACCCTGAGGCCGGAGAGCTTGCCCAACTCTGGAGGAATGCCGTCCGTCAGGTAGTTGTCGGCGAGATCTAGGTACACGAGGTTGGAGAGGTTGCCCAGCTCGGGGGGAATGGGTCCCGCCAGTTCGTTGCCGATGAGGTTCAGCTCCGTGACGCGGCCATCGCGGACGGTGATGCCATCCCATTCGTCGAGCGGCTCATCGGATAACCAATTCTCGTTGCGTTCCCAATTGGGTCCATCGGTGGCATTGTAGAGGGCCACCAGCGCCTGCCTGTCCCCCTCGTGGACCCCAGTCGGGGCTCGGAGATCTTCGATGCCGTCGAGCCACGCCAGTAGATCGGCATCCTCCGGAAGGGTCAGATCGGGGTTCCCATCCAAGTGCAAAACCTCCAATGTCAGGTTGGCGAAACTCTGGGGAATGGTGCCTATGAGTTGGTTGCCATTGAGATACAGCACTCTAAGGCTGGAGAGGTTGCCAATTTGAGTGGGGATGGCCCCTGTCAGTTGGTTATTGGAGAGATTCAGCGTTTGGAGGCTGGAGAGATTGCCCAACTCGACGGGAATGGGCCCCGTCAGTTGGTTGTCGGCAAGCCACAGCTTCCTGAGGCTGGAGAGGTCACCCAACTCCGAAGGAATGGGTCCCGTCAATTGATTGCGTTCGAAGTATAGATCCGTGAGGCTGGAGAGACTGCCCAGTTCCGAAGGTATCAGTCCGGCAAGTTGGTTGTCGGAGAGATACAATTGCCCGAGGTTGGAGAGATTGCCCAGCTCGGCGGGGATAGGTCCCGCCAGGTAATTGTTGTAGAGAATTAGTTCCACGAGGCTGGAAAGCGTGCCCAACTCGGCAGGGATGGGTCCCGTTAGGTGGTTGCTGGCCAGCCACAGCGCCTTAAGGCTGGAAAGGTCGCCCAACTCCGGAGGAAGGGGTCCGGTCAGTTGGTTGTCGAAGAGATACAGTTGCCCAAGGTTGGAGAGGTTGCCCAACTCGGCAGGGATGGGTCCCGTCAGTTGGTTGTTGTTGAGAAAAAGCCCCCTGAGGTTGGAGAGGTTGCCAATTTGGGTGGGGATGGCCCCTGTCAGTTGGTTAATGGAGAGACGCAGCGTTTGGAGGCTGGAGAGATTGCCCAACTCGGCGGGAATGGGCCCCGTCAGTTGGTTGTCGGCAAGCCACAGCTTCCTGAGGCTGGAGAGGTCACCCAACTCGGCAGGGATGGGTCCCGTCAATTGGTTGTTGAATAGAACTACCTCTGTAACGCGCCCATCGCTGACGGTGACGCCGTGCCAATCCTTGAGCGGCTCATCGCTCAACCAGTTCTCGTTGTCTTCCCAATTCGCGCCATCGGTGGCGTTGTAGAGCGCTACGAGTGCCTGCTTGTCCCCGGCGTGGTCCTGAGCCTGGGCCTCGCCCCCCGGACCCATCGTCGCGACACTGGCCAGCAGGAACGACAGCACGGTTTGGAATTTGAATCGGTGCAGGCGGGATGAGTTCTCTTTGTTCATTTGGGTAATGTCCCAAGGAGTTGTGCAGTAGCTGCTACATAGCTTACAGATGGAAGAGCATTGAGCTTATCAGAAAAATTTGCGGTCATAAGTCGGCGCAAACTCTGCTCATTGATTGAGTCTACGGGTGCAGACCAGGGACCGCTCGACGACCTCGGTAATGGTCGGGTTTCAGTATTTGCTGCTTCTGGCCCGGACAGTGATGGTGAGTCCGACGGGGTCGGGGGCAGGGCCTTGGGATTGCAACCTGCATCCAGACTTCCCCAGGAGCTATCGGGGAGGCGGGTAGGTCTCCAGCCCTCGATGGGCGCAGGCGAAGGCGTCGGAGTGTGATCGGCGGCGGCAGGGGATTTGGGACTGAGGCCGATTAAGACATCGGAATTATTGAAGTCAACCGAGATACAGATTGACGCGATTTCAAGTAGCTTATTGACACACACGGACTTTATTGATCGTGTCAACGGCATGGACGAATTTAAGAAGTTTCCTAGACACGACCCCGTGCGGATCGAAGTTAATGGAGGTGCACGTTGGGGTAGTTGGCGCGAAGCGTCATACTGTCCTCCGAACTACTATGTTTGCGGATTGAGCCAAAGAGTAGAAGGCCGTCAAGGAAGAGGAGACGACACAGCCTTGAATAGTGTCGCGTTGGAGTGCTGTCCGCTGTTTGATGGAGCCTCGCAGGCTGAGGTTGCGGGGCAGATGGGTACTACGGATTGACTTTCGGAAAGTTGCTGATAAGCCATCCCGATGGATTCACTTGGCACTATCCGCCCCTGTCACTTCCCGGTGAGTAGGTTGGTCAGGCTATCTTGGGTACAGAAGAAGTTCCCGCTTGGACAGATAAAACGCACCATACTTAAGTGGCCGGTTGCAAGGCAAGCTGGACTGTCGAAGTCTTTGCGGTCACTGGGGACCAGCACCATCTCGACCGCACCCGGTGCGTTCTACAGACCTGAACACCCCGGGACCCAGGCGTGGTCACGCCAGCGGCGGCCCTCCGGCAAGCCATCGCTGATGCCGATTGGGACACGGGCGAACGCGATGGCGGCCTCGACGCCCTCATGGATAAATTCGACCAAACGGTCGACGATTTCCGTCTCCGGGGGTCAAGCAGATGCCGCCGTATGGGTGAAACGGTTACAACCTGACGATGTTCACCCAGCCGTTTCATGATTTCGACACCCACAACGCCTTTCTCTCAGAGGGCGGGGCCGTCTTCGCTGTGGTTGGAGACTCTCACGAAACGCCGCACTGGACGCGGGACAACATGGAATTCCCGCGTCTGATGCGGCAAAGCGAAGCGAGGCTGCGCCTCGCGTGTCCCCACTCGCCTGGTGCGGTGGCGCGCCGCACAAGAGGGGTGCTGGTGGTGAGAGTGGCCCCCGTCTATTGACTGCTAGTGCGGCATCGGGGAGGGTTAGCCGTTTCACTTCACAGTTCACGGTTAACCCTCTCCTCGGAGGGTCGCTCTCACCACAGAGATCCCTGTCGGAAGGCCGTCGAACCGATGAGGAAGCCGGGGAGGCCACATCGACCATAGGCAGTGTGCCATGCGCACGAAAACTCCGACTCAGGCAGCAACAGCCCGAAAGTGATGCGGGTCGAAAAGGGTGCCGTCGAGATGGCCCTCGTCCCGCGTCGACGACGATCCGTTCGACCCTCTCATACAACCGGGCGACTCAGGTTTTCATTCGATGAGCCGCACAGCCTCAGCATGCTGCTACCTTGTCAGCTCATCCCTGAGGGACGCACTGCCGTACGGTTGCCGTCCCGGCAATCGTTACTTTCGATTGAGCTTTGCAGTTGGCTCCGGCGGGGGCTTTCTGCTTCCTGTTTTTTCGCCTTTTTCTGAGTGCCTGTGGAAAACCGGTTCCAAAAACCGCTTCCCGCGCGCGTATCTAGGGGGGGGAAACCCTCTGAGAGCGAAATTCGGGCCTGGGAGTGCTTTTGAGGTATTCTGTGCGCCGTAGGCCGAGAAACGACAGCCTGGCCGCCAAAGCGCAAGAATTTAGGGGGTGTCTGATGGAAATCATGTTCAGTTACGAACGAGATGTCCGGGAGACAAAACCCGACAAGAACCAGCGTAGAAAAGCCCGCTTTCGCAAAGGTTGGTGGGACGCCCTAGCGGCCATTAGTGACCCAAAGAATGGGTACACCGTGGCGACGCTTAAACGGCTTACTTGGCAAAACCTGGGCTTTCGTTTCGGAAGCTTTTTTGGTCGAGCGACCAACTGTCAGATTAACAAGCTATACGATTTGGTGCGTTGAACAACAGCCGAATCAAGCTACTCGGAGTTGAACCCGGGCGGCAAGAACTCCAACCCCATATTTCTGCTTCAACTCGTTGTCAATCTTTTTGGCGTAGCAGGGCGCCGGTTCAGCCGTGGCAATGGATCGATGTGTGATGCATGATGTGCTAGCATCACGCTTTGCTGCCTTCCGGCCGGGACTCATCCATGCGAACCACTTTGAATATCGACGACGATCTGCTGATCGCCGTCAAGGAAGTCGCGCGACGCGAGTCAAAGTCAGCCGGGGCGGTGGTGTCGAACCTGCTCCGGCAATCGCTGGCGCGCGGCGGTCGGGACGGCCCGGAGGTCCAGGCGGACGAACCCGGGGCCGAGTTCGGCTTTCGCCCGTTCCCCAAGCGTGGGGGCCTCCTCACCAACGAATTGATCGACCGGCTGCGAGAAGAGACGGGCGACTGATGCGTGCGCTGTTGGATGTGAACGTGCTGATCGCCTTGCCGGATGCCGAACACCTGCACCACGAGTCGGCCAGGCGGTGGCTCAGGGACAACGTCCGGCATGGTTGGGCGACCTGCCCAATCACCCGGAACGGGTGTCTGAGGATCATGGCGCACCCAGCCTACCCGAATCGCTTGTCGGCGCCTCTCGTCGCCCAACGGCTCCATGAAGCAACGGCCACCGACTATCATCGATTCTGGCCCGATGACGTCAGCCTGTTGCACCCGGACGTTGCCGACTGGAGTCAGGTCATCGGCTCCAACCAGATCACCGATGTTTATCTCTTGGCGCTCGCCGTCGGAAACAAGGGCCGATTTGTAACATTTGACGCCCGCATCGCGCCGGGCACGGTTCCCGGGACTGGCGATCGGCGCTATGGCGTGATTTAATCTGCCGGATGTAGCCTCAACTAAAGACGCTTACCGCCATGAAACGGAAACTGGCCATTGTGGGCGGCAATCCCGCCATGCCGGAGGGGATCGAACGGGCCCGTTGGCCGCGCTACACCCAGGCGGAACTCGATGAGCTGTGCCGGGTCCTGAGAGAGGAGCAGCTCGGCGGATGCGACGCGCCCCAGATCGCGGCGCTGGAGCAGGAGTGGGCGCGGCGCATGGGTACTCCCTATTGTTGTGCCGTGGGCGCCGGCTCCGACGCTCTGCACATGGCGCTGTGGGCTGCCGAGGTCGGTCCCGGCGACGAAGTTCTGGTGCCGGCCTATACCTTTCTCGCTGGGGCGCTCACCGTCCTCCATCAAGGGGCGGTGCCTGTCTTCGTGGATGTCCATCCCGACTCCTGCAACATGGATCCGGCCCGGATCGAGCAACACATTACCTCCAGAACCAAGGCCATCCTGCCGGTCCACCTTTCGGGACTGCCGGCCGACATGGACGAGATCAACGCCATCGCAAGGCAACACGATCTGTGCGTCATCGAGGATGCCGCCCATGCTCCCGGGGCGACCTACAAGGGCCGGTCGGTCGGGACCCTGGGAGACGCGGCCGCCTTCAGCATCAACGCCATGAAGAACCTGCCGGCAGGGGAAGCCGGAATTTTCGCCACCCGCCACCGGCACTTTTTCGAGCGGGTGGACGGCCTCTGGCTGCGGGTCCGCTTTCACCAGCCGCGAGAGGAGCAAAAGTACCCGCTGGCGACCCTGGGCCACAACTATCGCTGCAGCGTGGTCTCGGCTACGCTGGCCCGAGGCCAGTTGGCCCGAATCGACGAGTTGAACGGCGAGAGACGATCCCTGTGCGAGCGCCTGACCCGGCAGATTCAGGATTTGCCGGGGGTGATCCCGCCGCGGGTTCCTCCCGACCGAAGCCACGCCTACCATCTCTACCGGGTGCGCTTCGACCCCGCCGCAGCCGGTGTGGATCTGAATCCTTCCGAATTCCGCGCCAAGGTCGTGGCAGCCCTGGGAGCGGAGGGGGTGTTGTGCCGCTCCTGGATGAACTGGACCATTCCTTCTTTGCCCCTCTTCACCCGGCCGGAGGAGTTTGAGGCCAACCATCCCTGGCGGCGCCCCTGGGCCGCCGATCGTGCCTACGATCCCCTGGACTACCCGGAGGCTACCAGGGTCGTGGAGGAGACCTCTCTGGTCATGGAGGCGCCCACCGCGGCCAGCAGGCAGATCATCGATTTCATGGGAGAAGGGTTTCGCAAGGTCTTCTCCCAGATCGACGAGGTCGCCAAACTGCAACTTCCGGGGGAACTGCTGGACGGAGGCGCGGCCAACCTCGACGAAATCCGGCGCTGGTTGGGCTCCGCCCTGCCGGTGCGGTCAACCTGAGACAGGACACTGGGGGCCGTGGCGAATTCTCTGCGAGTCGGAATCATCGGAACCGGTCGTGCCGGACGCTGCCAGGCCCGGGCTTTTGCGCGCCTCCCGGGCGTCAGCGTGACCGCCCTCTGGAACCGCACCCGGGCCAAGGCCGAGAGGCTGGCCGCAGACCTGAAGACCCCGGGACTGGAAGTCTTCGACGACTGGCGCCGAATGATCGACAGGAGCCGGGTCGACATCGTCAGCATCGCCACCGATCCGGTTCTCCGCCTGGAGCCCTTTGCCTACGCTCTCGCCAAGGGACGCCACGTTCTGGTGGAAAAGCCGCTGGCCTGGGACGTGCCGGAAGCCGAGGCCATGGCAAGGGCCGCCGACCAGACGGAAACGGTCACGGCCATCAGCTTCAACTGGCGGTATTCTCCGGCCTGTCTGACCTTGTGGCGGGCGCTCCGGGAAGGCCAGATCGGCGAACCGCTGGACATCCAGACCGAGTGGCGACTCTGCTTCAACCCGGGGTCGGATCCCTGGAGGGCCAACAGCGGGGTGCTCCGAGAGATGGGCAGCCATGAACTCGATCGCGCCCGGCACCTCACCGGATGGCAGTTCCTGCGCCTGGCATGCTCGCTGAGATCGGCCCCCGGCTCTCAGGATCGGACCCGACCCGGACGGAAGAGCAGGGAGACCTTTGCTTCGGTGCTGGCCGAGACTGCCGATGGGGCTGTCGGGAACTTTCGCTTGCTGATCAACCCCGGCCAGCCGGAACGGAGAATCGTCCTCGGCGGAGCGGAGGGCACGTTGACCTTGAGCAGCCAATGGTTGAGCGTGCCGCAGGACCAGGACAGCCAGCGCCGAATGACACTCTGCAACGAACTGCAGGTCATCAGGCAACGGTCCCGGGAAGAGGATCCATTCGTCCTGGAAGCGGCCGACGCGGACTGCCAACCTGGGGAGGTTCTCTCGGGCCAGCACACCTGGAATCGACTGATTGCCGATTTCGTGTCAGCCGTCCGCAATAATGACCGGGGGCACTGCGGCGTGCCTCACCTGCCCCACATCTCCGACGGGCTGGCTGCGCAACGGCTGATTCAGGCCTGCGAACTGTCCAACTCCGAGGGGCGCTGGATCGACCTGTCCCCGCCCGAGCATTGACCCGTCTGTGCGCTCCGGCAGGAAGACTTGACCCGCATTTCAGACAAGCCGGGCCCCCGCCCCCCACGACGGGACGGATCATTCGAGAGAGAAACAGGGGACCTGGATGGCCTATCGGGAGCACGGAAAGGTTCCGGTTCCCCTCGGCGTCTCGCTTCGTGTGTCTTCGTAGTCCTTCGTGTGTCTTCGTGGATAACTCTTTTTTCTGTAGTTTCAGACAAGCGCTGCCCTGCCGGACAGATCATTGGAGGAAGAAACCAACGATTGTTGTTCACGACAAAAGACGAGTAAGCACCAATACCGATGGGCCTCCTTTGTTGCGACGACGTTACGGGTTGAAGTCCACCCGGGAGCGCGGGCGTCCCGCCCGCACAAGTCTTGGCACAGCTTGGGCCATCGGCTTCATCCGGGCCGATCGGCAACGGCGCCAGGACTCTGCTTCGGCCGGCCCCATGCCGTGCCCGCCGGCAGGGTGGCCGGGTGCCGCATCGCGGGGAAACTGAGCGGCACGCAACGGGATAGCATGCGGGCGGGACGCCCGCGCTCCCGGGTGGGGCATCCTCCCATCGCTCTTGCTGCTCAAGGGGGCACGCGCCGACTCGTCGGGCCGCGGCCCGTGCCGATGCGGCAGCGCCGCCACGCTTGATCGCCCTTCGCGGATAACTCTTTTTGCCCCGTCGCATGCTGCGCGAAACCGGGTTGCCTCGTGCAAGTCGGATCGGGGCATCCGGACAGAGGAGCTTGGCTGATGTGGTTTCGCCTGGCGGTGGCGCTGACCTTGCCGGCTCTCCCGGCCTGGGGAGGGGCTTGGGAGGAGCCCCAGGGTGAGTTCTTCGAAAAGAGAATTCGTCCGGTTCTGGCCATCCACTGCGCTCCTGCCACGGTCCCGAGAGGCAGGAATCGAGCCTCCGCCTGGACACCCGATCCTTCCTGCTCGAGGGCGGCAGGTCAGGGCCGGTGGTAACGCCCGGACAACCCCTCCGAAGTCGTCTCTACCAGGCCGTCACCTACCGTGACCCGCATTTGAAGATGCCGCCGCCGGGACCGCTTCCGCCATCGGTCGTCGAGGACATACGGGTCTGGATTGAAGCCGGAGCCCCCTGGCCCGAAACGGAACCCGGCCCAAATCGCGGAACTTCCGCCGAAGCCTTCGACCTTGCGGAACGCATGCAGCGATACCCCTGGAATTGCCACCGGTTGGCCCTTTTTCGGTGAAGAGGAGGATTCTCCGGTTGACCTGCGCCAGGATGAAATCGAACGGCTCGACAACCGAATCGATGTGTTGAGCAAGACCTTCCTCGGATTGACGGTGTCCTGCGCCCGCTGTCACGACCACAAGTTCGACGCCATATCTCTGAACGCCCTGGCCACCGATCAGCCGATCGCGGCGCTGCTGGCCGACTTGAAGCGTTGCGGCCTGCTGGAGGAAACCCTGGTCTTGTGGGCGGGTGAGTTCGGCCGCACGCCCTTTGTCCAAAAGGAAGACGGGCGCGACCACAACGAGTTCGGATTCACCGTTTGGATGGCGGGCGGCGGAGTCCGGAGCGGAACGACCTACGGCGGTACCGACGAGTGGGGCTACAAGGCAGTGGAGAACCCAGTGGAGATGCATGATCTCCATGCAACCATCCTGCACCTTCTGGGGCTGGATCACACCCGTCTCACCTATGGCTTCGGTGGACGGGACATGCGCCTGACCGACGTCTACGGTAGAGTCGTCAGGGAAATCATGGCCTCCGCCTGACCGGCGCCCCCTGCCGCTTCATGGCTTGCGACCCTGTACTGCAGTTGGTTCGAGGAAATATTTCCAATCGTCAATAAAGACGAACCACGAATGGACACAAGTGGTCCTTCGCCGTCCTTCGTGGACAACCCTTTTCGCTGGCGCTACTCCTCCTCCGCCAGGATCTGAGCCAAGAGTTCGGGATCGACGTTTCCGCCACTGATCACCGTGACGCTACGCCGGGCAGGCGGCAGTTCCTGTTGATGATAGAGAAAGGCGGCGAAGGTCACCGCCCCGCTGGGCTCCACCACCAGCCTGGCATCCAGGATCAACCTTCGCACCGCCTTGCGAATCTCGTCCTCGCTGACAGTGATGATGTCGTCCACAAAGGTCCGAATATGTTCGAAGGTGATGTCGCCAATTCGCGTGGCTCTCATGCCGTCGGCGATGGTTCTTCCGGTCTGTTCGATGGGAAGTTCCACAATCCTGCCGCTTCGCAGGCTGGCTTGAGCGTCGTTGGCCCACTCCGGCTCCACGCCCACCACGCGAATGTCGGGGCGGCTGAGCTTCAAGGCCGCGGCCACTCCACTGATGAGGCCCCCTCCACCTATCGGAACCAGGACCAGTTCCACATCGGGAAGGTCCTGGAGGATCTCGAGACCGACCGTGGCCTGGCCGGCAATGATGGTTTCGTCATCGAAGGGCGGCACCATGGCCAACCCCCGCTCGGCCGCCAGAGTTTCCGCCTCCACCCGCCATTCCTCTTCCCCGCCCTCTTCCACGGTGACAATCTCGGCGCCCAAATGCAGAGTCTTGGCCCGTTTGATGGCGGGAGCCCGGGCAGGCATGACGATGACCGCCCGAACACCCATGGCTCGGGCGGCGTAGGCTACTCCCTGGGCGTGGTTGCCGCTGGAGAAGGCGATGACACCCTGTCGCCGCTGGTCCGGAGAGAGCGAGGCGATCTTGTTGTAGGCGCCGCGAAGCTTGAAGGCCCCCACCGGTTGAAAGCTTTCCGGCTTCGGAAATGTCTGCCGGTCGGTGGAGAAATCGGTGAAGTGCACCAGTGGAGTGTTGACCGCCACCCCGGCAATCCTGGCCTGGGCCGACTTGACGTCTTCCAGGGTAATCATGGGGCCGCCTTCACTTGAGCACCCTCGACTGGCATTGTCCACCCGTCCGCATGAAGCCGGAAGGAAATGCATCCAATCGCGGACGCGGAAATCGACAAGCGGGTTTCAGGAGTATCAGTCAACTGCAAAACAACAGATCTTCGTGATCTTCTCCTTCAACCCGCCCCCACATCAGTGGAATCCACGGTAGCTGCGGTTTGTTGCCAGGGCGGCATTCTATATGACCTGCCCGCCGCGGCAAAACACTCAGGCGGGGAAAAGGGGGTTCCAAACCGCAACTTGCCACACACCCCCGGATAGAGGCTCGCCACTCAGTCGTCACCGGAGACCGGGCGCAAGCGGCTCGATGAGGTTCCTATGGCCAAAAGAGTTCGCTGACCCTCGACGCGGGTCCTATTGCGAGTCCTCCCTTTGCCGCGGTGGCCGATGGTTTCAAACTGCCGTGGGTTGATGTTACACTGTGTCGTGTCCGGCCCTTCCAGAGTTTATATAACCTTTTTATTCAGAGTCATTTAAATCTCTTGGAGAATTGATGTTGCCGGATCCGGTCCTGGTCACTCCCGCTGATGGTGACCGTGGCAGTCAGAGACATCTTCAGTCGCTTTGGGTGAATAGCCTCAAAGCTCGTTTTCGACGGTGTGAACGGAGAGGACAGTGCAAACAATGAAATTGTCTCGACTGCAAGTGCTGACCTGTCTGGCCATTTCCGGCTTGGCGCTGGTCTTGAGTTCCCCTTGTCTTCTAGGGCACGATTCGGAACCGGGGGAAACGGAGATCCCTACGTCCGCCACTGACACTCCAAGAGCAACGGAAGTCGCCTATGACTATACGGCTCTGTACGAAAGACTCTCCGGGAGTATCGTCAAGGTCGAAGTGGACAGCGGCTCCGGTTCAGGATTCGTGGTCGATCCCCGGGGCCTGATCGCTACAAACTACCATGTGGTTCAGAACACCCGTTTTCTGGCGGTTCAGTTTTCAGACTCCGTGCTTGTCCGTGCCGAAATCGTAAAACTGAGCGCCCGTTACGATCTGGCCATTCTCAAGGTCCATCAATCTTTTGTCGAAGGGGCGCCGCCACTGAAACTCCTTTCACCCAAGAGAGAAAACATCATCAAGGCAGGAATGCCGGTGGTTGCGTTCGGGTCTCCCTTGAGCCAAACGTTCCTTGCGACTCAAGGCATCGTGTCGAAGGTCGAAGAAGTCGCTCTGCTCGGAGACTTTCTGCTGGAACCCGGGAACTCGGGAGGGCCTCTGGTCAACCTCGAGGGAGAAGTCATTGGGGTCAACACCTTTGGGCTTCAGGGAATTGCCGGAGCTGTCCGTGTGAGCT
This sequence comes from Acidobacteriota bacterium, assembly GCA_022826755.1. Taxonomy (GTDB): domain Bacteria; phylum Acidobacteriota; class Terriglobia; order Versatilivoradales; family Versatilivoraceae; genus Versatilivorator. The sequence continues at coordinate 14,807 of JAJDUG010000079.1, forward strand.
ACTTGAGAAAGCTGCTGGATGGCCTTGACGCGGACCAACTGGAAGCGGTTGAAGTGAGCGACCACCCCCTTTAGACGTTGAGCTTGAAGCGGTATCCTATCGAACTCCTCAAGGCCACCTCCAAACTAATCCACCAGATCCGATCCGACTTCCGGGAAGTCCTGGGAGAGGGAGCCGACTACTGGGAAAAAGACGGGTCCGATTCGGAGCCGCCCGGAACAGGAGTATTCCTGGTGACGGGTGCTTGGGACGAAGGCTGGACCAGAGTAGGATCGGACGTGTTCCGGACAATGACGAATAAAGAAGCCGGAATTGTGGCGCAGAAGGGGAGGGACGGCGTTGACATTATAAGCGTATATCCCGGATCTCCGGCTTATGAGTCCGGGCTGCGAACCGGAGATACCGTCTTGTCCATTGACGGAAGAGTCAGTTATCCTAGGGACAACATCACGAGGACGCTCACAGTCAAGTACATGGCCCATGTTCTCAAGAGAATAAGAAGGGGCAAGATCCAGGAATCCGAGTGGAAGGTTCGACATCGGGATCAGGAGCGCACGCTACGGGTGACTGCGGCTGACGGCTCACCATGAAACTCCCCGGAGTGCAGAGGCGGCTCGGACCGGGAGGGGCCGATCGACAGCGAGGTGTCCGTTTCAGGTTTTGGATGAGCTGACCGGGGATTCCGCAGACCGGTTCCCACGTTCTGCCGGCGCGCTTCCGGTCACGATTTTGTTACCAAACTGTCACACAATACTTTCCGTAGAAAAACACTGTGCAAAGAGGTAAGATTACCGTATAGTAGGGGCAGAATTCGGGTAGTATGCATAAACCGTAACGCAGGTTGGCGTTTTTCTAGTTGAAGATACAAGTACACCTAGCAGGAGGATTTCATGCTGCATAGATTTGCTGTCCTGACGGTTGTGTTTCTGCTGGTCGGGGTTTCCGGCGTGGCCTACGCGCAGGGAACCGCTACCCTGAGCGGCGAGGTAAGCGACACCTACGGCTCGGTCATCCCCGCCGCTGACATCATTGCGACCAACGATGCCACCGGAGCCGAGGCAACCGCCACGACGGATGCGGTGGGCAACTACTATCTGACCCTGGAGCCCGGGACCTATACGGTGTTCGTGGAGGCTCCCGGCTTCGAGTCCGCCACCGCCAGCAACGTCGCGTTGGCCGCCGGCGCAACGGTCGAGCGCAACTTCTCGCTGGAGCTGGGAGCGGTCACCACCTCGATCGTGGTGGTGGGTAGCCGGGCCGAGCCCCGTTCGGTGACAGAGTCGACCGTGCCCGTGGACGTCATCCGGACCGAGGACTTCACCAGCCAGGGGAGCCGGGATCTGGCAACCCAGTTGCGGACAGTGGTTCCCTCCTTCAACATCAACACTCAGCCGATCAGCGATGCGGCCACCGTCGTCCGGCCCGCCAACCTGCGCAACCTGGCCCCGGACCATACGCTGATCCTGGTCAACGGAAAGCGCCGCCATCGCGCGGCCGTCATCACTTGGCTGGGAAACGGTATTGCCGACGGCTCACAGGGACCAGACATTTCCACCATTCCATCCATAGCCGTTCGGCAGGCCGAAGTGCTGCGCGACGGCGCGGCGGCCCAATACGGATCGGACGCCATCGCCGGAGTCATGAATTTCCAGTTGAAGAACGCTCCCTCGGGAGGCAGCCTGGAATTCCAGACGGGAGGCTACCTCAACTCAAACCCGGGCGACCCCGCAACCTGCGGGTCGGGGATCATCGGCGACATCAAGCACTCCTGCAACGGAATCGGCGGACACGGCCAGAACCTGTCGGTAGCCGGCAACGCAGGCTTGCCGCTGGGGGAAAACGGTTTCCTGAACCTCAGCATGGAATACGGCAACGCCGATCCGACCAACCGGGCCATTCAGCGAAATGACGCCCAGGGCATTATCGATGCGGGCAATACCAATTTGCGCAACACGGCTCAGGTTTGGGGGGCCCCCAGGATCAACCACGACCTCAAGCTGTTCGCCAACTTCGGCAAGCTGTTCGAGAACAACTGGCAATTCTACGGTCACACCAACTACGCCTCCCGCAAGGTGACCGGCGGCTTCTACTTCCGGAATCCCCACACCCGCGGCGGGGTCTTCCGCGGTCCCGTGGTGAATGGTCTCCCCACGCTGCTGGTCGGTGACCGGGTCTGGGCCGAGACCGCTCCCACCAGCAAGACGCCTCCTCCCGGACGCGAGCCGGGCGCAGGCGGCTGTCCCATTGTCCCCATCATCAACAACGTGCCCGATCCCGATGCGCTGGCGGCCGTCGAGGCCGACCCGAACTGCTTCACTCTCTACAGCCGCTTTCCCGGAGGCTTCACGCCGCAGTTCGGCGGGGACCTGATCGACTACTCGCTGGTCACCGGCCTGCGCGGGTTCGCCGACAACGGCTTCACCTGGGACGCCAGTGCCGGCATCGGCACCAGCGAGATCGACCAGTTCATTTTCGATACGGTCAACGCCTCCGTCGGCTTCGACACGCCCACCTCCTTCAGGCCGGGCATCTACCGGCAGAACGAGGTCAACTTCAACTTCGACGTTTCCTACCCCGTCCATGAGTATGTGCACCTGGCCGCCGGAACGGAGTGGCGGCAGGAGACGTTCACCATCGGCGCCGGGGACCCGAAGTCATGGGAGATCGGTCCCTACGCCGCCCAGGGCTTCAGTTCCGGTTCCAACGGCTTCAACGGCTACCGGGCCGACACCACGGCGGGCGAGTGGAGTCGAAGCAACGTGGCCGTCTACGGCGACGCCGAGTTCTCCGACCCCGCCGACAAGTGGACCATCGGCACGGCCATCCGGGTCGAGGACTTCGAGGACTTCGGCACCACCGTCAACGGGAAGCTCTCCGGGCGGGTCGAATTGAACGACAGCGCCGCCCTGCGCGGCGCCATCAGCAGCGGGTTTCGGGCCCCGACACCCGGTCAGCAGAACGCCTTCAACGTGACCACGGCCTTTATCGGCGGGCAGTTGACCAACCAGGGCGTGGTCCCCTCCACCTCGGCCGTGGCCCAGGCAAGGGGCGGCGGCCAGCTCCAGCCGGAGAAGTCACTCAACTTCAGCTCGGGCCTGGTGGTCGAGGAGGGCCCCTTCACCTTCACCGCGGACTATTTCCGAATCGACATCGACGACCGCGTGGCCCTGGCCCAGGAGATCAGGTTGACGGAGGATGAAATCGAGACGCTACTGGCGGAAGGGATTCCGGAAGCGCGCAACTTTCCCGTGTTCCGTTTCTTCCTGAACGACTTTTCCACCACCACCCAGGGCATCGACCTGATCTCGACCTTCCTGGTGGGAAAAACGAGCTTCAGCGCGGTCTACAACTACACCGACACCGAGGTCAAGAACGTTGAGACGTCGGTGATCGACCGTTTCCGCATCACCACGCTGGAACGGGGACTGCCCAACACCCGCTGGAACTTCAGCGTCGGCCACGACGCCGGACCGTGGAGCCTGACGGGCCGTTTGCACTACTACGGCGCCTTCTGGGACAGCGAGGACGGGCGAAACGCCAATGATGTGGCTCCGACGCAGGTGACGGAGTCCTGGCTCTATCCCTCCTATGCCGGCAGGGCCCTGCTGGATCTCGAGCTGGGTATCCCGCTGGGAGAAAGGGTCAAGCTGGCCCTTGGGGGCGAGAACGTGCTGAACACCTACCCCGAGGTAAACCAGTACGGCGCCATGACGGTCGGCAACCAGTACGGCCAGTTCTCACCCTTCGGGTTCAACGGGGCCTACTACTACGTGCGACTCAACTACAGTTGGGGCGGGGGCCTTTAGTTCGGACGAAGGCACGGGAAGGATGAACGGCTGCGCTGCTCTGTCGCCCATGTCGCAGCTTCGATTTTCGTCCCAAGTCGATGAACAGGATGGACAGGAGGAACTTGCAAGCGCTCCTGTCTGTCTTGTCCATCGATGCGATCAGCCTGACTACGCTCGTCGGCCCAAGCGTTCCTCTCCAGCCGATCGAGTCCTGCCACGATTTGTTTCCTTGAATCCCCCGGTCGTTCTTCGTACCCCGTTGCGGATGTCTCTTGCCGCTGGCATGTCGGTCCGAGGCGCAGCCTCGCCAACTTGAAACAAATGAATAGGGTCCCTGGTGTGTTAAAGTACGCCCATGACGTCCCACTCAGTGCCAACGTCTTCACCGGTCGCTTTCAGCCGGGCTCGGCATCGAGTTCCGGATTTCTCCGGCACCGGTCCGCCTCCAATGAAATCCCTGATCAAGCTGGGATTGGCAGTCTTGCTGGCCCTGGCGGGGCTGACGCACCCGCACCTCATTCGGAATGCCGTCGCTCACAGCCCCTCTGCGGCGGAAGAGAGGGTGTTTGGGGAAAGTTGGTCCATGATTCTGGGACGGGTGCGCAGCAATGCTCTGGCCTACAGCAATCAATTGCCCGATTTCATCTGCAATCAGACAACGCAGCATTTTATCCGCACCCTGGCCCCGACCGTGGTGTGGAGAATGACCGGCAGTTTCGTGGCGGCTCTCTCCTACTACGACAAGAAGGAGCACTACCAAATAGTGTCGGTCAACCAGAAACCGGCGCCGGGAGCGACCATGGAAAACATGTCCGGATCGCTTTCCATGGGAGAGTTCGGCTCCGCACTGCGAGGCTTGTTCGAACACAGAACCCAGGCCGAGTTCCGGCCCGCGGGGTTCAGGAAAATCAACAACATCGAGACCCTCTGCATCGCCTTCAAGGTCTCGCAGGGACGGTCCAGACGGTTTATCACCTATGACGATAAAACCATCATAACCGCCTACCGGGGACATTGTTGGGTCGACCCCGACAACTATCGAATTGTCCGCCTGGAGAAAAAGGCCGTGGGCATTCCCGGAAGTTTTCCGGTGATCCGGTTCGATACCATCGTCGACTATGCGCCCGTCAATATCTCGGGTTCTTCCTACTGGCTGCCAAGGGAAGCCGAGATCTGGATCAGCCGCCGCCTCCCTGGAGTCTCCCTCAAGAACACCCAAATACGAACCAAGAGCAAAATTCGATTCGACGACTACCGCAGATTCGGAACTGGTGTCAAGCTGGTAACCGAATAGCCTGTGGGCAGGAGCGGGTTTTACTCCGGAGCAACCGGCAGAACTCCCCCGGGCTCCACATCCCCCGTCCTGTGCATCTCCGGCGGGGACTTGATCCCGAAAACCCAGCGAAAGATCCGCTTGAAATCCTCCAGGATCAGGTAAAGGGAAGGAACCAGCCCAAGAGTTATGAAGGTGGCGAAGAGGACACCGAAGGCCAGCGATATCGCCATCGGGATCAGAAACTGGGCCTGCACGCTCTTCTCCAGGATGAGCGGCGTGATGCCGGCCGCCGTCGTCAGAGAGGTCAACAGAATGGGACGGAAGCGCAGAATACCGGCCTGATGAACCGCCTTGACCAGAGGCATGCCCTGCTTGCGATGTTCGTTGATGAAGCTGACCAGGACCAGGCTGTCATTGACCACGATTCCGGTCAGGGCCACCACCCCGAGAATGGTGAGAATACTGGTGGAATAGCCCAGAATGATGTGCCCCCAGATGGCGCCGACGATCCCGAAGGGTACGGCCGACAGCACGATCAATGGCTGCAGGTAGGATCTGAAGGGAATGGCCATCATGGCGAAGATTCCCAGCACAACCAGGGAAAAGCCCTGGGCCAGTCCTTCCAGGGTCTCCTGTTGATCGCGCTGTTGCCCCTCGAAGCTGTAGGCGAATCCCGGAGTTCTCCTCTGCAGACCCGGGAAAAAGCCGGTGTCCATGTCGCCCAGGACTTCATTGGCGGTCGTTACCGCCGGGTCTACATCCGCCGTGACGGTAATGGTTCGCTGTCGATCCACCCGGGAAATGGTCGCGAAGCCTCGCCCCATCTGGGCCGTGGCTACCGTTGAGAAGGGGACTTCACTGCCGTTGGGGGTACGAATTCTCATTCTCTCCAGCGTTCCCACCGATCGTCTCTCTTCGGCCGGATAGCGCACCATCACTCTTACATCGTCCCTACCCCGTTGAATGCGCTGGGCTTCCTCTCCGAAAAACCCCTGACGGACCTGGCGGCCAAGGTCCTGCAGCGACAGACCGAGTGACTCGGCTTTGGGCGTGATGTCCAATTTCAGCTCGGGTTTGCCTCCCCGAAAGGAATCGTTGATGTCGATCACTCCCGGGTACTGGCTCAACTTTTCCTTGGTGGCATTCGCCAACTGACGGAGTTTGTCGATATCCTGGCTGCTGAGCTGGATATCGATGGCCTTGCCGCTTTGAATCAGGTTCGTATTGAATGCGAGCTCCACCGCTCCAGGAACGGGTCCGGCCAGTTCCCTCCACCGGGCGCCGATCTCACGACTGGTGATATTCCTCGATTCCGAAGGAACCAGTTCGATCATGACTTCCGCCCTGTAAGGGGTGGAATACCTGTTGGCGTCGCCCGATCGATTGCCGCGCTCGGACTGAGCCCGGTTGGGTTGTTCTCCCACAACGGTCAGGATATGACGGAACAGGGACCCGCCCGTTTCCTGCTGGATCTCCCCGTCCAGTTGAAAGGCGGCCCTCTCGATCCTCCGAATGGCCTGGGTGGTCACCGCGACCGGGGTCTCCTGCGGCATCGTCAGATCGACAACTACATAGTCGGATTCGATTTCGGGGAAATAGGTGAAGTCTATCAGACCCCCGGCCACAAGACCGGCGGTCAGCAGCAGGGTCGCCAGGGCCACGGCCAATGTCAGGTAGCGCCACTCGAGCACCAACAGGAACAACGGCCGATAAACCCTGTTGATGAATCTGTCCAGACCATTCCCGAAAAACCCGAAGAAACCGTCCCAGATCCGGGTCAGGAGAGACTTCGCCCTCCCTTCCCGTGGAGGACGATAGTGGGAAACATGATAGGGCAGGACCAGCTTGGATTCGATGAGAGAAAACATCAAGGTCGGAATGACGATCAAGGGAATCACCCGCCAGATGGGCCCGGCCGACCCCTGCACAAACAGCATCGGAGTAAAGGCCATGGCCGTGGTCAGCACGCCAAAGACCACGGGCACGGTGACTCGCTGTGTTCCCTCGATGGCCGCCGACAACCCCTTCCCGGTCGCCTCCTGCCTGGAAAATACACTCTCTCCAACCACGATGGCGTCGTCCACCACGATCCCCAGGACCATGATGAAGGAGAACAGGGAAACCATGTTGATGGAGACACCGAACACGGGCATCAGGGCCATGGTTCCCAGGAAGGAAATGGGAATGCCGATCGTCACCCACAGAGCCAGCCGAAGACGCAGGAACAGGGTCAGAACCACAAAGACCAGCAGCAGCCCGGTCAGGCCGTTCTTGATGAGCAGGTTCATGCGGCTTTCCAGGATCGAGGACTGATCCCCCCAGGTGGTGAGAGCGATGCCGTCCGGCATCCGCCCCTGTGCCTCGGCCACATACTCCTTGACTGCCCGGGCCACCTCCAGGGCGCTTTCATCGCCGACCCTGAAGGCCTGAACCATCACGCTCGGCTGGCCGTCGAGCCAGGAAAACTTGTCCGCGTCTTCGAACCCGTCGACCACCCGGGCCACATCGTCCAGTTGCAGGCGACTCCCGTCCTGCCGGGTGAGCAGGGTCAACTTGGCGAACTCCTCGCCCCGGTAGGCCTGTCCCTTGGTCCGCAGAAGGATTTCCCCGCTCTCGGCCTTGACCGACCCGCCAGGCAGGTCGAGCGATCTTCGCCGGACCGCTCCCGCCACCTGATCGAAGGTCAGCCCGTGGCGTCGCAGATCTTCCTCGGAAATCTCGATCGAGACCTCGTAGAGTCGCGCATTCCTCAATTCAACCTGGCTGAGCTCCGGAAGCAGCAGCAACTCATCCCGAACCTGCTCACCGAGCCGTTTCAAGGTCAGTTCGTCGGCATCCCCCGAGATGGAAACGAAGATCACCTGGTTTCGGATCCTGGCCTCCTCGATCACGGGTTTCTCGGTTTCCTCCGGAAACGTGTCAATGGCGTCCACCCTCGCCTTGACCTCGTCCAGGAGCATCCTTGAGTCGTAGCCCGACTCGATCTCGATTCGTACCGATCCCATGCCCTCGTTGGCCGTCGACAGAACCCTGTCGATGCCCTCCAATCCCTGAAGCGCTTCCTCCACGCGGATGCAGACGGCTTCCTCGACTTCTTCCGGGGCGGCGCCACGATAACTCACCGACACCGAGATGACACCGACCGCAAATTCGGGGAAGACCTCCTTCTTGAGATCGGGAAGCGTAATGGCGCCCGCCATGACGACCGTGATCATCAGCAGGTTGGCAACCACTCCGTTTTGGGCAAACCAGGCAATCAGCCCCTTCATTGCTCCTCCAGCCACACCCGGCGTTTGCGGTCGTGATCAGGCGGGATCCCGACCCGCGACCGAATCGTCCACAACTTCAACCCTCATGCCGTTGACCGGCGTCTGCACCACCGACACGCACACCCGCTCTCCCTCGCTGAGACCGGAGGCGATCAACACCTGGTCGCGCTCGGCTCGCAGAACTTCAACCGCACGGTAGTAGAGACGATCCGCCTCATCCACCACCAGCACCTGGTCGCCCCTCAGGACGGACCGCGGCAACACCACCACGTCACTCACCCGCTTCCCCCGAATTTCAGCCTCGACAAACATTCCTACGGCCAGCGGAGGACGACTCCGGTCACTGCCTCTGCCATAGGGATCCTCGACCTCGGCGACGGCGTGCACCATTCGGGTGCGGGGATCGATCTCCCCCTCGGTCCGAGAAATCCTGCCCGACCACTGATGCCTCTGCCCTGCAAACTCGGCACTCAAAACAACCGTAGGGCCTCCCGCGGGCCGGTTTTGCCCCCGATAGGCAAGAGGCAGGTGAAGAAATGCCAGTTCGTCATCGGGAATCGGCAAGCGGACCTCGGCAAAATCGACCCCGTAGAGTCGCGCCAGAGCGGCGCCCGGGGCGATGAATTGACCGATATCGACCGTCTCCGACCAGACCCGCCCGTCGTAAGGAGCCTTGACACGGGTGCGCTCCAGATCATACTCGGCGTGTTCGAGGGCCGCTTCAGCCGCTGCCAGCGAGGCTTTCGCCTCCTCGATCTGGGGTACTCGCAACACCAGCGAGGTGGGAGGGCCGCTGCCCAGATTTTCCCATTCCTGTCTGGCCAAGGCGGCTTCCTGCTCCTCTGTCGCCAGCTTGAGCCTGGCCTGGGCCACCGCCGCGCGGGCCCGCACCACCGCCAGTTCATAGACCCTCGAATCGATTCGGAGAAGCACTTCCCCGTCGTCGAAGAAGCCGCCGGCAACCAGTGCCGGTGACACCCAGACCACTCGCCCCGATACTTCCGAGGTCAACTGAGAGGTGGTTCTCGGCGCCACCGTTCCCTCGGCGTGCACGGTCAACCGGCGGCTCTCCGGTTTCACCTCCATGACGTGAACCAGCGGCAGCGAGATTTCCGGCGGACGCTGCTCCGGCTCGGGCTTGGCTCGTATGATCAGCAGGGCGACGTAGGCGCCCAGGGCCAATACCAAGAGGGGAAGTCCGATCTTGAGTGCTAATTTCATACCCACTTTCCCATGAGACTATAGCTGACTCCAACCCTGCGAAGAAAATACCCTCAGAAGCTCCCTCCCAGGGCCAGGTGCAGGTTGACCCGGTTGTCGAGCTGGAGGCGCCTGAGGGTCAGCAACTGGCTTTCCGAATCGATGGCCGTCCTCTGGGCGGCCAGCAAGGTGATGATTCCCGCCAGACCCGAGCGGTATCGCTGCTCGGCCAGGTCCCGAGCGGCAACCGATTGTTCCGCTGCTTCCTCTACCGCCTCCCGCCTGCGTCGGAGCACCTCTTCCGCCGCCAAGGCCGCTTCCACGTCGTTGTAGGCAGCCAGAACGGCGCTCTCGTATCGGGCTGCCGCCTCTTCCGCCCGCGCCTGGTTGAGGGTAACTCCGGCCTTCAGCCTGCCCCGGTTGAAGACCGGCTGTACCACGTTTCCGATCAGTGACCACACCAACAATTCAGCCGACAGCAGGTTTCGCAACTGGTCGCTGGAAGTGCCGAAGGTGGTGGTGAGGCTGAAACGGGGCCGGAGTTGAGCCCTGGCCTCGGCGATTCTGGCGTCGGCCGCCAGCAAATCGCGTTCGGCGGCCATCAGGTCCGCCCGACGGTGGACCAGTTCGGAAGGCAGGCCGGTCGGAACCTGTTCGGGTCCCTCGGGAAGGTCCTTCCCCAGCTCATGGCTGCCGTCCGGATAGTCGCCCATGAGGATCTGGAGCTGGCGGACGCTACGGTCCGCGAGCTCCAGACGCGACTGCAGCGCTGCTTCGGCGATTCGCAACTCGGCCAGGGCCAGGCGCAGGTCCAGGGCAGGCCGGACACCGCCTTCAAAGCGGGCCCGAATTCGCCCGGCCGATATCCGATAGCTCTCCACCGAAGATCGAGCCAACTCGACCTGCCGGTGCGCCTCAATCGCCCCAAACCAGGCTCTGGCTGCCTGCGCCGCAAGCGACAGGCGGGCCGCCGCCAATTCCGCCCGGCGAGCCTGGGTGCCTGCCATTGCCGCCAGCTTTCCGGCTTTCACCTTCCCCCACAAGTCCGCCTCCCAGCCCAGATTGAGCGCCAGGCCCGTGCTCGTGAAAGTCCGGCTCAACACGCTCCCTTCGGCACCGGGCAAACGAAGTCCCAAGAAGTTCTGCTTCCTTCCTCCCAGGTCGAAGCTTGCGTCCAGTTGGGGTAATTGGGCGGCCGCGGCGATGCGTGCCTGGGCCTGAGCCGCCTCGATGCGAGCCGCCGCCGCTCGCAGGTCCTGGTTTCTTTCCAGGACTCGCGAAACCACCTGGTCCAAGCTCCCATCGCCAAAAGAGGTCCACCAATCGCCCTGGCCGGCAGCCGGAACCGTTTCCCCACCGGTCCAGGCATCGGGGACATTAACTATCGAGTCTCGTTGAGGCCTCTGCAGCGATCGATTGCAGCCGGCAGTCACGGCCGACAATGCGACCATGAGCAAGACACCGCAAACCCAACGCCCGCCCTGGCTCATCCCAAGACCTCCCTTTTGCCCTCGCCTGCCATTTCCGGGACTTCTGTTTGCGGCAGCGGGGCCTGCAGTCCGGCGGTGGCGAACCGGGTCAGCCGTTCGATATTGGCCTCGACCTCGTTCCCTTCACCGGCTTGAACGCCCAACTGCCGCACGAAGCCTCCCTGCATCAGGGTGTGGACCATGGCTCCGATGACAAAGTGCATGCGCCACATGAGTTCGGTCTTGGGCAGTTCCGGCGCCGCCTGCTCGAATGCCGCCGAAAAACGCCGGACCACCTCCTGAAAGAGGTCCACGCACATGGTCTGGAGCTGCCCCGAGGACTCGGAGTAGATCCGGCCGCAGAGCCGGGTGAAGGTCTCGCCCTTTTCCGCCTGCAGCCACAGACGCAGCGGTGGTCCCACCAGGATGCGCACCAGGTCTTCCAATGGGGGCTGTTGCGGCCGGGAGCGTTCGAGCAGATCGTCCAGCAGTCGCAACCGCTCGCGATTGAGCGGGCCGATACGGCGGGCAAAGACTTCCCTCACCAGGGCTTCCTTGGAGCCGAAGTGATAGTGAATGGCCGCCAGGTTTACCCCGGCTTCGGCCGTAATGGTGCGGATCGAGACCCCGTCGATGCCAAACTCGGCAAAGAGTTGCTCGGCCGTATCCAGGATCTGTTCTCGGGTGTCGGTGGGCAAGGGAGAACTCAATTCAATCAAACGTACGAATTAAATCATACGTATGAAAGAATCAGTGTGTCAAGGCGCCACCTTACCTTTTTCGGCAAAACCGCAGATGTGTGGACTCACCACCGGCAACGGCCCCTGAAATTCCTCCCAGTTCAGTTGGGCGAAACCGGCTCGGGCAATCCGTACCCGTGTATCCGCGTCGGGCCGGCAACCGTCAAGCAGGCCGCTCCACACCGGACGCACTGCACGCTGAATCCATCGCAGCCTACTGCCCTCCGGCGCCGCAACATGCTCCAGGAAGCAGTAGCGCCCCCCGGGCTTGAGCACCCGCAGAATCTCTTCCAGAACTGCTTCCACCCGGTCAACCGAGCAGAGAACCAGGGTCCCGACCACGGCATCCACGCTGGCATCCTCCAATCCCAGGTCCTCTGCCAAGCCGATTTTCAATCGAACCCGACGGTCCAGCCGAGCGGCCTCATTCCGGATGTAGGGGTGGAAACAGGGATTGGGCTCGATGCCGGTCCACCGGGCTTCCCGGGGCAGGTAGGACAAATTGACGCCGCTTCCGGGGCCGATCTCGACGACCTCGCCTGAAAGCCGGCCCAGCAGGCTCCGCTTCCGCTCGGCCATCCAGCGCTCGTAGGGGCCGGTGCCGTGAGCCATGCCCCAGGCAAAGGCACGGGCTCGCCAACTGTGCTCTCCGGCTCGACGCATGGGGCAAGTATAGCACTGCGGAGTGAGGTGACCCTGCCCGGTGGCTGTGGTATCTTGATTGCGGCTCAATCGGTCGTTCCGGTGGAAACCCATGGCGCCCCGGCAACCCCTGGGAAATCTTCGACAGTTTCTGCAACTCCTTCGGCGAGAGAACCAGCTCGCGACCATAGAGGTCGAAGTGGATCCCTACCTGGAAGCCGCCGAAATCCATCGGCGAGTGATCCGGCAAGGGGGTCCTGCTCTGCTGTTCAAGCGCATCCGGGGAAGCCGGTTTCCGGTGGTCACCAATCTGTTCGGCACGGCGCGGCGAATCGAGCTGGCTTTTGGCAGAGGCCCCCAGCAACTGGTCCAACAGGTCGCCACCTTGGCTCAGACCCTGCTGCCGCCCCGCCTGGGGCGCCTGTGGGGACACCGCAACCTGGCCCGGGAGGCCCTCAAACTGGGTACTCGCAGGGTCTCGCGGGGACCGGTGCTGGAATCCGACCAGCACCCCGCCGACCTCTCCCGCCTGCCGATCCTGACCACCTGGGAGCAAGATGGAGGCCCTTTCATTACTCTTCCCCTGGTCTACACCCAGCACCCCGGCAATGGAAGCCACAACCTGGGAATCTACCGCCTGCAGGTCTATGACACCCAATCCACCGGAATGCACTGGCAGATCCAGAAGGGAGGGGGGTTTCACTACGACCTGGCCGAGTCCTCGAACGAAGCTCTGCCGGTCACGGTCTTCCTGGGGGGCCCTCCGTCGCTGATCCTGGCTGCAATCGCTCCCCTGCCCGAGAACGTGGGAGAACTGATGGTGGCTTCTCTGCTGGCAGGCCAGCGGATCCCCATGGTTCAGCCGCCCGACAGCCCTCATCCCTTTCCCGCTGAGGCGGAGTTTGTGTTGCAGGGGATTGTTCCTCCAGGGCGGCGACGCCGGGAAGGCCCCTTCGGCGATCACTACGGCTACTACTCGCCGGCCCACGATTACCCTGTCTTCCAGGTAGACCGACTGCAGCACCGGAGCGACGCCGTTTACCCGGCAACGGTGGTGGGCAAGCCACGGCAGGAGGATTTCTTCATCGGGGACTATCTGCAGGAACTGCTCAGTCCCCTGTTCCCCCTGGTCATGCCCGGGGTGCGGGACCTGTGGAGTTATGGGGAGACGGGGTTTCACTCCCTGGCGGCAGCCGTCGTGCGCGAACGCTACGGTCGGGAAGCCATGACCTCCGCCTTCAGAATCCTGGGGGAAGGTCAGCTCTCGCTGACCAAGATCCTGATGGCGACCGACACGCCCATGGACCTGAGGGACTTCCCCGCCCTGCTGCAACACGTCCTGGAGCGCATCGAGTGGGAGACCGACTTCTTCATCCTCTCCAACCTTTCCATGGACACGCTGGACAGTTGCGGACCGCAGATCAACCAGGGCAGCAAGGCTGTCTTGTTGGGGATGGGAGCCCCGAAGCGCGATCTGCCCCGGCAGTTTCAGGGCGAGGTTCCGGCCGGGGTGGAAGAGGTCGATGTCTTCTGCCCCGGATGCCTGGTGATCGGCGGTTCAAGCTTCTCGGAAGAGCCCGGGCAACCGGAGCGCCTGGTCCAATGGCCCGACTTCCAGCCCTGGCCCCTGCTGATCCTGACCAACGACACCTCCATAGCCGGAGATTCCGCCCGCTTTCTGTGGTCGGTCTTCACCCGCTTCGAGCCGGCCGCCGACGTCCATGCGGCCCAGACCACGGTCCGGCGCCATCATCTCTGCTACCGAGCCCCGATCCTGGTGGATGCCAGAATGAAGCCTTCCTATCCGCCGGAGGTCGCTTCCTCGCCCGACGTGGCGCGAACCGTCGACCGGCGCTGGAGGGAGTACTTTCCGAAGTGTGAAGTTTGAAGTTTGAAGTAGGAAGTTTGAAGTGGGAAGTTTGAAGTGGGAAGTGGGAAGTTTGGAGTGGGAGGTTTGGAGAGTGGAGAGTGGTTGGCCGGGCCCGCAATGCCGTGGGAATCATACCAAGAAAAAACCCGCCCCCCGCCCTTTCGAATTGACATGTTCCGGAACTCCCGTGGCCGCATGATTAGTCAACGCTATTTCAAAACGCAACACCAGGGCACCGATGCCATCGCACCAATGGTTTGAATTCGATCCGGATCGGGCGCCGGACTCCGACTTCGAGCCGGGTAACGCTTCCCACCGCATCGTGACTTACAGGAACTATTAACATCGATGCACAGGATGCACAGGATTTTTCAGGAAACGGCCGGCTTCCAATGCCGGGAATCCGCAAATCCGCATCGGGTCATCGCCCGAGTTGGCCTCTGGTGCAGGAAGCTCTCGTCCTGTTAATCCTGTGCATCCGGTGTATCCATGTTCAATCAGGTAGATAACCGGATCAACCGGACAGGGTCCTTATTGCCGATAGGCCACGAAGAAAAACTGAAAGAAATCCATTCGTATTCGTGCCTATTCGTGTCCATTCGTGGTTCGTCGTTCGCCTTCGTGGATAACTCTTTTCCCGTTCGGTCAAGTCATCTAAACTATCGGGCATCGACCGCAAGGGGATCAGCGACATTGGCTGCCCCGCTACCCTCGCCTGCTTCCCCGGCACGGCGATGAAAGGGATGAAATGGCCTTATTCGACAAGAACGGCGGCGTCAGTCCGCAACAGGTGCTTCAAGCCCTCAGGAACATCCGGGATCCCGACCTGCAGGAAGACATCGTCGAACTGAATTTCGTGAAGGATCTCACCGTCAAGGGCTCCAGGGTCGCATTTACCATCGAGTTGGCCAATCCCGCCTGCCCGGTCAAGGACCAGATCAAGGCCGAAGCCGAACGCCTGGTCGGATCGCTCGAGGGAGTCCGCTCGGTCTCGGTGGAAATGAGCTTCAAGGTGACTCGCAGGCAGGGTTCCCAGAGCCAGACCCTTATACCCGGAGTAAGCAACACCATCGCGGTGGCCAGCGGAAAGGGCGGCGTGGGAAAATCCACCGTCGCCGCAAATCTGGCTGCCGCGCTGATGGAATGCGGGGCCCGGGTCGGACTGATGGACGCCGATGTCTACGGACCCAGCCTCCCCACCCTGATGGGTTCCTCTCAGACACCCCAGGTGGTCGGAAACCGGATCGTCCCACCGGTGGTCCACAACGTCAAGATGATATCCATGGGGTATTTTCTTCCCAAGAACGAGGCGGTCATCTGGAGAGGCCCCATGCTGCACAAGATGATTCACCAGTTTCTGGGTGAGGTGGAATGGGGGGATCTGGACTACCTGGTGATCGATTTGCCGCCCGGAACCGGGGACATCCAGCTCAGTCTGTGTCAGACCATTCCCCTGACGGGCGCCGTCATCGTCTCCACCCCTCAGGACCTTGCCCTCAAAGTGGCCTCCAAGGCCATCGCCATGTTCAAGAAGCTCAACACGCCCATCCTGGGGGTGGTCGAAAACATGAGCTTCTATACCTGCGCTCACTGCGGGCAACGGGACGATATATTCGGTCACGGGGGCGCCAGCCGGGCCAGCCGTGAGATGGGCTTTCCATTCCTGGGTGAGATTCCCCTGAGCAGCGAGATCCGGCTTGCCAGCGACAGCGGCGAACCCACGGTACTGGGTCGCAGCTCCTGCTGTGGAGCCTTCCAGGCCATTGCCAGTGCGGTGGCCGCAAGGGTCAGCGTCGCCAACCACGCCTCCGTCCAGGCCCCGACCATCGAGATCTGACAGTGGTTCCCGTTTCCATCAAGCTCTCGGCGCCCGGCGGCGTGGCCATCAGGTGGAGCGACGGGCATACCTCCACCTACTCCTACGCCTACCTGCGCCGGCGATGCCCCTGCGCCATCTGCCGCGACACTCCCCCCGTGGTCAAGACCGAGCCCGATCCCTTTCCGATCCTCGGCAAGGGTCCGATAGCAGCCACGGGAGCCACTCCCATCGGCCACTACGCCATCCAGTTCCACTGGAATGACGGGCATGCCGAAGGGATTTACTCCTACTCCTATTTACGGGAGATCTGCCCCGGCGAAGACCGCCGGGGCGGGGAGACACCGTAGCGGTTCGGCACTTCCATTCAGGCGAACGCCTCTTCGATCACTTCGCCACCGTTGATGGTGGCCCGCTCCGACCTGCCGTTGTGCAGATAGGTCAAGTCGAGATGGTTCAAGCCCAGCGCATGCAGGATGGTGGCGTGAATGTCGTGGACATGGCAGGGTCGCTCAGCCGCCCGCAGCCCGATTTCGTCCGTGCTTCCGATCACCTGTCCGCCCTTGATTCCGGCGCCGGCCATCCAGACGGTAAACCCCCACGGGTTGTGATCTCGACCTTCTCCCCGTTCGTTGAAGGGAGTCCGTCCGAACTCCCCTCCCCACACCACCAGCGTTTCCTCGAGCAAGCCGCGGGCCTTCAGGTCGGCCAACAATCCTGCAATGGGCTTGTCCGTGGACCGGGTCATCCTGGAGTGGTTGCCTTCCAGGTCTTCGTGGGCGTCCCAGCCTTGACCGCTGCCCGAGTAACACTGAACGAATCGCACACCCCTCTCGACCAATCGGCGGGCCAGGAGACAGTTTCGGCCAAAGGTGGCCGTCATTTCATCGTCCAGGCCATACAGCCTCCTGGTTGCCTCGGATTCCCGGCTCAAATCGACGGCCTCAGGGGCCTCCGATTGCATCCGATAGGCCAACTCATAGGAATTCAAACGGGCTTCCAGTTCGGAGTCCTCAGCCTTGTCGGCCGCATAGAACCTGTTGAGGGCCGCCAGGTAGTCCAGCTTGCTGCGTTGCTGCCTGTCGGTGATCCCTTCCGGAGTCTTCAGGTGGAAGATGGGCGCCCCCTCCTTGCGGAACAGAGTGCCTTGGTAGGCAGCCGGCAGGAAGCCGGAACTCCAGTTCTTGGGGCCGCCCACCACCTGCTTTACCTCCCTGAGCACGACAAAGGCAGGGAGGTTCCGGTTGGCGCTGCCCAGACCATAGGTGGTCCAGGCGCCCAACGAGGGCCGACCGGCCAGGATCGAACCCGTATTCATTTGACAGAGCGCACCCACGTGGTTGATACCCTCCTGGTGGCAGGATCGGAACACCGCGATATCGTCGACGTGCCGGGCCATCCGGGCATACCAATCGGACACCCAGAGTCCACTGTCCCCGTACTGCTTCCAACTGCGCTTGGAGGGCATCAGGGTGTTGTTTGCCGTACCCTTGTTGGCCGTGAAGGGACGAACAAAAGATTCGGGCATGGGTTGTCCCGCCAGCCTGTCCAACTCCGGCTTGGGATCGAACAGGTCGACGTGGCTCGGTCCCCCTTCCATAAACAGCCAAATGACCGATTGGGCCCTGGCAGGGTGGTGGGGTTGCCTGGCGGCCAAAAAGCCGTTGCCTCCATCCGCTGCGGCATGGGCAAAGAAGCCATCGCTGTCCAGAAGATACGTCAGGGCGAGAGAACCGAAACCGCTGCCCGCCCGGCACAGAAAATCACGGCGGGAGGCCAAAGGCAGAATGTGAGGGTCTCTTTCAACCATTTTCAGATCCTGAGACAGAATACTGGAAGCGTCTCCGTCCGGCGCCCGACCGTCTCTCTCCGCACGCCCTTCCGGCGCCGGCCCTCGGCCCACCCACGTCGGGGGTGTGTTCGCCTCCACTAGTTCCGATAGGCAAACTCGTTTGCATTGATGATCATGTGGCAAAAATCGACCAGTGCCGCCGCCTCTACCGGATCGACGTTATAGGGACGCATCAAGGGCAACACCAGCGTCTTCCCCTCCGCGGCATGCTCTGCGATCACTCCACGATGGCGACTCAGGAAATCCAGGGCTTCCTCCTTCTCTTCGCTCGTCGGTTGCCGGGAATAGGCCAGCCGATAAGCCGTTTCGACTTGGGCATCAGGGTCGAGGCCTGCCGAGAAAAGCAGACGCCCCGCAAAACCTCGAGCCCATTCAAGCACCACCTCGCTGTTCAGCAGGGTGAGCGCTTGCAGCGGGCTGGTCGTAATGTCCCGGCGCGGACAACTCTCGTGGGTGTCCGGCAGGTCGAAGGTCTCGAACATCGGATAGCGCGTGTTACGGCGTATGAATACATAGAGGCTGCGACGATTGCGCTCCGCCGGGTCTTGGGTCGCTTCCCAATTGGCTTTCATGCCTGGGGGAATCGGGGGAAAGACACTGGGTCCGCCCATTTGCGGATTCAACAACCCGGAAACCGCCAGTGCCGCATCGCGGATGATCTCCCCTTCCAGGCGCTTCCGGGGGAAACGCCACAACAGTTGGTTCTCCGGGTCGACTCTTGCCGCAGCTTCACGATGGAGGGAAGCCTGTCGATAGGTATTCGAGTTGAGGATGAGCCGGTGCAGGTGCTTGATGCTCCAGTTGTTTCGAATGAACTCGGTGGCCAGCCAGTCCAGTAACCGCGGGTGGCTGGGCAATCCTCCCGAAAGACCCAGATTGCTGGGTGTTTCCACGATACCCCGACCGAAGTGGTAGTGCCAGACCCGGTTCACCATGACGCGAGCCGTCAATGGATTGTCCGGATCGGCGATCCAGTTGGCCAATGCCGTACGCCGGCCCGTCGACTCCATCCCTTCCGGCGCCACGATTTTGGCCGGGCCGGGATCGAAGAACGTGGGAAACCCCGGTTCCACCTCTTCCCCGGTTGCATCATAAACGCCTCCGGAGAGGATGAACGTTTGGGGCGCCTCGCGTCCGGCGTCCGCGATGCCGATGCCGATTGGCAACTCACCCGGGTGCAAGTCCGAAAACTTGTCGAGTCTCGCCTCGAGTTCCTTCCAGCGCTTCTTCTCTTCATCCTTCAGTTGGTTGACCACAGCCTGGGTCGGCGCATGATAGAGATAGGAGGCCGGGTCCAAAAAGGCCTGCATCTTGTAAACCATCAACCGCTGAAAGGGTGATCGCTTCTCGGATGGGCTTACGATCGCCTCCTGGACCGCCTCCGGATACCTTGCAATCAATTCGTCGAGAATCTCTTTGCGCTTGGGTTCCTCGAGGGCCGCCATTTCCTGGCGGATCGGGGCTGTCTGTTCCTCCCACACGGCAAGCTGGCGGCGATGCCGATCGGCGCTTTCCCGGGAGGCAAGCACGATATCGTCCCTGGCGCGGACATTGGCAAAAAAGGCCTGCAGCCGGTAGTAGTCCGCCTGAAGGAGCGGATCGAACTTATGGTCGTGACAGCGCGCACACTCATAGGTGAGGCCCAGAAAGACCCCGCCCACCACGGAGGTGATGTCATGGAGTATTTCCTGTCTCCTCTGCACCAGGTTGCGAGCGTTGTGCTCATCGGGATAAAGACGGTTGAACGCCGTGGCCAAACCGGCATCGGGATCATTCGACCACAGTTCGTCACCGGCGATCTGCTCGCGCACGAAGCGATCATAGGGCTTGTCGCTGTTGAATGATCGAATCAGGTATTCCCGGTACCGCCACGCATTGGGACGGGTCTGATCGGACTTGAAGCCCTCACTGTCGGCGTAGCGGGCCAGATCGAGCCAGTGGCGGGTCCACCGTTCTCCGTAGTGAAGGGAGACCAGGAGCCGGTCGACCATCTCCTCATGGGCCTTGGAGGATTGGTCCGCCAGAAAGGCATCGACGTCTTCAGGCATGGGAGGCAAGCCAATCAGATCGAAACAGGCACGGCGGAGAAGGGTCGCCCGATCCGCCGGCGGGGACGGCTCCAGGCCCTCGGCCTCCAGCTTGGCCAGCACGAAGGCATCAATGGGAGTTCGAACCCATTCGGAGTGGCGAACTTCCGGCACTTCCGGACGCTGAACCTTCTGAAAGGCCCAGTGCTTCCGCTGATGCGGACTGAAAAGCTCATTGGGTAATTTCCCTGACCCGGCGGCACTCGACGCCAGCGGCGAAAGCAGACACACCAATGCCGCCAAAGGCCCGAGAGCAACCTTTTTCTGACGCTTCACCCGACAATCCTCACGCCAACCCGGGAGTCGAGATCCCGTGATCTCTGTCTTCAATGAATGACCAGAACCTACCATCGGCCCCGCCGTGTGTCAATGACTCCCGGGTCGAGGAACTCCCGCATCGGGCGTCAACCGCCCGTTCGTTTCAGTCTCGCGATGGTTTCCATGTGATGGCTATGAGGAAACAGGTCCACGATCTCCAGGGATTCGATGGCGTAGCCCCTGCCCAGAATGATCGCCAGGTCCCTGGCAAGGGTGGAGGGATCGCAGGAGACGTAGACGACCCTGGAAGCCTTGAGGTCGGCGACCCGCCCGACAGTGGTCTTGGGGATTCCGCTTCGGGGCGGGTCCAGCAGAACCAGGTCGACCTCTTCCAGGTCGCGGCGCCGGTCTCGCAGGAAGGTTTCGAGGTCTCTGTGAAAAATGCGACAGTTGCGGCGCCCGTTCGTGCGTGCGTTGGCTTCCATATCCAGGATGGCCGCGGCGTTTTGGTCCACCGCCCACACCAGCCCGAACTTCTTCGACAGCGGCAGGGTGAAGAACCCCACACCGCAGAAGAGATCCAGGGCGCGAGATCCTTCCAGACCGTGCGTCGCCCGTTGGCTCAAGGCATCCAGCATGAATTCGTTGATTTGAAAAAAGGATCCACGGCTCACTCGGAATGTCCATTCTCCCACCGTCTTGTGGACAAAGCCGGGCCCCGACACCCGAAGGGTGCGCTTCTGCGATCGGGACAGGTAGAGGCTTACCGGCCGGCTCTTCCAGTCGAAGCCACCGGCCAGCAGATCCCGCTTGAGGAAGGAGAGATCTTCAGCGCCCGGCGTCACCTTCAGGTCGATCAAGGCTTCCTCTCCATCTCCCTGGAAGATCTCTACCTCGCTCAGACAGCCCACCGTCATTGGCGAGCGCTCCAGGAAGGTCCGCAGATCGGGAAGCATCGCCCACAGCCCATCCAGGGCGATCAGGCACCGGTCGACTTCCACCACCCGGTGGGAAGCCCGTTCGAAAAATCCCCAGGAGACTTTGCCGTTACGAGCCGACACCTTCAATTGCAAGCGATTCCGGTAGGCTGAGACGGGAGAGGGATTCCGCACGATTCCGCTTTGGGCGCCGCCAATGCGACCCACCCGCCGCAGAGCATCGGCCAGGATTTCCGCCTTGCTGTCGAGCTGCCTGCGGACCTTCATTTGCTGGAAGTCACATCCCCCGCAGCGACCAAAGTAGGGACAAGGCGGCCTCTGCCGATCGGGGGAGGCTTCAACCAGCTCGCTGTCCAGGACCTCGAGATAGCTGCCGCGGTCAGCCGCCTGCTTGACCAGCACACGATCGCCGGGGACTGCCAGCGGGAGAAAGACCGCCCTCTTTTCAAGGAAGGCAATTCCCTTGCCACCCGGGATCATTCGCTCGACCGTGACCTGAAAGGTCTCCATGGCCGGTTAATTGAGGGGGAGGTAGAACAAGCTCAGCCGCGGAACGCCAAATTCCTGCAGGAGTTTCTTGCGCATCAACTTTCCCTCCAGCATGGCAATGTGCTCGGCCTTCAAGCCCCGCTGGTGCCGGTGGATCTCCTGCCGGGTCTCCTGCTTCGCCTTGAGCAGAGATTCTTCGCTCATCCCCGAGAAGATGCCCGCCAGGATGCGTTCTTCCAGGGTATTGAGCTTCAGTTCCAGCGCCTCGTAGTCCAGCGACCGGGATGTTCCTATTTCCAGAATGATCCCGTTCAGCGAGTC
The DNA here is from genome assembly GCA_022826755.1 of Acidobacteriota bacterium. GTDB lineage: Bacteria > Acidobacteriota > Terriglobia > Versatilivoradales > Versatilivoraceae > Versatilivorator. Next base: position 36,822 of record JAJDUG010000079.1, read on the forward strand.
GACAACCGTCTCCACTACGGTTTTCAAGGCCGGAAGCTCAAGCGCCTCGGATCGCCCCGGGAGCGCCTCCAGTTGCCGGCGGGCGCTTTCAAGCAGTTCCAGCAATTGCGATACTTCCAGATCGCCCTGGGCAGCCTGGGCCGCCGGATCGTTGCGTCCGGCCCGACTCTCCTTCCGGCGCTCGTGTTCGGCCAGAATGGCCTGCGTGCAGTAGGCGAGGCTGTTCACCTTCCCCACCACTCTTCGCCTCTTGGAGCGTTTGTCGAAAGCCCGGTCCACGCCGCGCAGCACCGCCTCCAGGGGGACGCCGGCCTCTCGCAGGGATTCGATCAGGGACCAGTCCAGTGGCGATAGAGGACGGGCCTGCCCGCGGCGCTTTTGGAAGTGCTCCTCGATCTCGGTAAAGTAGTTGAAGTAGTTTTCCATGGCGGCGGGTCCACGGGCGTCTCCCGGCAGGACTGCCCCCGGTTCTCAACGAGGCAGATTTTTCTCGTGGATGAGGCGCAACCCATCCAGCGTCAAGTGGGTATCGATATGTTGAACATGACGGGTGCCGGACCCGAAAAGAGCGGCCTGACCTCCCGTCGAGACCACCGCGGTTTCAGGACCCAACTCCCCGATCATGCGCTGCAGGATGCCGTCCACCAGGCCGACATACCCGTGATAGAGACCCGACTGGATACTGGCGACCGTCGAGGTGCCGATCACGCTGACGGCCGGCTTGACCTCGACTCTGGGAAGGCGGGCTGTTCTGGTGAACAGCGCCTCGGCTGCGATCACCGGACCGGGACTGATGACCCCTCCAAGATACTCTCCCTTCCTGGAAATCGCGTCGAAGGTGGTGGCGGTTCCAAAGTCCACCACGATGCAGGGCCCTCCGTAACGATGAAAGGCGGCGACCGCATTGACGATCCTGTCGGCGCCAACGTCCGAAGGCGGATCGTAAAGGATGGGCATTCCGGTCTTGACGCCGGGCTCGACAAACAGGGGGGTAACCTTGAAATACTTCAAAGCCGTCTGTTCCAGAACGGTGTTGAGTGGAGGAACCACTGAAGCAATCGCGATATCCGAGATGCGGGTGAAATCGATGCCTGCCAGGCTGAAGAGGTTCCTGATCAAGATGCCGTATTCGTCCGCGGATTGACGCTCCTTGGTTTCCAGGCGCCAGTCCATCCTCAGTTTGGAGCCCTGGTAGATTCCCAGCCAGGTATTGGTGTTGCCGACGTCGATGACCAGCAGCATCGTCGCTTCACCTCCCGACGCTTTGCCTCTCGGAAATTCGGACCGCCGATCTCACCGGGTCATAAGGCACACCATGAAAAGTGGTTAGCAACCCCGCCGCCCCAGACGAAGGGGCGGATCATACAGGGTGAAACAGGGCCACGTCAGACCAGCCGCCCCCCAGCCCTGCGGTGAGCATCATTCGCTCGAAATCGCCCGATCCTTAACAAAAGACGAACCACGAATGGCGCTACCACTGAACCACGTCTCCGGCCAGGATCTCCGCCACGCTGCCGTCCTCCCGTCTGATTCGCAAGGCTCCCTGTTCGCTCAACCCGGCAGTGGTCCCCCGAAGGGAGCGGCCCGCGTTCGAGACCAGGACGGGGCGGCCTCGAACGGAGGAAGAAGACGCCATCCAGCGCTCCAACAGTGGTCCGAGACCCTGGTCCAGGAAAACCAGGTATAACGCTTCCAGGCGGTTCAACAAGGCTGCCGCCAGCTTCGGCCTGGGCACGGGACCGCCCGCTGCCTGCTCCAGGATGGAAGCCTGACCGGCAATGGCATCGGGAAGCGAGGTCCCATTCACATTGATGCCGACCCCTACGATGACGAAATGGATCTTCCCGGGATCGGCGTTCATCTCCGTCAGCACGCCGCAGCACTTTCCGCCGGGGGTGAGCACGTCGTTCGGCCACTTGAGGTCGGTGGGGATTCCGGAAACCTCCCCGATCGCCTGGCTGGCGGCCAGCCCCACCATCAGGTTCAAGCCTGGCGCCTGCGCAGGATCCAGATGCGGCCGCAAGACCAGCGACAGAAGGATGTCCTTGCCCTTGCGAGACAACCAGGTTCTGCCCAAACGCCCTCGCCCGCCGGTCTGCTCCTCGGCCACCACCACTGTCCCTTCGGCCGCCCCGTCACCGGCGAGGCAGCGGGCGGCGTTGTTGGTGGAGTCGACCCTGAGGGTGTGATGATACCTCCGACCCAGCCGGTTGGTGGAGAGATGCGGTCGAACCCGGGAGGCCACCGGAATATCCGCAGCCGCCCTGAGCCACACCCGTTGATCCGAGCCCACCTCCAGGGGCCAACCCTCCGCCTTGAACCAGGCCAGAATCTCCGTCAGTTCTGCCGGAGACACTTCCATGGAACGGGCAAGCTCGGCTCGGGACCACACCTCCTTCGATGAACCGGCCAGCAACTCGACAAGTCGATCGAGCAGCCGATGGCTGAATGGAAGTTCCCTCATCGTCCGTCGGGACCGGCCAACCGCAGTTCCAGGCTGATATCCGCCGCCCTGGCCGAGTGCGTCAAGGCGCCCACCGAGATGAAGTCCACTCCGGTTACGGCATAGTCCCGAATGTTGTGCAGGTCAATGCCGCCGGAGACCTCCAGAAGAGCCCGCCCCCGGGCGCGGTCGACGCACTCTCTTACCTGGCCCGGGGTCATGTTGTCGAGCAGAACGGACTCCACTCCAACCCTCAGGGCTTGCTCCAACTCTTGCAGATTGGACACTTCCACCTCGATCCCTTGCGCGGGACCCGACCCGGAACGAACCCTGGAGACGGCCGCCTCGATTCCGCCCGCGGCCAGGATGTGGTTCTCCTTGATCAGAATCCCGTCATAGAGGCCGAAGCGATGGTTCTTCCCTCCTCCCATGGCGACGGCATACTTTTCCAGGAAACGCAGTCCGGGGGTGGTCTTGCGGGTATCCAGGACGGCGGTCCCGGTTCCCTCCACGGCGCGGACCATGGCCCGGGTCAGGGTGGCGATCCCGCTGCACCGCTGCAGGAAATTGAGCGCCACCCGCTCCCCGCCGAGCAGCAGCAACGCCGGCCCGCGGACCGTCCCCAGAAGGCTTCCCCGGCCCACCCGGTCGCCCTCTCCAAAGAATGCCTCGGAAGCAAAGCGGTCCGACAGAATCCGGAAGGTCTCCGCCACCACCGGCCACCCCGCCAGGACCAGGTCCGCCTTGGCTCGGAAATCTCCCCGAGCTTGCAGGGAGGGATCGACGGTGAGCCGGCTGGTGATATCGCCGGCCCCACGGTCCTCCGCCAGCGCCTCCGAGACAATGGGTGTCAGCTTCCGGGAATCCAGTTCCAACATGGCGGGAATTCGCTTGAAGATCCAGTGTCTCAGGCCGCTTACAGTTGATCCCGATACTCCCTCAACTTGCCCAGCTTTTCCTGAAACCGGATGAGACGGTTGCGATTGAGTTCGACGACTTTCTCCGGCGCATTGTTCATGAAGGCCTGGTTTTGCAGCCGCTGTCGGATCGGTGTCATTTCCCGCTCCACCTTGAGGATCTCCCTTTCGATCCGCCCCTTTTCCACTTGCCGGTCGATCAGACCCTCCAAGGGAATCTCCACCCCCACCCCGGACGCCACCGAGCGAGCCGAATGGTCTTCCCTGCCGACGGCGGCCACCACCTCGACCCGATCGCAGCGGGCCAGGTTGAGGATATGGGGCCGGCTTTCCAGCAGGAACGAGCGCACTTCCGGTTCCGGACTGGCCAGCCGGACCGGGATTCTGCGCCCGGGATCCAGGTTGATCTCGGCCCGCAGGTTTCGGATCTTGGTGATGACGTCCTGCAGCATGCCGACTCGGGCTTCAGCCTCCGAGTCGGCCCAGTCCGGACGACCCTCGGGATAGGACTGGACGGCGATGGAGAGCCCCTTGTGCGGCAACCGTTGCCAGATCTCCTCGGTGATGAAGGGCATAAAGGGATGCATCAGCCGAAGGGACTGATCGAAGACGACCAGCAGCACCCGGTAGGAAAGCCGATCCTCGGGAAGCTTGTCCCGGGCGACGATCTTGGGCTTGACGAACTCGATATACCAGTCGCAAAGCTCTCCCCAGAAAAAGTGGTAAATGGCGTGGCTGGATTCATGAAACCGATAGGCCTCCAACCCCTGGTTGACCTGGCGGGTGATGCCGGACAGCCTGGAAAGAATCCATCGGTCCACCAGGGACAGATCCTTCCACTTGCGGGAAAGCTCTTCCATCTCGGCACCGGCATCGAAGCCCGGCGGCAGTTGGGACCGAATGCCATCCAGGTGCAGGGTCACCAGGCGAAAAGCATTCCAGACCTTGTTGGCAAAGGCCCGATGGCTGAGGATCTTCTCTTCGGAGAGGCTGATGTCGGTACCCGGCGCGGCCATGATGGCCAGGGTGAAGCGAACCGCATCGGTACCGTACTCTTCCATCAGGTCCAGCGGATCCACCACGTTGCCCTTGGACTTGCTCATCTTCTTTCCTTCGGCATCCCGAACCAGGCTGTTGATGTAGACGGTCCGGAAGGGGACGTCCCCGGCAAACTTGAGCCCGGCCATGATCATGCGGGCAACCCAGAAGAAGATGATGTCGAAGCCGGTGATCAGCAGGGAGGTCGGGTAGAACTGTTGCAGGTCCCGGGTCCGCTCGGGCCAACCCAGGGTGGAAAACGGCCACAGGCCCGAGCTGAACCAGGTATCCAGGACGTCGGTCTCCGGCGTCAGCTCCCCGCTGGAGCAATGGGCACACTGCCGCGGTTCCTGCCGGGCCACATTGACTTCTCCGCAGTTCCGGCAGTGCCAGGCGGGAATGCGGTGCCCCCACCACAGTTGCCGGGAGATGCACCAGTCCTTGATGTTTCGCATCCACTCGAAATAGGTCTTGGACCAGTTGGCCGGCACAAATCGGATTCGGCCTTCCTCGACGGCCCGGATGGCCGGTTCAGCCAGGGGCCTGGTCTTGACGAACCACTGGGTGGAGAGAAGAGGCTCTATCACATCCTTGCAGCGATCGCACAGTCCCACGCTGTGGGTATGGGTTTCCACCTTTTCCACCAGGCCTTGCCGGTCCAGCTCCCTGACCACTGCTGCCCGGCAATCCGACCGGTCCAGTCCCTGGAACTCGCCCGCCGCATCGGTCATCCTTCCATCCTCATCCAGCACCGAAATCTGTTGCAGGCGATGTCGCAGTCCTATTTCGAAATCGTTGGGATCGTGCGCCGGCGTGACTTTCACCAGTCCGGTCCCGAATTCGGGATCCACAAAGGAATCGGCCACAATGGGAATCTCACGGCCGACCAAGGGCAGCCGCACTCCCTTGCCGGCCAGCCCCCGATACCGCTTGTCCTCGGGGTTGAAGGCCACCGCGGTATCCCCCAGCATCGTCTCCGGCCGCGTGGTGGCCACCGAGAGCGAACGGGCTCCGTCTGCCAGGGGATAACGCAGGGTGTACAATTTCCCCTGGGCGGGCTCCGCATTGACCTCCAGGTCGGAAAGCGCCGTACGGCAACGAACACACCAATTGATCAGCCGCTTGCCCCGGTAGATGAGTCCTTCCTCATGGAGCCTCACAAAGACTTCTCTCACCGCCCTGGACAGCCCCTCATCCAGGGTAAATCTCTCCCGTGTCCAGTCACAGGAGCCCCCCAAGCGGCGCAGCTGCCTCAAAATGGTGTTGCCGCTCTGCTCCTTCCACTCCCACACCCGACGCTCGAAGGCCTCCCTCCCCAATGCCTGGCGGGAGGTCCCCTCGGCTTCCAGTTGACGTTCCACCACGTTCTGGGTGGCTATGCCGGCGTGGTCGGTGCCCGGCAGCCAAAGCGTGTTGTACCCTTGCATCCTTCGCCAGCGGACAACGATGTCATGCAGCGTGTAGACCAGCATGTGCCCCATGTGCAGAGAACCCGTCACATTGGGCGGAGGAATGACGATCACGAAGGGCGGACGGCCGGATTCGGCGTCGGCTACGAAAAGACGCTCCCTTTCCCAGAACTCCATCCAGCCCGGCTCAACCGATTGGGGATCGTACGTCTTTGAAATTTCCATGCTGATGACTCTGAACGGCGGGGGTGTGCCGAGCTCTCAGTTCTCACCGGGCCGCAGGCAGGCTATTGTAGCGCCGTCCCTCCAAAAGTGAAGGGAAAACACCAGTACCGGGAGGGGATGCATTGCGCGGGGGGACGGGACCCGGCAGGGGCCCGTTCGGCGGGGCTCCTTCAGTTCGTGTCGGTCGCCTGCCTACTCTTCGGAACCGGAATCCGGGGATGCCGACTCGTCGTCCTTCTCCCGTTGGGGACGGGTGACGATCTCGATACCCAGAGAGCCGCTGGGGACAGCGGTTGGAGCACCGGCTGCGGGAGTGGTCGTGGTCGTGGGACCTGCGGGGCCGCCAGGCTCCAGATTGATCTGCTCCGGTCCCAACAGCAGAGGCGGACGTTCGGCCTTGCGGGCCCGGGAGACATCGGGTCTCTTGGCGAACAGCAGGGCGAAGCGCCCCATCAGGGACCGCCTGGTCTCGTTTTCCAGGTCTTCCCGGGCGCGTGCCAAGGCGACCGGATCGACATCGGGAATGGGAAGTCCCAGCTTCTCCAGCTTTTTTCTGGACTCGCCTTCAAATTCGCTGAGCGGGTGGTACCGGACCACCAGGCCGTAGTAATACCCGGCCGCCACGATGTTCTGCTGCCTTTCACGCACCCGGCCCAAGACGTAGAGGACCTCGTCCTGCCGGCTGAAATCGGCGTACTTGATGGCCGTTGCCGCGCGGTTGAAGGCCCCCCTGTAGTTTTTTCGAACGAACTCGTGCTTGGCCACCCCCAGGTCACCTACCGCCAGGACCTCTTCAACCTCCCGCAGGTACTGGCGCGCTTCATCCACCAGGGGGCTCTCCGGATGTTCCGCGATAAAGTCCTGGAATTCCCTTTGGGCGGCCCTGGCCTGGGTGGCGTCCCGATTGGGCTTCTCCATCTGGCGATAGTGCGTCAGCGCAATGCGCATCTGGGCGTCGTCGAGCTCCTCGCTGGTCGGGAAAAACGTCTTGAAGTCTTCATACTCGGCCTTGGCCTGGAGCAGGCCCGAGGTTCCACCCTGCTTGAAATAGGAATCCGCAATGGCCAACTTGGCCCGTTCCTGGTATTCGCTGTCGGGGTAAGTGTTCAACAGGTTTTGAAAGACCAGGCGGCCCACGTCGTAACGGCCCTTGGCCACATCCTGCAGACCCTTTTCGTAAAGAATCTTGTCGGGCTCAGCCGCTCCGTCGGGGGTGATCACCTCCCCCTTCTTTCCTCCGAAGAAGCAACCCGAAAAGGTCAGGCTGAGCACAGCCAACCAAGCCAACGGTCTCCGACTTGTCATGAACTCCTCCAGGAACGTCTCCTGACTATCTCATTCCATGCTGGCCGCTATCGAAGCAACCAGCCGACCGATCGATCATTTGCCTTACCATGGCGCCGGGGTCCGGCGAGCCGAATATCTGGGAACCGGCAACCAGCACCTCCGCGCCGCTCCTGACCAGCGCGCACAGGTTGTCGAGACCCACGCCGCCGTCCACTTCTATTTTAACGGATAGTCCGCGCCGATCAATCATCTTTCGCAGGTCCTCGATCTTCCGCAGGGAGTAGGGGATGAACTTTTGGGCCCCGAAGCCGGGATTGACTGACATGATCAGCACGAAATCGACCAGGGACAGGACGTTTTCCAGAACCGACAGGGAGGTGGCCGGATTCAGAACCACTCCGGTCGACAATCCGCGGGAGCGGATCCGGTTCAAGGTCCGGTCCAGGTGGGCGCAGGCCTCGGCATGAACCGAGATCCAGTTGGCTCCCGCATCGGCAAAGGCCTCGATATAGGCGTCCGGATTTTCGATCATCAGATGGACATCCAGGGGAAGCCGGGCAATCTTTCGGAGGGACGCCACTACGGGCGGACCCAGGGTGATGTTGGGCACAAAATGGCCGTCCATGACATCCAGGTGGAGCAGATGGGCGCCGGCATCTTCCACGGTTCGAACCTGCTCTCCCAGGGCAGCGAAATCCGCGGCCAGAATGGATGGTGCGATTTGAATCATCGGACTAACGAGCCACCTCGAAATCGACCAGGCCTGCTTCCAGAATGATGTCGCCGGCCGCCGGGCTGTGTTCCAACACGGTCCCCGGGGCCAATCCTGGAAGGCTCTGGTAGTGGACCTCCCCCAACTCGATGTCCCACAGCGCCAAGGTTCGGGAGACCTCCGCCAGCCGCTTGCCCACCAGGTCGGGCATCAGGTAAGCCTCCCTGGTCCGGCCCGCCGAGATCAGCATGTTGACCGTGGGCGATTGGGTCTGCTGCTCCCCGGGCAGGGGAAACTGGGACAGCACCAGGTCTTTCTTGGTGCTGTCGGAGCTGATGGTCGCGGTGAAACCGGGCGTGAGTCCCCTCTGGAGGAGCTGATAGCGTCCGGCCCTCAGCGTCTTCCCACGCAAGTCAGGCACCTGGATGCGCCGCGGCCCCAAGCTGACCAGCACCTTGACGGTGCCGCGGCTCTTGAGGCGGCTCCCATCCGGCGGACTCTGAGTAATGATTGCGTCCGGGGGCACCTGGTCGTCGAAGCGGTGTCCTCTCACTTTGAGGACCAGTTCGGCACGGGAAATCCGCCGACCTGCCTCCTCCAGTGAGCGGCCCACCACATCCGGAACCGTGACTTCACTGCCGCGGATGGCCAAGCGCATGGCTGTCAGGCAACTCAACAAGGCAGCGCTGATGAGCACGCCGGCCAGGACGAGCACCCTCAGAAACCCAACCAGCTTCCCATGCCTCCTGCGATTCGGCTGGCGATCACGGTCGAACACGGCGAAAATTTACCACAGCCACGACAGGGCTTCACAAATTTTCTGGCAAAAGAGCGCGCAAGCTGCGACCCTTTTTCGAAGCCCTGGTGGTGGGTCGGCCATCTCGGGGTCGCTACCGGCCGCTTGCCGCCCGAGAGAGAAGCTCATATGGGAAAGAAAGATGGCCTCATGGTCGGGGTCGACCTCGGGGGGACCAGCTTGACGGCAGTGGCTCTGGACGGCCGGGGCCGCGTGCTCGCCTCCAGGAAGAGGCCCACTTGTCCCGACCTGGGTCCCGAGGGCGTCACCCGGAGAATCGCGGCAACGGTGCGCAAGCTCCTGAAGGACCTGGGAAAGAAATCGAAACGGGTTCAGGGAGTCGGGATCGGTGCTCCGGGAACGGTGGATCCCGAGAAGGGAGTGGTGCTCTATGCCCCGAACCTGAGTTGGCAGGACCATCCCTTGGCGGAAATGCTCAGCCGGTTCCTGAGGCTGCCGGTGACGCTCGACAACGACGTCAACGGAGGCGCAGTCGGCGAACATGTCCTCGGTTCCGGACAAGGCGCCGAAACCCTGGTGGCGATCTTCGTGGGAACCGGCATTGGTGGCGGCCTCATTCTGAACAACCGGCTCTACCACGGAAGCTGCGGGGGGGCCGGAGAGGTGGGTCACATAAAGATCCTGGCCGACGGGCCTCTCTGCGGATGCGGGCGCGTAGGCTGCGCCGAAGGATTGGCCAGCCGCACGGCCATGGAGCGCGACATGCGTCGCGCCGTCGATTCGGGGCGTCCCAGCCTGGTTCCGGGCATCATGGCCAGGATGGGCCGGGAGCGCATGACCAGCCGGGTCATTCAGGAGGCGCTGCGGCAGGGAGACCCCCTCATGCGGGAAATTCTGCAACGAGCCCAGAACTGCCTGGGGCTCCTGGTGGCAAGCCTGGTCAACCTGCTGGACCCGGATTGCGTGGTGATTGGCGGTGGCATCGCGGATCGGTTGCAGGACGAGTTCCTGGGGCCGATTCGGGAGACGGCCGCCCGGCATATTCTCAGGGCGCCACAACTGAAACCGGTCAGAATCGTGCCCTCTCGATTGGGCGACAACGCCGGCGCAATCGGCGCAGCCGTGATTGCCTGGAACCGGCTGGCAGGCATCGATCCGGTCGATTCCTGAAATACAGCCCGCGATGCCGCCAGAGGGAGTCTGACACGCGAACAGAGCCCCAACGGCACGAATTTGCTTCGGAAGTCGGAGCGGTTGGCGCTAAAATCCTGGATCATGCTTCAGGTCTCAGTGGCGGCGCCCTGCAACGGCTCCGGTAAAACATCGCTCCTGCTGGCCATTCTGCAAGCCTTTCCGGGCGCTTTTGCAACCGCCAAGTTCACCACCATCTATCGGGAGGAACAGTTCTGCCCGGTCGGAGACAGCGGCTGCCCCTGCCATCGCCTGGAGGGGAGTTTCCTGCTGTGCGAAGACCTCGATATTCTGGCTCAACCCGATACGGACACGGGGAAACTGGTGCAGGCCGGCGCCAGACAGACATTCTGGGGTGTGGCCCGGCCTGACGGATACCCGGCACTGGTGGATCTGCTCCGCAGGGATCGCTTCCGCGAAAGCACCCTGCTGTTGACCGAGGGGAACACCGTCCTGGGACACCTGGCGCCCGATTTGCTGCTGTTCGTCGTGAATCCCCTGCTTCCCCGGGATCGGTGGAAGGGCGACTCCGAACGGCTCCTGGAGGCAGCCGACCTGGTGGTGGTCAACCCGTTCCTTCCGGAAGCCGACCGGTCCGGCGCCGCCCAAGACCCTTCCATCGGACAGGCATTGGATCGCCATGCCGACAAATGCGTCCGCGGTCGAGCCGGCGTGCGGCTGGACCGCTGGAAAGACCGGCGCCCCTTCGAGGCCATCCAGGCGCTGCTGAAGGATTCTGCGAGGCCACCCGTCCCGGAGTGGGTGGCGGACGGACCTTGAGCCGACTTCATTCCTTCCCCACTCCAATGATCGATTCCAAAGTGGCGGCTTGGCTGGAAAAGGACGCGGCCCCGGATCGCCTCCTCCGGGGCGCCCCTGCGATCCTGCTAATCCTGCTTCTGTTCCCCTCCGCTTGGGGCGCCGGAGCCCTGGCCCAGGGCTCGGACGAGGTCCGTTTCGAGCAGCTTTGCCGCAATTTGGTGCACGAAAACTCCCCTTCCGCCCGACAGGAACTGCTGGAGTTCAGCCGACAGAACCCGCAGAGTCCTCTGGCTGCACTCGGGTACTACCTGCTGGGCTACCGGGACCTTCAGCAGGGTCGTCCGGAATCGGCGCTGGATGCACTGGAACTGGCGCTGCTCGGTGCCGACCAGGTCCCCATCCCGGATTTCATCCTCTATCACCACGCCAAGGCCCTGCACGAGCTCAATCGTCCCGCAGGCGCCATCGAGGGGTGGCTGACCTACCTGAGGCGGTTTCCCCGAGGCCATTTTGCCCGGAAGGCCATCGCATTCCTCTGGGAAGACGCTCTCATGGCGGGAAGCCCTCAACTTATACTTGATTCTCATCGGGATTGGCCCCATCTGTCCAAGTCTGCCGAAGCCCTCTTCTACACCGCGGCGGCTCATGAGTCCAGGGGAGAAACCCGACGATCCATCGACGGCTACCTCCGCCTGCACTACCGGTTTCCCTTGAGCCGGGTGAGCCCGAAAGCTCTGGCGGCCATCAAACGCCTGCAGCTCGACCACCCCGGGGAGTCCTTCGAGGTCCCACCTGGCTGGAAGCGGGCGCGGGCGGAAGAGCTCTTCAAGGGAAAACGCTACCGGCAGGCGGTGGAGGCATTGAACGCAGCCCTGGAAACGACCGGCTCACCCGCCGAAAAGGCCAGGCTTCAGTTGTGGCGGGCCATTTCCGAATTTCACTCCAGAAGGCAACGGGAATCGCTCCGAACACTGCAGGCCTTGCCGTCCGAATTTGCGCTGCAGCCTCAGGCCTTGTTCTACCGGGCCGAGAACTACCGCCGACTCGCCGACGACGCTTCATTCCTCCGAACAGTTCGCCGGATAGAGCAGCGTTACCCCAGGTCCTCCTGGCTGGAGAGAGCCTGGTTCAGCCTGGCGAACTCCCGGTTGGTCAAGCGCGATCTGGATGAGGCCAACCGCTTCTACCGCAAGATGGCCGACCGTTTCGCGAGCGGAGCACGGGTCACACGCGCCCACTGGCGTGTGGCCTGGCACCACTACAGGCAACGCAACCATCGCAGTGCCCTTGCCCTGTTCACCGAACACCTCCAGCGGTTTCCGCGATCGCCTCACCGGCCGGCCGCTCTCTACTGGACCGCTCGCATCCGGGAGGATTCCGGAGATTCCGCCCAAGCCCGGGCCATTTACCAGTCAATCACCGAGCTCTTCAGCAACCACTACTATGCTCAACGGTCCAGGGAGCGCCTGGCAGGAAACCCGCCGGCCAGGGAAGACCAGTCGGCGCTGGAGCCGACGCTTTCCGGGATTCTGGACCGTTTCAAGGGCCGCACCGCCGCCCGATTCTCCTCCAAGGCCGCTCAGGTTCCCGACCTGCCGGGACAGCTCTCCGCCAGAGTCAGGACGCTTGGCTTGATCCATATGTTCGAGGCCGCGGCCGGAGAGTTCCTCCGAACCAGCCCGAACACGCGAGGCACACAACTTCAGGCAGCCATGCTCCTCCACCGGGGAGGCCACTACCGGGCCTCCACTTCCCACTTGCAGCAACTCTTCCCGGGGTTTGTCTACCGGTCCCTGGCCACCCTTCCCAGAGAAATCTGGCGGATGCTCCTACCCATCGAATACGCCCCGCTCTTTGCTCGGGAAGCCCGAAGACACGGGCTCGATCCCTACCTGCTGGTGGCGCTGGTCCGCCAGGAATCAGCATTCGACCGCCGAGCCGTTTCGGTGGCGCAGGCCCGGGGACTGATGCAGCTCATTCCCCCTACGGCCAAAACAGTGGCGCGCCAACTTCAATTGGACCGCTTCTCAATTGACCAACTCTTCCTTCCGCAGTTGAACATTCGCCTGGGAAGCCAGTACCTGGCCGACCGCCTGGCACAGTTCGGAGGAAACGTCGACCAGGCCGTGGCCAGCTACAACGCCGGGCCCGACCCTGTCACCCTGTGGCTCAGCGAGGGCGACTACCGGGAAGCGGCCGAGTTCGTGGAAAATATTCCCTTCACCGAGACCAGGAACTACGTCAAGATCTTCCACCGCAACTACCGTTTGTATCAACAGCTTTACGGTGAGGCCCTCGGAGAATAGCCAGCTTGCAGCGCCCGGACCACGAGTTCGACAGCCTCCTCGTGCGAGTCCAACGCCGGCGGTTAACCCGCATTTCTCACCAGGGGGCATGATCATGGCGCAGGATTTTTCCCTCCAGCGCGTGCTCGTGACCGAAGAGCGTAGCGGTTTCTACGGTCGAGGGAGCATGTGCGCGCTGGAGGGAAAAAGACAAGTCAGGGCATGCCCAGCACAGTCTGCTTTTTTGCAATCCCCCCAAAGGACCCATAACGTATTGAAAATACACAGTCTCTAACAATGCAGGTGCGTCCTGGTGAGAAATCGGGTTGACTGCAAGCCCTCCACCAGCAGACCTCCGCGGGAGCAGCCGTGCGAAGCGGCGGCAGGTTCAACAGGGGAATCGCTTCTCGGAAGAAAGGGAAGGACTTCCTACTCCGTGCGGGATCTCGGCCTGCGAAGCAGTCGCAGGCCGTTGAAGATCACGACGAGGGTTGCGCCCATATCGGCGGCGACTGCCAGCCACAATGTCGCCAGGTTCTGGGCCGCCAATCCCAGGAAAAGCAACTTGAAGCCCAGGGCAATGGCGACGTTCTGGCGGATCACGCGCAGGCACAGGCGCCCGGTCCGGATGAGATCCGGCAACAGCTCGAGACGGGGAGACATCAGCACGACCTGAGCCGACTCCAGGGCGATGTCCGCCCCGCCGCCTCCCACGCCGACGCCGAGCGAGGCGGCGACGAGCGCTTCGGCGTCGTTGACGCCGTCGCCGACCATGGCGGTACGCCCGCACCTCTTTTCGAGTTCTTCGATGGCGGCGCGCTTGTCTTCCGGCAGGAGGGGGCCTTGGGCCTCGTCAATCCCCACCTCCTCGCGGACGGCTTCGACCGCGGAGTGATGATCACCGCTCAAAATGGCGGTATGGGTGACTCCGAGTTGGCGCAGCTCCGCGACCACGCGGCGTGCCTCCGGGCGGACCGGATCGCGAAGCCGCACAAGAGCCCAGGGCGTCTCACCTTCTCCGCAGATCACGATGGTGCCGGCTTGCGACGCCAGCAAGGCGTGCGCTTCCGGACCCAAGTCCGCGCCGGCGTGATCGAGCATGCGCGAGTTGCCGGCCCAGAAGCGGGCCGCGCCGATGAGAGCCGAGGCGCCGATGCCGCGCTCGATGCGGAACTGCTCGACCTGATGCGGCAAGATGCCCCGTTCGGCGGCATGGGCGACGATCGCACGAGCGAGCGGGTGTTCGCTGTATTGCTCGAGCGCTGCCAGTCGAGCCAGGATTCCGGAGAGGTCTCGCCCCTGCAGCGGTACGATCTCCTCGACCTCCGGCACGCCGGCCGTCAGCACGCCGGTCTTGTCGAAGGCGATGGTGCGAACGCGAGCCGCTTCTTCGAGGAAAGCTCCGCCTTTGACCAGCAACCCGCGCCGGGCGGCTTTGGCGACAGCCGCTGCGATCGCCACCGGAGTCGAGATGACCAGGGCGCAGGGGCAGGAAATGAGAAGTGTCAACATGCCGCGGTAGAACCACGGCGAAAACGGCGCGCCGGCCAACAACGGCGGGCCCGCTGCGATGCCCGCCGCCAACAGAAACATCGCCGGGGTGTAGTAGCGGGCAAAGCGGTCGACGAATCTCTCCGATGGAGCCCGTCGATGCCGACTCTCCTCGAGCATGCGCAGAACGCGGGCGAGACGGGTGTCGTCCGCGACTCTGGTGGTGCGGATATCGAGCACCCCGTCACTGTTGAAGGTCCCGGCGTAGACAGGGTCTCCGGGGCGCTTCATGGTCGGCACCGGCTCGCCCGTGAGCATCGATTCGTTCACCCCGGATATTCCGACTTCGACCTCTCCATCGCACGGCACATGCTCGCCCGGTCGAACGCGCACCAGGGACCCCACCGCCACAGAAGCGGCCGGGACCCGATGCTCGTGGTCGCCATGAACGACTGACGCCTGTTGTGGAGCGACCGCCATCAAGCCGCCGACCTCGCGCCGGGCACGGGCCATGCTCCAGCCCTCCAACCGGCCGGCCAATGAGAACAGGAAGGCCAGAGTCGCCGCCTCCGCCCATTCGTTCAGCCACGCCGCGCCAATGAGGGAGACCACAACCAGAGCGTTCATGTCCGGACGAAGGGCGGCCAGGGACCTGATTCCCTTGGGGACGACGAGGGCGACGCCGCTGGCGATGGCGACCAGGAAACAGACCAGCGCAGCCGGCGTTTCGCCCACGTGCCGATGGGTGATCGCCGCCATCCATTCCCCTGAGCCGGCGGCATGCACAACAAAGCCGAGTGCGAGGGCCAGGCCGCTGACGCCGGCCAGCAGATCCTGTCCCCGGCGCTCGAAGAACGCGCTCTCCCGAGCCGGCTCTTCCCACGGCTGGCATTCCAGCCCGAGCGCCGAGACCTGCGCGGCGATGTCCCTGGCGGTCAAGGCCCGCGGGTCGAAGGCCGCGGTCAGCTTTCCCCTGATGACATCGAAGCGGAGTTCCTCGATGCCCGGCTCCCCGTCGAGCCGTCTGCGGATGGCGCCGACCTCTTCGGCGCAATCCAGGCCGTAGACCCGGTACTCGGCGGTTTCCCTATGTTCGGATTTGGCGGTTGGCAAGAGCGTTGGAGTGCCTGGTGTCCTGTTAACGGTGTCTGGCCTGGGGGCGATCTCCAGGGTTTCTCTCGCGACCGATCCGTCTGCATCGATGAACGGGACACATCTCCGGATGGGTGGGAGCAAGGTGTTGCGGAGCGCCGCTCTCAGGCTCTCATTTCATTGATCGTTCATCGTGAGAATTCGCGGAGATGCGGCCACGGCGCGGATTCGATCTGCTCCGCCAGGGCGCGCCAAGCTTCGGGCAGCCTCTCCGGAGCCGTCTGGGTGGTCTCCCGCCATCGCGCCAATACGGCTCGCCGATATGACAAGCCGCATCGAGAGAGCGCCCAATCCTCGTAGTCGGCAATTCTACGGACAGCGGTGGCGGCCAGCTTCAAAATGACGGACGGGTCGGGGGGAGGCCCGCCCGAAGGAATCATGTCCGGCTTCCAGATCGGCCCCCCGACCGCATCGAGACCCATCCACTGCGGCCGGAATTGGAAGCGGTTCACATAGATTCCTCCAAGGTCCGGCGTCCCGTAAAAAAAACCGAACCCCCAAAGCATCCAGCGTCCGGCGCCCACGAGCCGCAACACGTATTGAGTTGATCCCGCGACCCCTTGTGGAGGACGCTGCCTGGTGAAACCCGCCTCCAAGAGCAGGTTGCCTTCCGGACGCAGGATGTCCTGGCCCCAGATCCAGCACTGCTGGTGGAGGAGTTCCTGCCCCTTGCGTCGATCGGCGCCGGATATCGGGCTCACAGCCATGCTCCGCCCCAAGCCAGCAAGGCGCTGAACACGGTGGCCGCTGCAGCCTGGCGCCCCACCAGCCGCAGCGCGAACGCGCGGCTCTGCTCGCGCGCAATCGTCAAGCAGGTGACCAGGCAAGGCAGCAGCACGCTGGCCAGGTAGACGGCCGTCAACAGTTGGACGCCGCTCAGGCCTGCAGCGAGGCCCGGCTCCGCCAGCAGCAAAATGCCGTCCTTGCGCACGCTCGCCAGGATTACCGCCAGGGCCGCCTCCGCTGGCAATCGAAAGACGGCCATCGCCGGCTCGATGACGGTCGACACGGCTCGCAGCGCGCCCAGCCAATGCAACAGAGAAGCCGCGGCCGTGATCAGAAAGAAGACCGGCAAGGCCCTGCGAAAGAACTCCCGAACGACGCCCAGCGCCTCAAGCCAGACGGCCCTGGGGCGCGGCCAGGTCAGGAAGACCCGGCCCTCGGTCAACAGAACATTGAAGGGAGACCGAGCCGCTTGCGGAGCGATGAGGCGGGAGTAGGCGAGTGTCGTGGCGCCAAGGTACACCAGGTAGGGCACGACCAAGCCGGGTCGCCCCGCCACGGCGAAGACCGCCAGCGTGGCTCCCAACTGATACGAACAGGCCGATCCGAAAGCAATGGCCGAGACGCATACGCCACGCGAGCAGGCCGACGACGAGCGCGCGCTGATGACGGCGGGTACGTTGCAGCCGAATCCCATCACGACCCGCGCCAACTCCCGGCCCGTCATGCCGAACGGCCGCAGCCACGGATTCATTGCGGCTGTCAGGCGATCGAGCAGGCCGCTCGCCTTGTAGGCGCCCATCAGCAGCGCATGGAGCACGACCACCGGAGTCGCCCACACCAGCAGCAGCGGCCCCATCGTGACAAAGCCGTAGTCGCCAGCCAGGATCTCCGCAAGCGGCTGCGGCCAACTCTCCAGCAACCCGACCAGCGGCTCGGTCCGGGCGCGGACCCAGGGGTCGATGCGACTCGCGAGACGGTTGGCGGCGTCCACCGCGACCCAGGTGGGCGCCAACAACAGCAGCAGCCCCCAGAAAGGACCAAGGGCGGAGCGATCCAGGAAGAGAG
Source organism: Acidobacteriota bacterium (assembly GCA_022826755.1). Classification (GTDB taxonomy): domain Bacteria; phylum Acidobacteriota; class Terriglobia; order Versatilivoradales; family Versatilivoraceae; genus Versatilivorator. The sequence continues at coordinate 54,282 of JAJDUG010000079.1, forward strand.
GGCGCGGACGGGCGATCAGATCGACGAAGCTCAAACCGGCTTCGGCGGGAATCGGGCCGGGCGCTTCCAGCGCCTGCATCAGCCCTTGACGATCGTTGGCATCCAGTCGTCGAGCGTCCACGACGACCACCGGCAACCCCGTCTGGAGGGCCAGCTCTCCCAGCCGCGCCTCCACTTCCGGCCGGGCGAGTCGATCCCGATGGGTCACGACCAGCGCACCGAGTCGACCCGCTGCGAGCGGCAGCAGGTCGGCCAAGTCTGCGTCCAGATCGGTTCCCTGGGCGACCAGCAGGACAGTATCATCGCCACGCAGCCGCTCCAGAGCCAGTCGGGTGGTCTCAACATCGGAGCTTCGCAACAGCCCGGGTGTGTCGATCAGTTCCCAGCCGTTCACCCGGTAGGAGTCGCAACTGAGGTTGGCGCCTCGGAAGTTCGAGGCAGCACTGGACGCACCCGCCAGCGATGCGGCCAGTTGCGTCTTGCCGACGTTTCCCTTGCCCAACAGAACCACGGTTCGAACTGACGTTTGGAGCATTTCACGGCTCCTTCAACAAGCGCATTCATCCCCGCAGCACGATAGATCGTCGAGGTACATTCCGTAGTGGCGGTACTCCTCGAGCGGCTCCGTGCTGACCCGCATGCGGCGGGCGATCTGGTTGGCCACCACGGCGAAGCGCTGGCGGAACTTGTAGACGAAACAAAAGATGATATCGCCTTGGCGCACCTGCGGCCCGACCAGGAACAGCCCTTTCGTCACGGTGGACTCGTCGTTTTCCGTCAGCAGCGGAAACTCGTCACCCTGCCATTCGAACAACGAGCGAACGAGGCTTGCCGAACCGACGAATCCGGAGGCCAGGATCGGCTTCTCGGCGCAGTGGACTACGTTGCCGTTATCGAGCGCCAACTGATAGCCGTTGTCCGTGGGTCGGACGCCGATAACCGCACGGCCGCCGCGCAACTTCACCCGACCCGAGCCGATAACCGCATTGAGACGCTCCTTCGTAAAGGGCGACAACAGTTGGCTGGGGTCCGAGCCCTTTCGCTCCCACGGTTCCTCGCGGTCGAAGACGACGGCTCGTCGACCGCTGGCGGCCAGCCCGACAGCGGCGTCGATGCCGCTCTCGGAGCCGCCGATGATGCATCTCTCCTCGCCGCTGAGATCGCCCCACGAGGTCACCTTGGAGTAGTGCAGGCAATGCTCGGCGCCGCGGAAGCCGCGGGTTCGCGGGTACTGCATTTCGCCGCCCGCCCAGACCACGAACCGCGCGCGGATGTCGCCGCGACTCGTCTCCACCCGAAACTCCTTGGGTCGACCTCTCGCAGAGACCGAGAGAACGTCGACCCCGGTCTGTACGGGCAAGTCGAAATACTTCGCAACCCCTCGCAGATAGCCGGCGTACTCCGCTCCCGTGGGGTGCTCGACGCCGACCGAGAAAGCCGGCGAGGTGTGCAGACAGACGGCGTTCAGGTCCAAGGTGCCGAACTGGTTGCTGTTGAACGACGGCGTGATGAAGCGCGTTTGCCGCGGCCAGCGCAGGAATGAGGCGCCGACCGCGGTGCGGTCGAGGATTACGAAGTTCTCGATTCCGAGGTCGCGCAGCGTCACGCCCATGCCGAGACCGGCGGCCCCGGCGCCCACGATGACAATGTCGATTGATCGAATTCGTTTGGCCATGGTTGCTAGAAGAAACGCACGATGTAGCTGAATCGGACGCCGCGCCCCATCTCGGGGGCGAGATCCTTGATGAATGACGAATGGTTCCGGTAAAGCCGGTCCCCGACGTTGAAGACGTCGACCGAAAACTGCTGAATCGCTCCCGGTGTCGGAATCGTGTACGACGCCCTCAGGTTGAACACGGCGTATCCGGCCGTCGGCGTCTCAAGGTCGAAGGTTTGGCTCTGTCGACTGGCCAGCACAAGTTCGGGCCTCAAGCTGAACCCCTTGTGTCGGTATCCCAGGCCGACCAGGCCTCGCAAGGGAGGGATGCGCGGCAGCGGAGTGCCGGTCTCGGTATCCTGCGCGTCCACCACGTCCAGGCCGAGATTGAGCCGGAAGTCCGGACGGAGACCGATGCCAAGCCTCGCCTCCGCTCCGGTGAACCGGCTGTCTCGCTGGACGAAGTTGACGACGGGCAGGCCGCTCTCTTCCTCGCCCGTTGCGTAGGGGAAGACGAAGTTGCTGAAGTCGTAGTAGAAGAGATTGACTTCGCCGTCGATTCGTCCCGCTTGTTGACGCAGGGACAGATCGATTCCGTTGCCGCGCTCGGCCGTCAGACCGGGATCGCCCACCTCGTAGATCAATGTGCCCACGTGCGGTCCCAGGTTGTAGAGTTCCTCGAGTGCCGGAACTCGGTACGAGTGGGAATAGTTGGCGACGAAGGCCCCGCCCTGCCACAAGTCCACGTGCATGCCGGCCGCCGCGGAGGCGCCTGTGAAGCGGCGTCGAACCGCGTCGGGAATTTCCTCCTCGTGGTGTTCGTCCTCGTGGTGTTCATCCTCCTGATGTTCCTCCTCCTGATGTTCGTCCTCGTGCCCAGCCTCGTCCTCATGACCGCGCGCTCGCTCGGCGAATGCAGGATTGTAGCGAGAGGTCTCCAAGCGGCCGCCGAACTGCAGTTTAACACGTTCGAAAGTCAGTTCTTCCAGGGCAAACAGTGCGAACGACTGCTGATCGACAGGCGGCGCGAGCGCTTCCTCACCCGAGGCGGAGTAATCACGCTCCAGGCCCGAGAATCCGAAACGACCCGTAAGCGGCCCCCGACGGTTCTGTTCGAATACGCCCCGATAGACGAATTGATCGTTGTCGAAACGGGTTCCGATACGGCGTTGGCTGCCTTCGAATTCGATCTCTTCGTGCTGGTAGGTTGCATAGTTCAACTTCATCACGAAGCTGTCAAGCGCCGATCCGAGGTTTCGTAGCCCCCAGTTGACCTGGTAGGCCTGTTGGCGCATCTCGAGATCGATGCGCAGTTCCTCGTCCTCGTGGTCGCCTTCCTCTTCATGATCGTCGTGGAGTTCTTCGCCTTCCTCCTCATGGTGGTCGTGCTCATCCTCGCCTTCCTCCTCGTCGTGGCCGTGCTCATCCTCGCCTTCCTCGTCATGGTCGTCGTCGTGATGATGATGGCCGTGAAAATCCCCGGCGAAAGGATTTCCATAGGCGCCGTAGTTGGTGCGAACGCCGAAGCTGACGAAAGCGCGGTCGCCAAACCAGCCAAAGCCGCCATAGCCGTTCGCCGAGCGGGTCCGCGAGTTTTCGATCGGTCCCGCGGGCGTGTCATAGTCCCCGGTTCGGAGGCCGTTGGCACCGCCCCAGAACCGCCACCCACCCTGAGCGTAGTCCAAGCCGGCCGCTCCTCCGCCCAACGCGTTGGTCGTGCCCGCCGAGCCCTGCAGGTAGCCCTGCAGACCGTCCGGATGGGAGCTGAAGCCCGCGTGGCTGCTGATGGCGTTGATGACTCCGCCCATGGCATTGCTGCCGTAGAGAAGCGTCGCGGGACCCTTGACCACTTCGACTCTTTCGAACGCGAGCGGATTGAATGTCTCGGCATGGTCGCCGGAGTTGGAAGAGATGGAGCCGGTGGGCAGATCGTCGGTCATGATCGCCACCCGATCACCGTCGAAGCCGCGGACCAGAGGTCGTGACGAACCGGGTCCGAATCCGCGCCAGGCGATCCCCGTGCCCGGCTGATTGCCGATCGCTTCGCCGAGGCCGGCGGCGATGGCCTCCGCGCGAGCCAGATCGAGCAAGGTCAGCGAATGGGTGGCTTGGAAGGTTTCGAAGGCGGACTCGGGCCTCCCGGTTGCACTCACCGTGATCTCCGTTCTCTGGGTTGGGAACGAAAGCACCAGTTGCAACCGCGCCGTTTCTCCGCCCGCGGCCACGACGACGTGGGAAACGTCCTGCAACGCGCTACCGATACGGGCATGCAGATGGTAGCGGCCCGGCTGCACACCCTCGAACTGGAACTCACCCTGTCGGTCGGTGATCGCCAACGCCCCGGTCTCCAGGAGAATGACGGTCGCCCCCGCGATAGGCTCTCCGCTCTCTTGGAGTAGAACCTGGCCCTCGATGGAGGCCGGCTCCTCACCGTGGACCACGCACACGGTCAACAGCGCCGCTACAACGGCGCACACCGCTCTTTTCATCGCACTCTTCAACGCAATTCCCCTTTCACTCGCTCACAATGCTGTTGGCGGCGCACGCTATTGCGCGGCCGCTGGATAAGGAACGTGGACGAGAATCAGAGAGGAGGTGCGCGTCCCTGGCTGAGCCGCAAGACCGAGACCAGGGGAGCAAGGTGAGGAAGGGTGTCTGTGGAGTGGAAGGTTGGAGTTGGGGAGAACAGCCGAGGGGGGCTGCAAACGATCAGCGCGAAACGACTCAGGTGGCAAAGTTCACAGCAAGCCTCGTCCGATTCCTCCGTTTCAAAGGCGCAGTGAATCTCGGCATAGGTAATCTGCCACAGCCCCAGCGCCAGCAGTGGTACCAGCAGCAGCAGTAGCGGTCGGCGCATCACGCGAACGGCTCCTCGGCTTGACATCGCGCGCACTGCCGGCAGAGACGGAGGTTGACGAGGTGAGCAGTGGCGAGCAGTGCAGCGCCGGAGGCGACAGTCCAAGGCTCCCATCGCTCCCCGACCGGCCCGAGCTTGGCCAGAGCAAGCAAACCCGCCCCAACGGCAAACATGGCGAGGCAGCGTTTGCGCCGGTGGCGCCGCCAGTAGCTGGGTCCAAGGCTCAAGGCTCCCGTCAGGACCGCGGCGGCGAGCAGCAGGGCCTCCGTGGACTCGTCCAAGAGCCAGCCGATGGGCAGACTGGCCGCAACTCCGATCAGCAGCGGAGTGAAGATGCAGTGCAATCCGCAGGAGAGAGACAAGGCCATGCCGGCGCGATCGATGGTCGCGCCAATTCCATCATTCCGATCCCTCACCTGCACCTGTCCTGGCAGCACCACTCCTCCGAAATTCCGCACGAAGACAGCAAGAAGGCTATCTTAACCGCAGGGAAGGTGCAAACCGAAGGAGAATCGACAAGCGGCGGAGTGCCATGGACAAGCGGGTGTGAAGTGCGCGCCGACGGCGCTCCGTCATCGCTCGCTAAGGCGTATCCGAGATCTCTTCCAACCCCAGTTCCCGGATCGCGATTTCCCGGATCCTGTATTTCTGGATTTTTCCCGTGACGGTCATGGGGTAGCTGTCCACGAACTTGAAGTACCGCGGAATCTTGAACCTGGCGATCTTGCCCCGGCAGAAGTCCTTGATGTCCCGGGCAGTAACCATTCCCGGTTCTTTCAACTGAATCCAGGCCAGGACCTCTTCACCCAGCTTGGCATCGGGAACCCCCACCACCTGAACGTCGCTCACCGCCGGATGGGTGTAGAGAAACTCCTCGATCTCACGGGGATAGACGTTCTCGCCTCCACGGATGATCATGTCCTTCACTCTTCCGGTAATCCTGCAGTAGTCCTCTTCGTCCAGGGTCGCCAGATCCCCGGTGTGCAGCCAACCTTCCGGGTCGATCGCTTGCCGGGTTGCCTTCGGATTCCTGTAATAGCCGCTCATCACCAGGTAGCCGCGCGTGCACAGCTCTCCGGGAGTTCCCCGGGGCGCTAATTCGCCTGAATCGGGATCGACGATCTTGACTTCGGTGTGGGGCAAGGGCCGGCCCACCGTGGTGACACGGGTCCGGAGCGGGTCGCTCACCCCGGTCTGGGTGATGACCGGGGAACTCTCGGTCAACCCATAGGCAATGGTCATCTCCCGGCAGTGCATTTTCTCGACCACCTGTTTCATTACTTCGATGGGACAGGGGGAGCCGGCCATGATTCCGGTCCTCAAAGACGTCAGGTCGACCCGGGAGAACTGGGGGTGCTCCAGCTCGCGAATGAACATGGTCGGCACCCCGTAGACAGCAGTGCATGCCTCATCCTCGACCGCCTTCAGCGTGGACCAGGGGTCGAAGGCCTCGGAGGGAATGACCATGGCTGCTCCGTGGACGGCGCAGGCCATGTTTCCCAACACCATGCCGAAGCAGTGGTAGAAGGGCACCGGAATGCAGACACGGTCCCGGCAGGTGAGCTCCATCCGCTGACCCACCAGGTAGGCATTGTTGACGATGTTGTGGTGGGTGAGCACGGCCCCCTTGGGATAACCCGTGGTTCCTGAGGTGTACTGAATGTTTATCGGGTCATGGTTGCTCAAGGAGACGCCCGTTTCGCCCTCCGTCTCCCCCGCACCGGCAGCCTGCCCGCCGGAAACCAGCTCATCCCACCTGCCCATGCCGGCCAGGGGCTGCCCCTCTCCGGCCAGAACCAGGTTTCTCAGGTGAGGGAGGCCCTCCGACCGCCATTCTTTCGGCCCCGCGGCGGCTTCGGGACAGATTTCGGCAATCATCTCCAGGTAGTTCGCCGACCTGAAGCCGCCAATGGTGATGAGCGTCTGAGTCTCCGACTGATCCAGGGCGTAGTGAAGCTCACGCGACCCGTAACCCGGGTTGATGTTGACCATGATGGCGCCGATCCGCGCCGTGGCGAATTGGGTCAGCACCCATTGGGAGCGGTTGGTCGACCAGATCGCCACCCGGTGTCCCTTCCCCACTCCCATGGCCGCCAGCCCACGGGCGACCCGGTCCACCTCTTGGAGGAACTCTCCCCAGCGCAAGCGGACGCCCTCGGCAACCACGACCAGGGCTTCCCGCTCGGGAAACATGGCTGCCGTCCGCTCCAGAACGGCTCCAATGGTCGAATCGAGCAAGGGAGCGTCCCCGGGTCCGCGAGCGTAGCTCCGACTCTGTTGGCTGGTGTTCATTGCTGGCCTCCTGGCGGCCGGGGGACGGGCTCGGCGGCCGGCGTGCCGGAGCCGGTTCCCCGAATGCGCATCCGTGTCAATGGGACGCCGTGGAAGAGTCGCCGGCAATTATAACCGATGGGCGCCGGCTCGCAGCGCTTCCAGCGGGGGCAGCCTGTTGAGACCGCGACTGGCCAGCACACCGACGAGCACGGTTAGGGCCGTCACCAGCAGGCATACCCCCAGGCTGGGGAGAACTGCCGGCACAAAGGGGGATTGGAAAACCAGGCGGGCCAGGACCCAGCTCCCCAACCACGCCAACAGCACTCCTCCCAAGGCGGCCAGGCCCGCCAGGCAGAGGTACTCCACCCCGAGAATCATGAAAATCTGCCGCCTGGAAGCTCCCAGGATCCTGAGCAGGGCGCTTTCCCGCAGGCGTTGAACCCTGCTGTTCCCCACCACCGCAACCAGGACGGTGAGCCCGGCCACGATGCTGAAGAGGGCCATGAAACGAAGGACGAACGAGACCTTTTGCAGGAGAGCGTCAACGGTTTCCAGAACCAGGGCCAGGTCAATGACCGAAACGTTGGGAAATCGGCTGAGCGCGGCTCTCTGAATGGCCGCGGCCCTGGGACCCGTTTCGGTCCGGGTCACCAGGACGTGAAACTGTGGAGCTTCCTCCAGCACTCCCGGGGGAAAGACCACGAAAAAGTTGGGTTGGACCTTGCGCCAGTTCACTCTGCGGATGCTGCCCACACGGGTAGCGACCAGCATCCCCTGGACGTCGAAAACCAGCTCGTCTCCCAATCCGGCTTCCAGGCGGCGCGCAATCCCTTCGTCCAGGGAGACTGGCGGGGGGCCGTCACCCTCCCCGTTCCCAAGCGGCCAGCTTCCCCGAAGCAGTTCCTCGTTCTCCAGCAGCCCTTCCCGGTAGGTGGACCGGTACTCCCGTCTCAGAGCCCAGGCCGGGATGGTGTTCCCGGGGTCTCTCAACCGCTGGGCGACGCTCCTTCCACGGACCGAGTGCAGTCGCATGGCCACCACCGGCACGTCCTGAAGCACGGGCGCTCCGAACCCCCTCAGCAGGTCGGCAAGCTCCGCCTTCTGGTCCCCCTGGACGTCGAACAGCACCATGTCGGGCTGACCCGTGCCGGCCGCTCTCAGGATCTGGCCGAGCAGTCCCTGGTGCACCAGGTAGAGCAGCATCATCAGGAAGGTGGCGAAGCCGATGGACAGCACCAGGACCACTGTCTGATTGTGGGGACGGTAGAGGTTGGCCAGTCCCTGGCGCCAGGGGTAGGACCAGGAGCCGGGGAAGAACTTTCGGATCAGCGCCATGCCCAGCCGCGCAGCCGCCGCCAGCAATGCCAACGAGATCAACAGACCGAGCGCAAAGGCCACGGCATCCGTCCAGCGAGGGGTGTGGATCAGCGCAAACCCCAGGATGGCGGCCACAATGGCCAGGCGAACCAGCCACTGGGCCCAGTCGAAGGACTGCCGGCCCGCCTCGTAGTCCATCCGCAAGGCCGCCAGGGGTGAGACTCTGCGAATGAACAACAGCGGCTGAATCGAGAACAGCCAGGCCAGAATCAATCCGATGAGCCCGGCTGCGGCCAATGCGCTCCAGGACAGTTTGAAGGGAATGGCCACGGGCAAGAAGTCCTGCAGGACACCCGGCAGAAAATACTGCAGACCCACTCCCAGCAGGATGCCGCCAAGGATGCCGGCCAGGCTCATGCCCAGGGCCTGGCAGAGGTAGACGGAAAGCGTTTGAGGCGCCTTGGCTCCCAGGCAGCGCAACAGGGCGGCCGTCGGGACCTTTCGCTTGACGTAGACGTGGACCGAACTGGCCACTCCCAGTCCCCCCAGCAGCAGAGCGATAAACCCGACCAGATTCAGGAAATCCGCCGAATTCTCCAAGATACGTCCCAAACGGGCCTTGCGCTCGGCCACCGTTTCGGCCCGCAGGCGATACTCCAGCAGTTGCGGCTGGACTCTTTGAAGCAACGCGGCCAGGTCGACCTGGTCATCGAACTTGAAGTAGACCCGGTATGAAGCCGTGCTCCCCCACCCCAACAGCCCGGTCTCTTCCAGATAGGCGAGCGGGATGTAGACGCGGCCGCCGACCAGGCTGCTGCCCAGAAACTCGCCCGGCATTTGCCTGAGGCGCCCCGCGATACGAAACGACCGTTTTCCGATCCGAATGACATCTCCCAGACGAGCCTGGAACTGATCCATCAGGCTTTCTTCGACCAGGGCGAAGGGACCCTGATCAAGCCGGGCGGGCGCATGGGGCGGCTCCACCTCCACGGCGCCGTAGAAGGGAAAAGCCGTCTCGCCGGCCCGCACCTGGGCCAGCCGGCTGCCGTCGCTCCCGGGGAAATGCACCATCGAGGAAAATCGCACCTCGCGGGCCCGTGTTCCACCCAGGCCGTCCACCAGAGCTTCAGCCTCGCCGGTGAGCGGCTGCCTGCCGCTAAGCAGCAGATCTGCCCCCAGCAAGGACCTGGCCTGGAGGTCCAGCGCCGATTTCAGGTTGGCGCGGAAGCCGCTGATCGCCACCAGCGCGGCCACGCCCAAAACGATGGAGGCGGCGAACAGCAACAACTGTCCACGGCTGGACCTGCTGTCCCGCCAAGCCATTTTCCAGGGCCAGGGGGTGAGAATGGATCTCATGGGGGGCGCCTCAGGCCGGCTCCGATTCGGTTCCGGATGAATCCCGGAGGTGCCCTGACAGGGTCTGGTCCGGGACTTGCACCGTTGGACGCAGCGAGACGGATTCCCGATCGGAAGTGATCTTTCCGCCCTTGAGGGTCAGAATCCTCCGGGTCTTGCCGGAGAGCTCGAGGTCGTGGGTCACCACCAGCAGAGTGGTGCCGAAGTCCCGGTTCATCTCCAGAAGCAACTCGATCACCTTCTCACCGGTATCGGCATCCAGGTTCCCGGTAGGCTCGTCGGCGAACAATATCCGGGGGCGATTGACGAAAGCCCGAGCCAGTCCGACTCTCTGTTGCTCCCCGCCGGACAGTTGGACCGGGTAGTGGTGGGCGCGATCCTCCAGCCCCACCTGGCGCAGCAACTCCCAGGCCCAGGATCTGCCGGGTTCTCCCCGCAATTCCAACGGCACCATGACGTTTTCCAGCGCTGTCAGGGTCGGGACCAGTTGAAACGTCTGAAACACGAACCCTACCGACCGGTTTCTCAATTCCGCCAGGCGGTCCTGGTCGAGGTCACCAAGATTCTGACCATTGAGCAGAACCGACCCCGAGGTGGGATGGTCCAGGCCCGCGCACAGTCCGAGCAGGGTGGTCTTGCCGCTGCCGGAAGGCCCCAGCACCGAGCAGGTTTCCCCGGGCCCCAGCGAAAAGGTGATGCCGTCGACCACGGTGAGCAGGCGCTCGCCGCTCCGATAGCGCTTGGTAAGTCGGTCCACTTGCAGGACAGGAGGGCCGGGGACCGCGGGAGAATTCAAGAAGTGACCTCCGGATATGAATGGGAATCCTTGGGGTGCGAGGATTCCGGGTTGAAATCGCACCGCCCGGGAAGACGCGAGGACTGGAACCGGACCCCGATCCGCCGGGCCTTATTGTTGCACAGTTCCGCCTCGGTCATAATAGTAACGCCCCCCCTGGATGTCGGAGGCTGGCTGGTGAACCGCCTTTCGAGCATTTTCTGCGCATTTCCGCTGGTCGCGCTGTTGTCGGCCTGCTCTCCCGAAGAGCCGGTCCCGGGGCCCCAGCCTGCCGAAACGCCCCCCGAACCCGCTGAAACCCGTCAACCGTCCGCCATGACAGTCCTGTGCCTGGGGGACAGCCTTACCGAAGGCTATGGACTGGATCGGTCCCAAGCCTACCCTGCCCGGCTGCAGGAGAAGATCGACGCCCTGGATTGGAAGTTCACGGTTATCAATGCGGGTCTGGGAGGAGACACCACCGCCGCCGCGCTGCGGCGGCTGGACTGGTTCCTGCGACGAAGGATCGATGTCCTGGTCCTGGCGCTGGGAGGAAACGACGGACTGCGCGGAGTCCCGTTGACGGAGATCCGCAAGAATCTCGGAGCGATCATCTCAAAGACCACCGCCCGCTATCCCGAGGTGAAGGTCATCGTGGCCGGCATCCGGATCCCACCCAACTATGGAACCCGATACGTCCGGGGTTTCGGAGATCTCTTTCCCGAGGTGGCGGGAAGGCATGGAGCCCTGTTGATCCCGTTTCTGCTGGAAGGGGTGGGCGGGCGACCCGAGCTCAACTTCCCGGACGGAATCCATCCCAACAGCCGGGGCCAGGAGATCGTGGCCGAAAACGTCTGGACGGTCATTGAGCCGGTGCTGCGCAAGCTCCATCGCAAAGCCACAAACGTGACCTCTTCCCGGCCGCACTCGCCGGCAGCCACCGGCGCCGGCAACCCGGAGCATTGGATGCGCCAGGGGCTGGACAATGGCAAAAAGCCTTTCTTTTTCATAGGTTTCCATTTGTGTTAAACTGCTTTTGGATCTGGAAGCAGGCCCTTTCGGGCAACCGATCAATGGGGCCGATGGCAAAAAATTCGCCCCGGTAAACCGGCTGATCGACTGAAATCTGCCCGGTCCGTTCTCAAAAGCGGACAACTCACAATGGCTTTGCGCCGCAAAATCTCCACTGCCGGCATCCTGGCTCCGCTGGCTCTTGCCCTCGCCCTGCTCTCCTGCGGCGGCTCCAGCGCCTTCAAGCGTGGGCTGGAGTATGAACAGCTCAAGAACTACGACGCTGCTCTGCAGAGCTACGAAGAGGCCCTGAGCGCCGACCCCGAAAACGCCAGGTACCGCCTCTATTACGAGCGGGCCCGCTTCCAGGCGGCCATGGCCCACTTCGACCGCGGCCGGCGTTTCAAGGAGGACGATCGCCTGGAGGAAGCCCTGCAGGAGTTCCGCCGGGCCATGCAGATCGATCCCTCCATTTCGGCGGCCCGCCAGGAAGCCGAGACGGTGGCCGCACTGATCCGCGACCGGCAGCAACAGGCGGAACAGGAGGAATCGGATCGCCCGAGAGAGGATCTATACCCTTCCCGGCAATTCCTGCCGGCGGTCAAGCTCTCCGGAGAGGTTCGGCGGGCATACGTGACCCTGGGAAAGCTCGGCGGCATCAACGTTATTTTCGCCCCGGACTTCAACCCCAGCCCTCCGGAAGTCGAGCTCGATTTCACCGACGTAACCCTCACCGAAGCCCTGGATCTGCTCTCCCTGCAGAGCAAGACCTACTGGTCCGTTCTCAAGGAAAACACCATTCTGGTCGCGGAGGACACCCAGCAGACCCGCCAGCGGTATCAGGAAGAAATCATCCGGACCTTCCACTTGTCCAACGTGGGCGACAAAGCGGACCTGGGCCAGATCGCCACCGCCCTGCGTTCCCTGCTCCTGATGAACAAGGTCGCCCAGATCGATTCCCAGAACGCCATCGTGGTGCGAGATACCCCCGACAAGATAGCGGCCGCCGAGAGGATCATCCGGTCCATCGACAAGTCCAAGCCCGAGGTCATGATCGAGGTGTACATCCTGGAAGTGGTGGGCACCGTCAGGCAATTTCTGGGCATAAGACCGGGCATTCCCGGTGCGATCAACGTCTCTCCCAACGGCCCCCAGACACAAGAAGGCGGATCCAATGCCATCCGCCTCAGCGAGCTGGGACAGCTCGGCAGAGACAGTTTTTCCGCGACCATCCCCTCCATCAAGCTCGGGCAGCTCTACACCCGGGTCAGGGGCCGCGTGTTGCAGAACCCCACTTTGCGGGCATCCGACGGCGAAGAGGCCACTTTCAAGGTCGGCACCCAGCAACCCATCGCCCAGGGAAGCTTTTCCACCGGAATCGGCGGGGGAACGGGTTTCGGGGGAGGCGCCTTCACCACCTTTTCCACCGTGGACGTCGGAGTCACGCTGACCATCACTCCCCAGGTATTGCTGAACCGCGACGTTTCCATGAAGATCGAAGTCGCCCTGAAGACCATCAGCGGCTTTGAAACTCTGGACGGGAACCGTTATCCCATCCTGGCCAACCGCGAGATCAACCACGACATCAGGCTTCGGGAAGGCGAATCCAGCGTGGTGGGAGGCATCATCCAGCAATCCGACTCGGTCACCGTGGATGGAATCCCCGGATTGAGCAAGATTCCGCTGCTGAGATACCTCTTCTCCACCGAGGACAACAACACCTCGGACAACGAGATCATTGTCGTGATTACTCCCCGCATCGTTCGGCTGCCCGACATCCTGGAGCGAGACACCTCCCTGGCGCTGCTGGGATCCAGCAATACCCCCAAGTTTCTGGGATCTCCCAAGCAGCTCATCGGAGAGATTGCGGCGCCCGGGACAGGAAACGGTCAAGCCGCTCCACCCCGGGCCGGCAGCGGCGCGACCGCGCCGAACACGCCGGGGTCGACCTTGGGAGCCCCACCCCAGGCGACCGATCGGCCGGCGCCCCGCCTGGCTTTCGTCAGGCTGGCCGGGCCCTCGGAACCCGCCTCGCGAGGCAGTCGGTTCAGCATCGGCGTCTCGATCGCCAACGCCCAACAGGTCCACGGGCTCTCCTTCAACTTCAGATTCAATCCGGAACTGGTACGGCTGGTGGATGTTGAGGGCGGCGGATTCCTCAGCAGCGACGGAATATCGGTGGCGCTGGCCGAACGCCTGGAGAACTCGCTGGGGCGAGCGGTGATCTCGATGACCCGGCCCCCCGACAGCGCGGGTGTCAGCGGATCCGGCGTGTTGTTGAATCTCAGGTTCGAGGCCGTGGGGACCGGAGACGGCTCCATTTCGTTCGGACCCGATTCCGTCCTGCGCGACAGCGGGCAGGCGGCCATTCCCACCAGCCTTGCCGGAACCGACGTAACCATTCAGTGAGGGCGGCCATGTCCTTTTCTCCAATCATGGTCCTTTCGAGGAATCGCAGGCGCTCCGGCAGGGGGTTGACGCTGGTGGAGCTGATCGCCACCGTGGCCATCGTCAGCATCCTGGCCCTGGGAGCCCTGCCCTTGACCAAGGTGGTGATTCAACGCCAGAAGGAAGTCGAGCTCCGGCGGGCCCTGAGAGACATGAGAACGGCCATCGACCGCTACCACGACGCCGCCCTGGGCGGTCAGATCGAGATCAAGTTCGGCACCGATGGCTGGCCGCCCGACCTGGATACCCTGGTGGAAGGGGTGGATCAGCTCAACGCGGTCGACAAGCGGCTTCGCTTCCTGCGCCGCATCCCCACCGATCCCATGACGGGAGAGAAGGAATGGGGGTTGCGCTCCTCGCAGGACAGTTGGGATGCCACCAGCCACGGCGGCCAGAATGTCTACGACGTCTACAGCAAGAGCAACGGAACGGCCTTGGACGGTTCCAAGTACGCGGATTGGTAGGATGGGAACGAAGCGTGGGAGTGTGGGTGAGAAGGCCAGGGGTTACCCGGGAGAAAGGATCAGGGCAGGCGGCTTCACTCTGATCGAGCTGATGATTGTGCTCACCATCGTGGCCATCCTGGTGAGCATTGCCCTTCCCATCGCCGACTCAGCCATCCTTCGCGCCCGTGAAGCCGTTCTGAAGAGCAACCTGCACACGCTGCGCACCCTCATCGACCACTACACCGCCGACAAGAGGAAGGCCCCCCAAACCCTGGATGACCTGGTGACTGCCGGTTACCTGCGCGCGCTCCCCAAGGATCCGATCACCAACGAGACCGACTGGCAGATCGTGATGGAAGACGCCTCCATGTTCCCGGACCAGCTCGAGCTGGGAATCTACGATGTCCGCAGCAATTCGGAGGCCGTCTCCTCCGAGGGCACGGCCTACAGCGAGTGGTAGCCCCGGCGCCGGCGACTCGGCCGCAGCCCCCTCAATCTAGCGCACCACTCCTTCCAGCGGGCTGCTGGCGGTGGCGTACAGCTTCCTGGGAATCCTGCCTGCCAGGTAGGCCAGCCGGCCCGCCCGGGTGGCCAGATTCATGGCTTCGGCCATCGCCACCGGGTCGTCCGCCTGGGCGATGCCCGTGTTCATCAGGACGGCATCGGCGCCCAATTCCATGGCCAGGGCGGCGTCCGAGGCCGTGCCGACGCCGGCATCCACGATCAGCGGAACCTCGGTAATCATTTCCCGCAGGATTTTCATGGTGGCCACGTTCTGAATTCCCATTCCCGAGCCAATGGGCGCCCCCAGCGGCATCACTGCAGCCGCTCCGGCATCGACCAGGCGCCGGGCGGTCACGATATCGTCGTTGGTGTAGGGAAGCACCACGAAACCTTCCTTGACCAGGATCTCGGTAGCCTCGAGCAGGCCCGCGTTGTCGGGAAAGAGCGTCTTTTCGTCTCCGATGACCTCCAGCTTCACCCAGTTGGAAAGACCGGCTTCGCGACCGAGCCGGGCAGCCCGCACGGCCTCGTCCCGGCTGTAGCACCCGGCCGTGTTGGGCAGGATGAAATAGCGTTCGGTATCGATCCAGTCCAGCAGCGACTCCCGGTTGCGATCGGAGAGATTCACCCGGCGCACCGCCACCGTCACAATCTCGGAGCCCGACTTTTCGTGGGCTTCCACCATCTGCGCAAAGGATGCGTACTTCCCCGTCCCCACCAGCAGACGGGATGAAAATTCCCGTCCCGCAACGACCAGCTTGTCAGATTTCATGTTGGCCCCACCTAAGCAGACAGCTTCCAGGAACAATCGTTTCCAACTCTTTTTGTCGGCCTCATTCTAGTGTAAAGCCGCCTCGATTGCATCGCGAAATTACCCCCGGGGACACCATCCTTGACCGGGGTTCTCCGCCGGGTTATGTTTACCTGCCGACGGAAATCCCTGTCCTGCCTGAACCCCAGCGCTCGGCCTTCCCTCGTATCCCATGCCCGGATGAAGAACGGAACTCTCATCCTGCTGATTCTGCTACTTCTCTTCGCCTTCCCGGAGAGCCGGCCTTCAGAGGAACAATCAATGAAACCCACCCAGACTTCGGCTGTGGAACCCCAATTTACCAACCGATTGATCCACGAGACCAGCCCCTACCTGCGGCAGCATGCCCACAATCCGGTGGACTGGTACCCCTGGGGGGAGGAAGCTCTTGAAAAGGCCCGGCGGGAAGACAAGCCGATTCTGCTCAGCATCGGTTATTCGGCTTGCCACTGGTGCCATGTCATGGAGCGGGAGTCGTTCGAAAACGAAGCCATCGCCAAGGTCATGAACGCCCACTTCGTGAACATCAAGGTCGACCGGGAGGAACGGCCCGACCTGGACACCCTCTACATGAACTACGTCCAGATGACCACCGGAAGCGGCGGCTGGCCCATGACCGTATTCCTTACTCCTGAGGAGATCCCCTTTTTCGGCGGGACCTATTTCCCGCCGGACGACCGCTTCGGACGCCCCGGCTTCGGGCGCCTCTGCCTGGCGCTGGCCGAGGCCTACCGGGAGAAGAGACAGGAAATCGAAGCCAAGCGTCCGGAAATCCTGCGGCGCCTGGAGGCCATGAACACCCTGCCGGCGGGGGCCGCCAACGTGACGGCCGCCAGCCTCGACCAAGCCTTCGATCAGTTGGTCCCCCGTTTTGACCTGACCCATGGCGGATTCAGCGGCGCCCCCAAGTTTCCGGGATCCATGAGCCTGACCTTCCTGCTTCGCCACTTCTCCCGGTCCGGCCGCCGGGAAGGGCGCGAATTCGTATCGCTGACACTGGACAAGATGGCCCGGGGGGGCATGTACGACCAACTGGGAGGTGGATTTCACCGCTATTCGGTGGATGAGCGCTGGCTGGTGCCCCATTTCGAGAAGATGCTCTACGACAACGCCCTCCTGAGCCGGCTCTACCTCGAAGCCTATCAGCTCGACCCTCAGCCCCTCTACGCCAGGGTCGTGGAGGAGATCTTGGACTACGTGGTCCGAGAGATGCTGAATCCCGAAGGCGGCTTCTACTCGACCCAGGACGCCGACAGCGAAGGCCACGAGGGCAAGTTCTTCGTCTGGACCCCAACCGAGGTCGCGGAGATCCTCGGCGACGAGGAAAGCAAGGCTTTTTGCCGATATTATGACGTCACTGGCGGGGGAAACTTCGAAGGGTCCAACATCCTGAACGTGCCCCGGCCGCTGGACCAGGTGGCCGGCGAGCTGTCATTGACCCCCGCGGAACTTGCGCGGATCCTTTCCGAGGCCCGGGAACGCCTGTTCCGGGAGCGGGAGATGCGGGTCAAGCCCCATCGTGACGAGAAGATTCTCACCGGCTGGAACGGCATGATGAGCGTCAGCTTCGTGGAGGCCTCGCTGGTCCTGCAGCAAGCCGACTACCTGGAGGTCGCCAGGCGCAATGCCCGCTTCCTGCTGGAGCATCTTGCCCGCGGGGACAGGATATTCCGCACCCACAAGGACGGGGTGTCCAAGCTGCCCGGCTATCTGGATGACTACGCCAACCTGGTGGAGCACTTGCTGGCGCTCTACCAGGCCACCGGCGAGAGAGAGTGGCTGGACCAGGCGGTTCTCTACAACGACGCCATGCTGGAGCAGTTCTGGGACCGGGAGCAGGCCATCTTCTTCCTCACCGGCAAGGAACACGAGAAGCTGCTGACCCCGGTCAGAGACGCCTACGACAACGCCACCCCGGCCGGAAGCTCGGTGGCGGTCTTCAATCTTCTCAAGCTGGCCATCCTGACCGGCAACCTCGAATACCGCGCCATCGCCGAGACCAACCTCGAGAACATGCACCTCCCCCTGACCCGCTATCCCAACGGCTTCGGCTACCTGCTGGGCGCCGCCGACTTCTACCTGGGCCCGGTCAAGGAAATCGCCGTGGTGGGAGATCCGGAGTCGGACGAAACCCAACGACTGCTCGAGGTCGTTCACCGGAAGTTCCTGCCCAACAAGGTGGTGGCCCTCCTGGACCCCAACCACGCCGAGGGCGCCCGCGAGCTGCCCCTGCTGGAGGGCAAGACCCTGGTCAAGGGCCGCCCGGCCGCCTACGTCTGCGAGAACTACACCTGCAAAGCCCCGGTCACCGAACCGGGCCAACTGGAACTGGCGTTGAGCCGAAGCCCCTGATTCCGATAAATCGGAACCGTCATTCCATAGGAGCCTACCATCGGTTCAAACTTACAGGCGCGCTCAGGTCCCAACCCTACGGCATCCCACCCTCGCAGGATCATTCTCGATTCGGACCCGGGCATTGACGATGCCATGGCCATCCTGTTGGCGGCCCAGTCCCCGGAATTGCAAATCGAGGCCATTACCGTGGTCTCCGGAAACGTCCTGGTGGACCAGGGTCTGCAGAACGCGCTCAAGCTGGTCGAACTGGCCGATCGGACCGATATCCCGGTGGCCAGGGGAGAAAGATACCCACTCCGCAAAAAGCTGATCACGGCCCCCATCGTGCACGGCAAGAACGGTCTCGGAGAGACGGAACTGCCTGCCCCGGCCAAGACTGCCGAATCCGGTCACGCCGTGGACCTCATCATCGATCTCGTCCGCGCCCACCCAGGGCAGATCACGCTGCTGCCCATGGGGCCACTGACCAACATCGCTCGGGTCCTGCTCAAGCGGCCGGACATCGCACAGCAGATCCCCGAGATCATCCTGATGGGCGGCTCCATCGAAGGGGGAAACGCCACCCCTGCCGCCGAGGCCAATATCTACAACGACCCGGAGGCCGCCAAGATCGTCTTCGAGTCGGGAATTCCTATCACCATGGTGGGACTGGGCGCCACTCATCAAACCCTGTTGAAGCGGTCCCACGCGGCCGCTCTCGCCGGCAGCCGGTCACCCATCGCACGCTACGTAGCCCAAATAGCCGATTTCTACCTCGGCTTCTCCGAGAGCGTCGGCTTTGAGGGAGGCGCGCTTCACGATCCGTTGGCAGTAGGCCTGGCAGTGGATTCCTCCCTGGCCAAAGCGAGTTGTCCCATGCACATTGCCGTGGAGACCCGGGGGGAATTCACCTACGGCGAAACGGTGGCCAATCGCCATCTGCTCAGGGAGTCGGTAGAGGACGCGGGAGACCACCACGTTCTCACCAGCCTCGAGCCTGTAGAACCCAATACCCGGGTTCCAACGCTGATCGACGCCGACCGCTTCCTGCGATTCTTCATGGACCGCATCTGCGCCCCGCCACGGGTTTCGAGTGTCGGAGAGGTTTGAGGGATTGGGTGGGACTACTCGGAGATAGGGGACGTTGCCCCAAGCGCTTCAAGCCGGAGGTCCAACTTGTCGAGAGCGTGTTGCTGGTAGTATTCAAGCTGCATTGCAAAGACTGAGCAAATGACAGCGAACCATCTCTTGTCATCGTCTTTGTCGCCACCTCCTTGGATGACGGCTACCATGGATAATGGCAAAGACTATGACCTGTGCATCCTCAATCCGAAAGTAGACTCCAAAAGGAAACCGACGTATCAAGGCACGGCGGGTACCTCTATGGACCACGGGATAAATGGCCGGAGTTTCTGAGATTGTATTGAAAATGCTCCGAAGCTCATCAAGAAATTCATCCCCCAGACCCGGTCGTTGCTTCTCATACCAGATTGCGGCCTCTTCGATATCCGTTTCTGCTTCCGGCCGAATATATAGCCTGAGACTCACAGTCGTCCTTTAATGGCCGCCAGGACCTCATTGGATTCGCGACCCTTAAGGTTGTCAGATTCGTAAGCATCCAAGCGCCGATCGATCTCAACTCTTTGTTCGTCGGTAAGCGGCAGAGCAGCTTGATCGGCGGCTATGCTGTCCCATAAATCCTCCAGCAGTCGCAATTTGTCGCCCATCGAGAGAGCTCGTAGCCCAGTTCTCATTTTAGATTCCTCCCCCTTCGTACCAACTCTTGTCCCAAAAAGAGCACAACTGCGGCCTTTCGCCGCGAACTCTATCTGCAGGGTCGGCAGGGTCTACGGCAGCCCTTTTCCGACTCCCACCTCAAGAACGAATCCCAGCGGATCAAATCTTCGGAAAGTAGGCGACGTTGTTGAATTACTGGAATAACTGTGCTCAGCTCTCGCAACTTGCGTGACACGAACAGGAAACTCGATGCCCCCTGCCAAATCCTTCCGTAGGCTCCACAACGCTGCGAGCATCATGTTTCGGCAGGTCGAGCCTTCTCAATATTGACAAGATATTGAATGACTCCCGGCCCAAGTATTTCCACTAATTCAACAACGTCCCCTTGGGTTCCTATCAATTATAAACATATCGGAGAATTTGTCCGCACGCACTCCAACGCCGGATGGCCCACCCGTCAGACAGATCACAGCGAGGGCTTTAGAGGGGCACCAGTAACAGGATCCTTAAGACCACGTAGCTTGGGCCAAAAAGGCGGAAGGAGTTGCTCGGCTTGATCGAGTTGGGCTTGGGTTAGACCTCTCGACCCAGAGAAGTCCGTGAGGGCGAGTAAAGCTCCGGTCAGGTTTGCGTCCTGTAGGAACGCACGGGTCAAGTTTGCCCCATTGAGGATCACGTTGGTCAGGTTTGCTTTGATCAGCCGTGCGCCGGTCAGGTTTGCACGGGTTAAATCTATGTAGAATTTCTCTTTCTCCCAAAGTTTAGCGTCGGCCTCGGCACGAGTGCCATCTCGACGGGACCCTATTCGACCCGCACCACTTTCGGGTTGCTGCTGCCTGAGTCTGACGGCATCTGCGTGACCCCCAGAGGCGGAAATCGTCGATCATCCCAGGGCCGTTGAAGTTCGGGTTTTGCTGCTCCGATTGGTGGAGCTTCCCCATATCTCAGGTGGGTAGGCACCCGCATCGCTCGTTTCGAGGCCTGCTCGACGTTCACTCGCGTTCCGGACCGCATGCTCGCTGAGCCGCCTCTAGCCCGAACTATTCATGAAGGGTGACCTATTGCTGATTGAGGCTTGATCTCGACGTCCCCACAGTGTTCAGACGGGTTTTGGGCCTGATTCTCAGTCTCGGCAGGCATCCCCTTAGAGGGCTGACCGGTGTGGCC
>JAJDUG010000054.1 GCA_022826755.1 Acidobacteriota bacterium
GACAAGCATTGTCGAACAGCGAGCCGATCCGGTCCGGGCGCCCTCCGTGCACAGGGGACATCGACTGGTGCCGGCCGTCGACAACGCCAGCGTCCGGTTGGCCCGGCCGCATGTCCATACCGGGACGACCGAACGGTTACCTTCAAACAGCTACCCACTGGTTTCAATCTCTGCTTGGCGTGCTTCCGCATATGCCTTCAAGCCCTTGGCCACGTCATCGAAGCCGCGACGCATGAAGCCGCCGAAACACGCAAACACCATCGGCGCCAGCACACCGGTTAGCCTGTCCGTGTTGTGGTAGCTGCAGGCTGACTCTCCGACAGGTTCGAGATGCTGCTGCCGCGCCGCGTGGAGGAGCCAACGGGTTCCAAATTTCTTTTGCCAGGCAATCAGTCGAGGTCTTTCGAACCCGCACACGGTTTCGGTAATTCTGAACCGGGCGGGCCTGTTGGCAATCGTTTCCGGCCGCCAGCTCCGCGTTCGAGCTTGGCCTCGGAGAGACATCTGCAAGCCGGCCTGGTCGACAACCCTGGGCAAACCAATGGGGTAGGACGGCAGGCTCGGTTTAATCGGGGATTGAAACACCCCCCCTGCCGGTGACAAAATAGGCGGGTTGATCTACGAGAATGTCTGAAGGCGCCTTCAAGGGCGAGTATGAAACGCCGAGTCCTCCGAGGCGAACCGGGTGATCGAATGCCTGGTTTCGTTTCCGGCAGTGGGGTTTCCAAGACAAGGTCCCAACCCGGACCAGCCAAGGCAATGAGGCCACTTTTCCTTCTGCTGCTTGCCGTCCTTCTGCCGGTGACCGGGTGCTACCGCTCGGGGGCCCCTCTTCAGCGCCAGCCCAAAGTGCAGGTTCCGGCAGTCTGGAACTCGGGGGAGGCGGCGGAGAGAACTGTCGACCTCCATTGGTGGAAACAGTTCGGAGACCCCCAACTGGACGCCTTGATCGAGGAGGCCCTGAGCAACAATCATCAGCTCCTTGCCGCCGCCGACCGGTTGGAGGCGGCACTCGTCCAGGCCCAAATCGCCGGCGCCGACCTGGTGCCGTCCATGGGTTTTGCCGTGAACAGCAGCCGCCAGCGGCAGAACTTCATCGGCTTGCCCCTTCCCGGTTTCGCCGGCCGGGTGCCGCGAGCGACCTACACCCTCATGGGAGTTGGTCTCGACATCAGTTGGGAGCCGGACCTTTGGGGAAGAATCCGCAGCGGCCAGGTTCAGGCCGGAGCTCTGGCCTCCGCGCAGTCCGCCGACCTTGCGGCAGCCAGGCATTCCCTGGCGGGCCAGACGGCCAAGGCCTGGTTCGCCTCCGCCGCGGCACACCTTCAATTGCGCCTGGCTCGCGAGATGGTGGACAGCTACAGGACAACCTCCCAGTGGGTTCAACAGCGCTTTGAGGCGGGTTTCCAGACGGCTTTGGAATTGCGCATGGCCCTGGCGGACTTGTCCGAGGCTGAATCGCTGGTTCATCTCCGCCGCGAGCAACTGGACCGCGGCATCCTGCAGATCGAACTTCTGGCCGGGCGCTATCCTGCCGGGGGGTTGAAGGTTCGAGACGGTCTCCCCGCGGTTTCCTCGGAAGTTCCGGCCGGCCTCCCCTCCGAACTCCTGACCCGACGGCCCGATCTCATCGCGGCCCAGCGGCGCCTGCTGGCCTCGGATGCAGGCATCGTCCAGTCTCAGGCGGCCCTCCATCCTCGATTCAGTCTCACCACCGGCGGTGGAACGGCCACCGATTCACTGCTGAGCCTGTTGAATGGGAACTACGCCGTCTGGAGCCTGCTGGGAAACCTGGTTCAGCCCATCTTTCAGGGAGGGCGTCTCCGGCGCCAGGTCGACATCGCCCGCAGCCGCTCCGAGGAGGCCCTGGAGATCTATACCGACGCCGTCCTGAAGGCCTTCGGGGAGGTGGAGACGGCCCTTTCGGTCGAGATTCTCCTGCATGACCGGCTGCGTGAGCTGGAAGAATCGGCCGCCGAGGCCCGAGGGGCCCGGAAACAGGCCCGGCTTCGCTATCGCCATGGTCAGGGCGGCCTGCTGACGGTGTTGGAGACCGAACGGCGGATCCTCGGCATGAAGAGCCGGATCCTGGCCCTGCAACATCTCCTGCTGGACAATCGGATCGATCTCCACTTGGCGCTGGGAGGCGGCTTTGACCCCAACGCCCCGTCGGACTCGCCGGGAGCCCTCGTCCCAGTGATGTTTGAGGGAGAGCAGGGTCATTGACTACGTTCTTCGCTCGCGAGCACGCGCTGAGAGGAAAATTCCTGCGCCACCATCACGCCCCCTGGTGAGAAATGCAGGTTGAGCCAGCGCGTATGGATTCCGCAAGCAGTCTCGAGTCTCCATGAGAGAGTACGGACCATGAGATTCGCCGAAGAAATGCTCCTGTTGTTGCTCGACGAAAAGACGGGCTATTTCATCCCGATCCCGGAGTGGAAAATGTCCTGCGCGCTGGCGGGGAGCGTCCTGATCGACCTTGCGCTGGAAGACCGCATCGACTCGGACCTGGAATTCCTTTCCTTGATCGATCCCAGGCCTACCGGCGATGACCTCCTGGACCCCGTGCTGCAGGAAATCGTGGAAGATGCGCAGGTGCATTCTCCGCAATACTGGGTTGAACGAGCGGCCCGGCGCTCGGATGAGATCAGCACCAAGGCCATCGATCGCCTGGTCAAACTGGGAGTGCTCACCGCCGACTCCGGAGGATTCTGGACCCTGTCCAGCAAGGTTGCCCGTTCTCGGCGGTATCCCGTGATCGACGGCAAGACCGGGGAGGAGATCAAGAGCAGAATCATGAGAGTCCTCTTCAGCGATGAGATTCCCGATCTTCGCGACTGCGCCATCATCGGTCTCATGAGCGGTTGTGGAGGGATGCGGGCCATTCTCGAGCCCGAGGAATACGAACTCGCCGAGGAGCGAATCGAGATCCTGACCGGAATCGATTTGATTGGTCGGACCATCGGAGACGCGGTGCGCAGTTCCTACCGCCCCCCGGGGAGCATACGCTCGGTGCAGCGCCGGCCCATTCCGACCGTGGGGCTGTTCGGCATGTTGTCGTCTCGAACGTTGCGTTCGGGGAACCTGCCCAAGTTCATGTGTGAAAAGAGCAAGGAATTGGGGCCGATCTTTCAGATCAACGCCGGCGGCCGTCGCCTGGTGGTTCTGGCCGGTGCCCACCTGAACCGGTGGGTCGGCCGCAAGGGTCGACTCCATTTGAGGACGCGGGATTATCTCGAGGCTTTTCAGCAGGAGTGGGGAACGGCCCGGTCCATCGCCAGTCTGGACGGGGCCGATCATTTTCGCATGCGCAAGGCGGTTCACGCGGGCAACTCCCGTGATGTCATCATGGACCGGATGGATGAGCTATTGGCCATGGCCCGAGGCGCTTTCGCCCAATGGGGCATCGGGAAGGTCATCCCCGGCGAGTGGAGCTGCCAGCGAATGATCGGCGACCAGGTCGCGCAGCTCAGCGTGAGCATCGTGCCCTCCGACATTCTGGACGACCTCCTCAAGTTCGAATACCGGGCATTGCTGGTCCATGTGCATGGTCTCCTGCCCCGATTCCTGCTGCGTACGCCGGCGATGAAGCGGTACAAAGCGCGCGTTCTGGAGCTCTATGCCCAGATTCACGCATCGCACTCGCCGGCGCAGCGGAAGGGCAAACGGCGGGATCTTGTCGACGACCTGATGGAGCTGCATCAGTCCGATCCTCAGTTCCTGCCGGAAACCGATCTGGGTTTCGCGTTTATCGCACCGATTATCGCGGGTCACTACACGGGAAGCGCGACGGCTTTCGCGATCTACGAAATGCTGGCGAACCCTCATCTGCGGGATCGGATCGTGGCCGAAGCCGACGCGCTCTTTTCGGACGGCGATCCGGTTGCCGCCAACCTTGACCGGTCGGCGATCGATGTGACCCACCGGTTCATCATGGAGGTGTTGCGGCTGCATCCGGTGGTGCCGGTGCACATGCGTACCGCCATGAATGCCTTCGAAATCGAGGGCATGGAGATACCGGCCTACAGCAAGATTATGATCGCCTTTACCGCACCTCATTACGACGAGCGGTACTTCAAGGACCCCGACACCTGCGATATCGAACGGTACGCGGCCCCCCGAAACGAACACAGGCAGAGCGGGGCTTACGCACCCTTCGGCGTCGGGACCCACGTATGTGGGGGCGCCCTCTGGACCGAGTTGCAATTGACTCTCAACCTGCTCTTGATCGCCCGTCACCTGGAGTTGGAGCTGGTCCCGGCGAACTACAAGCTGAAGATCAGTCCATTCCCCAAGCTCAGCCCCGGAAAGAGCTTCAAATTTCGGGTGGTGCGACATCGGCACCCCCTCAAAGCTGCCGCGAGAGCCTAGAGGGAAGCTGGCCGGCCACTGTCATGGAAAGAACCAACGTCCGAGTTCAGCCTGATCCCCATTGCCCCGGTCCCTCCGGCGCTCTGTCCTCCCGAGCGTGCAACAGGTGCAGCCGATGAATGGTACCGATCCTCACCAGGGGGAGCCGGGCGGTCCCATTGCCTATATGGCGAGCAACCCCGTTGCCGCCAATCTCTTGATGTTCAGCATCCTGGCGGCCGGCCTGGTGGCTCTGGGGGCCCTGGAGCGGGAAGCCTGGCCGACGGTTCCCTTCAATACCATCGAAGTGTCAGTGGCCTATCCCGGCGCCTCACCCGACGAAGTGGAGGAATCGATCGTTGTCAAGATCGAGGAGCGGGTGGAGGCGCTGCAGGATGTCAAGGCGGTCAAGTCCCTGGCGGCTCCGGGGCTGGCATCGGTGCGGGTCGAATTGAAGATGGGCGCCGACATCAGCGAGGCCATGGACGAAGTCAAGGCCGCGGTCGGGCTCATCCAGTCGTTTCCCGGCGCAGCCGAACGCCCCCGGTTCAGGGAGATGGACAACCGCACCAGCATGATCCGCCTGATCGTGTTCGGCGACATCCCCGCGCGCGCGCTGAAGGAGTTGGCCTACCAGATCGAAGACGACCTGGCGTCGTTGCCCGACGTCTCCCACGTCGAGACCACCGGGACGAAAAACTACGAGATCTCGATCGAAGTGCCGCTCCTCCGTCTGCGCGCCCTGGGGTTGACGCTGGACGATGTCGCGGCTGCCGTCCGCCGAAGTTCCCTCGACCTTTCGGCCGGCAGCATCGATACCCGGGAGGCTGAAGTACGCGTGCGGACCATCGGCCAGAGCTACGATCAGCTCGACTTCGAGGAGATCGTCGTCATCGCCCGCAAAGACGGCACGGTCGTGCGCCTCGGGGATATCGCCCATGTGCGCGATTCCTTCCAGGATACGGACCTGATTCTCCGGCACCAGAATCGGCCGGCGCTCTTCGTGGAGGTCTATCGGGCCGAGGGCGAGCAGGTGATGGCTATTGCCGAAGCCGTTCAGGGGCACACGGCAAACGTGATTGTTCCATCCCTGCCCCAAGGCGTCGGGATCACCATCTGGAATGACGACTCCCAGACCTACTCGGAGCGGGTTGACCTTCTCGTCAAAAACGGTCTCATGGGCCTCCTCCTGGTGTTCATCGCGCTGGCGCTGTTTCTCGAGATACGGCTCGCGGTCTGGGTCGTGGCCGGCCTGGTTACCTCGGGCATCGGGGCCTTGGCCGTGATGCTGGTGCTTGACCTTGCGATCAATACCATTTCACTGTTCGCGTTCGTTCTGGCTATCGGCATCATCGTCGACGATGCCATTGTGGTGGCCGAGTACATCCACTACGAACGCAGCCGGGGCGTGCCGGGAGTGGTCGCGGCCATCCGGGGCGCGCGGCGGATCCAGAATGCCTTGATCTTCGCGGTGCTCACTTCGGTGGCGGCCTTCACGCCGCTGCTCTTCATTCCCGGGGGCATCGGAGAAATTTGGGCCGCCTTGCCGATAATCATCATCGGTATGCTGCTGATCTCGCTGGCCGAATCGCTCCTGATACTGCCCAGCCACTTGTCCCACTTGCATGGACCGGACTGGGTGCCGAAAAACCTGGTGGACCGGTTCTTCGCGGGCACGCGCAACTTCGTGGATCGATGGCTGAACAGGTTCCTGCATGGCCCGCTGGAGCGAGGGCTGCGCTTCGCGACCAACTGGCCCGCCGTGGTGGTGGCGGGAGCCATCGGTCTGCTGGTTGTCAGCCTGTCCCTGGTGCCCGCGGGAAT
This sequence comes from Acidobacteriota bacterium, assembly GCA_022826755.1. Taxonomy (GTDB): domain Bacteria; phylum Acidobacteriota; class Terriglobia; order Versatilivoradales; family Versatilivoraceae; genus Versatilivorator. Next base: position 6,175 of record JAJDUG010000054.1, read on the forward strand.
TGTCCCAACGACGTTTGCCGACGTGGTGGAGGGCGACTTCGTCACCGCCACTCTTGAAATGCCTGACGGGACTCCCGCCGAGCGGACCTACCAGGTTGCGCTGGAGTTGGAGCGGGCGGGAAGGCGGGTCCTGGAACGCCTGGACCGGGACAGGCCGGACGGTGCTCCCTCGCTGATGTCGGGTGTGACCCTGACCGTCGGCCAGAGACCCCGCGTGGAGGGGGGAGGGCTTGACCCGACCCCCACCCGGAATCCGCAAGCAAACATCGCCACCATCGACTTCAAGCTGCTGGGCGCCCAGCAGCGGAACCTGTCCACCATCGCCGTGGTGCAGGCTTGGCGGGAAGAGGTCGGGATCCTCCCCTACGTTCGGGGGATCGCCTTCAGCGGCGAGGTCATCGACCTGGGCAGTCCCGTGGAGGCAGTGATGTCACATCCGGATCCGGAGCGCCTGGTGGAGGTCGCGAATTCGGTAGTCAACGGCCTTCGCAGCGTGAGTGGGGTCTTCGACGTCCGGTCCGATCATACGCCGGGTGTCGGGGAGATTCAGTTGGAGTTGCGGCGGGAGGCGCGAACGCTTGGCCTCACGGTCGAGGAATTGGCGCAACAGGTGCGAGCGGCCTTCTTCGGTGTGGAGGTGCTGAGGCTGCAACGCGACCGGGAAGAGGTCAGGGTCTATGCGCGACTGCCCGCCGACGAGCGTGATGCCATCACCGATGTCGAGGGCTACCTGATCCGCGCCCCGTCGGGAGGGGAGGTGCCGATCGGCCAGGTGGCGTCCCTGACAATGGGTACGTCGCCGCCGTCAATCCGGCGCAAGGACGGTCAACGCGTAATCACCGTTACGGCGGATGTGGACGAGAGCGTGATCTCGAGCGGGGAGGCCAATGGAATCCTCAAGGATTCGATCCTTACCCAACTGAGCGCGACCGACCCCAAGCTGACCTTCTCCTTCGGCGGCGAACAGCAGCAGCAGTTGGAGTCGCTGGATGCTCTCTATCGTGGCTTCGTGCTCGCCATGCTCGCAATTTTCGCGCTGCTGGCCATTCCCCTGAAATCGTATCGCAAACCGTTCATCATAATGGCCATCATTCCCTTTGGCCTCATCGGCGTGGTTCTCGGTCACCTGGTGCTGGGTGTCGCCCTGAGCGCCGCATCCTTTATGGGGTTCTTCGGGCTCAGCGGGGTCGTCGTCAACGATTCGCTGGTCATGATCGACTTCATCGACCAGCGGCTGAGGGAGGGCGCCAGTCCGAAGCAAGCCATCATCGATGGCGCCAAGGGGCGCTTTCGCCCCATCATCCTGACCTCGGTGACCACCTTTTTGGGCTTCACGCCGCTCATACTGGAACGGGCCATTCAGGCGCAGTTCCTGGTTCCCTTCGCGGCCTCGCTCGGGGTCGGCGTCATGATTACAACTGCCATACTGATACTGCTGGTGCCTGCCCTGATGGCTGTCTATCTGCGTGCCAACTCGCGTCGCGGCTCTGCGGTTGCCACCTGAACCGTTGGGGCGTCGATCGGCGCTTGGGCGCTCAGACCGGATTCACGATTTGAGCGATGCGGAACTTCAACTTCTTGTTGGGGGAAGATGTGGGGAATGGATTGAATCTCAGCTCGTAGTCCTCGGGCACTACCTCCAGCTTCAGGTGGTAGGCGATGAGCAGGATGTTGACGGTCATCTGGAGCTCCACCCACCGACTTCCAAGGCAAGTGTGGGTTCCCAGGCCATAGGGAGCGTAGGCGCCCGGGGTGGTGTGTTCGGCCCGATCCGGCAGATAGCGGTCGATGTCGAATTTCAGCGGGTTCTTGAACAGATCGCCGGAGTAGTGAGAGGCGGTCTGGCAAATCAACAGCATGGTCTTGGCCGGAATCTCATAGCCACTGACGATACATTCGTTCATGACCGTTCTCAACTGCCAGGGAATCACGGGGTAGAGGCGCGCCGACTCCAGGCAGAGGCGGTGGGTGACATCGATGCTGTCGAGGGTGAATTCTTTCGCTTCCGGTTCACGCCCATTACCGAATAGCAGCTCGGCTTCCCGATGGATCTTGGCGTACAGGTCCGGGTGTCGGGCCATGGAATAAACCGCGAAGGCGAGTCCACTGCCAAGGTAGATGCTGGCGACCATTGAGGCCACAAACGGGAAGGTAATGTCCGTTTCCGGCAGGAACTGGGGATCGTTCTTGTGGAGTTCGAGAATCGCGTCGGCAAGATCCGGCGGTTTCCCCCTTCGCTGGGCCGGGGTGTGGGATGCGATGATGGCCTCCTGGAGTTCACGGACACGCTTCCCATAGCGTTTCATTTTCGGCGTCCGCAGCATGAATTGCGGCAATGTGCCCTGAACCTGAGTCACCAGCGCGCGGTGTTCATATTCAAGCAGTTCGTCGACGTAATGGCTGCAGTCCACCCCGATCATCAGGTGCGAGATCTGACTGCTGATGTGGTTCTTGAAGGCCGTGGCGGCGACGAAGACCTCGCCTTCGTTCCATCGTCGCAGTGATTGTCTGCATAGTTGGACCAACTCCGGCAGCCTCCGCCCCAGCGTAGCGCGGGAATAGGCGCCTTGCAGCGTCTTGCGCATCCTGTAATGCTCGGCGCCATCCATGCCCGGCAGGGTTCGGGTGGCGCCGAAGGCCCGTTCCAGATCCTGGATGTAGTCCTTGGAGCGAAGGTAGAATCTCCCGTACTTGTTGATCCACTGATTGGTGATCGGCCCCATCAAGGCGACTACAGTCGACTTGCGGACCTTGAAGGGAAGTTGAACGACCGGCCCGTGCTTCCGGAAGATTCCGTGCATCGCCTTCGGAATATTGCCCGAGACGAAATCCCGCTGTCGCAGGATGTCGGTGAATCCGAGCTTGGGAATGGGTTTGGTCTGGATGACACGACGGGTCTTCGGTGTTAAGGTACTGTCCCTTACCGCACTGGCAACCGACCGCCCTATCAGATCCAGCTTGGCGAGCGTCTCGATCCGCTCGAGCTTCTCCTCGTAGTCTTCTGGTGAAAGCACCAGCTTGAAGCCACCGCAGGTATGCATCAGGGCAATGAGAATGGCATCGCTCGGATCCGGGATGTCGTTGTTCAAGATGACGCTCAGGACTCTTGCCTTGGCTTCCTGGCGGATTTGGAGGTCGGCGGTCTGATAGGTTCCCGAACGTGAAACCGAGCGCGAAAGTCCCCAGAATCCGCCGCTCTCGTAGTCGAGAATTTTCCTTTCCACCAGGCGATCGAGTGTGGTCGCGACGATTTCGTCGGAACGGCCCGCGGTCCGTTCGATCCAGTATCGAGTGTCCGAGGTCTCCCGGGACTCGACGATTTCCTTGAGCGTGGGGTCGAGCAGGTTGTCTCCGGTCGGAGTGGGATCGGTAAGATACATCCTGTTCAAATCGCTGTCGATGCGATCCTCCAGCGCGAGATCGGCAATGACGGCGCCGGCCATAACGCAGGAGAAGCTCCAGCCTGGAACCATTTCCAGGTAGCCGCTCTGTTCGTTGAGCATCAGGAGTACCAACTCTTCAGCGAGGCGAATTGGGGATTGCGCGGCCGAATTCATGATTTTGGTATCCGGATCAGGGCGCTCAAGATCGGGGCACTTGCCGGGAGCCGGTCATTTGGAGGCACTGATCGTGCAGCCTTCACGGGGCAAGTGTCTTCGCCTCCGTCCCAGGCAATGGATCAGCCATCGAGAAACGGGGCGAGCCAACAGGTGGCGAATCGTTCCCACCTTGACATGCTGCCATTCATCCCGGCTCATCGCGCCAGGCCGTCTCCGGTCTGTACCGGCATGCCTTCGGTGACATGTTGAATGCCGCCTGTGATGACCGACTGCCCGTCTTCGAGAGCGCCGATGACAAATGCCTCATCGTTGACGCGCTGCAGGACTCGCACCGGGACTACGCTTACCCTCTTGTCTTCGTTCACCGTCCAAATCTCGTTTCCGGGGTGCAGTGCCGGCCGCGGTACTCGGAAGTAGCTCTCGGGAGCCAGCCCCTGGATCTCTACCTCTACAAACTTGCCGACCAGCAGCGGGGGGGTGCTTCCGGATTCATCGGTCCCGTCCACCGGGACCCCCCCGGTAAAGGGGTTGGCCACCCTCAGGATTGAGTCGATGGTTCGGGTCTGCCGGTCGATGGAAACCTCGGCCCGGTCGACGTAAGCCTTCCAAACGTAGCTCTTGTCACCGTATCTGGCGATCGCGCGGGCAGCCACCCGCCGTCCGGAGTCCCCCGCGCGCAGTTTCCAGAGACCTGGAATCAAGCCGGCGTTGGCGTCGGACAGGGGCACCACCACCTCAACCGCGTCGGAGGCGAACACTCGCCCGACAGGTTGGCCGGCGGTGACAAACTGCCCCACATCCAGCGACTCGTGGCGCACGTAGCCGTTGAAGGGTGCTCGCACTTCAGTGCGGGACAGTGCCAGCTTGGCATCGGCCAATTGGGATTCCACCCGGTCTATGGCCGCTTGAGCCGCCTTGATCTGAGGTTCCCGCAGAGCCAGGGGCCCCGGCTTCCCCGCGGAAGCTCCTGCTTCCTGCTGCTGGCGAGCGTACTGCTCGAATTCGGTGCGGGCGAATGCCGATTCTTCCTGAGCCACGAAGAGCGCGACCCGTCGGGATTCCAGTTCGGCTTCCACCTGGCGCAGGCGGTGCCGATAGTCTTCCTTGTCGATGCGGAATATGGCCTGGCCCGCCCTGACCCGCCCCCCGCTCTGGAAGGCTGGATTCACCCAGACCACCCTTCCGCTGACCAGCGGCGCGATGTCTATTTCAGCGCTGGCCCGTACCGTTCCGGCGCCGTATACGGGGATGGCTCCGGAGCCGGCCACGACCCTGGCCGTCTGCGCAAACGGGATTTGGGGAGGCGGCTGGCTACGCTCCGGCTCGGGCGCCAGCGACACCAGGTAGTACGCCAGGGCGCCGGAGCCGACAAGGATGACAATCGCGGCCAGATAGCCTGTCAGTCTTTTCATGCTGGTCTACTCACTGGGAATGGACAACGCCGTTATGACTCCATGGACGGTGGTTGGCGCCGGTCCCGACCGCCACTTCCGTGACCCGGATAGAACTGTCGGCAGTAGCGTCGATACCTCCCGATTTCGCCGTCGGACCGGCACAGGCGTGGACGGGCCCGATACCTCTTGTTCCCCCAGATCACCACGTCCTGCACAACATCCTGTTTTTGAATGGCCATCATGATCTTGTTCATGATGCCGGCGCGCAGGCTCGTTGGAACAAACCTCAAGCCTACGATGGGCCGCTTGGGACGACGTATCTCCCGCACCTGGGCGGCCAGCACGAGATCGATGAGTTTGCCGTCGATGGGCGTCGCCAGCACCCAGAGACGCGAATCCATGCCGATGGACCGTTCGTGAATGTTGACCAGCGAAAAACCCAGTCCAAAGACCCAGGTGACGGCCGTGACGTCGAATACGAGGTCGGTGATCCCGGCGATCCTCCTGGTCCGCTTGAAGTTGAAGGAACTCTCCAGGCAGGCGCCCTCCACCGACAGCGGACCCACCCGGCTCACGTTGCCGTAGCCGTGCACGTAACGCAGGTGCGCCAAGTCTACCGCATTCTCGGTGGTTTCCTGGGGATGACCGGGAAATCGGAGGGTCTTGTATTCGATCTCGCTCCAGTCGGGTCCGGTCGTTGGATCCTCGGGAAGGTCCCATTGCGGCGGACGTCCGTTGTTACCCCACCAGGCGAAAACCAGGTCGAGCATTTCCCGCGTCTCGAACACCCTGAGCCTGGCGGCCTTGGGCGCCGGGGAAAAGGGAGTGGCGACGCATTGGCCGCTGACATCGAACTCGAAGCCGTGAAACGGACACACGAGACGGGAGCCGCGCACCTGGCCTCCGGCGGCGGGACCCAGGTCTGCGCCCAGGTGGGGGCAGACCGCCTCGGCGACGCAGATTTCTCCCTCTCCGCCGCACCAGGCGACGATTTTTTCGCCCATCCAGGACTTTTGAATCAGCTTTTCCTTGAGGATGGAACGACGGCTGGCAACGAAGTACCAACCCTCGGGAAACGGGTGCAGCAGGTTGGGGTCAGGCTGCTGCTCGGTGGGTTCGGTTAGCATGGTGCACCGAAATGCTGCGATTCGACGCCTGCGGTACCCGGCGCGCCAAACGGCTGATGAACTGATACCCCGATCAAGTCGCTCATCGTGTCTCCGGGTGCGGCACCAATTGTATCGGAAAAAATCTCGGCATCAACCATGGCAGTCTCTTGGCCCGGGCAATTGGCGGGCGTGGTAGCTGCTTTCCGTCGCGCAACCCGGTGGAATCGGAGTCGGCATATGCCGATCACGACCCGCATGCGAACAGGGTATCCGTCGACAGGTTGCCAAACCTGCCGGCGGCGTTCCCGGAACGCATCCATCCTGCACAGGGTCGTTCAGGACGGATTCCACTTCCGGCTCCAGCAGGGTCGACCGTCTGCATGGATGGACTGTTGTTCCGGTTGGCCCCAGCCGTAAACCTTCCCGGCAACAGATAGGAACTCGAACCCTGCGGGGTCGTCTCCCAATAGGTAGAATCACCATAAGATCACCATAAATATCGATAAAAGCACATAAATGTCACCAAAAGTCACTATTTTGATGGCCATTGTTTGTTCCCGATTGACTTTGTCGTTTGACAGCCAGCCGGATGGGCGCCTGCAACAGACGAGCCGGCAAGCACCGACCCATTTGCGACTGAAGAGATCCCGTCTACATGAGGGACCCACCATGGAACTCGAATGGAGAATCTGTGAGAATGGCTGGTGTGACTTGAGAGTCGTAAAGCTTGGCTGGAGTTCCGGTAAAGGCGGCGTCTACATCATCTGGTCCGGAAAAGGTGTGGTTTACGTCGGTCAGGGAGACTTCGAGGAGAGGTTCTCAAAGCACAGAAGAGATCCTCGGATCCTGAGGTACGCGGCCAACAAACGCCTCTATGTCACCTGGGCGGTCGTTGAAAAAGGCTTCAGAAACGGTGTCGAACGACACCTGGCGGATGTCCTGGAACCCCTGGTGCAACACTATTCCCCGGACGATGATCCCATTGATGTCAATTTACCGCCCTGGCATGTGCAGCTCTACCCCGACGATCGCGTCTGACCGACTTGGCCTGTCGGGAGCCCGGCGGCCTGTAATCCCGGGCACCCCGAAGCTCGCACCGCAATATCAGTCGACCCAGCTTCTTGTGCAGCAGCCTCTCGTCCTGTTTATCCTGTCCATCCATGTAAAATATGCAGTTGAATCAGGGGTTGATTGATGCACGGAGCCGAGACCGGACGCCGGGCATTGCAGGGTGTAGCGTCGTGTCCGTCGTGGAATACTCCTCAACCGGTTCCCCTTGGCGTATTGCTTCGTATGTCTTCGAGGTCCTTCGTGTGCCTTCGTGGATAACTCTTTTTTTTCTGTTGTTTCAGGTAAGGTAAGCCGCGCCCGACGGGATGGCGGGGCTTGACTTTCCTGGCAACGTTGGTTCGACTCGAGAGATCTATATTGAACATGGACAAAAAAACCGAATTTCAGGGCTCTCTACCGCCGCATTCCGTCTCTGCTCTCCGACCCAGGGCCTCATCCCCGACACTCCGGCTCATGATTTCCAGGTTCTGCGCCCGGTGTCGGGTTGGGGCCGGTCGGTGGCGCCGAGCCGTCTCCATTCTTGCCTGGGTGTTCCTTGCGTCCTTTGTCTCCCTCGGATTCCAGGGTTCCACCACGGCGCCGGTAGCGCCGGCAATCACGGACGAGGGCGATAGCGATGCGCTGTTCAACATGGAGCTCGATCCGCCGGCAAGCGATCCGACGGTTGAGGTTCACTCGGAAGCCACCTACAGCGTGACCTTCCGGGGATTATGGACCACTGCGGTCACCCCCGGAGGCCTTCCGGGCGGCGCGCACTTCACCCGATTGATCGGGGGGGTGCACAATGCCGGCGTCACCTTTTTGAGGGACGGCGGCACGGCCACCGCCGGGGTCGAGTTCATGGCGGAACTTGGCGGAACCAGCACCCTGGCGAACGAAGTCAGGGCAGCCGAGCCCGATGCGCTGGCCGTCCTTCTGGGGAGCGGCAATATCGGTCCCACCGGATCGTCCGCCATCGACAACGTCACGCTCACCACCGATCATCCCCGGGTCACCCTGCTCACCATGATCGCTCCGAGCCCGGACTGGTTCGTGGGGGTCTCCGGGCTGTCCCTTCTGGATGCGCAGGGGGAATGGATGGCGTCGCTTACGGTAAACCTGTACCCGTGGGATGCCGGAACCGAGGATGGCACCGAGTTTTCACTGTCGAACCCGGCAACCTCGCCGCGGGGAGTCATCACCAGCATTCGGGGTATGGGCAAGTTTTCGAGCGACCCGATCGCTACTTTGACCTTCACTCTTCAGTCGGTCAAGACCGCCGAGATCCCGCCGCCTGGATTGCTGGTTTCCACCCTGGTCTCCGGCCTGTCCATCCCCTGGGACCTCGACTTCACGCCCGACGGGACCATGCTGTTCACCGAGAGGAGAGGCGTGCTCAGCAGTCGAGACATCTCCGGCAGGGTCAGGACCGTTGCTGCCGATCTGGGAGACTTGTTCGCCGTCGGCGAGACCGGACTGATGGGTATCGTGGTCGATCCGGACTTTGCCTTCAACCGGCGCTTCTACACCTGCCAGGGCCGCCACGGGCCCGAGGTGCAGGTAATCTCCTGGACTGTCAATTCGGACTACACCGCGGCCACCCGGGTCGCCGATCCCCTGGTCGGGGGCATTCCGGCCACCAGCGGGCGTCACGGGGGCTGCCGGCTGCGTTTCGGACCGGAAGGCTATCTGTGGATTGCAACCGGCGACGCGGCTTTGGGAAGGTTCCCGCAGGATCTGACCTCGCTCGGGGGCAAGGTCCTTCGGGTCGACCCCTCTACGGGCGCCGGAGCGCCGGGCAATCCCTTCGCGTCTTCCCCAAGGATCTACACCTATGGCCACCGGAACGTGCAGGGGTTGGCAATGCGACCCGGCGCCGGCCGGATGTGGGCGGTTGAGCACGGACCGAGGGTGGACGACGAGATCAACCTGCTGGTTGCCGGCGGCAACTACGGCTGGGATCCGGTGCCCGGATACAACGAGTCGGTCCCCATGACCGACCGGGTGAAGTTTCCCGGCGCGGTTGAGGCCAAGTGGTCTTCGGGGTCGCCGGCCCTGGCCGTCAGCGGCGGCATCTTCCTCGAGGGCCGCCAGTGGGGTGTCTGGGAGGGGCGGCTGGCGGTGGCCACGCTCAGGGACGAGAAGCTGCGCCTGTTCGAGTTTACCCCGAAAGGCGATTTTGTGAGCCAGGTTATCGTCCCCGAGCTCGACGGCGCCTATGGTCGGCTCCGGACCCCGATGATGGGCCCCGACGGAGCGCTCTATGTAACGACTTCGAACGGCGGCGGCAGGGACCGGATCCTCAGGATCGCCTCCGAGGAAATGGTAGAGGATCCGGCGGAGTTCACCGGGACAGACCTGGAAGGTCGGCGGCTGACCTTGCGGCTCGCCGGTGATGGGGAGGCCGCCGGAACCTATGAGCTACGGTTCGGAGAAGGCAACCGCTTCGAACAGACGGAGTCGGGAACTGCCTCCCGATCGGGCGCCTACTCCTATGAGAAAACCGGCCCGCGCATGGGAACATTGAGGTTGGACTACGATGACGGGGCCTCCTGCGAGATTCGTTTGAACTTTTCCGAGCCGGAACAGGGTGGGTTCGTTTACGACTGCGGCGAGGGGGACCCCGCCACGGGGAGCTTCCGGCTGACGACGGGGGCACTGTTCGTGCCGGTCCTGCTGACCTCGTCCGGGCTCAACAATGCCTACTTCACCTCGGAATTGACGCTGACCAACCGGGGGGAGCGGGACGCAGAGATCAGCTACACCTACGCGGCCAATCGGGGAGGTGGGAGCGGTAGGGCTTCGGACGTTCTCACTGCAGGCAGACAGATGATCCAATCCAATGCTTTGGGCTATCTGAGGGACCTGGGGGTGCCGATTCCCGCAAAGGGGAACCGGTTGGGGACGTTGCGGGTGCAGGTTCCGCTGGGTTCCGAGGTGGAGGCGGTGGTGCGGACCACCACGCTGGTGCCGGACGGACGGGCCGGACTGGCCTACCCGGGGGTGGCCGAGGAGGAGGGCTTTGCCGAGGCGGTCTACCTGTGCGGGCTGCGGCAGAACGCTCAGGACCGCTCGAACGTGGCCTTCCAGAACATGGGAGTGCCGGGAGAGGGTGGAATCACTCTGAGGACCACGGTGTATTCGGGAGAGGCGGGAGACAGCGAGCCCCGAGTCCTCGAGGACGTAACGCTGGGGCCGGGAGGGTTCCACCAGTACTCGGGGCTGCTGGGGGCGTTGGGCAGACCGGCGCAGGGTTACGTGAAGGTGGAGCGGGTGGAAGGAGAGGCGCCCTTCTACGCCTACGGAGTGATCAACGACCAGGCCAACTCGGACGGGTCGTTCGTGTTTCCGGTGACGGCGAGTTCATTGGAGGGGAAGATGCGGCAGACTCTTCCGGTCATCGTGGAGACCGGCGAGTTTACCAGCGAGCTGACGGTGACCAACTTCTCCGAGGAGCCCAGGACGGTGGAATTCGAGTTTGTGTCGGAGCAGATCAAGGGGGATGAGAAGGTGGTGGGCTTCCGGATGGAGATGGAAGCGGGTGAACAGGCGATCGTTCCCGAGCTGGTGGAGAAGTTGCGCCGAGAGGAGATGGCCAAGCTGGGCGCGCGCAGGAATTTCTACCTGGGACCATTGTTCGTCACGGCCGAAGAGGCCGACTTGAGCGGTGTCGTGGTGGGAGCCAGGACGGGTTCGGAGGGGGGCGGGGGGCAATACGGCGTCTTCTACAACGCGGTGCCGGAAGGAGAGGGCTTCAGCAGAGAGGCCTGGGTGATGGGGCTGCAGCAGAACGGGCAGAACCGCAGCAACCTGGCGCTGGTCAACACGGGGGAGGTGGACGACAGCCCGAGCGTCTTTCACCTGGAGATCTTCAGCGGGGAGACGGGGATGTTGGAGGAGACGGTGGTGACCAAGCCGATCCCGGCCCGGGGCTGGCACCAGATTGACGGGATTCTGCTGAGAGCCGACCCGGCGACCCGGCAGGGTTACATCCGGATCGAGAAGGTGTCGGGGGAGAATCCGTTTCTGGCCTACGGGGTGGTCAACGACGGCGGGGCCCCGGGAGAGCGTAGCGGCGACGGTGCCTACTTGCCGGCCCGGAAGTAGGGGCCCGCAGGATGAGGTCCGGGAAAAGACTTGTCCACGAAGTTGCAGAAAGGGTCACGAAGAACCACCAAGCGTGAGGGCTCTGCCGCATCGCCACGGGTTGCGGCCCGGCAAGCCGGCGCCTGCCCCCTTGAGGAGCAAGAGTGATGGGAGGAGGCGCCGCCCGGGAGCGCGGGCGGGACGCCCGCGCTCCCGGGGGGGCATCCTCCACACCTTTTGCCGGGGCGGAAGGCTTTTTGGAGTAGGATATTCGCAGCCGCGCCCAGTGAAATTCGAAGCGCGCGGGTCCCCTTTCACCAGGTCGGATCGAAGACCCGAAAGGCCATGAAGTCACTTCCGTTCGCAAACGGGCGCAACCTCAGCCGGCGGCAGTTCCTGGCCGGTTCAGCCCTGGCCGCCTGGACGGCCCTGCAGCTTGGTGCCTGCAGGCCGCCGGAACGACCGGACAGGGCCGCGGCCGTGCAGACGGTGCTCGGCCCGGTCGGCCCCGAAGACCTGGGCGCGACCCTCATGCACGAACATGCGCCCACGGTGGATTGGTCCGAGCTTTACGCGACCCCGGCGGCTCCCCTGGCCCCTCTGCGGGAAAGAATGCTGGCTGAGACCGCGGGGATGTTGAACGCCTTTCACCAGTCGCTCTCCGCCGAAGACGGCCCCGGAGCCATCGTGGAATGCACTCCCATTCGGGTGGGGCGTTATCCGCGACTCATGGTGGATCTGGCCCGGCGCACCCCGGTCCATATCATTGCCTCCACCGGATTCTGGTGCGAGGCCCTGGCGCCCCAGCATCCCTGGGCGGTACGGCTGGGGATCGAGCCCGACGGCGCCGCAAGGATGGCTGACCTCTTCGTCCGGGAGATCACCGAGGGGATGGAAGATCCTGGAGGCGAAAGAGGAGATCGGTTCACCACGATTCGGGCGGGAGCCATCAAGATCGGGACCAGCGCATTGATGCGCCCCAGCGAGAAGGCGGTTCATCTTGCCGCGGCCATGGCCAGCCGGCGCACCGGTTGCCCCATCACCACCCACACCACCAACGGGGGCGGGCTGGAGCAGGCCAGGCTGCTGCTGGAATCGGGCGCCGATCCCGGCCGGGTGATCATCGGGCACCAGGGCCACATGGACGACGGCAAGAACGCCGAGGCCGGGGACTACCACCTGGAAATTGCAAGGTTGGGCTGCTACCTGCAGTTCGATCGGGTCGGGGCCGGCAATTACGACTGCGACAAGCAGGCCCGCCTGATCCATAACCTGGTCGCGGGCGGATTCGAGCGGCAGATTCTGGTCAGCCACGACCACGTTCCCTACTTCTACGGGGAGTTTTCGGCGGAATCCAAGGACAGCCAGGGCTGGAGAGGGAATCGGGCGGACTTTACCATCGCCACCACCAGACTGGCGGCTTCGCTGGAGCAGTTCGGCGTTCCCTCCGATCAGATCCGAACCATCCTGGTCGAAAACCCCCGCAGGGTGCTGGCGTTCTAGCCGGCCCCCGTCTTGCCATGCGGATCATTCGAGAGAGAAACCGGGGGGCGTTGCTAAAGACGAACCACGAATGAACACGAAT
>JAJDUG010000060.1 GCA_022826755.1 Acidobacteriota bacterium
GGAGCAAGAGCGATGGGAGGAGGCCCACCCGGGAGCGCGGGCGTCCCGCCCGCATGCCATCCCGTTGCGTGCCGCTCAGTTTCCCTGCGATGCGGCACCTGGCTAATGTCCTACCCTCTTTCATTTGGATAGAAACTGACAGAAATCCGACACGGGGGATACACTAATTTGTATGAAAACGACGCTCAACCTAGATGACCAGTTGATCCACACCGCCAAGATCCGTGCCGCTCAGCAAGGGGAGACCCTGACGCGACTGATCGAACGCGCCCTGCGCGACTACCTTCAGGCCAGCCCGCGCGACTCGACGCTTCAGTATCGGGCCAAGTTGCTGACCAAACGAGGTCGTGCGGTCGCCGGGGTCAATCTCGACGACCGGGACGCCCTCTACGAGCGGATGGAGGCGCCCGATTGATTGCGGTCGACACTTTTCCGCGACTCGCTCACCTTCCCAGCCTTGCCCGCGCTTGGCCCACCCCGACCGTCACCAGGCAGCCTATCAAGGTGTGCCAGGTGTAGTCGACTCGGGTCATCATCAGGATGAGGGCCATGGCCAGAATTCCGGCCAGGAAACCGGCAAGGGCGTCGCCGGGCTTGGGCCGCCGTGACAGAAGCCCCAGGAAGAAGATTCCCAGCAGGCTGCCGTAAGTCACCGAGGCGATGCGCAACCCCAGTTCCACCACCGGGTTGCGGGTGTCGGTGAAGAGCATGGCCCCCCCGATGAGGGCCAGTCCCCAAAACAGGGTGAAGGTTCTGGACCAGAACATCTCCTGCCGGGGGCTGAAGCCGCGGGCTCGTTTGGAAAGACGAAACAGGTCCAGGTAGCTGGAGGAAGCCAGGGAGCTGATGGCCGAGGAGAGGGTCCCCATGGCGGAGGCCAGCACGCCGGCGATGACCAGCCCGGCCAGCCCTCCGGGGAGCTGCTCGACGATGAACTTGGGGAACACCTGGTCGGAACTCTTCAATCCGAGTTGGGTGAGGTCGGCGCCGCCGTAAAAGGCGAACAGGCACAGGCCCAGCACCAGGAAGAACCCGAACTGAAGCACGATGACGGCAGCGTCCAGCAGCAGTGCCCTTTGACTCTCCCGGGCGGTTCGGCAGGCCAGCAGGCGTTGAACCAGGAGTTGATCGGTGCCGTGGGAAGCCATGGTCAGAAAGATCCCTCCCAGCAGGCTTCCGGTCAGGGTGTAGGGAGAGCTCAGCCACTCCGTCAGACCCGATCCCCCATAGGGGTTCAGCAGCGAGAGCTTGTCCGCCCCGGAGGCAGAGCTGAAGCGGACCACGTCCGACCACCCGTGGGGCAGGTGGTTCAGGATGAGGACCATGGCCACGCCGGCTCCGGCCAGGTAAATGAAGGTCTGCAACACATCCATGGCCACCACCGCCTTGAGTCCTCCCAAATAGGTGTAGATGAGGGTGAAGACTCCGATCAGGAGGATGCTTGCCGGGTAGCTCAGGCCGGTGATGAGATGGAGGGGGATGGCCGAGGCGAACAGGCGGACCCCGGAGGCCAGCACGCGGGTGAGGATGAAGACGGAGGAGGTCAGCCGGCGCAGGGGCAGGCCGAACCGCTTGCCGATGAAGTCGTAGGCGGTTTCCAGCTCTCCTCGGTAGTAGGCCGGGATGAACAGGAGGGCCACCAGGCAGCGTCCGGCAAAGTAACCCAGGGCCAGTTGCAGGAAGTGCAGGTTTCCCTGGTAAGCCAGTCCGGGAACGCTGATGAAGGTCAGGGTGCTGGTCTCGCTGGCCACTACCGAGAGCCCCACCGCCCACCAGGGCAGGGCCCGGCCGCCCAGGAAATAGTCTCGGGAAGACTGCTGGCGGCCGCCGATGCGGGTGCCGACCCAGGCCACGCCCACCAGGTAGACGGCGATGATGGCGTAGTCGATAGGGTCCAGGCCCATGGTCGGAGGCCTCAGCGGGACCAGTCGGCAAAGACCTCGGCGGCGGCAGTCACTGTCTCTTCGATGTCGGCGGAAGTGTGGGCCGTGGAGAGAAAGGCGGCTTCGAACTGGCTGGGAGGCAGATAGACTCCCCGTTGCAGCATATCCCAGAAGAACCGCGAGAAGCGTTCCGGATCGGACCGTTTGGCGGAAGGAAAGTCGGTGACCGGGGCGCCGGCGCCCTGGTCGGGCCGAGCCGGTTCGCTGCCTGGATTCCGCGGCGTAAAGAAGACCGTAAACATGCTGCCGACCTGGTTGACACGGACGGAGACACCTGCCCGGTTGGCTGCCCGGGTCAGTCCGTCCCGGAGTTGGCCGGCCAGGTGATCCAGTCCCTGGTAGGTCCCGGGTCGTTTGAGAATCTTCAGGGTGGTCAATCCCGCGGTCACCGCCAGGGGATTCCCCGAGAGGGTGCCGGCCTGGTAGACAGGCCCGGTCGGAGCGAGGCGGCTCATGATCTCGTCTCGACCCCCGTAGGCTCCTACCGGAAGGCCTCCTCCGATGACCTTGCCCAGGATGGTCAGATCCGGCTGGACTCCGAAGCGTTCCTGGGCGCCCCCGTAGGCGACGCGGAAGCCGGTCATCACCTCGTCGAAAATCAGAAGAGCACCGTGCTGCCGGGTGATGGCGCGCAGTCCTTCCAGGAAGCCGGGCTGCGGGGGGACGCAACCCATATTCCCCACCACCGGTTCCAGGATCACAGCGGCGATCTTGTCCTTGTGCCGGGAAAGGGCTTCCTCGACGGCGGGCAGTCGGTTGAAGGGGCAGGTCAGCGTCAGCCGAGCCAGCTCGGAGGGAACGCCGGGGCTGTCGGGCAGCCCCAGGGTGGCTACCCCGGACCCCGCCTTCACCAGCAGGCTGTCGCCGTGGCCGTGGTAGCACCCCTCGAACTTCAGGATCA
The DNA here is from genome assembly GCA_022826755.1 of Acidobacteriota bacterium. GTDB lineage: Bacteria > Acidobacteriota > Terriglobia > Versatilivoradales > Versatilivoraceae > Versatilivorator. Next base: position 2,845 of record JAJDUG010000060.1, read on the forward strand.
TGGGACGGGCGGTATAGGCGCGGGCCAGCCGCAGGACGGCCATGCCGGCTTCCGTGCCGGAACTGGTCAGCCGTACCTTCTCTACCGACGGAAAGGCCCGGTGAATCAGTTCGGCCAGTTCCACTTCCCTTTCGGTGGAGGCGCCAAAGCTGGTGCCGGTTTCCAGGACGCCTCGCAGGGCCGCCATCACCTCCGGGTGGCAGTGGCCCAGAATGAGCGGACCCCAGGAGCCCACGTAGTCCAGGTAGCCGTTGCCGTCCACGTCATGGATGCGCGGGCCCTTGCCGCGATCGATGAACAGGGGATTGCCTCCCACGGCCTGGAAGGCCCTGGCCGGCGAGTTGACTCCTCCCGGAATGAACTTGCGGGCTCTCTCGTAGAGTTGTTGGGACTTCCGATACAAGTTTCCTCCCTGGAATGGTCCGAGCCGGACCGGCAGCCGAAAGCAGTTGAACCGGCCCACCCGCCTAGGATCCGGAGGCGGCCTCCCGCTCGAGGAGCTTCACGGCCGCCTTGGCGAAGTAGGTAATGATCCAGTCGGCTCCGGCCCGCCGGATGCAGGTGAGCGACTCCAGTATGGTCTGAGCTTCGTCCAGCCAGCCGTTTCCGTGGGCGGCCACCAGGGCGGAATACTCGCCGCTGACCTGGTAGGCCGCCACCGGAAGATCAAATTCGGTCCGGACCCGATGGATCACGTCCAGGTAAGGCATGGCCGGTTTGACCATCACGATGTCGGCCCCCTCCTCGATGTCCAGAGCCACCTCGCGCAGGGCCTCCCGCTGATTGGCGGGATCCATCTGATAGGAACGCCGGTCGCCGAACTGAGGGGCCGAGCCGGCCGCCTCCCGGAAGGGACCGTAGAACGCGGAGGCGTACTTGGCGGCGTAGGACAGGATCGGGGTCTTTTCGAATCCGTGATCGTCCAGCTTGTCTCGAATGGCCTCCACTCGGCCGTCCATCATGTCCGAGGGCGCGATCAGGTCGGCGCCGGCCCGGGCGTAGACCAGCGCGGTCCGGGCCAGGAGCTCCAGGGTGGCGTCGTTGTCGACGTCCCCGTCGCGCAAGCTGCCGCAGTGGCCGTGCGAGGTGTACTCGCAGAGACAGACGTCGGTGATGACCAGGAGGCCGGGCTCGGCCGCCTTGAGGGCCCGCACCGCCGAGGCGATGATGCCCTCCTCCTCGTAGGCGCCGCTGCCCTCTTCGTCCTTCGACGGCGGAATCCCGAAAAGCAGAACGGCCGGGATTCCCAACGACCGCACCCCGTGGCATTCCTCCACCAGTCGATCGACGGAAAAGTGGTAGTTCCCGGGCATGGAGGGGATTTCCCGCTTCACGCCCTCGCCCGGACATACAAAGAGGGGATAGATGAAGTTGAGCGGGGAGAGCCGGGTCTCACGCACCATGGCCCGCAGCAGGCGGCTGCTCCGCAGGCGGCGCGGTCGGTAGAATGGCTTGGGCACGAACCCCCCCGGGACCCGGAACGGCCCGATTGTAGCACAGGCGCCCGGCGCTCCATGGCGGGACGCGGGAGTATGGCCGCCGGGCGGCGCCCCCCCACCGCATCGGCCTTCGCCATTCGGTCGACGACTCCCCCTCAAGGGGGGAGTGATACTGAGACTTGCATTTGGCCCCTTGCCCCATTCCAGGGCGTGATGTAGATCATGTTCCCGGTTTGTTGGGTGGATGATGGCCCACCCGGGAACGCGGGCGTCCCGCCCGCACATTGGCCCGGCGCAGCCTTGGCCGACTCCGCCACTGGGATGGAACGGCAACGGGGCCTTGCCCTTCATTCGGCCTTGCCAATGCCTTTCACGCCGGCAGGGTGGCTGCCTGCCGGCAACGTTGCGCCGACGCTCCATCTCCTCCAGCCAGGAATAAGGATGCGGGCGTCCCGCCCGCACATTTACCCGGCACAGCCTTGGCGGACTGCGCCGCAGGGATGGAACGGTAACGGGGCCTTGCCGTTCATTCGGACTGGCCAATGCCGTACACGCCGGCAGGATGGCTGCCTGCCGGCAACGTTGCGCTGACGCTCCACAGCCTCCAGCCAGGAATAAGGATGCGGGCGGGACGCCCGCGTTCCCGGGTGGGGCTTGAAGGATGCTTGCCGGAGCGCGGCGGGCCAATGGCCTTACCGTCTATAATTATCTCGCCGCAGGATCGGCGGCACTGCCCGGGAATCAGGATTTCGGCCAACGCGGCCACCGCAGGAGGAAAAACTCATGACCGGTCGTCACAAGGGGGACAGGAGCAGTCCGGCGGGGTCATCCCGCCGTGTCGGGATCAGCCGCAGGGGTTTCCTGCAGGCCGGCGCCCTGGCGGGCTTGGGGCGGATCGGCCGACTGCAGGCCAGGCCTCAGGTCGAGTCCGGGTCGGAGTTGGCGGGACGCCGAATTTCGGTCAGGGTCCGGCGCGACCTGGGCCTGATGATCGCGAATCGCGACGGGCAGCCGGTCTGGACGACCTCCACCCGCAACAAACCGGAAGCGGTATGGGTTTCTTCCGGTTCCGGTGAAGAGAAACGGGCGGCATTCGAAGCAGCCGGCCGCCGGCAGCAACAGACCTTCAGCGACGGAGCCCACCGGGGCTTTCTGATTCGGCTGAGCCGGTTCCCCGGGTCGGACCTGGTCCTGGACCTGGTATTGGCGCTCGATCCCGATAGCGACGAGCTGCTCATCGAGGTCCGCCAGGAGGGCGGCCGGGACAGCCTGAAGCAGGTCGACCACCTCTATTGCCTGGACAAGCCGACCGTGGCCGGGGGGTACCTGGTGGTCCCGCACGGGTCGGGCTATCTCATTCCCTCCGACAGCCCCAGGAAGCTGGGCCCGCTGGACGACTACTTCGTCCAGCCGGGAGCGGTGGGTGGAAACACCCGCCGGAGCCGGAACATCATCGGCTACCGCTATACGCTGCCGGTCTTCGGCATGGTCAACCAAGACCGGGATTGCCTCTATCAGATCGTGGAGACCTGGTGGGATTGCAGCGTTGCGGTCGAGCATCTGCCGGGAGAGCGATCCACTCTGGACTTCAACTGGCTGCCCTCTCTGGGGCGGCTCTCCTACCCGCGCCGGTCTCTGATGCGGTTCGCCCGGGGAATGGACCACGTCGGCATCGCCAAGGGGTACCGCGCTTACGCCAAGGCCCGGGGGCTGCTGCGCACCCTGGAAGAAAAGGCGGAAGAGGTCCCGGCGCTGCGCCGCTATATCGACGGGATCGAATATCGGATTCTGTGGCAGGCCGAGGCCGACCGGAAATCCCTGCGCGACCTCAGGGAATTCCGGCGCCGGGATCTGCCGGTCAACTTCTTCTTTCCCAAGTGGGGCACCGAGGAATACGACTCCGGCCGGGGAGAGATCTGGAACGCCACCGCCTCCTGGCAGGCCTTCATGCTGGAGAGGAATCCGATTCCCGGGGGATGGGAGCGCCTGGTACGCCTCTCCAGGGCCGCCAGAGTCGAGGGCGCCCTGGTGAAGGTGATGATCAATCCCACCCAATATGCTCCCGGAGCACCCTCCTACGATCCCGCCAAGCGCGCCCTGGACGAGGCGGGAAACCCTCGCCGCTGGCCTCAGATCAGCCCCTACTTCGCGCCCGAGCTGACTCGGCAGGCATTGGAGAGCCTCCTGTCCAAGGGCTTTCAACTGGATGCGCTCTATTTCGACGGCTATGCCGCCCATGCCGGGGTGCCCGAGGACCACTCCACCAGCCATCCGCTGCCCCGCCGGTTGGCCATCCGCAGAATGCTGGAGAGTTTTCGGGAAGCTCGCCGCCGCGGAATCATCGCGGGAGCGGAGTTGCCCAGGTTCTGGGCCATGGCCGAGTGCGACTTCTTCTTTTTCCGGTCCGGCTGGTCGTCGGAGATCCTGGGGGTGGGAGAACCCATTCCCCTGTTTCAACTGGTCTTCCACGAATGCTACGCAGGCTGCTTTTCCGGCGGCGGCTACGGCCGCTACGATTGGCCCCGGGACCGCCGGCCTCGGCTGTATGAGCTGTTGTTCGGGGCGGCTCCGGCCTACAACTGGATGCTGCCCTACAGCGACCTCCATCCGGGGACGGGGTTCACAGAGGTCCCGGTCGCCGATTGGGACAACGCCAGGATGGAGGCCCGGCTGGAATGGCTGAAGCGTTGGCGCGCCTTCTATCGGGCCGTGGCCTGGTCGGAGATGGTGTCCCACCGGTTCCTCAACGCCGGGAGGACTCTGCAGCAGGTGGCCTACGCCAAAGGCGTCAAGGCGGAATTCGACCTGGCGAAGGGGTTGTGCCGGGTCCAAGGGGTGTCCGGGTTCAGCGGCGAATGGGAAAAGCCCCACCGGGGACAGCTCTGATGGGGGCAAATGGCCTCCGGAGCCCATGGTTTCAGTGTAAGATAACCGGGAGCCGGCTTCCTTGAGAGCCGCGAAGCGGCGCCGGCAGATGCCGGCAAGCAAGAGTCGAACGCGGACGAACGCGATGACGTTTCTCAGCGGCAAGAACGCCGCTTGAATCGGCTTCCTTCACAGTCGCGAATGCGGCGACAACACTTAGCCGTGGGCGTCACCCCATGGAAAACAGGCCGCGAAAAGAGTAATGAAACACAAACCGAGTCTCGCCATCCTGGTCCCGCTGTTCTTGCTTTTTTCGGCAACCCTTCCACCCCAGGGCGCCGGCGGGACTGCAGCCAACGAGAAGCCCATCGCCATGACCTTCGTGGACGTGGCCAAGCAGGCCGGCATCGATTTTCAGCACTTCAGCGGCAGCGCCGAGAAGACCTACATTCTGGAAGGAATGAGCGGGGGGGTTGCCTGGATCGACTACGACCGGGACGGCTGGCAGGATCTCTACCTGGTGAACGGCGGTCACTGGGAGGAGTTGCTAAGCGGGAAGCGGAGCGTCTCCAACGCTCTCTACCGCAATAACGGTGACGGCACCTTCACCGAAGTCACCCGAAAGGCCGGCGTCGGCGGCAACCGGTGGGGCATGGGAGTGGCTGCGGCCGACTACGACAACGACGGCTGGCCGGATCTGTTCGTGTGCAACTACGGACCCAACACCCTCTACCGCAACAACGGCGACGGCACCTTCACCGACGTTACCGACCGGGCCGGAGTCGGAGACGGGCGCTGGGCGGTCAGCGCCGCTTTCGGGGACTATGATGCCGATGGACACCTGGATCTCTACGTGACCAACACCGTCACCTTCGACCATGAGAATCCGCCCCCCATGAACTGCCATTACCGTGGCATCACCGTGCAGTGCGGCCCCCTGGGCCTGCCCTGCGACGGCGACATCCTCTACCGCAACAACGGTCAGGGTGTATTCGAGGATGTGACCCGAAAGGCCGGAGTGGGGGGAGTGAAGCCCTCCTACGGGCTCGGTGTGGTGTGGACCGACTACGACAACGACAGGGACCTGGACCTCTACGTGGCCAACGATCAGATGGCCAACTTCATGTTCGAGAACCAGGGGGACGGATCCTTCACCGAGGTCGGACTGCTTTCCGGAGCCGGTTATTCCGACGACGGCATCGCCCAGGGCAGCATGGGAGTCGATTTCGGAGACTACGACCACGACGGGCTCTTGGACATCTTCATCACTCATTTTGCCGACGACTACAACACCCTCTACCGCAACCTGGGCGCCGGGAACTTTCGGGATGTCAGCCACCTGGCCGAGGTAGCCTTCCCCAGTTGGTCCTACCTGGCCTGGGGAACCGGCTTCGTGGATTTCGACAACGACGGTTGGGAGGACCTCTTCATCGCCAACGGGCACCTGTTCCCCCAGGTGGACCGCTACGAGATGGGCCAGAGCTTCTACCAGCGCAGCCAGCTCTTTCGCAACCTGGGCAACGGCAGGTTCCACGAGGTCACGGCCGGGCTCGACCGGGTGAAGCTCTGGTCCAGCCGTGGAGCGGCCTTTGCCGACTATGACAACGACGGGGATATCGACGTGGCCGTCAGCAACCTGGATGGGAATCCCTGGCTGCTGCGCAACGATGGCGGCAGCCGGCAACGCTGGCTGAGCCTGCGCCTGGAGGGGGCCCCCAGCAATCGCAGCGCCGTGGGGGCGCGGGTGACGGCCCTGACCGAGACCGGGGTCCAGATCCGGGAGGTTCGGGGAGGGTCCAGCTACCAGTCGACTCATGATATGAGGGTGCACTTCGGTCTGGGCAAAGCCAAGAAGGTCAGGTCGTTGGAGGTGCGCTGGCCGAACGGCGGCGCGCAACGATTTACCGATGTCTCCGGCAACCGGAGATACCGGCTCAAGGAAGGAGGCCGTCTTGAGCGGGACAAGTAGCGAGGTTGTGCCTCAGGCCGAATGGCCAATGGATGGTTGATCGATGATTTATGATTGTTGATTGATGAGGGTTGACCACTGATTGTGTTTCGAATTCACTATCCACAAACCATGTGTTTGCGACTCAAGGTGTCTATTCCGGATCCTGCTATCTCCCTCGACGACTTGCGGGGGTCCCCGCGGGCTCTGACCGAAAACTGCCGTCCGGAAGCCCGGGCAGCTGGTGGATGGCCCCGGAAACCCGCTGGTTCCACTGGCAAGCTGTCGGGCCGTGTGCTGGTGCTGTCCCTGCTTATTGGGGTCGTCTTCTCGATTCCCCGGCTGGGGGCGGAGTCCCGCCACTATCGGGAAGCCAGCGAGTGGTATGAGAAACGGCAGACTCTGATGGCCATGCTCTCGGCCCAGAAGGCCTTGGAGGAAGATCCGGAGAACGCCGACCATCTTCTTCTCTACGGGCGGATTCTGACCGACCTGAAACAGTTCAGCGAAGCCGAGGTTCAACTTCGCAAGGCTCTGGGATTGCGGCCGGACGACGCTGAATTCCACTACCGCCTGGCCGCCGTGCTGATACAGGAGAAGATGGAGTGGAAGGCCACGTTGGGACTGGACCGGCGGGACACCAGCACCCGAGTGGTGCGGGGAACCGAGCTGGAAGCCCTGAATTCCCTGGAAACGACCGTCAAGCTCGACCCCGGCCACTTCAGGGCGCGCCTCCATCTGGGCCGTGCCTATTACGACCGCAATCAGCACCTGAAGGCGCGGCGGCAATTCGAGGCGGTACTGGAAAAGGACCCCGACTACCCCTGGCTCCACTACCATCTGTCCATGCTCCATTCCAACCGAGGCGAGGTGCAGGCGGCCATCCGGGAGCTGGAAAAGGAACTCGAGCTCCATCCAACGCACGCCCAGGCCCGGTTGGAGCTGGGGGAGTGGCTGGTCAAGACCGGCCGGTACGAAAGCGGGTTGACCCATCTTTCCCAGGTGAAGCAGGACGAGGTCCATCCGGTCGACCTGAACTACGCCATCGCCAAGGCCCACCGGGGCCTTGGGAATCCCGAACAGGCCCTGGCCCTGGCCCGGAAGTGCCTGGAGATGGACCCCGAGTTCTCCGACGCACACTATCTGCTGGGCCAGCTCTACCGGGAAACCGGGGAACCGGAGCTGTCCCGCCAGTCCATGCAGACCTTCCAGAGGGTCAAGAAGAGCCCCACCCGCTGAGAAGGCCCGCCCCTTGTCCACCCGTTGACGAAGAAGCTCGGTATTAACTAGACGATGAAACGCAAGATGTTGCGGTGGGGGGATTCGACCGCCTGGAGCAGCGTCAGAAGAAGGCGATCTTTAACAGCAGAATGATGATGGCCGGACCGAAGAAGTACTTGATAATCTTCAGATCCGCTTTCACTTCGGCGAGTTCCGCCTTGAGTTCAGCGCTCTCTGCCTTCAGGTCGGATTTGGTGGCCAGCTCGGCATCCGAACGGCTAATGGCGGCAACGACGACTTCGGCCTGGCGGGAATCCATGCCGGCGTCTTCAAGCTCCCGGATGGTGGCGTGGGTGTCGATGGTGTAGGTGGCCATGGTCTTTTCCGTTGATTAGAGTCTAGCACACCCTCTCAGAGACCCAACGTCTCCCCGCCCAAAAGAGAATCAGTCTTTCAGCGCCATCCCGGGAAGCGCGTTCTCCTGTGTTCTCCTGTTGACTTTCCCGCGCTCCTTGGCCAACATGGATTGGTTATCTGAAAATCGACTCTTTGAATGCGAATCGGGCGGGTGCCTCATGAAACTGGCGAAATGGACGTGCTGGCTTGTTTGCGCAGCGCTGCTGTCACCGCTGGCGGTGATGGAGGCTCAGAAGAAGAAGGACAGGCAGCGGGAGCGGTCGTTGCGCCGGGAAACCCAGGACCGGTTTCTCAAGAAGTGGCTCAAGCAGGACGTCTCCTACATCATTACTTCCGACGAGAGAGATGCCTTCGACAGTCTGACCAACGACGAGGAGCGCTACCAGTTCATCGAGCAGTTCTGGTTGAGACGGGATCCCAATCCGGACACCATGGTCAACGAGTTCCGGGACGAGCACTACCGGCGCATCGCCTACGCCAATGAGCGTTTCACTTCGGGCAAGATGGGCTGGAAGACCGATCGCGGGCGCATGTACATCATGTATGGTCCCCCGGATCAGATCGAGACCCACCACGGGGGTGGCACCTACTACCGGCCCTACTGGGAGGGGGGAGGAAAGACCAGCACCCATCCCTTCATCACCTGGCGATACCGTTACCTGGACGGGATAGATCTGGGACAGGAAGTCATCATCGAATTCGTGGATCGCACTTTTACCGGCGAATACCGCATTGCGCTCGATCCCTTCGAGAAGGACGCCCTCAAGAACACGCCGGTGGCCGACCTGACCGAGGACCAGAGAATGGGGCGGGGGGACGACATCAGCCGCCATACCCGTTATCCGTCGGGGCTGTTCTATTCGGACTTCCGAATGGGCCAGATGCTCCGGCTGAGACAGGTGGCGGCTCTCAACCGGGCTCCCAAGATCCGCTTCAAGGACCTGGAAACGGTGGTGGACACCAAGCTCACCTACAACACCTTTCCCTTCGACTACCGGACCGACTTCATCAAGATCACCGAGGACACCATCCTGACCCCCATCACGGTGGTCATGAAGAACAGCGACATGACCTTCAAGGACGTGGAGGGCGTCAAGAAGGCCGAGGTGAACGTCTTCGGCAGGATCACCACCATCACCGGCCGCTCGGTCCAGGTTTTCGAGGAGGTCGTCCGGCAGATCGCGCCCGACGCTCTCTTCAAGAGCACCCTGGAGAAGCGTTCCCTCTACCAGACCCGCATCCCCCTGAGATCGGGCCTCTACAAGCTGGAACTGGTGCTCAAGGATCTCAACAGCGGCAACCTGGGCACCGTCTACCACAGCATCCGGGTGCCGAAGTTTCCCGAGGACGAGCTGGCCACCAGCAGCATCATCCTGGCCGATCAACTGGAGCGGCTGCCCAGAAAGCAGGTGGGTTCGGGCCAGTTCGTGATCGGAAGCTCCAAGGTGCTGCCCAGCGTCGAGGAGTCATTCGGCAGAGAACGGCCCATGGGGGTCTATTTTCAGGTGTACAACCTGGCCAGGGACGAGCAGACCCAACAGCCCTCGGCCACCATCGAATACGTTCTCAAGAAGGGCGGGAGGGAAATCGGCAGGGCCCTCGAGTCCAACGACAAGCTGGCCGGAGCGGCTCAGCAGATGACCCTGCAGAAGCTGGTGGCCCTGGACGAGCTGGAACCCGGTCAATACAGCCTGGTGGTTCAGGTCACCGACAACGTCGCCAACCGGTCGGTCGCCCCCGAGGCCAAATTCGTGGTTCGGTAAGTGTCCGGACTCGTGAAATCAGCCGACTCCGCCCGGCATGGCCCGGGACGGTTTCCGGATTCCCCCATCCCCTACGAGATACCGTAATCGGTATCCGAGCGACCGAGCCGGGGGCGAAGGGCTGAACGATCTTCATAAGACTCTCATTCCATTAGACTTTTTGAAGAAAAGCCCCATTGCCACGGCCAATTGACTGCCGGATGCCGAGCCGCTGACTTCAATATTTCGTAGAATGGCGGCAGGCAGTTTCGGCAAGACTATGGGGATTGTGCTTCTAAAGAATTGAATAATAGGGGTTTAAGTCAATTTATTTCCATCTTCCGGACTTTGGCAAGCTGATTGCAGGTTAAAAGCTGCTTTGACTAGAATTTTCGAAGTCCGTTTGAGCATATCGACTTCAACTGGTGGCAAACGTTAACTTGAGGAGGTAACCACTGATGCAACGCTTTCTAACAGTGGCTGGATTGGCCGTCGTTCTGGCCCTTGCACTGTCCTATACGCCTGCGCTGGCCCAGGAGTACACCGGCATGCACGGAAACGTCGAGGACGAGACCGGCGCCAGGGTGACCCAGGTCGAGATTACGGCGACCGAGGAAACCACGGGGATTACCCGCTCGACCATAAGCAACGAGGTGGGCATCTACGAGCTGCGCGGCCTGCCGCCTGGGACCTACACGCTCGGGGCCGAGCTGGCCGGCTTCAAGGCCTATACCAACAGCGGCGTCATCATCTATGCCGGACGTCCCCGGCGCGTCGACATCATGCTGCAGGTGGGCGATATCCAGGACACCATCACGGTTTCCGAGGAAGGCGCCGTCATCGAGACGGACAAGTCCAGCATCACCTACACCTTGCCCTACAAGGAAGTCGAGGCCTTCCGGATTGCCGCCAGCCTGATCTACACGGTGGGGAACAACCCGGGCGCCGAGTCCAGGAGCCAGGTGCACGGGGCCTTCGCCAACAACACCACCTCGCTGCAGGACGGCGTGGCCACCAATGCCTACGGCACCTTCCGGGCGCCTCAGGAGCTGGTCCAGGAGATCAACCAGGTCTCCCTGAACGCCCCGGCCGAATACAAGACCGCCACCACCATCAACGGGGTGGGCCGAGGCGGCACCAACCAGTTCCACGGCGAGATCTGGATGCAGTTGGACCACCCCCGGCTGCGGGCCCTGACCGTGGGCCAGACGCGCCATCCTCCCGCCAAGCCGGGTGTCCGCTGGAACTACATGGCCTCGGGGCCCATCTACATCCCCAAGGTCTACGACGGGCGAGACAGGACCTTCTTCCATTTCTACGTTCAGCCCAACAGGAGCGACCAGAAGGCTCCCATCCGGAACTACGTCTACCCCACGGCGGCCATTCGCGGCGGGGACCTGACCGAGGTGGTGCAGCAGCACTTGGGAGGGAATCCCGTCATCAATCCCTTTACGGGCGAGCCTTTCGCCAACAACATCATTCCCGCCGATTTGATCAGCCCGGCGGCGAGGGGGGCATTGAATTACGCTCCCATGCCCAATGCTTCCAGCCCCTTGGGCAGCCTGGTCGACAACACCCATGGGTTCCAGTTCGGCAGCAACGTGGAGAAGGACTGGCACGTGCGCTTCGACCATGCCATCACCGACTCCAACACCATCTCCTTCAACCACTACGGCTATAACCGGGTCCTGGACGAAGGCAACACCATTTCGCTTTCGACCTGGTTCGGCGACAACGCCACCCGCATGTGGAGCATCCAGGATTCCCACATGTTCTCCCCCACGGTGATCAACGAGTTCACCTTCGGGACCAACGACCAGGGCTACGACCAGAAGGGCGCCACTACCGTCGGCAACACCCTGCTCAGGGAGTTCGGCATCGACCTGGGCGGTCGCACCTCGCCCGAGGGACCCGGATGCCCCCAGATCTACACGGGACTGTGGGGGTTCCAGCCGGGCGCCCTGTCGGGTTCCTTCTCGGCCACCGAGCTCACCTTCCCCTTCCTGGGACGCTGCGGCGCCGGCGGTGACAGGAGCGATCCCAAGGTCTGGGTGATGAAGGACAGCGTCTCCGTCAACAAGGGCACCCACCTCATCAAGTTCGGGATCGAGGCCAACTGGGAGCGGCCCTTCGGGTCGGTCAACAGTGCAGAGGCCTGGGGCGTGTATCGCTTCACCGGCCACTACAGCGGCAGCGACATTGCCGACTTCCTGCTCGGAATCCCCCGCGAGACGTCGATCGCGACGTCCCGGGCTCCCGTTCACGCCCGCGGCTTCGACTTCGGGTTCTTCGCCCAGGACGACTGGAAGGTGACCCCGCGTCTGACCATGACCTACGGCGCCCGCATCCAGCACTTCGGGGCTCCCACGGACGCCAACGGCCTCTTCTACAACTTCGACTTCGACAACCTTCGGGTGGTGGTTCCCGACCGGGCGTTCCACCACGTGGTGCCGGTGTGGCCGCAAGGGGCGATTCCGGTGGTGAAGGCCAGCGATGCCGGCTATCCCCAGAGCCTGGTCAACTTCACTACGGCGCACATCTCTCCGCGCTTCGGCTTGGCCTATCGCATCAATGACTTCACCGTGATCCGGGCCGGCTACGGCATCTACCACGTGCCCTTCGCCATCGCCGGGGCAGGCTTTAGTGGCCTCGGGCGGGCCGGCTGGCTGGGAGGCCGCGAGGGCGGACCCTTCGCCGGATCGGAGACGTTCGGGCCCAACGTGATTACCGACGGCGTGCCGCAGTTGACATTCAACAAACCCTTCCTGCCCGCGGGCAGCGGCGCCACCTCGAAGCAGGGCGTGCGGGGGATCCCCCTCAACAGCCGCAAGGACGCCTGGGCCTACGACCAGCAGTGGAACCTGACCCTGGAGAACGACCTGGGCGACGGTTGGGCCTCGCGGATTTCCTACGTGGCCTCCAAGGGCACCAGTTGGCCCTATCGGAGCAACCTGCAGACTCCCACCCCCAGCACCATTCCCTTCGACGAGCGGACCGACAAGTTCCCCTGGGGCCCGAACTTCTCCTTCGTGGATCGGCACGACCTGGGAGGGACCGGCAGCTTCCACAGCCTGGAAGTGGAAGCCACCCGCCAGTTCAGCCGGGGCATCTACCTGCGGGCCTGGTACGAGTGGAAGAAGAACCTGGCCGACGTCATCCCGGGACTGTTTTCCTCCACCATCGGCTTCGAGGCCGAAGATCCGCTGGACCGCCAGCGCGACAAGGGCATCCAGAACGGAATCCGCCGGCAGCGCTGGCACGTGGGCGGGGTCTGGGATCTCCCGGTGGGCCAGGGGAGGCAGTACGCCGCCAACATCGGCGGCATTCTCAACACCCTGATCGGCGATTGGACGGCCGCCTTCAAGTTCACCGGCGGCTCGGGAACGGCCTTCACCCCCTCCTACTCCGGTTCGGATCCCTCCAACACCGGACGCTCCAGCGGCCGGCCGGACCAGTTGTGCAATCCCAACGGCTTCGGCGAAACGCCGGGCATCGGCTGGAACAAGTCCTGCTTCAAGGTTCCCGACCCGGGGATTGGCCGCTACGGCAGCGCCAGCCGGGGGATGCTGATTGCGCCGCGTGACTGGGGCACCGACCTCAACGTGTTCAAGCGGTTCAACCTGACCCAGTACGAGAACGGACCCTACTTCAACTTCGAGACCTACATCTCCAATCTCCTGAACCACCGCAACGCCTCGGGTCCCTCCTCGACCAACATCACGGCTGCCAACTTCGGACTCTTCCAACCCAGCGGGTGGGAAGCGCGCCGCATCGTGTTCCGCCTGCGTCTCGGCTTCTAGCAAGACCGAGAGCCGGATCCTTTACAAAGCCCCGTGCAACCCGCACGGGGCTTTTTTTTAAAGAGAACCCAATGGACAAGTTGGATGTCCTCACAGGCAAAGTTGGAGAACTCGCAGGGATCGTTGGAGAACTGAAGGGTTCGTTTGGATCTCTCGCAGAGATTCAGAGACAATCCTTGCAACTGGTTTCCTCGATGTCCGGCCGGATGGATCGGATGGAAGGCGATATCGGGCAACTGAAGAAGGACGTGTCCGACATCAAGAACCTGCTTAATGGCTGGCGCTGAAAAGATAGCCGGCATGGACAAGGTGAGGAAAGCGGAATGCGCCTTGCATTCACGCCGCCGACAGCTTCGAAACCCCCCTTCAACACGACTCGCATCCTTTCGGTTCTTCTCATGCTGACGCTCGGCCTCCCGCTGTTCTCGCGTGCGGATGCCTATCAGGAAGCGTTGGCAAGTTACCGGTCCGGGCGCTACCTGGAGGCGCTGGTGGCCGTTCAGAAAGCCCTGAGCCAGGATGAAGGCGACGCCTCCTACCACCTGCTGCATGCCAAGGTGTTGGCGGAGCTGCGCCAGTACGGCGACGCCGAAAAGAGCCTGAAGCGGGCCACCGAACTGCGTCCCCAATGGGTGGAGCCTTTCTACGAGTTGGGGATGCTCCAGTTCAGGCGCGAGGAATTCCGGGAGGCGGCCACCACGCTGGCCAAGGGAGTCGAACTCGCACCCGATTCGGTCAAGACCCGCTTTCTTCTGGGCGTCAGCCATCTGCAGGTCAACCTGGACCATGCGGCCATGAAGCAGTTCAAGGCCGTGGAGGCATCCGATCCGCGTTACCCCGCCGTTCACCACAGCATCGGAAGGGTTTACTTTCGGCAGGGCAGGGACGCCGAGGCCATTGAGCACTTCAGAGCGGAGTTGGCGCACAACCCCGATCATCACGCGGCCAGGTTTCTATTGGGCAAGGTGTTGGTAAGGACGGGCCAGGCGGAAGAGGCGGTGGTGCAACTGCTGAGACTTCAGGGAGAAGACGTGGGTCAGGGGCAACTGCACTACTACCTGGGTGCGGCCTACCGCCGCCAGGGGAAACGGGCAGAAGCCCTGGAAGCGCTTCAGAGGAGCATCGCCGTCAATCCCAACTCCTACGAATCCCGCTACCTGCTGGCGCGTCTCTACCTGGAAACCGGCCAGATCGACTTGGCACGGAAGCAAATGGCGGCCTTCGAGCAATTACGGCAGAGAGAAGGGAGGGGCCGGTCGGTGGACGCCTTGAAGCAGGAAAGGCGGGACCCGGAATTCAGTGAAGCGGACATCGATGGCGATGGCCGGTTGACGCCGGCCGAATTCGAGCGCTTCGTCAATACCCGAGTCAAGGGATTTGCAAGGCATGGCGAGTTCTTCCAGGGGCTGGATGGCAACGGAGACGGCCGGCTGGACCGCCGGGAGTTCGCCCGCCGCTTTGAACTTCTGCGAACATTTCAGAGCCAATAGAGATCCCGTTGGCGTTGGTCTGCTGGAGGTGGACTTGTGACCATGGCGATGCGAACAGGGAGATCTCGGGTGAAGTGTCAAGTAAGTGGCGCCCCAGTCCCCGACGACGGGGCGGATCATCAGATGGTGAAGAAACAGGTTTGTTTGACAACAAGTTGCAGGTTCCGGGAGCAGGCAAGCGCCCTGTGAGGTGGTTGCACTCTATTTTTTATGAACATGGATGCACAGGATTAACAGGATTAACGGCACGAGAGGTTCCTGCACCGGAAGCCGGCTGGGGCGATGATCCGGTGCGGGCTTGTCGATGCTCAGGATTGCGAGCCGGTTGTTTCCTGAAAAATCCTGTGCATCGATGTTCATAATCCGTTTCGTGGCGGTGTGGGCCGTTGACGCAGATCCGTCCCGCTTCGTGGCCCTTCGTCGTTCTTCGTGTGTCTTGGTCGTCCTTCGTGTGTCTTCGTGGATAACTCTTTTTTTTTGTTGTTTCAGACAAACCCCCGGCAGTGGCCGGTGGCTGAGGGCCCCGAGCCTGTGATGAAGGACAGGTCGCCGGTTCGGAACGGTTCCGGCCTGCACGCCAAGCGCTCGGCCCATGGCTCGATCGGCTTCGCCGCAGGGATTATGCTGGTGGCCCACCTGATCCGGCTTCCGGTCCTGCCGGAGTCAATTCCCCAGTTCGTCGACATCACCGGCTCCAGCAACATCACCTTCCGGCACATGAACGGCGCCGAGCGGAACAAGCGCTACCTGTTCGAGCTCAAGGGCGGCGGGGCCGGTTTCTTCGATTTCGACAAGGATGGCTGGCTGGACCTTTTCATGGTTCAGGGTTCCACCCTGGAGAGGTTCCGCAAGGGAGACAACCCCCACGGCGCCCTCTATCGAAACCAGGGAGACGGCACCTTCAAGGACGTGACCCGTAAGTCGGGACTGACCCGCACGGCCTGGGGGATGGGAGTCAGCTTCGGAGACTACGACAACGACGGCTTCGCCGATATCTACCTCAACAACCTGGGAGCCAACTTCCTCTACAGAAACCGTGGTGACGGGACCTTCGAGGATGTCACGGAACGGGCCGGCGTGGGAGGCTCCGGGTGGACCTCTTCCTCGGCCTTCGGCGACTACGACGGGGACGGGGACCTGGACCTGTTCGCCTGCAACTACATCCACTACGATTTCCAGAACCTGCAGCCACCCGATCCCAAGCTGGTCTGCCACTACCGGGGCACCACCATCCCCTGCGGACCCCTGGGACTCCAGGCCGGATCCAACCGGCTCTACCGCAACAACGGCGACGGCACCTTTGCCGACGTCACCGTGGAATCCGGATTGGACGAAAACAACCACTTCTATTCTCTGGGCGTGGTGTGGGCCGACCTGGACGGCGACAAAGACCAGGACCTCTACCTGGCCAACGACAGCACCCCCAATCAGCTCTATGTCAACCAGGGTAACGGCACATTCAAGGAAATGGGACTTCTGAGCGGTCTGGCAACCAGTGCGGCCGGTGACTTCCAGGGCGGCATGGGCGTGGATGCGGCCGACTACGACAACGATGGCCGACTGGACGTCTTCGTGACCAACTTCGCTCACGACTACAGCACGCTCTATCGGAACCGGGGCGGCCTCATGTTCGAGGACGTGACCCAGCAGGCCGGGTTGATTCAGCCGGAGTGGCTGCTGGTCGGCTGGGGTACGGGGTTCTACGACCTCGATCACGACGGCTGGAAGGACATCTTCCATTCCAACGGGCATGTTTATCCCTTCATCCTGGACGCCGAATGGTCGGAGACCTACTTCCAACCTTCCTCCATCTACATCAACCAGCGGGACGGGACCTTCCGGGACGTGAGAAAGATGGCGGGAGGCGATCTCCAGAAGGAGCTTTTGGGACGGGGGATGGCTTTCGCCGACGTCGACAACGACGGCGACATGGACTTCCTCATCGGCAACCTCAACGGCGTCCCCCTGCTCTACAGGCACCAGGGGGCGTCCCCCAACCATTGGGTGATGTTCCGGGCCAAAGGGGTGCGGAGCAATCGAGACGGTATCGGGGCCCGCATCACCGTGGTCACCGGACGGCTGCGGCAGGTCTGGGAGATCAAGCGAACCGTCGGGATCTACTCGGCCAGCGATCCCAGGGCCCATTTCGGACTGGGTAAAGCCGGCCTGATCGATCGGGTGGAGGTGAGGTGGCCCAGCGGCGTGGTGCAGGAATTCAAGGACGTGGCCGCCGACCGGCACTACCTGATCGACGAAGCCAAGGGGTTGGAGAGGGAGTTTTTACCTGAAACAAAAGCAAAAAGAGTGATCCACGCAGGGCCACGAAGGACGACGAAGGGCCACTAGGAAAGACACTGACGGAAGACCGTGGGCCGTGGGACTAAACCACTAATCTACCGAATTGGTTATTTTCATGGGTGGTTTGTACTGAGCCCGATCGGAGTCGCGGAGGATTTGTGTCGGGGGACGCCCGGCTATCTTCATGGATTCGCGCAGGTCGCGGCCTCGAATCCAACGGATGTTGGTGTAGTGGAATCCGTAGGGAGAACGAGGGGAAGAGTCGAAGGGAACATAGGTGAACCACTGGGACCTGGAGCTGAGAACCCAGCCGCCCCGGTTCTGATAGCCGAAACCGGGGTAGGCGGAATCCCGGCTCGCCAGGGAAAGACCGGCGTTCACCTGCACCAGTTGCCGGGCCCGCCGCTCGCTCCACAGGTTGAGAGGGTCCTGGCGGTGGTTCTTGTCGAGGCTCGCCGATCTCGGCTTGAGAGAGGGAGATGAATTCCCGAGGACCCAGCGCCGCACGGATTTCAGTTGGGCCCTCCTTCCCTGCGCTCCCGTCCACAGGACTCTCCCCTTGTATATGGAAACAGCCGTCTCCTGTCCGGGCACGACATCGAGCCGGTACAATCCCCTGGTCCCGATTTGAAGCTCGCCCGATGGAGTGGACAGGGTAAGGGAATGAATCTTGGGGTTGAAGCTGGCCGACTCGATGATGACGGTGCCCCGGACCACCCGGAACCGCATGTCCCTGTAGGTTGTATCCATCACCTCGATGTCGCTGTTTTCGGAGACTCTCAGGTAGGTCCCCGGGCTTAGCAGCAACTCCGCCCGGCTGTTGCCGGTCGTCCTCAAACCGCCGCCGGCCTTGATCCGATAGCCGGCATTGGCCCGTACCGGCTGGGTCACCGCCGGGACGGAGACCAGCGGACGCCGTCCCCAGAAGCAGTTCAGTTGGAAAGCGGAGCGCTCCTTTGCCCAGGAGTCCAGCGTGGCCCATTCATACTTGTCCATGCGGCTGACGGAGGGAGTCTCCGCCAAGGGGTCCAGTGAATAATGCCTGCTCCGGCTCAACTCGGATCGCTGTCCCCTGAGTCCCAGCCAGGATAATCGCCCGGAGAAGACCGTGACCTCGACCGGCCGTTTCCGGTGGGCCCGGATTCGGTAGAAGCCGGGACGAACCACCCGAAGTCCTCCCACCGGGGTGGAAACGGTCGAGACCTGGTGCTTTTCCCTGTTTCTGCCGCAATCGACCACTACCTCTCCACCCACCAGGCGGAAATCCATGGCGGGGTAGTCAGCGGTCAAGATTTCCAGTCGAGCCTGTCCGGCGACGCGCAGGTAGCTGTTGGCGGACAGGACGATTTCGACGCGGTCGCCCGTCCGGGTGAGAACCTGGTCTCCCATGGTGAGCCGGCGCCCTGCTTGCAAGGGCTCGGGTTGCCGGCGTCCGTCGCCCAGAACGGCAGGGTCTCCGCTGACATGCCTGACAAAGCCGGGAGGGGCGTTGGTCACCGCGGCGGAGGCGTCCGGAGGTCCCGGAAATGCCAGGGAAGTGCCGTGAAACCACAGCCCAAGGACGCCAATCGCAATGAGCGCTCTCATGGGAGGACCTGCCGTCGGGACGAGACTCTTGGGGCGCAATCGATCTCTGCAAAGCATACATTTTTTGGTGTGGAGGTTGCGCTCAAAAAATGCTAGCATTCGGTCGATATTTTGGCTTTTTCTCCAGGTTCCTCAATGAAGGTCATCCGTTCCAATTGGCTGCCTTTTCTGGTTGTCCCCACAACGGCTCTGGTCGTTGCGGGCGCTCTATGGGCGGAATCGAGGCAGACGGAGCGGAACGTCCACCGGGTCATCAAGCCGGTTCCCGCTCTCTCCAACATCGCCCCCAATTCCTCCCCGTCACGTGACTCCACCCTCACCATGACCGTGAGCGGCGACGGGTTCGTGGACGGTGCCTCGCTGGTGCAGTGGGGTGGGGAAGACCTGCCCACCACCTTTGAGAGCACCAGTGAACTCACGGCTCGCATCTCCCCACAACGGCTATCCACCCCGGGGGACGTTGCCATTACCGTTTTCAATCCGGAGCCGGGTGGCGGGACCTCCACCTCGATGACCTTCACCGTCACGGAAGCGGCGCCTTCTCTGAATCTGTTCGTGCCGGTGGTGGTGTCCTTGTCGGGAGCCAACGGCCCAACCTATACCTCGGAAATGACCCTGACCAACAAGACGGACAACGCGGTCACCCTGAGTTTCCGATACACCGCGACGCCCAGCAATGTAACCGGGATGGTCTCCGATGTTCAATTGCCCCCGGGGCAGCAAATCGAGTCCGACGCCATCGAGTATTTGAAAGGCCTGGGCCTGCCCATCGCATCCTCGGGCAATCGAGTGGGAACGGTGATGGTGCGGGCCTTGGGGACTTCTTCGCCCGCGGACGTCGCCATAACGGTCAGGATCAGCTCGGCCGTTCCTGAAGGACGAGCCGGGCTCTCCTATTCGGCTGTCCCGGTGGCCACCGATGCGCTCACCGGGCCGTCCTACCTCTGCGGGTTGCGGCAGAACGAGAGCGACCGGACCAATGTGGCCGTGCAGCACGCGGGGACTTCGGGAAATATCACCTTGCGTATCAGCCTGTATTCGGGGGATGCCAGCCTCGCCGACCCCCAACTGGTCTCGGAAGTGGCGCTGCCGCCCGGGGGGTTCAAGCAGTTCAACAGCATTTTGCATTCGAACGATCTGACGCTGGACCAGGGCTATGTGAAGATCGAAAGGATTTCCGGGGAAGCGCCCTACTACGCCTATGCGGTGATCAACGATCAGGCCAATTCCGATGGGGCCTTTGTGGCTCCCGTTCGGGAGGACTGGATGGCCGGGCGTTCCGGATTGACTCTTCCGGTTGTCGTCGAGACCGGGGAGTCCCACAGCGAGGTAATCGTTTCCAATTGGTCTTCCGACGACAAGACGCTGACTTTCGATTTCGTCGATAGTGACATCGATGGGGGGAAACTCTCCTTTTCGATGGACATCGAGGCGGGCTCGCAGCAGATCCTGGGAGATTTCATCGATCAGGTCCGGCAGTCCGGCTTTGAAGCTCAATTGCCGAGTGATGGTTCCTACGCCGGTCCCTTGATGCTCACGGTCGACGGAGACGGTGACACCGAGGGTGACGGAGACGGGATATTTCTGGGAGCCCGAACGATGACACCTGGCGGCGGCGGCCAGTACAGTTTCTTCTACCTGGGAGTGCCGGCCGGGACCGAGTTCAGCAGCGGGGCCTGGTTGTATGGGCTGCAGCAGGATAGCGAGGACCGCACCAATTTGGGCTTGCTGACGGTTTCGAGTGCGGACAGCGATGCCAACACCTACGACATCGATCTCTATGATGGAGCCACCGGGCTCATGGTGCAGACAATCACCCGGGAAGTTTCCGCCAATCAATGGACCCAGATAGAAATGGTCTTGAAGCAGGCCGAAATATCCCAGGGTTACGCCCACGTCAAGCGAACGGCCGGAGCCAACGACTTTATTACCTACGCGGTGATCAACGACGGTGGACAGCCGAATGAACGCAGTGACGATGGGGCTTTTGTCCCAGGAGTTGCGGACATTGCCCAGTAGGACCGTTGCTCATTCATCCCTTGGATTCCCCCCATTTCCACACCACGCCAATCCCCTTCTCAAACGCCTCGGTTGCGGAGCATCGAGATGCGCCTGATGGGAGAAGGCCGGAACGCTTTCCCGGGCTCGGCTTGCCTGAAACGACAGTGGATAGTGGATAGTGATTAGACCCAAACGTTAAGCACCTTGTCGGTCTCGGCGCAGTCGTTCAAAAAACGCAACCAAGTCGTCAGGCACGTACCGGTTCCTGAAATCCTCCGTTGACCACTCTTCACTCTCCACTCTCCACTCTTCTGAAGCACCTCTGTTTCACTCTGAATGATCCGTCCCGCCGTGGAGGGCGGGGGCTGAACTTGTCCGTAGAGCGCCCGTCGGTTTTCGGCCGTATCGTCCATCGAACCCGGCACCTGCTGCTTCTCTGGTTGCTCTGCGGTCTGCCCTTGCAGGCGCAGAGGCCGGTCGGCAATCCCCACCAGCCCTCGCTGCGGCCTCAACCCTACCAGCGGGCCGAAGCCTGCCTGCCCTGTCACCGGCGGCAGTACGACGAGTTGCGCAGCTCGGTCAAATCCGGCTACCGAAGCGTCAGCTCGGTGTTCAACGCCCTGGAGTTGTCCGGTAACTTTCTGAGCGGAGGGCGGCTGAGGCCGGTCTACGGAGACAGCGACAAGGTCACCGCCATCGACGTCACCGGAGTGGCCGGTCAGGGGAAGCCTCTGAACACCAATATGAACAGCGCCGACACCTTCACCCACATCAACCAGGTTCAGGCTGCCTTCTGCATCGGATGCCACGCTCCTCATATCGTGTTGATGGGGGAAGACCCCGACCAAAGGGAAATCCCCGAGCTGGAGGCCGTGGGCGGAAAATTCCGTCCCGATCTGATTCGCCCTCTGCGGGACTTTCATTTCGTGGACAGCTCCAACCGACAGATCCTGCCGGAGGAAATCGGCGGACCGCCGCCGCCGGGAGCCAGGCCGTCCCTGGGTGCCCAGGGAATCAACTGCGACGTCTGCCACGACATCACCGCCCCCGACCTGGACCGCAGCCCCAACCGCGACGGTCTCGGCAATTCCAGCTTCGAATTGATCCCGACCATCAGCAAGATCGGTCCCTTTCTGTTTCCGGCACCGGTCAAGAACAACTTTCACTTTGCCAGCAGCGATCCGGATCAAATCGGCTACTTGCGGAGCAGCGACTTCTGCGGCAGTTGTCACGATGTCCGGGTTCCCGGCGACGGATCGGGATCCTTGACCCACCGCGAAATCAGCCTGAACCCGGAAAGTCAAAGCGTCAGTCTGTTTCGCCTCGAAAACCTGAACACCGAGTGGATGACGGGCCCCTACAACAGCACCCAAAACCCCTTCGGCCGGGTCATTCGTTGTCAGGACTGCCACATGTCCCTGTTCCCCTATGGCCAGGAAAGCACCTACCAGGTCGGGGAACTGGAAGTCACCAGTCCCACCCCGGGCCAATTCCCCCTGAACTTCGCGGCGGTGCCGGGCATTTCGACGGACCTCAACCATCCCCTGCAGCAGCGGCCGGTGGTGACCCACTACATGACCGGGGTGGATGTGCCCATTCTCAGAACGGACGAGTTGCGCGCGCGTCTGGGCCAGGACTACCCGGATGTCAATGAGCCGGGAACGGATGAGTACGGGATTCCGCTGTCGCTGGCCCAGCGGCGCGAGGATCTCCTGAAGGCTTCCGTTCGAATCGATCTGGACAAGTCGGACCGGACGGCACAGCTCGGCCGGCCCCTGACGGTCAAGGTGACGGCCGTCGCCCTGACCGGCCACCGGTTTCCGGCCGGATTCTCTCAGGAACGAACCGCCTACGTTCAACTCTCCATCAGGGACAACCGGGGATTCCTCCTCTACCAGTCCGGATACGTGGTGGACAAGCCCCACCCGGAGGTGGGCGAGATGGCTCCCGACGGGAACCTGGACGATGAAGATCCCGAGCACCTTCATGCGGTGGTCGACCCCGGGCGTCCCGCGGCCGTCTACCGCGTGGGGCAGTTCACCAACGGACATCGGAACCAGGTGTTTCAGTCGGGCCCGGACAACGGACCCGACGCGCGAATCTTTTTCGGCAGACCCAGCGGCCTGGTGCTGTGGCGCAACGAGTTGACCCGGGTCTTCCTTCCGGGGGAAAGCCTGGGGCGTTTCAACGAGGAGGGCGATCCGATTCGCTTGACCCGACCTCACATGGAGGAAACCTTCAGCGCGGTCCTGGCGAACTCGGTCGACAACTATCGCTCGCTGCCGCCGTTGCAGCCCAGGACCTACGCCTATGAGGTGGTGCTTCCGACCCGGGAGGAGCTGCAACTGCTGGAGGTTGGAGAGTTGGAGTCGCCCTTGCACGTGCACGCTCAGGTCAACTTCCTTCACTTTCCGCCTCTGTTTCTGCGCTTCATGGCCAGGACCACCAGCGCGGAGGGTCCTGGGGGCCGGGATTACCACCTGATCGACGAGGAGCTCATCGACGATCTCCTGGTAAACGTGCGCGGCATCGCCTCGGCAAACCTCACCATCGACCTGGAGGCACCATGATCAGAAGGGAAATACACTTGCTGGCCATCCTGGGACTGCTGATGGCGGCCCTCTCCCTCTGGATCGGATACGGGGAAGCCTGGTCGCAGAACGGTCAAGCCGGCGGACAGAAGCGCAACCCCAACTACCTGGATCGAAACCCCTTTTACTTCGAGGGAAAGGTTGACTACGAACTGCTGGGCATCGATCAGCCGGTGGATGCCTGGGAGTTCATGCAGCGAGGGATCCACCGCCAGGACGATCTGGAGGATCGAGACGGAGCCATTCAGGACTACCGTGCCGCCATCGAACGCAACAACCCGGAAAACGGCACCTGTCAGATTGTGAAGACCCTGCCTTCAACCACCCTCGAGTTCCAGCAGCTCACCCCGGCCCCCTGCCTCTTCACTCCGCGGCTCAGGCTGGGCTATCTCCTGCTCCATGAGGAGACCATGCAGGCCATCGAGCTCTTTCGCCAGGTGACCGACATCGATCCGCAGCGGCTGGAGGTCAACGCGCTCATTGGCGAAGCCTACGAAATACTGGGGGACGAAGCCTCCGACCCCGAGGACAAGGAAACCCTTTATCTGCAAGCGGTTCGGGCACTGAAAGCCGAGCTGGCCCTCTCACCGGTTACCGAGCTGACCCGCCGCCTGACGGGTGACGAGGCCAACAATGCCCATGCCCACTGGAATTTGGCAAGAATTCAGGAGAAGTTGAACAACCACCAGGAGGCGCTGTCTGCGCTCGATCAGTATCTCAAGGCCACCCGTTGGCACAGCGATGTCTACCCCTGGAGGATTCCCCTGGCCCAGCGACGCATGGATCAATTGAGAGCAAACCTGGATCCATCGTCGGCCGAATGAAGGAGAGTCCAAGGTGAAAGAGGACTCCTCCATCTGAAGGGAAGGATCAGTTTGTGAGCAGTCTTGGCCGGTGTGAGAAACTGCCTTCCAACAGCCCTCCCGGGCCGTTCACCTGGGCAACCAACGGATCATCGATCAGGCTGTTGTACCGGATGCACTTTTTGCCGCCGGGCGGGGTTTGGTCAGTAAGGGTCTGGTGAGCCAGCATGGCGCTCCGAACTGTCACATTGCCCGCCGCCGTGCTTGGCTTGTACCTGTTTGCCCACTCTCAATCCTCCCGGCTCACCATCGAAGAAGCCTGGAACGACCTGCTGGGAAATGCCGGGCGCGTGAGCACCAGGGGCCTGTTGGTCTCCCCGGAGCCTCCGGCTCCCGAGAGCGCCTCTCGGGACTTTGCCGACCATTTCTTCTACAACACCCGTTCCGAATATGTTCACCAGCAGGCCACCTTCAGCGGCCGGCCCACCCCGACCGGCGTCGTCGACCGTGAACCGGGACCGGTGGCCGATCCCACGGCCATTCCCTTTCCCGGAGCCTTTCAGCCCCACTCCGGTCATTTCTACTCCTCAATGAACTGGGGGACCCGGGGTTGGCTCTCACCTCGGATCAACACCAACTTTTCGCTCCGCTATCGCAAGGATGTATCGGCTCTGGAGGTTGGTTCCCCGGCCCGGTCGGTGCTGAATACCTTTTCCCGGAATCGGCTGTTCGAGCTGACCACCGGTGTGGTTGAGTTGAACGGGTTGACCAGGCAGGGGACGCTTTCCGATTCGAGCCTGCGCCTGGGTCGGCAGAACATCTACGGGGCCGAGATGGCGACGGTGGACGGATTCTCGTTTGCCCTGGATCGGCCGAAGTACCGGGTAAGCCTTTTCGGAGGACGGCGCTTTACCTATTATTCCAACCCGCGGCAGCGGGCCATCGGCGGCGGAAGCCTCGGATTCCGGCTGCCGGGGGGGGGCAGCTTCGAGTACCAGGGCCTGTTCCATGTCAGAGGGATCCACCGGCTGGTTTTTCGCCAGCCATTGGAGCCCTCCTGGAGGGTGGGTGCTCACTACAAATCGGTCGGTTCCAGGCCGGTCGACTTTGGCGCTCATCTCGGTTACCTGCCTGACGACGGGCGTACGGGAGCACGGTTCGCCTTTGCCCAGAAACTGTCCGAACACGACTTCATCTATGACTACACCTTGTGGGTCCGAGACGAAGATACATTCAATCGACTGAGACGACTGAACTTCGGTGTCATTTCACCCCACCGCCAGTTTTCCGTCGAGGCCCACCGGCAGATTATCGAGGCGGCCACGGTGGGGGGGGCCGTGTGGGTGCGTCGCTTGAATCGGGAAAGCGATGCCGGTCCCTTCGACACTTCGTTCGAGGACTATCGAACCCATCTCAAGCTCTTCCCTCTGCGACGAACAAGCCTGCTGCTGGAGCTTCACCGCCGCCGCACCGATCGCCCCAGCCCGCTTGGAGCCCAAGGATTCGACGAAGTGCGCAACGCCGGTGAGACCCGGGTGCGGGACATCAGCCTTGAAGTCAGCCGCTCGTTCGGCGAGGATCGGCTGGGGCTCACCTTCGGGGGCTACCATCGAGAGATCGACTTGCAGAATCGATTTTTTTTCATAGACAAGGCCCGGGTTCTGGGCGCCATCGGCGGGGCCTGGTTGCGGCTGGATCACCGCACCCGCCTATACTTTCGTTACGGGCTGGATGAGGACTTCACCATCTTCAGGCCCAGCCTGCAACGATTCCAAACCTATCGCATGGGATTGGACTGGAGGCTCTGATTCGAGTCCTGTGCAAACAGCTCATGAGAAAGCGCAGGCGCCGGCTGGTCGGCCTGATGCTGCTAACCGCCTCCGGGGTGGCGCTGACCCTGATCCACGGTGACGCCGAGGAGACCCGCTCCCCTCCGGCCGACTACCGCTTGCATGATCACCACGTGGGTCAACTGGGCCTGGAATGCAGTGACTGCCATGTGTCGAAGCAACCGGAATCGGTGGTCCTGGCCCGTCCGGGCCACGCTCAATGCGTCTCCTGCCACCAGGAGGACTTTCAGGGCCAACCTGGTGTCGGCCTGTGCCGGCAGTGCCATGCCGCCTTGCAGCCCACCGGCTCCGACGACCTGCGTCCCTATCCCGAGTTCAGCAAGCCGCAGGCGCTCCTGTTCCGGTTCTCGCATGCGCAGCACCTGGACAAGGAGGAGCGCCTGGACCCGGCCACGGGGTTTCGCGCCGACTGCACCTTTTGCCACAAGTTCGAGGGAGAGGGGGTTCTCGCCGGATTTCCGGGTCACGCCGAATGCGCCGCCTGCCATTCCAAGCCCAACATCCTGCCTAACCTCACGGCCGGCTCCACCAGCGCCGATTGCCGGCAGTGCCACGGCGCGGCCGAGCGGGAAAACCCCGGCTTCAGCAAGGAGCGGCGGCTGACCGGGTCTCACCAGGCCCCAGGGTTTGCAGTGAACTTGAAGTTCGCCCATCTGCCCCATCTACGATCGGATGCGGCCGAGCGTATCTCGTGCGTCACTTGCCACTACGAGATCCCCCAGAGTCAGCGCCTGGCCGATCTCAGCCACCCGGAGATTCTGGATTGTGTGGCTTGCCACGATGGGCGGCAGGAGTTGGTGTCCCATTTCAGGATGGAGGACTGCCAGGCCTGCCACCTCGAGCCTCGGGAGGGGGTCCTGCCTGCCAGCCATAGCCGCACCGTCAAACCCCTGTCCCACAGCGCCGGTTTCCGCAGACACCACCAGGAGGAAGCTTCGGCCGGGAATGCCAAGTGCTTCGTTTGCCACACTCATGTCTCCCCTGCCGTTCGCCGGGGAGGGGATTGCGCGGCTTGCCACCAGGTGATGCGGCCCCTTTCCCACACGCCGCGCTGGAGGGATGCCATCCACGGAAAACAGGCGGCCCTGGATCGACAGGCCTGTGCCGTTTGCCACACGGCCGACACCTGTTCGCGCTGCCACAACCAGGTTCCCAGAAGCCACTTTCCGCTTGGATTGTTCAAGGCCGGAGCCCACGCTGACCTGGCCACCCTGCAGTTGCGCTCCTGCTTTACCTGCCACACCTTCGAGGACACCTGCGCGGCCTGCCACCTGCGGTAACGACAATCGGAAGGTTTCCATGAAACGGAGAGAGTTCCTGGCTGCTTCCACCAGCGCCCCGGCATTGCTGTTTGCCCGGACAGGGGAAGGCCGGGAAGCCACCGGGAATCAGGATGGTTTCTTGATGGAGCACGGTTTTTGGGACTACACCACCCCGGGAGCCGGGGGCATGGAGTCTTACGGGCAGGACGATTATCTTTCCCTGCTCGACGACATGGCCGGGGCGGGCATGAACTCCCTGATGATCACCGTGAAGTGGCTGACCACGGGTTACCGGTCCCGCCTCCCGTTTCAGGATCAGTCTCCCGACAACCCTGTCATCGCCTCCGACAACTCCTTGCTGCAGCGGACCATCGAGGAGGCGGGTCAGCGGGGGATCAAGGTCTGGCTGGGAGGGGCCGTGACCTATTTCGACACCTCCAGGTTTCGAGCCGATCCCTACCGGACCTACACCCGGTTGAGCGGGTTCGATCTGCCGGTCGAGGTGGGGTTGTACGACACCGACACTCCCGGCATCACCGAGCGCATCGTGCAGATCTACGAGGAACTGGTGGAACTGTTCCCGGGCGCCGGCGGCCTGGAAGTGGAGCTGGAAGGGGCCGGAGTCGAGAACCCCCGCCGAATCCCGCTCTATGACCGTTGGGCCAGGGAAAACGGGCGACCGCCATTTGTGGAGCTGGGACACCCCCTCAATCCCCGATCGTTCGATGTGCCTGACTGGCGGGACTACACCACCGATTCCCGCCTGAGGGTGCTCCGGGCGGTTGAGGACGCCGTGCGGGCCAAGGGCTTTCGGGGGGACCTGGCGACGATCTGCGAAACGGGCTCGACGCCCTACGCCCTGGGTCAGGCCGTCAACCTGAAGGAATTCCACGCCCGCTTTCCCCGCTGGGTCGCCACCACCTACGAGTACGACAAGTGGAACCACCGCTACGGCATGATGGACCTCTGCATCGACCATCCCAAGCGCGAGGGGCTGCAGGTGTTTTATCTTCCCCGCGGCGTCATGACCTGGGGAAGCGGGTGGCCCCTGCCGATGGCTCTGGAACAGAGTTGGCGGATGGACCTGGAAGACATCCGAAGATTCAAGCCCCGGGGAGTGTGGTGGTTCGGAAGCGGTGGGCGCAACGAGGGCGCCCACGTGAGCCTCGCCCGGCTGAGGAAGTCCGGCTACGGCAGCGGGGAGGAGGCGCGGCGGGCCTTGTTGAGGGCGGCTTCCGGGCTTTCCTGACACAACCGTAAAAGACCGAAAAAGAGTTGTCCACGAAGGACCACGAAGAACGACGAAGGGCCACCAAGGCGTTGAGGTTTACCGCGACGGGATGCCAAGGAAAACGGCGAACCGCCAATGGACACGAATGAACACCAATAAACGGATTGACGAGGTTGTCGGTTGGCGGGTGTAACCATCGATATCGAGGGGTTATCCACGAAGTCATTGCAGGGTATCAAAGTCGCGGAAGCGTTTCGGTGTCGCTGGTCGTTCGACCGAGTCCACCCGTATTCGTGTGAATTCGTGTTCATTCGTGGTTCGTCTTTTTTTGACGATTGGGGTTTTCCCTCGAATGATCCGCCCCTGATTGAACTGCATACTGAACATGGATCAAATGGGACTACCCGGGAGCGCGGGCGTCCCGCCCGCATCCTCTTCCCTGTGTTGCCGCTCGGTTTCCCTGCGATCTTGTCAAGCGTGCAGCCCTGCTGAGCCACCATGTCTCCCCACCGCTTCTGTTGGGTCCGGCCGGAACAGTGTGCCATAATCGCCATAGAGGAAGTTCAATGAATGCCTGTCGCAGATGGCCTCGGACGATGACCGGGAGGCCGGAATGCGGGAGGCCCTGTAACTCTGATGCACCCATGGGAACGATTCTTTTGGCGTTGGCATTGTTGACCCTGCTGTGGCCAGGCGCCGCCCTGGGCGCGGATGCCGCGGTTCAGGAGCAGGGTCGGCCGGTGCAGGTCCTGGACTACGGATACGTCTCATCCGGGGAGTGCCAACGGTGCCATCCGCAGAACCACGCCAGTTGGCATGCCTCCTACCATCGGACCATGACCCAGGTGGCGACCCCGGAAGCGCTGGCCATTTCCATCGAGCAGGTGGAGTTGAAGCTGGAGGGCCAGACCTACCATTTGAAGCGGGAAGGGGACCGGATATGGGCGGATATGCCCCACCCGACCCTTGGGCGCATCAAGAGGCGCATCGTCCTGACCACGGGGTCGCACCATTTCCAGATGTACTGGTTTTCCAGCGGCTCCACGCGCAAGCTGGAACTGTTTCCCTTTGTCTACGCCATCCAGGAGGGGCGCTGGATCCCCGAGAAGTCCACCTTCCTGATGCCGCCTTCACCCCGGATTTCCACTCAGCCGGGGCGCTGGAACCAGGCGTGCCTGCAGTGCCACACCACTCTGGGACGGCCGCGGGTCGCCACTCAGAACAACATGGACACTCAGGTGGCGGAGTTCGGCATCGCCTGCGAAGCCTGCCACGGTCCGGGGTCGCGCCACGTCCAGGTCATGAGCCGGCCGGGCAGCCTGGAAGCCTATCGCAGCGGCAAGCTCGAGCTGAATATCGTCAATCCCGCCAAGCTGCCCCACGACCGTTCCTCCCAGGTCTGCGGACAGTGCCACAGCGTCTTTACCTTTGGCGACCGGCAGGAACTGGTCCAGTGGTTGAACCACGGCTTTTCCTATAGGCCGGGACAGGATCTGAACGACAGCCGCTTTCTGATCCGATACGACCAAAGTCGGGACGCCCCCCAGATGGAAGCTTTTCTGAAGGCTCAGCCACGGTTTCTGGAGTCGGTCTTCTGGTCGGATGGAATGGTTCGGACGGCCGGAAGAGAGTACAGCGGGCTTCTGGAGTCGGGGTGTTACCAGGTGGGTCAGATGTCCTGCCTGTCCTGCCACCGCCTGCACAAGGCGCCGGAGGATCCCCGGCCCCTGAAGTCCTGGGCCAACGACCAGTTGCAGCCGGGCATGGACACCAACAAGGCCTGTCTGCAGTGCCACCCCGCCTTCGAGTCCGCGCTGGAGGAACACACCCGTCACCGGCCGGGTTCTCCGGGAAGCCAATGCTACAACTGCCACATGCCTCACACTTCCTACGCCCTGCTGAAGGCCATTCGAAGCCATCAGATCAACAGCCCCACGGTGGCTGCCAGCCTGGAAACGGGCCGGCCCAACGCCTGCAACCAGTGCC
The DNA here is from genome assembly GCA_022826755.1 of Acidobacteriota bacterium. Classification (GTDB taxonomy): domain Bacteria; phylum Acidobacteriota; class Terriglobia; order Versatilivoradales; family Versatilivoraceae; genus Versatilivorator. The sequence goes on from JAJDUG010000060.1 coordinate 33,376, forward strand.
ACCTGGACAAGACCCTGGACTGGGCGGCCGAGAACCTGCAGAAGTGGTACGGGGTGCCCAAGCCCAAGCTGTCCAAGGAAGAAAAGACCATCGCGGCCTCGGTGCTCTGGACCTTGAAGGGGGATGCCGGCCAGCGGGCGCTCATGGCCTGGAGTCTGGGGTGGGAGCCCGCCAGGGCCGCCTCCGGTTCGGGCTGGATGGCGCCCTATCTGGCCCAGTTGCTGGAGGACCCCTACGATGCCGTCAGGTTCATCGCCTTTCGCTCGCTCCGGCGACTGCCCGGTTTCAGCGACTTCCGGTACGACTACGTGGACTCTCCCCAGCGGCGCGCACAGGCTCGTCTCGAGGCCCTGGAGATCTGGCGCCGAGCCGGCCGGCAACATCGGATCGCAAACGGGTCCGCCGTCCTGTTCGATGGCCGCGGCAGGCTCCGGCAACAGGCCTTCGATCGCCTGCTGAGCCAGCGGAACGACTATCCTCTGGGCCTGGCCGAGTAAGCTGGTCCTGCCTGTCTCCCAGCCATACAGTCCACCGCGAGCCCCGGTCGAAGGGCCGGATTTGCGAGGCTTCATGATCAAACGGGTCCTGCTTCCATCGCATGTGGCGGCCCTGGTGGTGCTGTGGATCGCCCCCTCGGTTCTCGCCCAGTCGGAGGACTATCGCAAGGCGCTGGCAAGCTATCGGGACAAGCGTTACCTGGAGGCCCTGGTCTGGATTCAGCAGGCAGTGGCCGCGGAGAACGACAAGGCGGCATACTTCCTGCTTCAGGGCGAGGTCTACAGCGCCCTGCGCCAGTTCAGTGACGCCGAGGCCGCCCTGCTCCGAGCGGTTGAATTGAAGCCCGATCTGGCCGGGGCCCATTTCCAACTGGCCGTTCTGTTCCTGCGGGACGATAAACCTCGCCAGGCGGCGACCGCCCTGGAGCGGGTTGTGGCCGGCGATCCCGGCAATTTGAGAGCCCGTCTCCTGCTGGGCAATGTCTACTGCCTTCAGCTCAATCTCGACAGCCTGGCCTTGCAGCAGCTTACGGCTGTGGCAGAGGCCGATCCCCGCTATCCCGCCGTCCAATTCGGCCTGGGGAGACTCCTTTTCAGGCAGGGCAGGGACGGTGAGGCCATCGAGCATTTCAGATCGGAGTTGGAGGCTGATGCGGAACATGCGGAGGCGCGGTTTCACCTGGCCAAGGCCCTGCTGAGAATGGGCCTCGCCGAGGAGGTTCTGGGCCACTTGCGGGCGCTGCAGGGCAAAGAGGTGGACCAGGCGGAGCTTCACTTCTTCCTGGCCAAGACCTATCACCGCTTGAAGCAACCGGCCAAGGCCATTGAAGCCTTGCTGCAGGGGATCGACCTCAAACCCGACTTCCCGGATGCCCACTACCTGCTGGCCCGGCTTTATCTGGAGACGGGGCGCCCCCGGCAGGCTCGGGATCGGATGGATCGATTCGAAAAGATGCGCGACCGGGAGGGACGGGGCCGGCTGAGGCCATGAACGTGTTTCGCAAAGCCATATCGGTTTGGTTCCTGTTGTGTCCGGTGCTTGCGGCCGGTGGGTTTCTTCGGGCGGATTCGGTGCCCCGGTTCACCAACGTCAGCGGCTCCAGCGGCATCGATTTCCTCCATATCAACGGTCCCGAGAAGACCAAGCCCTACCTGTTCGAGGCCAAGGGGGGCGGGGCCGGCTTCTTCGACTACGACAAGGATGGCCGGCTGGACCTGATCATGGTTCAAGGGTCCACCCTGGAACGATTCCGCAAGGGAGACAACCCGCACGGCGCGCTCTATCGGAACCAGGGAGACGGGACCTTCAAGGAGGTGACCCGGGAGGCGGGTCTGACTCGACCAGCCTGGGGGATGGGAGTCACCCTGGGGGATTACGACAACGACGGCTTTGTGGACGTGTACTTGAACAACTTGCAGGCCAACATCCTGTACAGGAACCGGGGGGACGGCACCTTCCAGGACGTCACCGCCCGGGCCGGTGTGGGAGACGCCGGGTTGAGCTCCTCTTCCGCCTTTGGCGACTACGACCTGGACGGAGACCTGGACCTCTACGTCTGCAACTATGTTCGCTACAACTTCGACAGTCTGCCCCCTCCCGGCTCAAAGCCTATCTGCAGCTACCGGGGAGCTCCGGCCTTTTGCGGTCCAAAGGGGCTGGAGGGGGGTGCCAATCGCTTCTACCGCAACAACGGAGACGGAACCTTTTCGGAGGTCACCGAGGCGGCGGGATTGAACGTGAAGAACCACTATTACTCCCTGGGGGTGGTGTGGGCCGATCTGGACAGCGACGGGGATCCGGATCTCTACGTGGCCAACGACAGCACGCCCAATCAGCTCTTTGTCAACCAGGGAGACGGAACCTTCAAGGAAACGGGTTTCCTGAGCGGCCTGGCGACCGACGCCGACGGGCGTTTCCAGGCAGGCATGGGGGTGGATGCGGCCGATTACGACAACGACGGGCGCCTGGACCTGTTCGTGACCAACTTCGCCGATGATTACAGCACGCTCTACCACAATCGGGGGCAGCTCCTGTTCGAGGACGTGAGCCAACAGGCCCGGCTGAGCCAGCCGGAATGGATGCTGGTCGGCTGGGGGGCCGGATTCTACGACTTGAACCATGACGGCTGGAAGGACATCTTCCACTCCAACGGCCACGTGTACGCCCTGGTGCTGACGGCCGGCTGGTCCGACCGCTATTACCAGCCCTCTTCCTTCTACCTGAACCGAAAAGACGGAACCTTCAGGGATGTGAGGAAGTTGGCCGGACCCGATCTGCAGAAGGAGTTGCTGGGCCGGGGCATGGCCTTCGGAGATCTGGACAACGACGGCGACATCGACTTCATTATCGGCAACCTCAACGGCACTCCTCAGCTCTTCCGGCACGAGGGCGCCGGTCCCAACCATTGGGTCATGTTCCGCGCCAGGGGGACGCGGAGCAACCGTGACGGCATCGGCGCCCGCATCACGGTGGTCACCGGTGAACTCCGACAGGCCTGGGAGATCAAGCGAACCGTAGGTATTTTTTCGGCCAGCGACCCCAGGGCCCATTTCGGCCTGGGGGCCGCCGAGCGAATCGATGAAGTGCAGGTGAAGTGGCCCAGCGGGGTGGTGCAGGAATTCCAAGACCTCAAAGCCGACCTGCACTATCTGATTGACGAAGAGAGCGGTCTGGAGAAGGAGTTCTGATTCGTGGTCTTTCTTCGTGTGTCTTCGTGGTCCTTCGTGCCCCTTCGTGGATTGCTCTTTTGCGGATGCTGCGGCAATCTGAGCACCAGCGTTTGGAACGAATTGGCGAGATACGCGATCTACAGAGCCCCCGCTTTGCGGTAGATGCGCTTCCGGTAGGCTTCGTGGCTCTGCAGCGCTTCCTGGTTGACCTCGGTGCTGCCCCCGCGGTAGTCGAGGACGAATCCCCGGCGATGGGAATCGGTGTTGTTGGGGCCGCTGCGGTGGACGGTGAGGAAGTGGTGGATGGAGGCGTCTCCCGGTTGGAGCAGCGCCGGGACTTCCGGGTAGAGTTCGGGGTCGGGAGGCTCGGAGAGGGCCTTGGTGAACAGGGGAATTCCCGTCTGGACGTGGGGGATTTCTCCCAGCCGGTGGCTGCCCCGGATGAAATGGACGGCGCCGTTTTCGAGAGTGGTCTCATCCAGGGCGATCCACATCACCAGGCCGTAGGGGGGCAGGTAATTGAAGTAGGCGTTCTCCTGGTGATAGAGGGCCGGCGAGCCGACTCGGGCGGGTTTGTAGAAGACCTCGGTGGTAATGGGTTCCACCGGCTCTCCCAGGCAGGCGCCGAGCAGATCCAGGGTGGCCGGCCGCTGGAGCGCTTTCCGAAAATAGGGGTCGTAGAGTTCCATCCTCGAGAACTGCTTCAGCGGCCCGCTCCAGCCCGATTCATAGACCACGTGAATCCGGGGGACCGAGGGCAGGACCTCGGCAATGTAGCGGTCGATCTCCCGCTCCAGCCGCTTCAATTCCCTGGCGTTCAGGAATCCCTTCACCACCACGAATCCGTCTTTCTGAAACCGGGCGGCCAGTTGACTGGTGTTGGCGTTTACTGACATTTCATGATCTTCCCTTGTCTGTCGTTCGTCCCGGTCTTTCACTCCGATCGGTAGTTGACCTCCAGCCGCACGCCCTTGAACTGCGCCCGGGAGGCCATCCCGGGCAACCGCTCCGGCCGAACGGCCCCCGGCCTGGGGCGTGCGCCCTTGAGAGCCAACACCACGGTGTTCATTCCCTGCCGCAGTGGGGGAGCATCCACGGGATAGCTCATCCGATACTCGCCCTTGCCGGCGTCGATAACCGTGGATTGTCCGCCGGCCAGGTCCTTGCCGTTCACCCGGCAGACCACCGCCTCCGGCCGGGCGGCGCCCCTCACGTCCAGCACCAGCCTCATGGCGTCGAGCGATCCCTTTTCCTTGGCCGAGGCCAGGTCGTCCCCGACCACCAGCGGAACCCTTCCCACCACTCCGTATTTTATGACTCCCTCCCGGCTTACAGGCAGCGGTCGAGGGCTGGAGATATGGGCGTAGTAGTCGATCACTCCTCCGGTATGGTTATCCACGCAAAAGAGCTTGTTCTTGCCCGCCAGGGTGCCGCGCTCGCCGATATCGCTCAGGCAGGCATAGGACCGCCGGCGCGTCTCGTCCAGATCCTGACCGGTCTTGTACTCGAAGGGCGTCCCCAGGTTCCACAGGTAGATGCCGTCGGCGCCGGTCCGGAACCAGTTGCTGGCCATGCCCCGCACCCCCTCCAGAAAGCTTCCCGCGGACACGTTGTTGGCGGCGCTCTGGTTGATGCAGGGATAGACCAGCACGCCGTGGGGGTTGGCCGCGGCCGTGAACTCGGCCAGGGGCAGGCTGAAGGGGGCATAGCCGCCTCCGGCAATCAGAATGTCCACCAGGTCCTCTTCCAGCCAGCCTTTCAGGTCCAGCCCGATGTTCAGGGCCAGTTGGAAGCTGTCCGGAACTCGAGTGGCCAGCAGCAGCGGACGGCCCCGCCGCTCGGCCTGGCTGTCGGTGAGCTTCCGGATGCGGCGCATGAAGGCCGTCATGATTTCGACCTGGTCGGTGCTCACCGGCTTTCCCTGCATGGTGGGGCTGAAGAACACCGGGTGGCGAATGAAGTCCAGCTCGAATCCGTCAACGTCATAGCGGCGGGCGACTTCCTCGATGATCTCGAACTTGCGCTGCCTGACCTCCGGGTGGGAGAAGTCCTGGGAGGTGACATAGAGATCGAGAGAGGTGAGCCTGCCCAGGGGATCCACCAGGAACTCCGGATGTTCCTTCTTCCAGGTGGTCAGGCCGCCCTCGATGAAGCTGTCGTGAACGTCGTTCATGCGGACCGAGGCCAGGATCTCCATGCCATGAGATCGAGCAAAGTCGATGACGATCTGAAGGGGGCCGCGGCCGGACCGGATCAACTGCTTCACGTTGGCGGTGACCTTGGACCAATAGGCGGGCGGCCCGCCGTGGGCGTCGCCGTAGATGGGCTGGATCTTGCTGTCGTATACCGGCGCGTCGGCCCACCCCCCCAGGATGGACCAGGAAATGGTGTCGACCTGGGTCCCGGCCAGGGGTTGCAGCCGGCGCTTGAGAAACCCCTCCGGGGTGCCGGCATCGTCGCGGGACAGCTCGTAGCTGTCGTCGTTGAAGATGATGCGGCGCTGTCTGGCGGCCGCTTCCACCCGGGCCTTCTTGGCCTCCGACCAGTTGGCCCGCGGGTCCGGAACCGGTCCGGAGCAGGACAGGATTCCCGCCAGGGCCAAACAGATGCCTGCTCCCAGACTCAGGCTCATTGTCCACCTCCGTCCAGCCTTGGATCGTGGATCGATCATCCTGTTCACCTCCTCCTTCCAAATTCGTTTGGTGCGAAAAGAAACAGCCGACCGAAGGGTCTGTCTGCCCCTTCGGGTGCTCTCATCCGCCAAGGATCAACGGGCAAAGCGCTCGATCCGCTCCTTCAACTCCCGGTAGCTTTCCAGCGCCTGCCGGGCCTGTTCGGACTGTCCGCTATCCCTGTAGAGTCTGGCCAGCAGCCGGTGAGCTACCGGATTGTCGGGCAGGAGCCGGATGGACTGCCGGGCGGCCGCAATGGCCTTGTCCAACTGTCCCAGCCTGCGATAGACCTTGGCCAGACCGAAGTGGAGATCGGGGAGCGAGACCGTTTGGCTCTCCGGGGAAACGGCAGTCAGGTGGGAGAGAGCCGGCTTGGGTTTTCCGAGCTGCAGCAGCAGGTCCGCCAGTTCCAGGCGGGCCTGGCCGGCGTCAGGGTGATCTTCCACCTCCTGCTGTAGGGCTTGCAGGGCCTCCCGAAACTTCCCGGCATCCAGGTAAACGGCGGCCAGGTGGTAGTGGGCCCAGGCGTAGCGGGGGTCCCTGGCCACCACTGCCTCGAACTGCCGGAGCGCCTTGCTCCTCATGTTCTGCTGATGGTAGGTCCGCCCCAGGTGCATCCTGGCCTTGAGGTGATCGGGGTCCAGTTCCAGGGCCTTTTCCAGGAGCCGGATGCCCTCTTGTACCGGCTCGCTGGTGGTATTGCGGGCGCCCATCCCCATGGGATCGGTCGGGTCCTCGGTCTCGCTTCGCTGCTGGAGAATGAGAGCCGCCACGCCGTAGTGGAAGTCGGCTTTGGAGGGGTCCAGAGCCAGGGCCTTGCGCAGTTCGGGTTCGGCGTCGCTGTACTGATTGAGCTGCAGCAGCGTCATGCCGTACAAGTGCCTGTAGGCAGCGTTCTCGCCGTCCTGCTGCACGGCTTTCTGAGCCGCCAGCATGGCCAGCAGATACTCCTTGCGCTCATAGCGCTCTTTGGCCTCCAGGTAGTCCGCCGATTGAGCCTGGAGCAGGACTGCCCCGTGGAGGAAAAGGGCAAGCGCCGGGAGGGCCAACAGCCGGCACAGCTCCCTCCAGGGCAGGCATCTCGCCCGCTCTACCGGCGGGATCCATCTTCTATTTCCGGCTTTGGGCGGCGTAAGCATTTGGCGTTCCTGACCGGCAATCCCCCGGCGTTCAGGGTTTCTATTCGGCGACGATACGAATCCAGTGGTCGGCGAACTCGGAGTGGGTCATGAAGCCCCCTTCAAAGGGCATGTGACAGGAGCTGCACCGGCTGGCGGCCACCTTGCATCCCGCGGCCATGGCGTGGTCGCCTCCGTGGCAGGACAGGCACTTGGAATCGTAGGAGGCGGCCGTTTGCACCAGGCTCTCGTGCGGGTCGTGACAGGTCGTGCACTTCAACTGGTCCCGGCTTTCGCTGTAGCACCGGCTCAACACCAGGCGCTGGGCCGGAAAACGGGACACCTCCTTGTCGACCATGTACCTGGCAAGCGCCTGCAGGTCGTTGCCTCCCGGCGGCGCTCCGTGGCAGGCGCCGCAGAAATAGAGTTGCTCGATGGCCGGCATCCTTCCGGGGTTTCCGATGGTTGAGGCGGCATCGGCCTCGCCTTGGGTCATGGCCTGGATATGTTCCTGCCCCGGTCCGTGACAGCGTTCGCAGTGGACTCCGGCCGAGGCGGGGTCCATTCGCTCAGGCGGCAGGTCGGCGTCCCGGGTGGTGTGGCAGGCAAAGCAGTGTTCTCGTTGAGGCGGACTCATCCAGTCGGCCAGGGCATCGTAGGCGTTGTCGACCGGGTCTTCCAATCCGGTGGTGATGTCCAGCCCCCCGGTGGACTGGTACCAGCTCACCCGGCTCTGGCCGTAAGCGCCGGCATCGGTCATGCCGATGAAGGTGATCCCTTTCCTCCCGGCCCCCATGCCCCATAGCAGGTGCATGCGGTCGGCTTCTCCGTTCCTGTCAGCCACCAGGTCGAGAGTGAACTCGGAGTCGGAGGACCGCTCGATTCGATAGGCCACCTGGTTGCGCGGGTCGGAAAACTCCAGGGGCACCGATTCCATCAACCGGGAAAGGGAGCGCACTCGTCTCAGCGTCAACGGATGGCCGCTCTCCAACTGGACCTCGGCGATCTCCCGGTGGCACTGCACGCATTGGCTCGACCCCACGTAGCCCGAATCGTCGGCGGCTAGTGCTCGGGGCGTTCCCGCCGAAAGGAAGACAGTCAAGACCGCAACCGAGAAGAGACAGGAACCGATGTTCCTGTTTATGGCTGCCGATTCCCCGGCTGGAGGGCGGCGCCCCGGCAGAGGCATGGTGATGGGCATCAGTTGTTCCACCTCCCAATGCCCATTTGCGCGCGATTCGCAGCATTGTCCTGCAACCCGCGATCATGGTGGTCTTGTCCCACTGACTCCTGCCGTCGACCGTTGCGATTTTTCCCGAGGTCCCTGGACTTGATCCACAAGGCGTTGCCGTAGCGAAATCCATAGGGGGATTTGGGCTTGGAATCGAACGGTACGAAGGTAAACCATTGGGACTTGTTGCCGAGTACCCATCCTCCCCGGTTCTGGTAGCCGAAGCTGGGGTAGGCCGACCGGCGCACTCTGGCCGAGAGGCGTGAATTGGACTGGGCCAACTGTTGGGCCCGTTTTTTGCTCCATTGGTTGAGGTCGTCCTTCTTCCTCAGCTTTCCCGAGTGAAGCCTGGAGGTTGCGGCTTCGACCTGGTAGCTTCTGCCGGCTTCAAGCCGTCGCCTCTTCCGGTTATTCCCCATCCATTCCAGGGCCCCCTTGTAGACCGAGACCCGCAAGCGCGGCTCCAGGCCGAGGCGATACAGCCCTTTGGCGGCCACTTGAAAATCGCCGGCGGGAGTCGATATGGACAGAGAGTGGATGGTGGGATTGAAGGCGGCGGATTCCAGGATGATTTCACCCTCTAGAATCTCGAACTTCATCGTGGCGTAACCCGTCTTGGTGAATCGGACCAGGCTGCTTTCGGCGAGCCGCAAGTAGCTGCCCGGATTCAATAGCAGTTCCGCGCGACCGTTCTCCAGGGTTCTCAGCTCCCCTCCGGCGTTCAACTTGTGACCGGCGGTCAGCAGCCAGCGGTTGCTGCCCGCCAACGAATATTGTGGCGGTCTTCCCCAGAAGCTGTTCAACAAAAAGGCGGAGCGCACTTGCCCCCACGGGTCCAAGTGATCTCGACTGTGTTTGCCCAGCTCGGCCACCGCCGGACTGCGTTCGACGGCGTCGCCGAGGACGTAGCGCTTGCCGTCAGTCAGGCTGAGCGATTGCCCGTCAGGCTTCAGCCAGTTCAACTTGCCGGCGTGAACGGCAACCTTCAATGAAGACGGTTCCTTGACTTGAATTCGATAAAATCCGTTCTTGAGAAGCTCCAGATCTCCGGCAGGGGTCGATAGCTTGAAGGCGTGGCGCCGGCTCTTGAAGCGCCTGGAATCGACCACGACCGTTCCTTCCCAAACACGGAAGTGCATCTTTCGGTATGCCGTGTCGAGGACATCCAGTCGGGCCTGGTCAGCCAGGCGCAGGAAACCGCCGGGATGCAGCATGATTTCGATACGGTCGCCGCGGCGGGTCCGGACAATGTCCCCGGGCTGCAATCGGTGGCCGATTGCAATTTCAGCGGGCGCCCCTTGCCCGCCGGCAAGCAGTAGCTGTTTTCCCTTGACATACCGGACGGTGCCGGCTTGAAGGTGGGAGACGTGAGCGGCGGGATCCTTGCCCGGAGCCCGGGAGGGTCCGGCAAGAAGCAGGAACCCGGCCGCCGAAGTCAGGATGATCCCTTTCATGGCTTGGCCTCTCCGCCGGCGGAAGTTTGAGCCCAAGATCGGCAGTGCAACGGGAGGATGGCGCGACCCATCCATCACTGGCCCTATCTTAGTGATCCTGCTTCTTCAATTCCAGTCTCATGTAGGATCAAAAGACTGCCGCCCCGGGATCGGTCGCGATCCGTGCTAAAATCAACCCAGAGTAGGCGATGATAACGTCGCTTTCCGCGTAGTGACCTCTTCCGGCGACTCCTGCAGGCAGTTTGCTCCAATCCAAGAGATGACCAAGCCCATAGCACTGAGCCTGATTGCCTGCCTGGCCGCATTGGCCGGGACATCCGCCAATGATTTGTCCCGCTCGGACAAGTCGTTGCCTGCCTCGCCCTCGCTGGTCTTTGAGGACGTGGCTGCCGACGCGGGCCTGGATTTCCAGCACTTCAGCGGCAGCCCCGAGAAGCAGTACATTCTGGAGAGCATGAGCGGAGGCGTGGCCTGGATCGACTTCGACCGGGACGGTTGGATGGACCTCTACCTGGTCAACGGGGGGCACTGGGAGGAGCTGGTTCAAGGAAAGCGCACGGTTTCCAATGCGCTCTACCGGAACAATGGCGACGGCACCTTTGCCAACGTGACCGAAAAGGCCGGAGTGGGGAATCGGCACTGGGGGATGGGAGTGGCCGCCGGAGACTACGACAACGACGGCTGGGTGGACCTGTTCGTCTGCAACTACGGCCCCAACACCCTCTACCGGAACAACGGCGACGGCACTTTCAAGGAGGTAACCGGCACGGCCGGGGTGGGGGACGGACGGTGGGCGGTGAGCGCATCCTTCGGGGACTACGACGCCGACGGCTGGTTGGATCTCTACGTCACCAACACGGTCCGGTTCGACTTCAAGAATCCCGATCCCATGGAGTGCCACTACCGGGGGATTACGGTGCAGTGCGGACCCCTGGGGATGGTCGGCGATTCCGATATCCTCTACCGCAACAACGGAGATGGCACCTTTCTTGACGTGAGCGAGAAGGCCGGCGTCTCGGATGTGACTCCGTCCTATGGACTGGGGGCCATCTGGACCGACTACGACAACGACGAAGACCTCGATCTCTACGTGGCCAACGATCAAATGGCCAATTTTCTCTTTCGCAACCAGGGAGACGGCACCTTCGAGGAGACCGGGCTCTTTGCCGGAGCCGCTTTTAGCGATGACGGCACGGCCCAGGGCAGCATGGGAGTGGATTTCGGAGACTATGACCGCGACGGCCTGCTGGACATCTACATCACCCATTTTTCGGACGACTACAATACGCTTTTCCGCAATCTGGGCCGGGGCAGGTTTAGAGACATGACCCGGGGGGCCGGACTCACGTTCAGCAGTTGGCCCATGGTGGGTTGGGGCACCGGGTTCGTGGACCTGGACCATGACGGCTGGGAAGACATCTTCGCCGCCAACGGCCACGTGTTTCCCCAGGTGGACGGATACAAGATCGGCACCAGCTTCCATCAGCGCAGCCAGGTCTTTCGCAACCTGGGCGACGGGAAATTCCAGGAGGTGTCGGCCGGGCTCGACAAGCTCAAGTCCCGGTCCAGCCGGGGGGTGGCCTTTGCCGACTACGACAACGACGGCGATATGGACGTGGCCGTCAACAACCTGGACGGGGTCCCCTGGCTGTTGAGGAATCAGAAGGGGAGCGAGTCGGGCAATTGGCTCCTGCTTTCCCTGGAGGGGACCCGAACCAACCGCAGCGCCATCGGGGCCCGGGTCACCCTCGAGACCGCGGAGGGGAGGCAGATGCGGGAGGTTCGGGGTGGTTCCAGCTATGAGTCCACCCACGACTTCCGGGTCCACTTCGGCCTGGGCCAGCTCGAGACCGTCAAGAAACTGACCGTCCGTTGGACCGATGGAACCACCCGGAGCTTCGAGAACCTGGCGGTCAACCGGACCTACCGGCTCAAGGAAGGCGGCGAGCTCGAATAGGCCCCACCCGGGAGCGCGGGCGTCCCGCCCGCATGCTATCCCGTTGCGTGTCGCTCGGTTTCCCTGCGATACCGCTACCGGCCACCCTGTCGGCGGCAACCTCAACGGCCAAACCGAAGGAGACCCGGGGCGCGGTTCCGGGTCATCTCGAGTGGCGGAGAGGGCCAAGGCTGTGCCGGACTTTGTGCGGGCGGGACGCCCGCGCTCCCGGGGGGGACATCCTCCAGACCATAAACCGGGAACAGGGTTTCCATCCTGCCCATCGATGTTAATTATCCATCCGACGCGAAACTGCACAGGTTTACGATTCGTGAGCCGCGTCTTGCTGTGCCTATTGGCATCCTGCGTTCTTGAAACCGCCGCGGCCGCCGCCGAGTCACCCCATTACCTGGAGGCCCGGCAGAGGTATGAAGCCAAGGAATACCTCCTGGCCATGCTGGCCGCGGAGAGGGCCGTGCAGGAGGACGGGGAGAACGCCGGACACCGTTACCTTTATGGCGCCGTCCTGGCCGAGCTCAAGCAGTATTCGGATGCCGAAGCCCATCTGCGGAAGGCCGTGGCCCTGGACGGCCGAAAGGCGGAATACCTTTACCAGTTGGGTCGGGTCTTGCTGGAACAGTCGCAGCAAGCCGTCATCCGGCGAGGCATGAGCGCGGGGGTGAGGATGTCCCGCAGCGAGGCCGTCGATGCCGAGGGCTTGGCGCTGCTGGAGCGAGCCGTCGAGCTGGACGGGGGACACCTGGCGGCACGGGTCCGCCTGGGGCGCGCCTACACCGATCAGAATCGATTCCTCGAGACGCTGGAGCAGTTCCAGGCGGTGGCCGAGGCCGATCCCCGCTATCCCGAGATCCAATCCTACTTGGCGGTGCTCTACCTGAAGATGGGACGGGTGATCCAGGCGATTCAGGCGCTGCAGGCCGAAGTCGAGCACTATCCCGACAACGCCATGGCCCGCCTGGACCTGGGCGACCTGCTGCTGCAGTTGGCTCAGCCCAGGGTGGCCCTCCGGCACCTGCTTGCGGCCGAGCGGGAGAGCCCGGAAACTCCCGATCTTCACTACGCCCTGGCCAAAGCCTACCGGGCCCTCGACCAGCCCGGGAAAGCCCTGGACTCGGCCCTCAAGTGCGTCGAGCTGGCCCCCGATGCGCCCGCGCCCCGCTACCTGCTGGCCCAGCTCCATCGCCGCAACGGTCAACCCGAGCTGGCTCGGCGGGAGCTGGCGACCGCCGAACGGTTGAGAAGCCGGCAGTCTGCCACCTACCGTCCCCCCAAGGCGGATTGATCCTGAATGTGTCTGCAATCAGTCGGAAGCCGGCACGACCCGAATCCAGTGGTCGGCAAAGGCCGAATGGGTCATGAATCCGGTCTCCTGGGGCATGTGACAGCGCACGCAGTCGGTGTTCGATTGGGGGCAGGGGACGGCGAAATCGGCCTGGCGACCGTGGCAGCTCAGGCAGTTGCGATCGAAGGAGGCGGCCAGATTCTCGTGAGGGTCGTGGCAGGTGGTGCACTTGAGGCGGCCGCCGCTCTCGTTGTAGCAGCGGCTGAGCACCAGCCGCTCGGCGGGGAAGCGGACGCTGTGATCCATGGCCATGGCATGGCCCAGGGCTCTCAGGTCGGCTCCTCCCGGGGGGATCCCGTGGCAGGCGCCGCAGAAATAGACCTGCTCCAGGGCGCCCAGGCGGCCCGGATTGTCGATGCCGCGGGAGGGGTCGTCCGTTTCCTCGGCCATGGCCCGGATGTGTTGCTCACCCGACCCGTGGCAGCGCTCGCAGTGTACGCCGGCATCCGCCTCCGGGATTGAATCGGGAGGAGTGCTCTCGTTGCGGGTCATGTGGCAGCTCAGGCAATGGGCGCTCTCGTGCGGGTTCAACCAGCCTGCCAGGGCGTCGTAGGCATCCACCGGCCGCTTTTCCAGCCCGGTGGTGACATCCAGCTTCCCGATCTTCTGATACCAGCTCACGCGGCTCTGCCCGAATGCACCCTGTTCGCTCTGGCCGATAAAGGTAATCCCCTTTCTACCGGCTCCCACCCCCCAAAGCAGGCGCATGGTTTCCTCCCGCGTTCCCATTCGGGCCACCAGGTCCACCCCCGGCCGCTGTGGGGCGCGGCGTTCGATCCGATACCTGACGCCGCTGTCCTGGTCCACGTGCTCGACGGGAAGCGCCCGCATCAACTCCGGGATGTCTTCCACTTTCAACATGGTATGGGCGTGGTCGCTGGCCAGTTGCCTGGAGGCGATCTCCTGGTGACAGGCGGCGCACTGCCCGGCGCCGTTTTCGACTGAATCGGAATCGGACTGGGAAGAGGTTGACATCAGCGCGGCCGGCAGCAGCCCCGCGGCCAGCAGCACCGGCAGCAGCCGCGCCCAGAGTTTTCCGGAGAGGGTCAGGCGTTGCCACCCAGCAGCCTGTCGTTGCCCGGAAGGGTTGATTTTAAAAGGGTTGTGGAGCATTTCCATTTCGTTCCGGCCAGAAGCAGGCATCTTCGCGACCCACCGCCATCATGGACAGGGGCGCACCGTTTGTCAACCAAATCCCCGTTGCTTCCAGCCATCTCACCCGCTAGAGTAATCTTAGTGGAAATCGGCGTGGGCAGGGTCGTTCCAAGGGGCTGCCCCCACGAATGCAGGGTCGAGCACGATGATCGAGCACCGGAAACCCGCAAGCAACGCCATCGCCAATCGGCGTCGGGTGAAATCCCGCTGGGCGGGCGCCTGTCTTTGGACGCTTGCCGGGATTTCAGGCCTGGTGACGGCGGGCTGGACCCAGTCGGCCCACTACCGGGAAGCGCGGGAACGGTTCGACAAGGGAGAATTCCTGCTGGCCATGCTGGCCGCCCAGAAGGCCGTGGAAGAAGATGGAGCCAATGCGGATCATCTCCACCTGTACGGCGCCGTCCTGCTGGAACTGAAGCAATTCTCGGAAGCGGAGGAGCATTTGCGGAAAGCCGTGGCCTCCGAGCCCGATCGGGCCGAATTTCAGCATTCCCTGGGGGAACTCCTGCTGGCCCGGACCATGGAGGCGGCCATCCTCAAGGAGACTCGCTCCGGCGTGGGCCAGCCCAGGATGCGGAACGTGGATCCCGAGGGGCTCAAGGCCCTGGAGCGCGCGGTAGCACTGGACCCCGACCTGCTGAAGGCCCGCCTGAGGCTGGGACGAGCCTACTACGACCTCAACCGGCACGACCTGGCGCTGGAGCAGTTCGAGGCTATCGCCCGCAAGAATCCCCGCTATCCCTGGATCCATTCCTCCCGGGCGGTGGTTTACATGAACGCCGGCGCCGTCGATTCGGCGGTGCAGGCGCTGCAGGCGGAACTCCGGAACTATCCCGATCACCATTCCGCCCGGCTGGAGCTGGGAGAGGCGATGCTGAAAGCCGGCGATACGGCCCGGGCGGTCGAGCACCTGGCCCGGTTGAAGGAGGAGGATGTGTCGCCGGCCGACCGCGTGGCGCTGAACCATTCGCTCTCCAAGGCCTACCGCGATCTGGGCCAACTGGAGAAGGCCCTGGCTGCCTCCCGCCGGGCTCTGGAGTTGGATCCCGACTTTCCCGACGGCCACTACCTGCTGGCTCAGTTGTACGAACAAACCGGACAAGCGGAGCTGGCCCGCCGGCAGATGGAGGCCTTTCGCAGGGTCCAACGCGAAAAGCGGCAGAGAACGCTGGGGCCCCTGCAAGGGGGACGCCGCTGAAATTCATTTCACAAACGACCATTCGGGACTATAATTCGAAAGATCAATCAAACGTTAGATTGGTAGTCTTGTCCCGTTTGCCATTCCGGCAGGTGCCTTATGCAAAAAAGATATCTTGATCGCTTCCCATCTCTGCTCCTTGTGTCCGTATTGATCCTTGGCTGTTCCCTGACGCTGCTGGCAAGGAAGAAGGGGGACAAGCGGCGGGAAAAATCTCTGCGAAACGAGACCTCCGACCGATATCTCAAGAAGTGGCTGGAGCAGGATGTCCTGTACATCATTACTCCCCAGGAAAAAGCCGCCTTCGACCAGTTGCAAACGGACGATGAGCGCTACCAGTTTGTGGAGCAGTTCTGGCTGCGCAGGGATCCCACCCCCGACACCATGGTCAATGAGACCCGCGACGAGCACTACCGGCGGATCGCCTACGCCAACGAGCGGTTTCCCTCGGGCAAGCCCGGGTGGAAGACCGACCGCGGCCGGATCTATATCACCTGGGGACCGCCCGATTCCATCGAGACCTTTCACGGCGGCGACATGACCCTGCGGGACTTCAATGAAGGGGGCGGGTGGTCGGTCAAATACCCACACATCAAGTGGCGCTACCGCCACATTGAGGGTCCGCACCTCGGCGCCGAGGTCATCATCGAGTTTGTGGACCGCGGCTTGAGCGGGGAATACCGCATCGCCAGGGATCCTTTCGAAAAGGACGCCCTGGCCAATGCGCCCGGCTACGACATCGACCAGAGGCTGATCCTGGGCGGGGTGGAGCCGATCAGCAGGAACCGTTTGCCCGGAGGGCTGGATGTCGAAGATTTCCACGCGTTCCAGAACGAGAAGTTGATGGAGACGGTCGCCCTGGGCCAGGCCCCCAAGATCCGGTTCAAGGACCTGGAAACGGTGGTGGACACCAAGCTGTCCTACAACCTCTTTCCCTTCGAGTTCAAGACGGACTACCTCAAGATCACCGACGATACCGTGCTGACGGCCATCACGGTGGCCATGAAGAACAGCGACATGACCTTCAAGGCGCGAGAGGGGGTTCACGAGGCCTCGGTCAACGTCTTCGGGCGCATCACCACCATCACCGGGCGCAGGGTGCACCTTTTCGAGGAGCCCATCCGCCAGATGACCGCGGAGTCCACCTACAAGGAAGCCCTGGAACGGACCTCTCTCTATCAGACCAGCGTGCCCCTGTCCTCCGGAGTCTACAAGGTCGAATTGGTATTGAAGGACATCAACAGCGGCGACGTCGGCACCGTCTACCGCAGCATTCGGGTTCCCAAGTTTCCCGAAGACCAGTTGGCCACCAGCAGCATCATCCTGGCGGACAGAATCGAGCCCCTGCCGGCTTACCAGGCGGCCGCCGGGCCCTTTGTGCTGGGAGGCTCCAAGGTCTTCCCCAACGTGGCCGAGACCTTTCATCGGGCCGTGCCCATGCGCATTTACTTCCAGGTGTACAACCTGTCCCTGGACGAAGAGACCCAGAAGCCCTCGGCGACCATCGAGTACATCCTGAAGAAGGGCGACAAGGAGATCCGCCGCTTCCGGGAGGGCAAGAGCACAACGGAAGGCGCCCTGCGGCAGGTGACGCTGGCCAAGCTGTTTCCTCTGAACAACCTTCAACCCGGCGACTACAGCCTGGTTCTGAACATCACCGACAACCTCGCCAACCGAACCGTGTCGCCGGTGGCCAAGTTCAAGGTTCAGTAGCTTCCGGAGCTTTGCCGTTGCGCCGCCGGACGTTTCCCGGTCTCGGATGCCAGGGTAGCGGGGCTGTCATCGGAATTGCGCATCGCACCGGCGTGTTGTTGGAGGTGTCCACACTCGATCCGGAGGCGCCGGACCGAATTCCAACTCAAGGGTGCTGACATGGTCGCTAACCCTTCCCATTCATTCGGGCGGAGCTTGAAGCTGGTGGGCCTGCTTCTGCTGGCCCTGGGCCTGTCAGGCCAGGCAGGGCCTCAACAAGCGGAGCCGACCCAGGCCGATCCGGAAGCGGAATTCACCTTTCGCGTGCCGGTCGACGTGGTGGTGGTCAGGGCCATTGTCACCGACCGCGGCAGGCCGGTCACCGACCTCACCGTCGAGGACTTCACCGTCTTCGAGGACGGCAAGCCGCTTCCCATCCAGAGCTTCACCCGGGAGTCCTACGAAGTCGTCCGGTCGCACCGGCACGAGATGGAGCCGAAGAAAGCGCCGGGCGAGGCAACCGGCGGGGAAGCCAAGCGGGCTCCGGCTGCCGGTCCCGCCCTCAGCCGACCTCACTTCATCAGCCTGCTGATCGACGACGTCACCTCGCCCTCCCACGGAGCCTTGAAGCTCACCGTGGACGCCATCGAGAAGTTTGTGCAGGAACGGGTGCAGCCCGGCGACAGGGTCGCCCTGGTGGCGGCTTCCGGCAAGTTTCACCAGACCTTCACCGCCGACCGTGAGAAACTCCTCCAGGCGGTCCGGCTCCTGCCCAGGAAGCTGAACCGCAGGCAACTGGTGAGATCCGACTGTCCGGCCATCAGCGACCTGCAGGCCCAGAGAATCCACAACAACACCGATGCCCTGGCGCTGGAGACGGCCATTTCGGAGAAGATCTTCTGCAATCAGATGGTTTCAGGGGGAATCCTGGGCTCCAGCCAGGGCGGCAGCGACCAGAATCCCCGGGCATTCAGGAACACCACCCTGCTGAGTTTCAACCTGACCCAGGGCAACTCGGAACAGCGGCGCAACGCCGAGGTGGTGGTGCGCGCCCAGGCCTCCCGCATCCACCGGGAGAACGAGTATTGGAGCCGCAACCTGCTGCACACGCTTCAACAGCATCTTGGCACGCTCAGGCACTTCGAGGGCCGAAAGAGCCTGCTGCTGGTCTCGGACGGTTTTCTGGCCCAGCACCTCCGCTACGAGATGCAGGGGGTGGTTCACGCCGCGCTGCGTTCGGGGACCATTCTGAGCACGGTCGATATGCGGGGGCTCTATACCACTTCCTACCGCGCCTCGGAGGTGGCTGCCCTGGCGACCGAGGCCACCCTGTCCCAGATGTCCATGCGGGTGGAGAATATGCGCGTGCAGTCCGAGCCCCTGGCCCAGTTGGCCCTGGAGACGGGCGGCGTCCATTTCCACAACGACAACGATCTCTTCGGCGGGCTGAAGCGGATCGCCGACAGCCAGTCCTTCTATTACGTGCTCACCTATGCCTCTCCGGCCACCGCATCGGACGGACGCTACCACCGGATCAACGTCAAGGTTTCGCGTCCCGGCCTCGAGGTGACCCACCGCAAGGGCTACTATGCTCCCAGAGAGGATCCCACCTATATCGCCCTCAAGAAGAGGGAAGTTCTGGACGCCCTGCGGGCTCCCGGAAATCTGAACGAGATTCCCATCCGTCTCTCCTACAACGCCTTTCCCGTCGGCGAGGACCGCTACCGGGTCGACGTGTTTACCCGCATCGACTTCGGTCGCCTGCCCTTCCTGGACGAGAAGGACCGCCAGACCAATCTGCTGCATCTGATCACCGCGGCCTACGGGGAGAAGGGCCAATTCCTGGGAGGGCGGGAGAAGCAGTTGGACTTGAGAATGACACGGTCCGGCCGGCAGGAGCTGGCGGTCCTGGGAGCGACTTCCAAAGTCACCCTGGAAGCGCCGCCCGGGGTGCACGAACTCAAGGCAGTGGTGCGTGAAAGCGTGGATGCCGTCATCGGCTCCGTCCAGGAAAGGGTCGTCCTGGCCAAGCGCCTCCCTGCCGGGAAGCCCTCTGGCCCCAAGGACCGCCTGCCGGCTGCGCTGGCAGCTCCGCCTAGTTCCTCCGCGATCCCGTTGAGCTTCACCACCTACACCTTCCACCCGGATCCCGATCAGGCTCTGGTTCGCTTTTCGGCCGAGGCGCGGCTGCCTGAGGACGGCGACCTCGCCGCTTCATCCCTGGAGCCGCTGCAAGTCTTGGGAGTTGCGATGAGAGAGGACGGAGAAATCGCCTCCCTGTTCGGCAGCTCGGTCGAGGCTGATGGTGCTAGCGGGAAGGTGGCCTTCGGCGGTCGTATGAAATTGCCCCCTGGGCGTTACCGCATGAAGCTGGCTGTGGCCGATATTGGCGGGAGAGTAGGTACCGCCGAGGAAGACCTGTTCATACCGGTGTTGCCGGAGGATCGACTGGCCACCAGCAGCCTGGTTGCGGCCAGGGAACTGAAGAGCTTTCCGCCCTCGGTGTTTGCGGTGCAGGCCAAGTTGAGCGACGAGTTCGATCCCTTTATCCATCAGGGCCTTCAAGTCCGGGCGCCGGCCTCCCCCAGGTTCACCCGGGGCGAACCGCTGATTGTCTTCTACAGGATTTACAACCTTGCGGCGGAAGACGGTCAAAGCCCCTTGATGGCCAGGGTATCCCTGGACAGGGCAGGTGGCGGCTCCAGGGAATATCCGCCGGTGCTCCTCAACAAGGGAGTGGAAGCCGCCACCGGGGGGGAAGTCGGTGTGGCCTTCCAGTTGCCTACCGGAGACCTGGAGCCGGGTAATTATTCCCTGAAAGTGGAAACCCGGAATGTTTCGGGGTCCCGCACCGTAATGACCCGGTCGGAGAGCATCGATGTCCTCCCGGGAGAAAGCGAGGCGATTGCTGCCGGCCTGGAAGGGAACGGCTCGCCGGCTGCCAGCGCAGTTGTGGATTTGCCTGAACCGGGTGAAGAGGATGTGCAGGAAGAGGTCGAACTGCTGGCCATCGCCACTACGGAAGATCAGGTGCGGCGGGTGGGCCTGATCGAAGCCTTCCTGGCCCGTCATCCCGAGTCCGAACGGGGTCGGGAGCTGCGCCGGCAGGCCACCTGGATATACTGGCAGCTCAACCATTTTAAAAAGGCCATCGAGCACGGTGAGGCCAGCTTGTTGGAATCTCCCACCGACCCTCAGATCCTGACAATTCTGGCGATCGCCTATCACGCACTGGATGAGCCTGCCAAGGCGATCCGCCGGGCCTCCAGGGCGGTTCGAAGCCTGCGCAGCCTCGACCGCCCCGGCCAAATGGACGCGCAGCGCTGGCAGTCCCGGATTGACGGGCTCATGTCCCACAACTACGCCTACATGGGGAGTTCCTACCTGTCTCAGTACGAAGCGGAACGCCGTGACCCCTCCAATCCGGATGCCGGACTCAACCTTCAGAAGGCTCACCTCTACTCCTCACGGGCGGTCGAGCTGGCTCCCCGCTCCGACTTCGCCCAGTTCCAGCTCGGCATCGTCTTCTGCGCCAGGAATCAGGTTATGGAAGCCATCGAGCCCCTGGCCAAGGCCGTGGTTCTCAACGGCCGCTTCGGCGAGATCGCTCGCGAGAACCTGGAAGCGGTTTACCGGGCGATTCACCAGGGGTCCCTGGATGGCCTGGAAGATCTGCTGGCCCAGGCCAAGCACGAACTGGACAACGGCAAGTCTTCCTCCCTCTGACCGGATCTGCACCTGGCTGGCCATGGATTTCCCCCCGGGAGAAGGCGTCTGCCCCACCCGGGAACGCGGGCGTCCCGCCCGCAACCTTATTCCTGGCTGGAGGAGATGGAGCGTCAGCGCGACGTTGCCGGCAGGCAGCCAGCCAGCCGGCGTGAACGGCATTGGCCAGTCCGAATGAAAGGCAAGGCCCCGCTACCGTTCCATCCCAGCGGCGCAGTCGGCCAAGGCTGTGCCGGGCTAATGTGCGGGCGGGACGCCCGCGTTCCCGGGTGGGCATCCTCCACACCACGCTTGAACGATGTTGGACGAAATTGGGGAGCAGACGACCGGAGACAATCATTTGAAAAAGACTCCCCGATTCCCCGCCTCCCCGCCGTTTTGACAACCTTTCCGGGCCTTCTCTATACTGATCTGTTCGGCCTTGCCCGGCGGCGTCTGCCGTAGGACCCTGAAAGCGTTCACCCATTCAACCCCTCCGCTCCATGGACCGGGAAGTTCTTCAAGTTCGAGGCGCCAAGGTACACAATCTCAGAAATGTCGACTGCCAGATCCCTCATGAAAGTCTGACCGTGATCACGGGAGTGAGCGGATCGGGGAAGTCCAGCCTGGCCTTCGATACCATTTATGCCGAGGGGCAGCGGCGCTATGTAGAGTCGCTCTCCGCCTACGCCCGCCAGTTCCTGGAACGCATCCAGAAACCCGACGTGGAAGAGGTGGCGGGCATCTCGCCGGCGATCGCCATCAAGCAGAAGAACAGCCTGCGCAATCCCCGCTCCACGGTGGGAACGGTCACGGAAATCTATGATTACTTGCGCCTGCTCTACGCCCGAATCGGCCGCACCTTCTGTTGGCAGTGCGGAACCGAGGTCAAAAAGGACGTCCTGGACCAGGTGGTCACCCGTCTGATGGCGCTTCCCGCGGGAACGCGTCTCTACATCCTGTTTCCCTTTGCCCACTATCGTCGTTATCAGGAGCTGAAAAAGAGCCGTTCGGGCTCCAGGCCGCGCCCCGGGGGGCGGGAGCCGGAACTCCTCGCGACCGTGTTGCGGGACCTGCGCCGACATGGCTTCAACCGCCTCTACCGGGAGGGACGCATCTACGAGCTGTCCGACCCCGAGTCGCTGCTGGACCTGGACTTCTCCGCTCCCCTGGAGGTTCTGGTCGATCGGGTCGTCATTGGGCCCGGGCTGCGCCAGCGCCTGGCTGACTCGCTGGAGATCTGCTACCGGGAAGGCTCGGGCCGCGCCCTGGTGGAAGTGGTGGGCCGGCCGGATGCAGTCCCGGACTCGGCGGCGGTCGATTCCGAAGGCAATGGAGCGGAGGTGGGCACTCGCTTCTTCTTCAACGAGGGATTCGTATGCCGCCGGTGCCACATCGCATACGAGCAACCCGAGCCCCGCCTGTTCTCCTTCAACAACCCCTTTGGGGCCTGTCCCCGCTGCCAGGGGTTCGGCAACACCATGGATATCGATTTGAAGCGGGTGATCCCCGATCCGGACAAGAGTCTGCGGCAGGGGGCCATCGAGCCCTGGACCAAGCCTCGCTATCGGCGGCTGCGGGCCGAGTTCAAGCGCTTTGCCCAGCGACACGGCATTCCCTGGGAAATCCCCTACCGCGACCTGCTCCCCCTGCAGAAAGACCTGATCAATGCCGGGGACGAGAGTTTTCGAGGCATCCGGCGCTTCTTCGACTATCTGGAAACCAAGAAGTACAAGCTCTACATCCGCGTGTTCCTGAGCCGCTACCGCGGATACACTCGCTGCCTGAGCTGTTCCGGAACCCGGCTGCGCGCCGAAGCCCGGGCCGTCAAGATCGCCGGGAGGGAAATCGGCGAGGTCACTGCCATGACCGTCGGCGAGGCCCGCCGGTTCTTCCGGAGTCTGAAGCTGACCGCCTACGAATCCAGCGTAGCCCATCGGATCCTGGAAGAGCTGCGCATGCGCCTCGGATTTCTCTACCGGGTGGGCCTGGAGTACCTGACGCTGGACCGGCTGGCGGCCACCCTGTCCGGGGGCGAAGCACAGAGGATCCAGTTGGCCACCTCCCTGGGCTCCTCCCTGGTGGGAGCCCTTTACGTCCTGGACGAACCCTCGATCGGTCTGCATCCCCGAGACAATGCGCGGCTGATCGAGATCCTCAAGAGCCTGAGGGATATGGGCAATACCATCCTGGTGGTGGAGCACGAGCCGGCCATGATCCAGTCCGCCGACCGCATCATCGACATGGGCCCCGGAGCGGGGGAACAGGGGGGGCGGGTGGTATTCTCCGGGGACTTCCCCAACCTGATCCATTGCCGCGGTTCGCTCACGGGCAAGTACCTGAGCAGGGAGCTGGAGATCCCCGTTCCTTCGTCCCGGTCTTCTCCCGACAGCCGCTGGTTGAGGCTCTACGGGGCCGAGGAGAACAACCTGAAACGGCTGGACGTGGAGATTCCGCTGGGAATCGTCACCTGCATCACCGGAGTCTCCGGGTCGGGGAAGTCGACATTGGTCCACCAGGTCCTCTACGCGGCTCTGAAGGCCCGCAAGGGGGAGGCGCCCGATCGCGGCAACTACCGGAGCATGGAGGGCGAGCACTGGATCTCGGACGTGCGCCTGGTGGACCAGTCGCCCATCGGCCGAACTCCGCGTTCCAATCCGATCACCTACATCAAGGCCTTCGATGCCGTTCGAGAGCTGTTTGCCTCCACCCGGGAGGCTCGGGAGCGGCGCCTGAGCGCCGGTGACTTCTCCTTCAACTTGGCGGGAGGGCGCTGCGATCACTGCCAGGGGGACGGCACCGTAACCGTGGAGATGCAGTTCCTGGCCGACGTGGAGCTGGTGTGCGAGGAATGCAAGGGGACTCGCTACAAATCGAGCTTGCTGGAGGTGCGCTACAAAGGCAAGAATATCCACGAAGTGCTGCAGATGACCGTGCGGGAGGCCATGAGCTTCTTCTCCGCCGTCCCCAGGCTAACCAGGAAACTGAAGGTGTTGGAGGACGTAGGGCTGGGCTACCTCCGGCTGGGACAATCCGCCACCACGCTCTCGGGCGGGGAAGCCCAACGGATCAAGCTGGCCTTTCACCTCTCCCGTCAAGTGGGCAAGCACGCGCTCTACCTGTTCGACGAACCCACCACCGGTCTGCATTTCGACGACGTCCACAAGTTGCTGCGGGCCTTTCGCCGCCTGGTTCGGGCCGGAGCCACCATCCTGGTCATCGAGCACAACCTGGACGTGATCAAGACGGCCGACTGGGTCATCGACCTGGGACCGGAGGGGGGAGAGCAGGGAGGCACCGTGGTGGCAGCCGGACCTCCCGAGCGGGTGGCCTCCGCCGAAGGGAGTCACACGGGCCGGTTCCTGAAGGAAGTGCTGGCCGGCAACGGCCAACGGGTGATCTGAATGGTGCCGAGCGCACACAGCAGGGAAGCGTCGTTCCTCCCTCCGCCCACTCGGTCCGGACGGGTCTGTTTTTGGGCCATCCTGCTCGGGCTGGTTCTGGCCACCGACTCCGGTGCCGGCGGTCCGCCCCGGGATCTACCCGCCCCCGGAACAGCGGCAGAGGAGACCATCGAGCCCGAAGAAGCCGAGCTGGACTATCTCGGCCTGGCCGAGGGCCACCGCCAGGCCGGGGAGTATCTGCAAGCCGTCTCGGCCTACCAGTTGGCCCTGATCGAGGATCCTCACAATTCCGTGGCCTGGTTTGGCCTGGGGCTGTCCCAGTACGAAGCCGGCCAGGTCCAGGAGGCCATCGGCTCCTACAAGGAAGCCCTGAAGAACGATCCCGACCTGTGGGAGGCGGAGATGAACCTGGGGGTGATCTGGTTCAACCGCAAGAACCCGGGTCAGGCCCTTGTCCATTTCGAGCGGGCCCAGGCCCTGAGCCCGGAAAGCTGGCGGCCCTTCTTCCTGGCGGGGGAGGTCCACCGCCTGCGGGACGACCTGCCGGAAGCGGAAGCCGGCTACAAGCGGGCGCTGGATCTGATCCGGGAAGGTGAGGAGCAAGCCGTCATCCGCCAGGCGCTGGTCTCCGTCTATCTGGCGAAAAAGGACTATGCCGCAGCCGCCAGGCAGGTCATGGCCTCCCGTCCCCATGCGACGGACATGGAAGCAAGCGACCGCCAGTTGGCGGCCCTATACCTGGAGATGGACCAGGAGGAGAAGGCCCTGCCCTATCTGGAGCGCCTGGCGGCCAATCCCTCGGCGGATCCGCGATTGCACGAGACCATCGGTTGGATGCGGGTGGATCGGAAGGACTACGACCGGGGCCTCCGCTCGCTTGAAATCGCGCTGGAGCGGCAACCCGACCCCGCGCGGAGGGAGGAGCTCTCCCTGCGGATGGTCAAGCTCCACATTCGCCTGGAGCAGTTCGACGAGGCCGTCGCCCTGCTGGAGAGGGGACTGCTCGGCTCCGCCAATCCGGAACGGTATTTTCTGTTGGGGTCGCTCCACCTGCAAGCGGACCGGCTGGAGCCTGCCGGGAAGAGGCTGGCCCAGGCCCTGCATCTGGACGCCGACTGCGCCCAGTGCTACAACAAGCTCGCCGCCATTTACCTGAAGCAGGAAGACTTCGGCCGGGCCATCCCCCTGCTGGAACGCTATCGGGAACTGCAGCCGGAGGAGGCGATGACCTACTTCTACCTGGGAGTTGCCTACGACAGGTTGAGGCACTATCGTAAGTCCATCCCGCCGTATGAGAAGTTTCTCGAGCTGGACCAGGGACGGCACGACCGGGAGAGCTTTCAGGTCCGCCAGAGGTTGAAGGGCCTGAAGAAGCGGGTAGGGAGACGGTGATTTGAAAGCGATGGCCACCATCGACGGCGCGACCGGGCCCCCTAGGGGTCGCCATCTCGTCTCGGAGGGGAGTCGGCGCCGCCGGTGCCGGGTCCGGTCTCTTCCGGCTTGTCTGGCGATCCTCTCGCTGGCGGTCCCCGTCCTGGCCCAGGATGCCAAGCTGGAGCGCCGCTACCAGGGCCAGCAAGGAAAGCTGAAACGGCAGGGTAACAGCGTCAAGAAGGTGAAGATCCTGATCCGGATGTCGGCTATCGACCTGGAAATCGTCAGCCGCAGGGTGCGGAGGGGTCTTTATTCCGAAGCCGATCGCATCCTGGAGCGGTACGCCGGCACCGTCGGCCGGGCCGATCGGGTTCTGAAGGACTCCAAGCGGGACCCTCAGCGCAAGCCCGGCGGTTTCAAGCACCTGGAAATTTCCCTGAGAAAGCAGTTGCGGCAACTGACCGACCTGAGGGACCGCTACCCCTTTGACCGGCAACAGGTGATCGACCGCACCATCGCCTGCGCCGAAGCGGTCAAGCAGGGCATGATTGCGGCGCTGTTCGGACCCGACAACACCGGCCGTTCCAATGGCGGATCTGACGGGTCCGGGCAGGCGGAGACTGCCGAGCGTCCTTCCCCGTGCCGGATGGAGTGAGACCATGAGAACAGGATGCCTTCGCGCGCGCGCCGGTCTTTTGCGGCGGCATTGGAACCGTTGGCCCGATTGGGCGCCCGCGTTGGCGGCTTGGACCTTGCTGCTGCCGGCGGCCGGCGGGCTCCATGCCCTCGCCGTCGACTATCTGAGCCACGAAGAGATCGAAAAGGTTCGAGATGCCCAGAGGCCCCACCAGCGGATGTCGGTTCTGAACGACATTTTCAAGCGCCGCATGGAGGGCGCCATGGCCAGTTGGGAGGATTCCGAGGCCGGGGACGGCAGTCCCCGAGCCCAATCCCGGCGCCAGGGGAAGGAAGCGGGCAAGCCTGGCCGTTCCCTTTCCTTCAGGGGATGGATGAAAGAAGTGGCCATGTGCCTGGAGGACATCGAGACCAACCTGGAAGGCTACCCCCTGGATGGGCCTCTCAGCGTTTGGGACCTGGAAACGGGACGGCCCCTACGCATGAACACCAAGAAGTTCCGCAAGGCGTTGAAGAAGCTGCGGAAATCCCTGACCGAGTTCGACGGCTGGCTCTCCCCCAGGCTGGATCGAGTGGCGGGAGCCGAGAGTCGATTGGCGGAGGAGGTTGCCGACATTCTGTCGGACCTGGACGAGGCGTTGGAGGAGACCATCGAGCTGGCAGGCGGAGTCATAAACGAGGAGGGTCCGGCAAAGCGCCGGGCCAGGCCGTGAGGGACGATGAACACGCAGCCTGAGCGGAACATCGGTCGCGGGGGGGTGACGCTTGCGCAGATCGGCCGAATCTTTGCCGCGGCCTACCACAGGCTCGAAAGTGAACGGCCCTGCCCCCCGATCCGGGTCGAGTATTACCGCTTCGTGGGAATCAACCACACCGTTCGACTCCGGCAGGGCCGGCTCCTGGTTCGGCTCAGCGATCTCTTCAGGCGGGCCCCGGCCCCGGTCCTGGAGGCCTTGGCCGCCATCCTGCTGGCAAAGTTGTACCGGCGCAACCTGCCGCGGGAAGCCCGGGCGGCCTACAGGGAGTACAGCAACTCTCCGGAGATGAGGCGCAAGGCTCAGGCCTCCCGGCGGAGGCGGGGACGCAAGCTGCTGGCGGGCCCGGAGGGCAGCCGTTACGATCTGACGGCCCTGTTCGACGATCTCAACCGGCAGTATTTCAACGGACGCCTGCCTCCTGTCCGGTTGGGGTGGAGCTTGAGGAAGAGCCGCAGAATCCTGGGTCACTTCGATCCCTCCCACCGGAGCATCACGCTCAGCCGGTGGCTGGACCATCCCCGGGTTCCGGAGGTGGTGGTGCGTTTCGTTCTCTTTCACGAGATGCTGCACGCCAAGCTTCTGGCCCTCTCCTTCTTCGATGTCAGGAACCCCCACTCCCGGCAGTTTCGTGAGGAAGAGCAGACCTTTCGCGGGCATGAGGAAGCCAGGAACTGGATACGAAACTGTTCCTGAGCGGGAATGGTGAACACGGAGCAGTGCAATCTGCTCCAAACGCGGATTTCCTTGCAGTTGCGTAAACTCGACGGGAGTTTTTCACAGCTTTTTCCACAGATTCTGTTGAAAACCGACCCGGCCGGCACCCTGGGCCGGTCGCTTCGTGGGAGCTTTGGCTTGAAGAGACCGACATCGGAACAGCGACGCTTTTTTCGGGAGAAGGGCTATCTGCCGCTGGATTTCCGCTATACCGGTCCGGAGGAGGAGCGGCCGCCGTTCCACGTGGTTCGGGGAAGGCGCTACGGCGAGGTAGTCTGAGGAGGCCCACATGAAAGCCAACGGAACAGCCATCGGCGGTGTGGTTCCCATCATTCCGGTCCCCTTCGACGCCGGGGAGTCGGTGGACGAGGCTGCCCTGCGGCGGCTGGTCGACTTCGCGGTTGCCTGCAAGCTGGATGCCGTCTGCCTGCCCGCCTACGGAAGCGAGTTCTACAAGCTTTCCGAGGAGGAACGAACCCGGGTAGTGGCCCTGGCGGCCGACCAGGCGGCGGGTCGGCTCAAGGTGGTCGCCCAGTGCAACCACGGGTCCTCCAGGGTGGCCTCCGCCCTGGCAAAGTCCAATCTGGAGGCCGGCGCGGACCTGGTTTCCATCGCCATCCCCCGGCAGTTTCCGGTTCCGGAGGATGACCTGTTGAGGTTTCTGGCGGCATTCCTCGACAGCTTCACCGCCCCCTGCCTGCTTCAGGACTTCAATCCGGGAGGTCCCACGCTGAGCACTGCCTTCCTGACCCGGCTGCGGGCGGAGTGCCCCAATCTGGCCTATTTGAAGCTGGAGGAGCCGCTCAGCGCCTCCAAGGTGGCCGCAATGGTGGAGGCCACCGGCGGCGAGGTGGGCATCCTCACCGGCTGGGGCGGGCTGTACATGATGGAGTTGATCCCGGCGGGAATCTGCGGTCTGATGCCGGGGTTGGGCCTGGCCGATCTCCTGAACCGGATTTTTTGGCTGGCCAAGGAAGGGGACACCGACCGGGCGTTTCACTTCTTCGAGAGAATCGTCCCCCTGCTGTTCCTGTCGCTGCAACACCTGGAACTCTACCACTACTGCGAAAAACGCCTGCTCCAGGCCAGGGGGTGGCTGGAGGACGCCCGCTGCCGGCAAGCCGCCTACCAGCCCGATGCCTATACCCGGGGGCACCTGGAACGCCTCCTGCAGCGGGCGCTCCGGACGTTGGAGGACGCGGGACTTGGGAAGTGTGAAGTTTGAAGTGTGAAGTTTGAAGTGTGGAGAGTGGAGAGTGGTCAGCCGTGGGTTTGGGGAGCAGGCAAGCGCCTGGTGGCTGCAAACCGGTTCAACGTCAGGCGGGGGCCGAACATATTTTAAGGAGTGCGCCGAGACCGACAGGATGCTTCGCGTGTCGAGTCCATAACTCTCCACTCTTCACTCTCCACTATCCACCAAATACGAAGGAGATCATCCGTGAGGAAAAACAAGCTCAAGCAACAGCTCAAGTCCGGTCAGCCCACGCTGGCGACCCATCTGCACAGTATCTGGCCCTCGGTGGTCGAGGTGGTGGGACATACGGGCGTTTTCGACTACGTGGAGTTCGTGGCCGAATACGCTCCCTTCGATCTGAACTCGCTGGACAACTTCTGCCGCGCCGTCGAGCTCCATGACATGTCGGCCATTATCAAGGTGGACCAGGAACCGCGGGGGTTTCTGGCTCAGCGGGGCATCGGGTCCGGTTTTCAGGGAGTTCTCTTTTCGGACTGTCGAACCGTGGAGGACGTGCAGGAGTGCATTCGGGCCGTCAAGCCCGAGACCCCGGAGGCAGGCGGCCATCACGGCGTGGCCACCCGCCGCATCACCTACATGGGCTACGGAGGGTCGCCGGAGTACGCCCGGGCGCTGGACCAGACGGTGGTGGCGCTCATGATCGAAAAGAAAACGGCGGTGGAGCAACTGGACGAGATCCTGGCCCTGGGCGGCATCGACATGATCCAGTGGGGTCCGGCCGACTATTCCCTCAGCATCGGGCGGCCCGGCGAGTGGCGCCATCCGGATATCAAGGCGGTGGAGCGGCGGGTCATCGAGGCCGGTCTGAAGACAGGTATTCCCCCGCGGGCGGAAATCGAAAGCGTCGACCAGGCCAAGTACTATCTGGATCTGGGCGTACGCCACTTCGCCCTGGGAACCGACGTTACGGTCCTGTTCCACTGGCTGAAGGGAAACGGAGAAAATCTGAGGAAGGCGCTCGAGGGGTCCTGACCGGCAGGTCGATCGGACGGGCCGTTGTTCGGCTTCAGTGCTGCAGGACGCCGGCCACGTAGCTCAACAGGTCCCCCTGGCTCCGGGACACTTCCTTGAGCCGTCGATAGTCCCCGCCGAGCTGGCACAGTTGGGCCACGCTGGGGCAGGTGAGCTGGGCCGGGTCGACGCCGGCAAGGTGCTGGAGAGACACCTCCACGGCTTCGGGATAGCGCCGGATTCTGGCCAACAAGCCGACCAGGACCTGGGCCGGGTTGAAATCCCCGTCCTCACCCGTTTCCCGGGGGAGCTTGCCGCGAAAATGGGCCACGGTCCGATCGACCTCCCGCCCCAGCAGGGCCCGAAGATAGAAGGCGTAATCCAGGTAGCCGTCGAAGGGCGGGGTCCCGCGGTACTGGAACTCGGAAGAGAGGTGGGTGCCGTACTCGGCCAGCTCCAGGGCCGGCTTCAGCGTCTCCGGATCTTCCAGGTCCATGCTCATCTGGACCACCGAGAGCAGGTGGGAGCTGTCCACGTAATAGCTGAATTTTCCGAACAACCAGTCCCGCCCCTGGATCAAGGCGGTGACCGAGGAGGTCTCGGGAGCTTTCCCCTCCTTATCGGCGATGGTGCGTTTCAGGTTGTCCAGCACTTCGCCGTGGAGCGTGCGGACCAGCAGGGCCACGGACTCGGCCCGGCCCTCCTCCGCCGGATACTGCTGGAGGCCGGTGATGGCCCGGCAGGTCCCATAGCTCTGCAGCAGCAGCTCGAAGCCCTTGCGGGGGTTGACCCGTTCGTAGAGGGCGATCTCGATGATGGCGGCCATTTCTTCCCTGGGCTCCATCTCTTCGATGGCGGCGGCCACCGGCCCGGTTTCGCCAATGGCCCGAAAGTAGGGCCAGGCCTGTTCGATGGCCCCGTCCTCCAGGAACAGTCGCCCGACTTCACGGGCCGCTTCGATCTGGGCCTGCTGGTAGAGGGCCGCCTTTTCCTCGGGAAGTTCGGGTTTGGAGTCGAGCTCGATGAGTCCCAGGCCCAGCTCGTGCCGCTTCTTCATCAGGCGGGCGTTGAAGATGAGCGGGTAGTTCCTTTCCTGGCGGAATCGTTCGATCAGCAACTCGAAACCGGCCTCCGAGCCTGAAGATGTCAGGGCCTTCTCGACGGTGTCAAACAGGTCTTCGTTCATGAGTCATTTCCCGGAGGGCTTGCCGAGCAGGCTTGGCTGGGGACGGCCGACCGCCTGGGAATCATACCATCTTGCCATCGTTTGCGCTCGGGAACCGCTAGTGGTCAGCCCAGCCGCCGCCCCACAAGACGGGGCGGATCATACAGGATGAAACCGGGAGGTTTCAGACAAGTGATCAGTGGCCAGTGGATAGTTATTGAATCGATGCGTTAAGCGCCTTCTTCCTCGAATGATCCGCCCGGTGGGGCAGGGGAGGCGCTTGTCCGAATCAGGAGGTTCCCAGTCATGAAAAGATTCCAGTATTTTCTTTTGGCAACGTTCATGTCGGCTGCCTGGGCCTGCCAGCCGGCCACCGGTCCCCGGGATCATCGACAGCCGGCCGCCACGGAAATCGTCACCGTGGCCGGCAACGGGTCGGCGGGCTATTCCGGAGACGGCGGCCCGGCCGTGCAGGCTCAATTGAACCAGCCCTTCGGCGTGGTTCGCGGTCCGGACGGCCACCTCTATATTTGCGACACCGGGAACCACGTGATCCGCAGCGTTGCTCCCGACGGGACCATTGCCACCGTGGCCGGCAACGGGGAGGCCGGCTATTCCGGGGACGGCGGCCCGGCTCGCGAGGCCACTCTGAACGAGCCCTACGAGGTTCGCTTCGACCGCCAGGGCAACATGTTGTTCGTGGAGATGGCCAACCACGTGGTCAGGCGGGTGGACCGCCAGACGGGCCTGATTTCCACCGTGGCGGGCACGGGCGAGGAAGGGTTCAGCGGTGACGGGGGCCCGGCGGTCGAGGCCAGGCTCAGCCGGCCCCACAGCATCCAGCTCGGTCCGTCAGGGGACCTCTTCATCTGCGATATCGGCAACCACCGGATTCGCAGGGTCGGCAGGGAGGACGGCCGCATCCTGACCTTCGCCGGCACCGGTGAGCAGGGCAGGACCCCCGACGGGGCTTCCGTGGCGGGGACCCCGCTCAACGGGCCCCGGGCCCTGGATTTCGACGCCGAGGGTGATCTGTGGCTGGCCCTCCGGGAGGGCAACGCGGTCTATCGCATCGACATGACGGCCCGGTCGATCCACCACGTGGCCGGGACCGGGGAGCCGGGATTCACCGGTCATGGGCAGCCTGCCCTGCAGGCAACGCTGTCGGGTCCCAAGGGGTTGAGCGTGGGGCCGGACGGCAACATCTACCTGGCCGATACCGAGAGCCACTCCATCCGCATGGTGGACCGCGGCCGGGGCACGCTGGAACTGGTTGCGGGAACCGGCGAGCCGGGCGACGGCCCGGAGGGAGACCCCCTCAACTGCAGAATGGGCCGCCCCCACGGGGTTTTCGTGGACAGCGACGGCTCCGTCTTCGTGGGAGACACCAACGCCCACCGGGTCCGCGTGGTCCGTTCCAAGAAGAAGCGGGAGAGTTGATCCGGTTCGGATTCGCCCTGGCCGGTGGTGGCCTGGAACCGCCCACCGGCCTGGCACCGGCGCCCCCCGGGAACCGCCTTTACAAGCACCTTTCTCCGTGCTACTCTGCGCCACGTGTTGGAGCCCGAAGGGCCGCGGGCGCCGCCTTCCTCGGCCACAACGTCCGGCCCGCAACGGGTCGGCATCTCACGTCCCGGCCGGTTGTCCGGAGGCTCCAACGTCACCCGCCCGATTCCACCGGAGGGGCTGTAGCTCAGCTTGGGAGAGCGCCTGACTGGCAGTCAGGAGGTCGTGGGTTCGATCCCCATCAGCTCCACCATTTCCACTTCCCATAGAATTCCAAGACATCCTATAAGATACTGATAATAGGATACTTTGTATCCAATTTAGTTCTTGCATGTTCTCTCTGATTCTTCTAAAATCCCATTTAGTACGTGGGAACAAACGTGGGAACCAAGGTGGGTTCATGGGCAAGCTCACAGCTGCCAAAGTTAAATCCATCACAGAAGCGGGGCGCTACGGTGACGGCGAAACGCTGTTTCTGTTCGTGAAATCGAGCGGTAGGAAGTCTTGGGTGCAGCGCCTCGCCATCGACGGCAAGCGTCGGGACATCGGCTTGGGCGCGTGGCCGTTGGTGAGTCTGGCCGAAGCCAGAATCAAGGCATTTGAGAATCGGAAGCTCGCGAGGGTGGACGGCGGCGACCCGCTGGCTGCGAAACGCAAGGCCAAGACTCCAACTTTCCGGGAGGCCGCCAAACACACATTCGACGGGCTCAAGCCAAAGTGGCGTAACGCCAAGCACTCGGAGGACTGGTGGAGTTCTGTTGAGAGATACGCCTTCCCAAGCGTCGGTGACACTCCGGTTGATCAAGTCCGGCGGGAGGATGTACTGCGAGTCCTGACGCCTATCTGGTCGAGCCGTCCGGAGCGAGCGCGGCGCCTGCGCCAGCGAGTCCGGGCAGTCCTGGCTTGGGCGCAAGCGCACAACTTCATCCCAGGTGAAAACGTGGCCGGAGAGGCGATCTCTGGTGCGCTGCCGAAGATGGCGATCGGCAAGACTCACTTCCGGGCGCTGCCCTATCAGGAGGTCGCGGCGGCTCTGGAAACCGTGGAGGCGACCGGGGCTTCCAGGTCGGCCAAGTATTGCCTCCGGTTCCTGGTGTTGACGGCGGCCCGGTCTGGCGAGGCGCGGGAAGCGACCTGGAGCGAATTCAACCTGGAGGCGAGGGAATGGCGGATTCCTGCCGCCCGTATGAAGGCCGGGGCCGAACATCGGGTGCCGCTGTCCGATGCTGCGGTGAAAATACTCGAACAGGCCCGCGTGCTGGATGACGGGAGCGGGTTGGTGTTCCCTTCGGCTCTGAAGCCTGGGCGCTGCCTTTCTGATATGACCTTGATCAAACTGCTGCGGGACACGGGCTTGGCCGGGCGGGCGACCGTGCACGGCATGAGGTCAAGTTTCCGTGATTGGGCCGCCGAAACCGGCCAACCGCGAGAAATTGCCGAGGCGGCGCTGGCCCATACGGTCGGAGGGGTTGAGGGCGCCTATTTCAGGAGTGACCTTTTCGCCAAGCGGCGGCGGTTGATGGAGCAGTGGGCCGAATTTCTGGCCGCCGGCCGGAAACCGGCCGCTGCATGAGTTGGCCCCCCTGGTGCGTAGCTCCCCTGTGTGTGGTCAGTCTTGCAGCCTGGGCTTCGTCACCGCTATGACGGCCTTCCCGCCAGGGATCTCTGTGGAGGGAGCGACCCCGAAAAGGGGAGGGGAGGTGGTGGACTTTGGCGTGCACCACCTCCCCCTGCCCGGTGCCGCACCAGCGGCAAAAAACCCGGGGTCGCTCCCTCCACTTCCTCCCCCTCCCAGTGCGGCGCGCCGTGCGACGCGGGGACAGGCCGGGCGCTACCCCGCCACGGGTGTCGCAGCCGACGCGCGGAATCCGTGCCAACCCGTGTTCCATAAGGCTTTCCAGGCAAGGCCCTGACCACAGCAGCGAGGGCTCTGCCCTCTGAGAGAAAGGCGTTGTGGTGGTCAAAAACGTGCGCCACCTGGTGAGCCACCTCGGTGCGCCACCCCCTGTTTGTAAGGTGGCCACCCATACGACGCCACGGCCTTGACCCCCAGAGGCGGAAATCGGCGATCATTTCGCGGGCGCTGGATGCCGGCATTTTCTCGTCGATGTGGTCGATCTTATCCGCGACAGTGTCAAGGCCGCCATGGCGTTCGACGGTCCGGCGATGGTGTAGTAATGGCCCTCAATGCTTTCTCTCAGCTCCCGGGAGGTGATTTGTTGGAGGAGAACGCCTCTGTTGGACCGGCTTCGGGGGCCATGTCAGTGGGACATTCCTGTAGGCAGCGATTTGAGATACTATTTGAAAGGAGGAGAGGTGGACCACCAATATAGGGCGGAACCCTCTAGACGTGCCCTCGACCACTAGATCTTCACGATGCTCTACCGAGGTGCGACGGGGGCAGAGTCTTCAATACGGGATGTAGAGAAAGCCATTCCGTACTCTGGCGAGCTTCGGAAAGCGAACAAAGTATTGGATCATCGAGCGGATGCTTAAAGAGGGACTCGATATTTTCCTAACTTCGGTGGACGACGACGCAGTGGATGCCCTCATCGCCGAACTGACGGGTCTGTCGCAATTGGTCCAGATAAGGGCGCGGTCAGAACACGTGGTTCTAAGCACCGCCGCACCGCGCTCTACCTGCTTTAGGAGGCCAGGCGTCAAGCCCGGCACCAAGACCAGAAGTTTTTCGGGCAAGTGGCCCGAATTACCCCGAAACCTATCCCTTCAGAGGTTCCGGTAGCCTCAATTTGCCAAGCCCCAACATCTTAAGTTGACCCATACACATGACCGATCCATACAAAGCGTTGGGATTGGAGCGCGGTGCGACGTTCGCCCAGATCCGCGCCGCGTACCTGCGTTTGGCCAAGAAACATCACCCAGACAAGAACCCCGGAGACAGAGCATCCGAGTGGATCTTCAAGAAAATCCAAAGAGCATATGAAACCCTCTGGAGCGTTAAAGATATCCAGATAGCCGACGAAGAGGGATCTTCACCCACTCGCGAGAGTAGGTCGCCCCCTCGAGATAAAGCAAAACGTGACCGAGGAAAAAGGCAAAATGCACGTGATCGCTGGCCGAAGCATCAAACCGGCCGCCACCTTACAGTGCAGTGGAAAGGGGTCGTGGCGGGGTTCCTTTATTTGCTTTTGGCGATGCTCTTGGATTTCTTGTGGGTGCCAACGTATCCTGAAGTGATGGCGCTTGTAATTCTGTCGGTGTTCGTTGGGTTTGGAGTGATTATATGGACTATATGGGCGCCGCTCGAAAAACTAGGACA
This sequence comes from Acidobacteriota bacterium, assembly GCA_022826755.1. Taxonomy (GTDB): domain Bacteria; phylum Acidobacteriota; class Terriglobia; order Versatilivoradales; family Versatilivoraceae; genus Versatilivorator. Next base: position 69,110 of record JAJDUG010000060.1, read on the forward strand.
ATTCGTGCTGAAGCATCTAAAACTGGAACTGCTAACCCCGCTGATAATCTTGGGGTTTGTAGGGATTGGCATCGTTGAATTGCTTTCTCAACCATTCGAGTGGTGGACTCCACTCGCGCTCATTGGTTGCATCTTTGTCATCCTGTATTTCCTCGGTCTCATTGCCATGGTGTGGTTCTGCCCTAAAGGTGGGGGTGGTCTTTGGTCTGACGAGGGTGACGACTTTGGGGGAGAATGATGGTCGAGTATTTTCATGAAGGTGCGGTTCGGGTGCTCCGGCGTCAAGGATTACATGTCGAGTTTAATGTCCCCCAAGGCCCAGAAGGACATACCTGGACCATCACCTCAGGCAATAGGCAGTACTATGTAACTGCGAAGCATCTGCTTCATCTGAAAGCACACGACAAGCTCAGCCTCGAAGGAATAGAGGAATTGGACAGGATTCTAAAGCAGAACCACAACCCGTCAAGACCTTAAACTAGGAAATTCCGTTAGCGTGCCACGGAAGATGTGGTTATTGTCCCGGTTGTTGAATCGCTATTCTAGCTCTTCCAGGTAGCGGTCCATGTGCTTGGCGCTCATCTTATGGAAGGTGCCGACCATCAAGCGCTTGAGTAGGCTCCACACGCCCTCGATGCCGTTGATGTGGACCTCACCCACCACCAGCACCCCTCTCGTGCGGAGCGCCGATGCGCCGGGCGAGGCGGGGACAGCGAGGCCGGCGCCGCACCGCGTAGTGCCGGGGAGCCAGCCTACCCAATGTAATACACTGGGGCTGGCGAGGGGCTCCGCCCCTTCGAACCCCGTCCGGGGGGAGTTCTCCCCTGGCCCCCTATCACGGCGTTTCGGGGAAGCTTTCGACCACAACGGCGAGGACTCCGCCCCTCGGAGATGACCTTCCCCCCAAACTTAGGTCCACCCCCAGAGTGAGGAATTGGATCATTGTGGAGCGGATTTCTGTTTGAGAGTCGACCGATGGCGGTCCCCTTCAATCAGAGAGACAACAACCTGTAATACAACACCGATCGTATATGTTACAAGCTGCCATTCTTGGACCACTATGAGAATGGTTGAAGGAATCTGTACAGGGAGGAACCATGAGAAGCTTGCTCTTAACCTTGTTTTTTCTGACGGCTACTTCTGCCTTTTCCGAGGATCGCTACATCCCCCATATTGCCCAGGGGCAAGGCTGGTCAACTACGTTATTGGGGTTTAACACGTGCGATGAGACTGTAGACCGTGTCCAAATTGACTTGTATGACTCCCAGGGACAGCCCCAGGGGTTCACTGTTGATTTTACTGATGAACCCGTAACCTCCCTTCACAACACGGTCCCTCTGAGCAGGAACGGAATCTCCGTGACCTTCCCAATGATTGAAGAGGACCTAATTTCAGGATATGGGATTCTAAGGGACGACACTGGGTGCGTTTCTATGGACATTGTCTACACTCAGGAAATCGCCAATCCGTTAGATGACGATAACCCCCTCATTTACTATGCCACCATACCCATACAGCGGCGCGCCGTGAAGCACGTACTTCCCTTCTATAGCTTAGACGGGTGCGAGACACACGTGGCTATGGCAGGTATGGAGGGAGAGGTCAGGATAGAGGCGACTAACGCTAAACGGAACTTCATCCGCAACAAACCAGGAAAAACCAGGATAAGGCGTTGAAGCAGCGGCCTTTTGTGAGGTTCGATGAGTGGTTTCGTGTGGGATTATGTTTACATGTATACAGGCGTCTTGTAGGGGTTTTACCTCTTGACACCATATGTTGTGCCTTGTATGCTGTTTCCATGTCCTATCACCTCGAATCCATTCCCAACCGCGGCAGCC
>JAJDUG010000046.1 GCA_022826755.1 Acidobacteriota bacterium
ATTTCTCACCAGGACGCACCTGTATTGTTAGAGACTGCGTATTTTCAAACCGTTATGGGTCCTCTTCAGGGTGGCAAGAAAAACAGACGGTGCTGGGCATGCCCTGGCTTGTCTTTTTTCCTCCAGCGCGCACAGGCTCCCTCGACCGTAGAAAGCGCTACGCTCTCCGGTCGCGAGCACGCGCTGGAGAAAAAAATCCTGCGCCATGATCATGCCCCCTGGTGAGAAATGCGGGTTAAATCTCCGGACGCTGCGGCCCCGCCATGGATACAGCCCGCTCAAGGGAAATGTCTGAACCGAATACGGCGGATCGAACCCACCTGCCGTCGCCCCGGCGGTTCCTGAGAACCGGCGCCCGGTTGAGCCGGGCCGCGGTGATCGCCTTTGCCGAGGGACCGGCCTACCACTCCGACGGCAGCGTCTACTTCAGCGACATCATCAACAATCGTGTGATGAAGCTGGCGGCGGACGGCCAGCTCTCCGTCTTCAGGTCGGACAGCGGCAGGACCAATGGAAACCTGTTCGACAGCCGAGGGAGGCTGGTCAGTTGCGAGGGCTGCGAAATGGGGTCGGGCGGCCGTCGTCGGATCGTGCGCACCGATCTGGAAACCGGCCGGGTCGAGGTGTTGACGGAGCGATTTGAAGGCCGGCGTTACAATAGCCCCAACGACTTGGCCATCGACCGAAAGGGACGTATCTATTTCACCGATCCCTGTTATGGCGACCGTTCCGCCATGGAGATGGATGTCGAAGCCGTCTATCGCCTGGACTGCGACGGAAGAGTCTCCAGAATATTGGAGCAGCCTTCAATCCAGCAACCCAACGGGATCGCGGTCAGTCCGGACGACCGTTTTCTCTATGTGGCGGACTACAACATCAGTCCGGGGGGAGCCCGAAAAATCTGGGGGTTTGAACTCGACCCCGGGGGTGTGCCCTCCGGACAATCCCTGGTCTACGACTTCGGCGTGGGGCGACCAGGTGACGGCCTACGTGTCGATAGGCACGGAAACCTGTGGACGGCTGCCGGAATTACCTTGCCGAAACGGGAGGGAGAATCCGATGTCAACCCGGCAGGGATTTATGTGATTTCTCCTCAGGGCAGATTATTGGACAGGATACTCATCCCGGAAGACGTGGTGACCAACATGACCTTTGGCGGGAGCGACAAGAAGACCCTTTATGTCACCGCCGGCAAGAGCCTCTTCAAGATCGGCATCAACGTGCCCGGTTACAGTCTTTTCCCCCGTTGAGTCCGGGAGCCGGGCAGCAGGCGGCCGGCCAGGCAGGGAGGATGGCACGGCCCTGAATGAATTTCGTAGAACATAACCACCACTCCAACCCGGGAGCCAACCATGAAAATAGGACTGTTTACCGACGGACTTCCCGATTTGTCCTTCACCGACGCCCTGGATTGGGTGGTGGAGCAGGGAATCGAGGCCGTTGAAATCGCCACCGGTGGGTTTTCCAAGGCGACCCACTGCGACGCGGACCGTTTGCTTTCCGACGCCGGGGCGCGATCCGAATTCAAGGCTGCCGTCGACAGCCGCAACCTGGTCGTGAGCGCCTTGAACTGCAACGGGAATCCGGTGGACCCCAACCCGGAGAGAGGCAAGAAACACGGCCAGGACCTCTTCAATTGCATTGATCTGGCCGAAAAATTGGGCGTGGATACGGTAGTCGCCATGAGCGGCTGCCCGGGAGACCCCAGCGGGACTCCCTATCCCAACTGGGTGGCCCACAGCTTCCAGCAGGAATTTCTGGACCTTCTCGAGTGGCAGTGGGACGAAGTGCTGACGCCCTTCTGGGAGAAGGCCGGTCGGTACGCGGCCGACCACGGAGTCCGGGTCGCCATCGAGATGCATCCCGGGCAGTCGGTCTTCAACACTACCGGGCTGCTGCGGCTGCGCGAGATTGCCGGTCCCTCGGTGGGAGCCAACCTGGATCCCAGCCACCTGTTCTACCAGGGAATGGAACCGAGTTGGGTGGTTCAGAACCTGGGACCCGACTTCATCTTTCACGTGCATGCCAAGGACACCCGGATCGACCGACACAAGATGGCCTTAAGCGGCGGAATAGACCTGACTCCCATGCACCTGGTGCTGGAAAGGTCCTGGGGATACCGGACCCTGGGGTTCGGTCACGGAGAGCTGTGGTGGCGGGAATTCCTCAGCGCCTTGCGGTCGGTCGGCTACGATGGGGTGCTGAGCATCGAGCACGAAGATTCCCTGATGAGCGCACCGGAAGGCATAATCAAGAGCGTCGAGTTCCTCAAGCCTCTCCTCATCAGGACCATGCCCGAGGAAAATCCGCCCTGGTTATAGACGGGACGCCATGAACTCATTGGGTGTAGGCGTCATCGGCATGGGGTGGATGGGACACACCCACAGCCGGGCCTACCGCCAGCTTCGAGACCGCTTCCCGGAACTGGACACGGAGGTGCGCCTGGTCTGCTGCGCCGACGCCGTGGCCGAGCGGGCGCGGGAAGGGGCTGCCCGGCACGGGTTCGAGGGGCACACCACCGACTGGCCCTCGCTGATCGAGGACCATCGGATCGCGGCGGTGAGCGTGACGACTCCCAATGACAGCCACCTGGCCATTGTGAGCGCGGCCGCCCGAGCGGGCAAGCACATTCTCTGCGAGAAACCCGTGGGCAGGACGCCGCGGGAGACGGTAGCCATTCGGAGAGTGGTCGAGGAATGCGGCGTCCTGACCCTGGTGGGCTTCAACTACCGTTGGGCCCCCATGGTTCAATACGCCAGGCAGCTCATCCGGGCGGGCTACCTCGGCGATATCACGCACTTCCGCAGCCGCTATTTCGAAGGCTATGCCCGCAATCCGGAAGAACCCGTTTCCTGGCGCTTCGATCGATCCGTCTCCGGCACCGGTGTGTTGAACGACATGCTCTCGCACACCACCGACCTGGGCCACTTTCTGGTGGGTCCCATCAAGCGGGTGGCGGCCAATCGAAAGACCTGGATCGACAGCCGCCCCGAGGCCGGCGAGCAGGTTTCCCGCGTGGGGCGCCGGCCGGTCACCAACGAGGACTACGTGGGCGGCCTGGTTCAGTTCGAGAACGATGCCCGGGGGAGCTTCGAAGCCTGCCGCATCATCACCGGACCGCAACAGGAGTTGAAAGTCGAGGTGAACGGCACTACCGGCTCCATCATCTGGGACTTCGAGCGCATGAACGAGCTCCAGGTATATGTCAATCCGGGACGGGAACCTCTACGGCAGGGTTATACCCGCCTGTTCAGCAACCCGGAGTATCCCTTTCACGGGCACTTCAATCCGGGGCAAGGCACCAGCCTGGGATACGAGGACCTGAAAACCATCGAGGCTTCCCGTTTCGTCCAGTCGATCCTGGAGGGAAAGCAGGCGACACCGGGCGTTCGGGAAGCCGCCGAGGTGGCGGCCGTGCATGCGGCGGTGGAGCGTTCCTGGGAGTCTGATCAGTGGCAGGAAGTTGGACGAGTGGAGAGTGGAGAGTGAAGAGTGGAGAGTGAAGAGTGGAGAGTGAAGAGTGAAGAGTGGAGGGTTTGGGAGCAGGCAAGCGCCTGATGACCTGTTTAAAACCAATCGCCGGGCTTACCCAACAACGACGTCCAAGTACGGCACGAAGGACCGATAAGAGTTATCTGCAAAGGAAAACGGCGAACCAGGAATGGACACGAATGAACACCAATAAACTGATTGAAGAGTTGTTGATTGGGAGATGTGACAATCGATATTGAGGGGTTATCTACCAAGGACACGAAGTCATACAAAGGTAACAAGGTTGCAGGAGCATTGTGGCGCCGCTTGTCGTTGAAGCAGGTCCACCAGTCTTCGTGTCTATTTGTGTTCATTCGTGGTTCGTCTTTATTGACGATTGGGCGTTTTTCCGCCCATGATCCGCACCGCAGGGCGGGGGTCTGGATAACCACTATTCACTGAAGGCGAGGACTAGCGATGGCGCATGAAATCGGTATTGGAGTCATCGGCATGGGCTGGGTCGGCAACGTGCACAGCCGCGTCTACGGCCAGGTAGCGGATCGATTCCGAGACACGGGGATCCGCCCCCGCCTGGTCATCTGCGCCGACGAAGTGGAAGCTCGGGCCAGGGAGGGGCAGGAGCGCTTCGGCTTCGAGCGGCGGACCACCGACTGGAAGGAGGTCATCGCAAACGACTCCGTTCAGGCCATCAGCGTCGCCTCGCCCAACCACCTGCACCTGGAGGTCGTACGGGCTGCTGCCGTCGCCGGCAAGGACATCTTCTGCGAGAAGCCGGTGGGCATGGGGCCGCTGCAGACGGCCGAGATCGAAGGGATCGCCCGCCGGGCCAAGGTCATCAGTTGGGTCGGTTACAACTACCGCTGGGCCCCGCTGGTCCAGTACGCCCGCAAGCTCGTTCAGGAGGGCAAGCTGGGGGAGGTGACCCACTATCGCGGTCGCTTTCTGGTGGGTTACGGCAGGGACCCCAATGGAGTGCTCTCCTGGCGGTTCCAGAAGGAATGGTCGGGCACCGGCACCCTGGGCGACCTGATCTCCCACGTGGCCGACATGGCCCACTCCATGGTTGGGCCGGTGAAGCGCCTGACCAGCGCCAGCCACACCTTCATCACCGAGCGTCCCCTGGTCCCCAAGGGGTCCGGCACCCACTTTTCCACCGGGTCGGCCGACGATCCCAAGGGGCCGGTCACCAACGAAGACTACGTGAGCGCGCTGGTCGAGTTCGGCAACGGCGCCCGGGGGACCTTCGAAGCCTGCCGGGTCATCAAGGGCCCCGGTTGTGAAATGGCTTTCGAGCTGAACGGGACCCGGGGAGCGTTGAAGTGGGACTTCGAGCGCATGAACGAGCTTCAGCTCCATCTGCCCGACAGCGCCACCGAGCGTGACGGGACCACCGTGATTCAAGGCAGTCCCGACCATCCCTCCTACGTGCAGTTCTACACGGGTCCGGCCATCAGCATGAGCTACGACGACCTCAAGTTGATCGAGGCGGTGGAATTTCTCAACTCGGTGGCCGGCCGAAAACAGGGAGAGCCGGGATTCAAGGAGGCCTTGGCCGTGGCCGAGGTCCAGGAGGCCATGCAACGCTCCTGGAAGTCCCAATGCTGGGAAGAAGTCCGCAGTCTTAGACGGGACTGATCGGACAGGATGTCTCAGAAATTACATGAACAGTGGTTTTCTAATCTATTCATTAAGAAAGTCTTAGTGAGGTATGTAGATGGGCGATAAACGAGCCCGCTGGGGCCTGTTGAGCACGGCCCGAATCAATGAGCGTCTGATCCCGTGCCTGAAGCGGTCGGAGCGAAACGAGCTGATCGCGGTGGCCAGCCGCAGCCAGGATACGGCCAATCGCTATGCCGCGGCACACGGCATTTCCAAGGCCTATGGCAGCTATGACGAGATGTTGGCGGATCCCGCCATCGACGTGGTTTACATTTCTCTGCCCAACGGGCTGCACACCGAGTGGTCCGTCCGGTGCGCCGAGGCCGGGAAGCATGTGCTCTGCGAAAAGCCGCTGGCCCTGTCCGTTGAAGAGGTCGATCAACTTCGGGAGGCCGCCGGCCGTTGCGGCGTCACCATCCAGGAAGCCACCATGATGCGTTTTCACTCCCAGACCTCCTACGTGCGCAACCTGATCGCCGAGGGAGCTGTCGGAGAGGTCCGAATGGGTCGCGGCCTCTTTACCTTCACCCTGGAACGTCCCGGGGACATCCGTTTGGACCCCGCCATGGGTGGGGGATCGATCTGGGACCTGGGCAGCTATTGCGTCAGCTTCGCCCGCACCGTGTTGCAGGCCGAGCCGGTGGAACTCTTTGCCGTGCAAACCGCCGGACCCACCGGAATCGACATGAGCTTTTCAGGCCACCTGAAGTTTTCCACGGGGACTTTCTTTCACTTTTTTTCCAGCTTCGCTTCCTTCACCCAGGTCGACGCCGATCTGCTCGGAACCGCCGGGTATCTGCACCTGGACCTTCCCTGGGTCAACCGGGTGAATCAGTCGGCCAACGTGCGCCTGGTCCGCGAGGCGGGAGGCCGGGAAGCTTCCACCTTCGGCGACGGCCTCGGCAATCGCAAGACCGAGAGAAGGGTCTACGCCGAAGTCGACGCCTATCGGGACGAAGTGGAATCGATGGCCGCCACCGTTCTGGATGGCGCCGCCCCGGTGATTTCCCTGGAGGACAGCCGGGCCAACGTGGCTGCCATCACCGCGCTCTGCCGATCGGCCCGGGAAGGCCGACCAGTGGTGTTATAGGAGGAGGTTGCACTGCAGATCCGACGCGTTGCCATCTTGAGTCCCGGAGACATGGGCCATGCCGTGGGACGGGAGTTCCGGGCCAGCGGCCTGGAAGTGCTGACCTGCCTGTCGGGGCGGAGCCCTCGCACCTGCCGGATGGCGGAACTTGCCGGGTTCAAGACTGTGCCCAGCCTGGAAACGCTCGCCGAGCAGGCCGACCTCATCCTTTCCATTCTGGTTCCCGAGTCGGCGGTGGCTCTGGCGCAGGAAGTGGCCGGCGCCCTGGAACGCACCGGCTGCCGCCCGGTCTTTGCCGACTGCAACGCGATCTCGCCGGCGACCTCCAGGCGGATCGAAAGCATCATCTGCGAGGCCGGCGGCCGCTATCTCGACGCCTCCATCATCGGTCCCCCTCCCGGACAGGGGCAGCCTCCCCGTTTCTACGTCAGCGGCTCCCCTGCGGAAGCCATGGCTCAGCTCGACGGTCGAGGCATTGCCGTCAAGTGGATCGGCAGCGAGGTGGGACGGGCCTCGGCCATCAAGATGTGCTACGCCGGGCTCACCAAGGGAACCCTGGCGCTTCACGCGGCCGTGCTCACCAGCGCCGAGGCTCTGGGTCTCTCGGCGGAGCTGAGAGAGGAGCTTGTCTACAGCCAGGGCCAGAAGCTCAAGGCCCTGGAGCACGTCAGGCGGGTTCCGGCCAAGGCCTTCCGCTGGATCGCCGAAATGGAGGAGATTGCTTGCACCTTCGGGAGCGTCGGGGTCACGTCGGACATCCACTCCGGCGCGGCCGAGGTCTTCAGAATGGTCGCCGAGAGCGACCTGGGAGGGGAGCGAACCGATACGTTGGATCGGGACCGGACCCTCCCGCAGACCGTATCGCTTTTGGCCGAAAGCTTGAAGCGGAGGCATTGAACCTGGCCGGGACCGCGGGTTCGTCGAAGGTGTTGTGGCTCCGTTTCCCTGGAAAATTCCGTGAACACCTCAGTCTTTTCAGCGCTGGACTACGTGGCTCTGACCACCTACCTGGTCCTGGTGGTCGCCATCGGGGTCTGGGTGGGCCGCGGTCAGAAAGACACCAAGGAGTACTTTCTGGCCGGCCGCTCCATGGGCTGGTTTCCGGTCGGCATCTCCACCCTGGCCAGCCTCTACAGCGCCATCACCTACATGGGGGCGCCGGCGGAGTACTATACCCATGGCCTGGAGATGGCCAGCCAGACCCTCTCGATCGTGCTGGTGGTCCCGGTGGTGATGTACGTCTTCATGCCCTTCTTCCACCGGCTGCAGGTCTACACGGCCTACGAGTACCTGGAGGAGCGCTTCGACCTGCGGGTCCGCAGCCTGGCCAGCGCGGTGTTTGTTATCTGGAGAATTCTGTGGATGGGCACGGCCACCTACGTGCCGGCCCTGGTGCTTCACACCGTCACCGGCATGCCCCTGCTGGAGACCATCCTGGGGGTCGGCATCGCGGCCACGCTCTACACCGTGGCCGGCGGAATGCGGGCGGTCATCTGGACCGACGTCTGCCAGTTTTTCATCCTGATCGGGGGCTCGGTGCTGGCCGTCTGGATCATCGGCATGGACGCGGGGGGAATGGGTGAGATCTGGAGGCTCGGCGAGCAGGGGGGCAGGACCCGGCTGTTCGACTGGTCGCTGGACCCCACCATCCGGGTAACCACCTGGGGAGCGCTGATGGGGTCGCTGGTGGGTCACATCGGCATGTATGGAGCCGACCAGGTCAGCGTGCAGCGCTATCTGACCGCCAGGTCGCTTTCCATCATGCAGAAGTCCTTCATCCTGAACATGGGTGCCGGCCTGCTCATGAAGGGGTTCATCATCATCATCGGGTTGGGACTGTTCGCCTACTACGCCACCAACCCGCAGAATCTGCCCGATGCGATTCAGGGAGATCGGGTCTTCCCCTATTTCATCGCCACCCAGATGCCCATAGGACTCCGGGGGATGATGATTGCCGCCATCCTGGCGGCCGCCATGTCGTCCATCGATTCCGGATTGAACTCCTGCACCACCGCCCTGATCACCGATTTCTTCAAGAGATTCAACTGGAAGCCGGCCTGGATCATGCGATGGTCTCCCGGAGAGGCGCCCCTCGAGGTGGCCGCCAGGGAATTGAAGCTCTCTCGCCTGCTGACCCTGGGCCTGGGCGTGGCGGTTACGGTGCTGGCCTGCTTCGTGGGTGGGCTGGGGTCCATCATCGAGATCACCAACAAGCTGGTCAACAGCTTTGCCGGTCCCATGGCGGCCGTCTTCGTGCTGGGGATGCTGACCCGCAGATGCGAGTCTCGCGGAGCCTTCTGGGGTCTGCTGGTGGGAAGCCTGGTCACCAGCTATTTCATCTTCTACTCCACCGTCTCATTCCTCTGGTACGGCACCGTGGGCCTGACCACCACCCTGGTGGTCGGCTACGCCATCAGCATGTGGCATGGGAGCCCCCCGACCAACCGCACCGACCTGGTGTACCGCCTGCCCGGGTTCTGAACAGACATCCATGCCTCTATCCCCGTTTTCCTTTCTGGACTACCTTCTGCTGTTCGCCTATCTCCTGGTCATGGTCTGCATCGGGGTCTGGGTGGGCAGGGGACAGAAAGACACCCGGGAGTACTTCCTGGCCGGCCGTTCCATGGGGTGGTTCCCCCTTGGTATTTCCACCATCGCCAGCCTCTACAGCGCCATCAGCTACATGGGGACGCCGTCCGAGTACCTCACGCACGGCTCCAAGTTCGCCGTGCAGATGCTGGGCGCCTTCCCCTCGGCGGTGGTCGTCATCTTCGTGTTCATGCCGTTTTATCATCGGCTGAAGGTCTACACGGCTTACGAGTACCTGGAGAAGCGCTTCAACGTCACCGTGCGCTCGCTGGCCAGTGCCGTCTTCGTCCTGTGGCGGGTGCTGTGGATGGGCACCGCCATTTACGTCCCCTCCCTGGTGCTGCACACGGTCACCGGCTTTGCCCTGGTAGAAACCATCGTGGCGGTGGGCGCGGTGGCGACTCTCTACACTGTCGTGGGCGGGATGCGAGCCGTGATCTGGACCGACGTGATCCAGTTTTTCGTGCTGTTTTGCGGGTCGATCCTGGCCCTGTGGGTGGTGGGTTCCGCGGTTGGAGGAGCTTCCGGAATCTGGACGGTTGCTGAAGCCGGAGGGAGGACCCGAGTTTTGGACTGGTCACTGGACCCGACCGTTCGGATCACCACCTGGGGAGCCTTCCTGAGCGGCCTGGTGGCTCACATGGGAACTTACGGCACCGACCAGGTCAGCGTGCAGCGCTACCTTTCGGCCCGCTCCCTGAAAACGATGCAGCAGTCCTTTCTCATGAACATGGGCGGCGGCTTCCCCCTGGGGCTGATGATGATCTCGATCGGACTGGGCCTCTACGCCTTCTACCATCTCAATCCGGGGCAGTTGCCGGCCGACATCCAGGGAGACCGGGTTTTTCCCTATTTCATCGCCAGCCAGATGCCGGCCGGGTTGAGAGGGATCATGATCGCGGCCATCCTGGCGGCGGCCATGTCGTCCATCGATTCGGGGCTGAATTCGGTGACCACGGCCATCATGAACGATTTCGTCAAGCGGTTCGGATGGTCCCTGACCTGGATTGCCTCCTGGTATTCCGGACCTGGCTCCCTGGAATTGGCGTTCGCGCGGCTGCTCACCCTGGGCCTGGGTGTCCTGGTGACCGTGCTGGCCTGTTATGTGGGACAGTTGGGATCCATCGTGGAAATCGCCGCCACCATCGTGGACAGCTTCACCGGGCCCATGCTGGGAGTGTTTCTGCTGGGAATGCTGACCCGCACGACCGAGTCCAGGGGCGCATTTCTGGGGCTGCTGCTGGGAACTCTCACCACGGGTTACTTCATCCTCTACTCCAATATTTCCTTTCTATGGTATGCGCCCATTGGCGTTTGCACCACGCTCCTGGTGGGCCAACTCGCCAGCCGGCTGGTGGGCGCCCCCGGCGATCCGCCCAGCGAACTGGTGTTTCGGATTTTTCGCTCCCGGAAGTAGCCGGTCTCGGGGCAAGCCGGCGCGCGGCCCCTTGATGCGCAAGAGTGTTGAGAGGAGGTCCACCCGGGAACGCGGGCGTCCCGCCCGCATGCGATCCCGTTGCGTGCCACTCAGTTTCCCTGCGATGCGGCACCCGGCCGGCCAGCCGGCGGGAACCTCACGGGCCCGGCCGAAGCCGTGCCATGACGCTGTTGCCGGTCCATCCAGGTCGTGGAGACGGGCGAGGCTGTGCCGGAATTGGTGCGGGCGGGACGCCCGCGCTCCCGGGTGGGCTTCCTCTCCTGACCTGCGTCTTCCATTAGGAGCCGCAATGAAATTCGTGTAGAATCCGAGCCCGAGCCGGCTCTGCACGCATTCCGAGCGTCAAGCTTCCTCCGTCCAAGGACCTCCATGGACCAGCCGCTTTTTTCCCCCCTCGACTATTTCCTCATGTTGGCCTACATCCTGCTGGTGGTGGGGGTGGGGGTCTGGGTCGGCCGCGGGCAGCGTTCCACCAAGGAATACTTCCTGGCGGGCCGCTCCATGGGCTGGTTCCCCATCGGGATCTCCACCATCGCCAGCCTCTACAGCGCCATCAGCTACATGGGTGGCCCTTCCGAGTATCGCAGCTACGATTTGCGCCTCACGGTGGGCATATTTTCCATGATCCCCACGGCGCTGGTGGTCATGCTGGTCTTCATGCCCTTCTTTCACCGGCTGCAGGTCTACACCGCCTACGAGTACCTGGAAAAGCGGTTCAACGTGACCGTTCGCGCCCTGGCCAGCGCCGTCTTCGTTTTCTGGCGGATCCTGTGGATGGGGACGGCCGTCTACGTGCCCTCCCTGGTGCTGCACACCATCACCGGTTTTCCCCTGATTCCCATGATCCTGCTGGTCGGCGTGGTGGCCACCCTCTACACGGTGGTGGGGGGGATGCGGGCCGTGATCTGGACCGACGTGGCCCAGTTCTTCGTGCTTTCGGCCGGTTCGGTGCTGGCCCTCTGGGTGGTGGGCGCTCACGTCGGGGGGCTGGAGGGCATCTGGTCGGTGGCGGAGCAGGGCGGCAGGACCCGGATCTTCGATTGGACCCCGGACCTCACCACCCGGGTCACCTCCTGGGGAGCTCTGATCGGCAGCCTGGTCGCCAACCTGGGAATGTACGGGGCCGACCAGGTCAGCGTGCAGCGCTATCTAGCGGCCAAGTCGCTCAAGGGCATGCAGAAGTCGTTCATTCTCAACACGGTGGGCGGCTGGGCCATGGGGTTCCTCATGATCGGGATCGGCCTGGGACTCTACGCCTTCTATGCCCTGCACCCCGGGAACCTGCCGGCCACCATCGGCGGAGACAAGGTCTTCCCCTACTTTATCGCCACCGAGATGCCTCTGGGCTTGCGGGGCATGATGATCGCCGCCATCCTGGCGGCCGCCATGTCCTCCATCGACTCCGGCCTCAACTCCTCGGTCACGGCCTTGATCACCGATTTCTTCAAGCGCTTCGGCTGGCTGACCCGGGGCGGCGCGGCTACCGAGGGTGAAGCAGCCCGCCGGGAGCTGAAGATCTCCCGAGCCTTGACCCTGGCCCTGGGGGTGGTGGTCACCGTGCTGGCCTGTTTCGTGGGGGCCCTGGGCACCATCATCGAGATTGCCAACAAGCTGGTGAACAGTTTTGCCGGGCCCATGCTGGGAATTTTCATTCTGGGAATGATGACCCGCAGGACGGAATGGCGCGGCGCCTTCTGGGGCCTGCTGGCGGGCACGGTGGTCACGGGCTACTGCATCCTGGACAACAGCGTTTCCTTTCTCTGGTTCGGCCCCATCGGGGCGTTGGTCACGGTGCTGGCGGGGCAGTCCGTCAGCGCGTTGCTGGGTGGCCAGGTGTCCGACCGCTCCGACCTGGTCTTCCAGTTCCGGCGCGGCTGGTGGCAAAGGGCCACCACCGAGTCGGCGGAAGACTAGGAAAAGGCGCCAAAGCCGGCAGCAGTTTCTCCTCCGTCCGCAACACGGCTCATGAACAAAGCCCCCCAACCCAATCCATCCATGGACCCGGGCATCCCTCCCTGGAGCCGCGGGGACCTTCCTCCATCGCCCCGTTTCGGATGGCGCCAGATCACATCTCTCATCGGTCCGGGGATCGTCATGGTGGGGGTGTCGATCGGAGCCGGAGAATGGCTCTTCGGTCCGGCCGTGACGGCCCAGTACGGCGGGACGCTCCTCTGGCTGGGCGGTTTGAGCATCCTCATGCAGTTGTTCTACAACCTGGAGGTGATGCGCTACACCCTCTACTGCGGAGAGCCGGTGCACGTGGGGTTCTGCCGATCGTGGCCCGGCCGCCGTTTCTGGATTCCCTTCTATGCGGTCCTGGAGTTTTCCAGCATCTGGCCCTTCATGGCCTCCAACGCGGCCGTGCCCCTGGCCGCCGCCATGCTGGGCCATCTGCCCGGGGCCGGGATGACCAGTTGGATGGGTTTCGACATGTCGGAGGCGGGCCTGGTCAAGGTGCTGGGCTACCTCATCTTCATCCTGGCCTTTGTGCCCTTGATCTTCGGGGGAACGGTCTACCGCCTGATCGAGCGTCTCATGACCGCCAAGATGGTCATCGTGCTGACCTTTCTCACCTTTACCTCGCTGTTCATGGTCTCCGGGCGCAACGTTCGCGAGGTCTTCAGCGGGTTCTTCCGGGTCGGGACGGCGCCGTTGCGGGCCGCCACGGTGATTGCCGACGGACATTTCACCCTGAGCACCCGGGAAGCCGGAGCCGCCTATACCATTCGTGGAACCCTGGAAAACGGCAGGCCGGTAGCCCTCTCATTCGCGGTGGACCGGGAAGGGAACCTGCAGACTTTCGGAATGGGAGATCCGGTCCCCCCCGGACTCGACAATCGGCGCAGGCGCATGCTGGAACAGGCCGGAAGGCTGGCTCGAAAAGGAGGGTTTTACATCGAGGTTGTCGAAGGGACAGCCGTCTTGTCGGCCGAAGGCAGGATCGCGGACGACCGATCCTGGGTCCCCACCGCGTACTTTGTGAAGCGGAACGGCCTGGTGGAACGCTTCGAGAGCCTGGAGGAGCTTCCTCCTGCCTTTGCCCGGCGCCTGGGAGAACTGGTGGACCGCCAGGGTCTGGAGCTGGTGAGCCTGATCGGGTACGCCCGGGAACATGGACGGCTGCCCTACCTGGAGTGGGCCATGCTGGCCGGGCTGGCGGCCATCGCCGGCGCCGGCGGCCTGTCCAACAGCCTCTTCTCCAACTACACCCGGGACAAGGGCTGGGGCATGGGGGCCCGGGTCGGGGCCATCCCCAGCGCCGTGGGAGGACTGACCATCAGCCTCTCCCACGTGGGCGAGGTTTTTGCCGTCAGCCGGGAATCCCTCCAGCGGTGGAGGGGCTGGCTCCGCCAGATTCGCCGGGACCAGGCCATCTGGGTGATCGGCAGCTTCCTGGGCATGGCCCTCCCCTGCATGCTGTCGCTGGAGTTCATCCGCAACGCTCCCATCTCGGGAAACCGGGTGGGCGCCATGGTGGCGGACGGCCTGGCCTCCCGCTATCCTGATTTCGGCTATATCCTGTGGCCGCTGACCCTGCTGATCAGCTTCCTGGTTCTGGCTCCCAACCAGATCCACTCGGGGGACAACATCGCCAGGCGTTGGACCGACATCATCTGGACGGTGAGCCGCCGGGCCAGGACCCTGGGAGGAAACCAGGTCAAGTTCATCTACTACGGAATCCTGCTGGCCTACGGCATCTGGGGGCTGTTCGCCCTCTCCCTGTTCAACCCCCTGCAGATCGCCAAGGTGGGAACGGTGCTGATGAACGTGGCCCTGGGAGCCAGCTCCCTGCATGTCCTCTACATCAACCACTCGCTGCTGCCGCCCGACTTGCGACCGGGCTGGATCAGCCGGATCGGCCTCGTCTGCTGCGGCCTGTTCTTCCTCGGAATCACCGTCATCGTTATCTTCAAGGTGTAGATCCCTGGCCTCGAAACAGGGGACCTGGATGGTGTATCGAGAGCACGGAAAGGATCCGGTTCCCCTCGGCGTCTCGCTTCGTGTGTCTTCGTGGATAACTCTTTTTACTCCGTCACATGCAGCGCGAGACCGGGTTGTTTCAGGTAAGTATCCCCGGGTCGTCGTTGCTGACGCGGTTCACCCGGGTGCTGACGGCGCGCGGCTCGAAGGGGCCGGCACAGGGTTGCCGCACCAGGTCGAGCAGTTGCGGCAAGGGCGAGGCCGGGTCGAGCCACTGGTCGAAGCGGCCGGGAGGGATGATGGCCGGCTGCCGCTCGTGGATACCGGCCAGGTCCGGTGTGGCGGCGGTGGTGATGATGGTGAAGGACTCGACCGGTTCTTCGGCCTTGTCCCAGCGCTCCCAGAGCGCGGCGAAGGAGAGGGGCGATCTCTCCGCCAAGGCCACGAACCAAGGCTGCTTGGCGGGACCGGCCCGTTGCCATTCGAACCAGCCGTTGGCCGGCACCAGGCAGCGCCGGAAGCGGAAGGCGGCGCTGAAGGAGGGTTTGAAGTGAACGGTCTCGGACCGGGCGTTGATGAGACGCGCGCCGATCCTGACGTCCTTGGCCCAGGAGGGCACCAGCCCCCAGCGCAGCTTCGCGATGGCGCGGCGGCCCGTCCCGTCGAGGCGACAGACGGCGAAGTCCTGGGTGGGGGCTCCATTGTATCGGGGGCGCGAGTTGAGCAGCGGGGCCTCTCCGGATAGCGAATAGAGGTGGTGAAGCTCCTGCCAGCTCAGTTGCTGGGTGAATCGTCCGCACATGGTGATCTTCCGTCGGCAATGTTACATTTTTGGCGGGAGGGGTCAACTTGGCCATAAAGTCGATTGCATGCGGGCCGTTCGATCCGTAAAATAGCGCTGTCCAACCTATTGGTTTTTCCTCGAAGAGTTCCAGTTGAGAGTGTTGAGAAAGTGAGGGACCCTATTGCAAGCTTTTGACTATGTTGCGCCCAAGAGTTTATCGGAAGCGGTGAGCTTGTTGGAGCAGAAGGGTGAGCGGGCCCGCGTATTGAGCGGAGGGACCGACCTGATCGTCCAGGTGCGGGAGAACAGGCGCGATGTGGATCTCATCGTGGACGGCAAGAAGATTGCCGAGCTCATGGAGCTGTCTTTCGATTCCCAATCGGGACTGACCCTGGGTGCTTGTGTTCCCTGTGTCCGCTTTTACGAAGACGCCCGGGTTTCGCAGCTCTATCCCGGCCTGAACGACGCCGCCCTGCTGATTGGAGGCACTCAGATCCAGAACCGGGCTTCCTTTGGCGGAAACCTGTGCAACTCCTCGCCGGCGGCCGACTCCATTCCCGCCCTGATTGCCCATTCGGCCGTCTGCCTGATTGCCGGATCGGGCGGCACCCACACGGTGGCGGTGGAAGATTTCTGCACCGGTCCGGGAAGGAACGTGCTGGGGCCCAAGGAATTGCTGGTTTCCTTTCACGTCCCTCCTCCCCCCAAGAACTTCGGCGCCCACTACCTGCGCTTCATTCCGCGAAACGAAATGGACATCGCCGTGGTCGGCTGCGGCGCTTCGCTGGAGATGGAATCCGATCTTCGCACCGTCAAGAAGGCGCGAGTCTCCCTGGGAGCGGTGGCTCCCACCCCGCTGCTGGTGGCGGAGGCGGCAGCCGAGCTGGAGGGCAGGGAACTGGATGACGGCGCCATCGAGAAGGCCGCGGCTGCCGCGCGGGCGGCGGCCCGACCCATTACGGACATGAGGGGCACCGAGGAGTATCGGGTGCACCTGGCGGGAGTGTTGACGCGGCGCGCACTGGAGACCTCGTTAGAACGGGCCAAGGAGGAGTGAGAATGGCGGCGAAAGTTCATGTGACAGCAACCCTAAATGGAGAACCGGTCGAATTCCTGTGCGAGCCCAGGCAGAGCTTGTTGGAGGTCTTGCGGGACGAGTTGAAGTTGACCGGCAGCAAGGAGGGATGCAACAACGGCAACTGCGGAGCCTGCAGCGTCATCCTGGACGGGTTGCTGGTGGATGCTTGCATCGTGCTGGGCGCGGAGATCGACGGGTGCACGGTGGAAACCATCGAGGGTCTGATGGGGTCGGACGGCCTGCATCCGCTACAGCAGACGTTTCTGGAAAATGCCGCGCTTCAGTGCGGCATTTGCACGCCGGGTTTCATTATGGCCGGCA
The DNA here is from genome assembly GCA_022826755.1 of Acidobacteriota bacterium. Lineage (GTDB taxonomy): Bacteria > Acidobacteriota > Terriglobia > Versatilivoradales > Versatilivoraceae > Versatilivorator. The sequence continues at coordinate 16,373 of JAJDUG010000046.1, forward strand.
AGGCGCTGCTGGAAAAGAACCCTCAGGCGAGCGAGGGCGACATCCGGCACTGGTGTGCCGGAAACCTCTGCCGCTGCACCGGCTATGACAAGATTGTACGTGCCATCATGGATGCCGAACCCCAACTGGAGGTGAAGAAATGAACCCCACCCAAACCATGGCCCCCGCCCAGACGGAGGTCGAACAGAAGTACAAGGTCATCGGGACCCGGCCCATACGCCATGACGGAGTGGACAAGGTCACGGGACGGGCTGTCTATGGCGCCGACGTGCAGTTGCCGGGCATGCTCCATGGAAAGGTGCTGCGCAGTCCTCACGCCCATGCCAACATCAAATCCATCAACACCGCAAAGGCGGAAGCCCTCTACGGTGTGAAGGCCGTGATGACGGCCGCCGATTTTCCGGACTCGGGGAGTCGCACCGCCAACCTGGGGGAATTGGGCGAGGTCCCCTTGAAGCCCATGTGCGACAACGTGATGGCCTCCGACAAGGCGGTCTACCACGGCCACGCCGTGGCGGCGGTGGCGGCCACCAGCCCGCACATTGCCGAGGAAGCTCTCGGGCTGATTGAAGTCGAGTACGAGGTGCTGCCGCCGGTCATGGACGTGCTCAAGGCCATGGACGAAGATTCTCCGCTGGTGCACGAGGACCTCTACACCGACGAGCTGGGAGAGAAGAGCGCCAAGCCCAGCAACGTGGCCTCGCATACGCGGCATGTCAAGGGCGATCTCAGCCAGGGGTTTGCGGCCGCCGACCACGTATTGGAGCGGGAATATCGCTGCGCCACCGTCCACCAGGGCTATATCGAACCCCACGCGGCCACGGCCATGTGGAATCCCGACGGCTATCTGACGATGTGGGTGACCACGCAGGGCGCTTTTACGGTGCGCACCAGCGTGCACCAGATCCTGGATATCCCGGTCTCCAAGCTCAAGGTCATCCCCACCGAGATCGGGGGCGGCTTCGGCGGGAAGATCCCGGTATATGGGGAGCCGGTGGCCGCGGTGCTCTCCCGGAAAGCCAGGCGCCCCGTCAAGGTGGTCATGGATCGGACCGAGGTCTTTCAGGCAACCGGACCCACCTCCGGTTCCTATGTCAAGCTGAAGATGGGCGTCACCAACCAGGGGCGCATCACGGCGGCCGAGACCATGCTGGCCTACGAGGCCGGCGGCTACCCCGGCTCCATCGTGGCCCTGGGGGGGATCTGCATGTTTGCCCCCTACAATATCGACAACACCACCATCGACATGTACGACGTGGTGGTGAACAAGCCCAAGACGGCGGCCTACCGGGCGCCGGGAGCCCCCAATTCGGAATTCGCCGTCGAGTGCATGCTCGACGAGTTCTGCGAGAGACTCGGTTTGGATCCCATGGAGATCCGGCTGCTGAATGGAGCCAAGGAAGGCGACATACAGTCCCACGGGATTCCCCATCCCCGGATCGGATGTATCGAGACCACCGAGGCGGCCCGGGACTGCGAGCACTATCAGACCCCGCTGGAAGGGCCCAATCGGGGCCGCGGGGTGGCTTCGGGCTATTGGGTCAACGCGGGCCTGACCTCGAGCGTCACCGCCCGGCTCAACGGCGACGGCACCGTCACCCTGCAGGAGGGTTCCACCGATATCGGAGGCACCCGGACTTCCATCGCCATGCAGTTGGCCGAGGTGCTGGGGATTCCGGTGGAGGACGTGGTTCCTTCGGTGGTCGATACCGATTCGGTGGGATATACCGAAGTCACGGGAGGAAGCCGGGTCACCTTCGCCACGGGATGGGCGGCCTACAACGCCGGTCAGGCCATCAAGAGCCAGCTCATCGAGCAGGCGGCCGACCTCTGGAAGGTCGACAAGGACCAGGTGTCCTTGGCCGACGGAGTGATAACCACCACCAATGGCGATTCCAGGTCCATGACCATCAAGGAGCTGGCGGCCGACCTCAGCCAGAAGGGCATCGACGTCGGAAGCCGTGAGACGGTCACTCCCCAGAATCACGGGGGAGCCTACGCCACCCACGTGGTGGACGTGGAGGTCGATCCCGATACCGGAAAGGTCACCATCCTGCGGTACACGGCCGTGCAGGACGCCGGGAGGGCCATCCACCCCAGCTACGTGGAAGGCCAGATGCAGGGCGGGGTGGTTCAGGGCATCGGCTGGGCCCTCAACGAGGAGTACTTCTACAATGAAGACGGGCTTCTGATGAACTCCAGCTTCCTGGATTACCGCATGCCCACCAGCCTGGATCTGCCCATGATCGAGACCATCATCGTGGAAGTGCCCAACCCGGGACATCCCTACGGCGTGCGGGGGGTGGGCGAGGTGCCCATCGTTCCGCCCCAGGCAGCCATCTCCAACGCCATCGCGCGGGCTGTCGGGGTGCGCCTGGGCGATCTTCCCATGTCTCCCCAGACGGTGGTGAAGGCGCTGTCGGCCAAGAGCTGAGGGGATGTGATCTTCAGACGAAGCAATCGGGCTCGAGGCCGGGCAAGCGGCTTCGAGCCCTTTTTTTGACTGGAACTGGCTGGCAACGACTGAAAGGCGACATCATGGCTATTGTCCACATCCCGGCTTTGCTGCACTCCCTGACCGGCGACGTGAGGAAACTGGAAGTCGAGGGGCGGACGGTGGGAGACTTGATCGACCAGTTGGAGCTGCTCTACCCGGGGATTCGGGACCGCCTGGTGGAGAACGGTCATCTCCGGTCGGGCCTGGCAATCTTCGTGGACGGAATGGTCCGGCGGGAAGCGCTGGAGTACGAAGTCCCTCCCGGGAGCGAGGTGCTGTTCGTTCCGGCCGTTGCCGGCGGGTGAGCCATGAGCCGAGCTGGCCAAGGAGCGTCGGAAATCAAGGCACCGCCATCGTGTGAGGAACTGGCCGAGCTGTTGGAAAAGGCGCGGCTGCTGGCAGCCCAGACCAGGAGCCTGATCGACCAGGCCCTGGCTCGAGGGATCAGCCACAGCTTGAAGGCGGACAGGACCTTTGTGACCGAGGTGGACCTGGCCGTGGAAGAGCATGTCCGCTCGGCCTTGAGCGGTTGGTTCCCCTCCCATGGCATCCTGGGCGAGGAGTTCGACGCCTGCAACCCGGAAGCGGACTACCAGTGGATTATCGACCCCATTGACGGGACCCGCAGCCTGCGCCATCGGGTCCCGCTGTTCGGAACCGTCCTGGCCCTGCACTTTCGCGGCCGTCCGGTCCTGGGCCTGATCGACCTGCCGGGTCTCGACCGCTGTTACAGCGGCGCCCTGGGCTTGGGAGCCTGGTGCAACGGCCGCAGACTGCAGGTCGCCGATCTCGCCCCAGACGATGCTCTCGATCAGGAGATCCTGTCGATTGGCGAGCGGGCCCAGTTCCACGAGGCAGGCAAGGCGGACGTGCTGGAACAACTCTATCGGTCCCATCCCAGCGTTCGGACCTACTGCGACTGCTTCGGCCACTGCCTGGCCCTGGAAGGTTCGGTGGGAGCCATGATCGATCCCGATCTGCGTCTCTGGGACGTGGCGGCCACGCCGGTGCTGGCCCGCGAGGCCGGTTGCAGCTTTCACTGGCTGCGTCGGGATGAGAAGTGCCGCAAGGGCGGCTGCTACGACGTGGTGTTCGGCAAGCCCAGGGTGGTGGATTGGGTGATGCGTCTGTGGAACGGACTTGATAGTGGTCAGTGATCAGTGGTCAGGGATCAGTGGTCAGCAGCACCCCCGTTCGGCCGTGCCGGTCATACGAGGGAAAACGACTGGTCGTTAAACAAAGGCGAACCACGAATGAACACGAATAGGTAACCAGACAAAAGGATCTCGTTTCTCGACAAGCGGCGCCATGATGCTTGACGTATGGGTCAAATCACTGACCACTGACCACTGGCCACTAATCACTATTCACCTGGCCGCGCCCCGCCTCATAAGACGGGGCGCTTCATAGAGGGGAAAACCGGGGTATTTCAGACTCCAAGGAGACCGTGATGTTGGAACTCAAGGACGACCAGCGTCTCTATCTGCCGGACCTGTCCCACCTGGAGATGGAAGGCCTGCGGTTCTTCATCGATGGCGCTGAGCCCAACTGGCTGGCTACCGGCCGGAGGGGAGCCAGGCTGTTGGAGTGGTTGCGCGAGCCCCTGACGGTTGGAGCCTTGAGCCGGCGCTACGCGGAATGGCTCCAACTGGATGCCGCCAGGTCGTGGCTGCACGTGCATTCCTATGTCCGCGACTGTCTCCGAAGGGGCATGGTGTCTTTCACACCCGTCGAGCGCGCTCCCTATGCCGGTCGCTCGGCCCATCTGAGCCTGGACAAGCTCTCCGAGGTCTGGATCCACACCAACAATTCCTGCAATCTCTCCTGCACCCATTGCCTGGTCAGTTCGTCTCCGGCGGCCGATCCGGGACTCCCTACCGCTCAACTGCTCCACATCATCGACCAGGCGTGCGAGTGCGGGGTGGAGCGGTTCTACTTCACCGGAGGAGAGCCCTTCGCGCGTCCCGATGTCTTCGAGCTGATCGAGGTCGTCACCGAAAAGAAGCGGGCCGAGCTGATTATTCTGACCAACGGGCTGCTGTTCCAGGGGAAGCGGCTGGACCGGCTCGCTCAATTCGGCCGGGACCGGCTGCGGCTGCAGATCTCGCTGGACGGCGCCGTGGCGGAAACCAACGATCGCTACCGGGGGCGCGGCACCTTCGACAGGATTGCCGAAGGGACCCGGGCGGTGGCCGGGCTGGGATTCCCGGTTTCCCTGACCACCGTGGTCACCCGCGACAACCTGGAGGAGCTGCCCCTGATCACGCGCATCGTCAAGGACTGGGGAGCCCAGTCGCAGCACCTGATGTGGATGCACCGGCGGGGACGGGTCCTGGAGACCGGGCAGGACGCATTCCCCTCCTGCGAGGATCTGATAGGAGCTGTCCGGACCACCGCTCAGGAAGCCGCAAGGCTGGGCGTCGGGCTGGACAACCTGGAATCTCTGAAGTTTCGAGTCAACGGGCGGCCGGGGATCAAGCACGACCTGGGGAACCAGTTCTGGGATTCCCTGTGCGTCTATTCCGACGGAACCGTCTATCCTTCGGCCGCTTGCGCCAACCACGAGCCCCTGGCCGCCGGCGTGGTGGACAACGGGAATTTGCGTCAGATCTGGCAGGACTCTCCGGTGGCCCGACGGTTTCGGCAGGCCTCGGTTGCCAACAAGTCCTGGCTCCGGGACGATCCCTTCCGATTCATCCTGGGGGGCGGAGATATCGAGCACAGTTATTTCTTCAGCGCCGACGGGGCCGGGGCAGGGGACCTGCATGCCCCCGACCCCTACTATGAGGTTTACCGCGCCCTGGCCCAGGACATCATGGTCGAGTTGGCTCAGGAGCCGCGGCGCAGCCTGAACGGGCGCTCCTCCCTTGACGGCCCTGTGATCTACCATTCGATGGGCGAAGGCGCCGTGGCCTGCGGCGCCGGCAGGGACCAAATCGATGTGGGCGACCGGACCGCGGTCGCCACCCTGCACTCCAACTGCGTGCTGGCCTTCGATATCGAGGGGTCGCGCCGGGTGGTGCGGGAGTTCTACGCCAAGGCCGCGGAGAAGCCGCAGGCGGAACTCTGCTGTCCCATGGAGCCTGATCCGGACGAGGTGAGCCATATCCCCAGGGAAGTGATGGACCGGTTTTACGGTTGTGGTTCTCCGGTTGCCCTGTCCGGATTGGGTTCCGGAGAAACGATGCTGGACCTGGGATCGGGGGGCGGAATCGATTGTTTCATCGGCGCCCGGAAAGTGGGTGCCTCGGGAAGGGTCATCGGCGTGGACATGACCGGCGAGATGCTGGCCGTGGCCAATCGGAACCGGACCGCGGTAGCCGAGACGCTGGGCTACGACGTCGTCGAGTTCCGGCAAGGCTTTCTGGAACAGATTCCGGTGGAGAGCAAGACCATTGACCTGATCACCTCCAACTGCGTCGTCAACCTCTCACCCGACAAGAAGGCGGTCTTTCGGGAAATGTGGCGGGTGCTGAAGGATCATGGCCGCACCGTGGTGAGCGACATCGTCAGCCGGGAATCGGTGCCCGACCACCTGCGGGTCAATCCCAGGTTGTGGGGAGAGTGCCTGGCGGGAGCGCTGACGGAAGAGGAATTCATGACCTGCCTGGAACAGGCGGGGTTCCACGGAATTCAGATTCTGAAGCGGGACTTCTGGAAGACAGTCGAGGGATGCACCTTCTACTCCGTCACCCTGCGGGGCTTCAAGTTCGAAAAGACCGCCGATCCTCGCTTCGCGGGGCAGCGGGCCGTCTATCTCGGACCTCAAAAGGCGGTCATGGACGAGGAAGGGCGCCTCTTTCCGCGCAACGAACCGGTTGAGGTTTCCACCGATACGGCCGCCAGGCTCAGCCGTCCCCCCTACCGGGGGTCATTCCTCATTCAGGGGCAGGGCCGGGAACTGCTCTTGCTCGAGGATGACAGTTGTTCCCCCGGCAGTTCCTGCTGTTAGACGGGAGAGTCCAGTTCCCACACCTCGGTGCTCACCGATCCGTCATCCTTCACGGCAACCACGCGGTATTGCGGGGGAAAAAGCTTCAGGTGCGGGGGGCCCTCATCATAGCTCAACCGATAGGTGATGGACCCCGTGCCGAAGACGGGAACGTGTCCGATGCGCGTTTCCCAGGGGTAGTGGGTGTGTCCGTGGAACACCGCCGCGACCGAGGAGTCGCGGATCAGGTTCTGCAGGCGAGGCAGATCTTCCGGCGTCATGCTGTCGAACTTTTCCACTCCCACGTGGACCGGCGGGTGGTGGGTGAGGATGATGGTGGGAACCGATTGCTGCAGTTGGTCTTCCAGCCAGGCAAAGGCGCTCGGCTCCAGGGTGTAGACGTCGGTCTTCCATGCTCCCCAGTCCAGACTGAGAAAACGGACACCCCCGACCTCCCAACTGTAGTTGAACAGGCCGTGACGGGGTCCGCTGGGGAAGATCCTCGCCCTGCAGGCGTCGCGGTCGTCGGCGTTGCCCGGAATGTAGTACCAGGGCAGGTCCAGGCCATGTGCGCGGGAAACCAGCGGACCCGGCGCCGGAGCCTCGCCCTCCAGTCCGTAGATGGCGCGGGCGCCCTCGTAGGACTCGGGGCGGGAGGAGGTGCAGATCATGTCGCCCGTGTGGGCGATGAAGGCGGCTCCGTGGCGGTCGTGGCGGGCAATGTGGGCCAGGGCAGCGCTCAGGGCGCGTCCCGATGCATAGAGATGCAACAGGGTGTCGATGGTTTCGCCGACGTGGGAGTCGGTGATGTGAATGAATTTGAGTGACAACGCTTCTCCTCGGACCGATAAGCGAATTGTGGGTGCTGCCGAACAACCGACCGGAAGCTGTTTGCCGGGGTTCAGCCGCCTGCCGGCGTGGCCCGCATTGTTGCAGAAATCGGCGGCTCCGACCAGAGACTTGTCTGAAACAACAGAAAAAAAGAATGATCCACTAAGACACACGAAGGACCACGAAGACACACGAAGAAAGACAATGTTCTTGACCCACTCAAAGGGAACGCTCCGTGGGTTCGGGTGAGGGGAAACGCAATCAGTCAGCTTCACGTGCAGCAGCCTCTCGTCCTGTAAATCCTGTGCATCCTGTCTATCCATGTTCAACAGGTCGATAACCGGATCAACGGGACAGGGTCCTTGTTGCCGATAGGCCACGAAGAAAGACTGAAGGAGATCCATTCATATTCGTGTCTATTCGTGTTCATTCGTGGTTCGTCTTTATCAACGCCCCCTGTTTCACTCTCGAATGATCCGCCCGTCGTGGGGGCGGGGGCTCGGCTTGCCCGGTTCGAGATTTTCTTCGGTCACCCGATTGCCTTCGAGTATGATGGCCGATTCCGGATCGAGGCCAAAGGGAGGTTCGGTTTGGCAGCGCCGGATCCGGGTCCCAACCCTCCAACCGCCGAGTCGGCTGGAGCGGCGCCGTTTTTTCTAGCCCCGGGTGGTCGAAAATGCGAACCTGGAACTGAAGCACGGTTCGGGGCAATCGGGTGCTTCCTCGAGGCCGTTTTTTCCGGCCCGATGGTAGCGAGTTGCTGTTCGCCGGACCGGTTCCGGCCGCTCTGAGGATTCTGTCCATGAAAATCGTCGTGCCGAGGGAACGCGAGCAGGGGGAGCGGCGGGTCGCCTTGATTCCCGACCACGTGGAGCAGTTGGTCCAAAAGGGAATGCAGGTTTCGGTGGAAGCTGCAGCGGGATCGGGCGCCGGCTGCCCGGACGAGGCTTATCGATCGGCCGGGGCCGAGGTCTCGTCCCAGCGAGAGGCAATGCTTGCGGCTGCCGACCTGGTTGTCGGCGTTCGCTGCCTTCCCGCGGAGGATGTGGCCCACCTCGCAGGGGGGTGCTTTTCCATCAGTTTCCTGGATCCCTTCCAGTCTTCCGACTTGATTGAACTTCTGAGGAGTCGAGGGATCAGCGCTGTCAGCATGGAGCTGATTCCAAGATCCACCCGTGCCCAGAAAATGGATGCCTTGAGCTCCCAGGCCAGTCTGGCCGGGTATGTGGCGGTGATCCTGGCAGCCGAGGCCCTGGACAAGATTTTTCCCATGATGACAACCCCGGCCGGCACCATTTTTCCGGCGCGGGTTTTCGTGCTGGGCGCGGGAGTGGCCGGCCTACAGGCTATTGCCACGGCCAAGCGGCTGGGGGCGCGGGTCGAGGCTTACGACACCCGGCCCGTGGTGGAAGAGCAGGTCAAGTCGCTGGGAGCCCGCTTTGTGAAGATCGAACTGGGGGAGACGGGAGAGACCCGGCAAGGCTATGCGCGGGCTCTCTCCAAGGAGCAGTTGGACCGGCAGCAGGAGGCGCTGGCGGCTGTCTGCGCTCAAGCGGATGTCGTCATCACCACCGCCCAGGTTTTTGGCCGCCAGGCCCCGCGGTTGATCACCGCGCAGACCCTGAGCCGCATGAGACCGGGCAGCGTGGTGGTGGACCTGGCCGTGGAACGCGGGGGCAACGTGGAGGGTTCGGAGGTGGATCGATTCGTTGAGACGGGTGGAGTGAGGATTATCGGCCTGGCCAACCTGCCCGGTCGTGTCGCCGCCCACGCCAGCCAGGTGTATTCCAGCAACGTGTTCCACCTCGTCGAGGAATGCCTGCAAGAAGGCGAGCCCGGCCTGAACCTGGATCTGAATCACGAGGTGCTTGGCGCCTGCCTGGTGACCCACCGAGGTCGCATTCTGTACGAGGGAATCAACCCGTCCGTCAATCGCTGAGGAGAGTCCATGTCCGGTGACCTGATCTTCTTGATGTTCATCCTGATGCTTACCGTCTTCCTGGGTCTCGAGTTGATTTCCAAGGTGCCGGCGACGCTGCACACCCCGCTGATGTCGGGGTCCAACGCCATTTCCGGAATTACGCTGGTCGGGGCCCTGCTGGCCGCCGGGGCCGCCGACAGCACCCCCCTCAGCATCGGTCTGGGCACGGCCGCGGTCACGCTGGCCACCATCAACGTGGTCGGGGGTTACCTGGTGACTCAGCGGATGCTGGCCATGTTCAAGAAGAAGCGCGGTGACCGGAAGTGAGCATTCAAATCCAATTGGCTTACCTGCTGGCGGCCTTCCTGTTCGCCCTGGGCCTGAAGTTGATGAGTTCCCCCGAGACGGCCCGCTGGGGGAACCTGGCCTCTGCCTGCGCCATGCTTTTGACGGTGGTCGTCACCTTGCTGCATACGGAGGTGGTGGAATACTGGTGGATCCTGGTGGGAGTCCTCATCGGTTCAGCCATCGGATCCTTCGCGGCAACCCGCCTGCAGCTCACCGAGATGCCGGAACTGGTGGCGCTGTTCAACGGCTTTGGAGGAGGAGCCAGCCTGCTGGTGGGCTGGGAGGCCTACCATCGCCAGCCGCTGCAGGACCCATTGGGTGCCGTGACCATCCTGCTGGCGGTCGTGATCGGCGGGGTCACCTTGAGCGGCAGCCTGGTGGCTTGGGGCAAGCTGAGGGAGATCGGTTGGGGATCCGTTCGCCTCAGCAGGCCGCTGCTCTTTCCCGGTCAGCAGCCGATCAATTTCCTGTTGCTGGCGCTCCTCTGCCTGGGCAGCGTGCTCTATGCTCTCGATTCTCCGGAGAGCCAAACGCTGTTCCTGGTCCTGATGGCCCTGGCCTTTCTGCTTGGCATCATGGTGGTGGTCCCCATCGGCGGGGCCGACATGCCGGTGGTCATCTCGCTTCTCAACAGCTATTCCGGGCTGGCGGCCTGCGCGGCGGGCTTTGTGATCTTCAACAACATCCTGATCGTGGCCGGTGCGCTGGTGGGAGCCAGCGGTCTCATACTGACCAACATCATGTGCAAGGCCATGAACCGTTCTCTCACCAACGTGCTGTTCAGCGGGTTCGGAGCCGTTGCCGGGAAAGCCGGCAAGGACGTCGGCGGCGATCCCCGGCCCATTTCGGCCGAGGACGCCTACTTCGTCCTGGAAGCGGCCCGGTCGGTCATTTTCGTGCCGGGCTACGGCTTGGCGGTCGCCCAGGCCCAGCACGGGGTGATGGAACTGGGGGAGTACCTGGAGGACAATGGCTGCGAGGTCCGCTATGCCGTACATCCGGTCGCCGGCCGAATGCCGGGACACATGAACGTCCTGCTGGCCGAGGCCAACGTGTCTTACGATCTCCTGGTCGAGATGGAGGACGTCAATCCCACCATGGAGACGGTGGATGTGTGTGTGGTGATTGGAGCCAACGACGTGGTCAACCCCGCCGCCAGGGACGACCCTGATAGTCCCATTTACGGAATGCCGATCATCGAGGTGGATCGGGCCAGGGTGGTGATTGTATTGAAGCGATCAATGGCCACCGGGTTTGCGGGGATCGAAAACCCGCTGTTCTACAAGGACAACACCCGCATGCTCTTCGGGGACGCCAAGAGCAGCCTGCACTCCGTGCTGGGAGAATTCAAGGGAAATTAATCTGCAAACCCCTGTTGAAAAATCCGGCCGTCCTCCAATCGCATGGCTGTCAACTTTCCTCCCCGGACACAGTTGGTGTCGAGGCCCGCGATCCCGGGCGCCTGGAACAGCCCCAGGGCGGCCCAATGCCCGAAGACAATGGTGGCGGAGTTGTTGCGCCGGCGGGGAAATGAAAACCAGGGGATGAGGGTGTCCGGCATCTCCGCCAGGGGACCCACGAAGTCGAGGTCCATGGTCCCGTCCGGGTTGAGCGTCCTCAGTTGGGTCATGGCCCGGAGCGCCATCGCCAGTCGCAATGATCCGGGCTCCTTCTCCTCGCAGTCGGAGTGGTCTCTCGCCGACAGGCCCTGCAACAGCTCCACGGCTCCCGGGCCCGTCAGACACCCTCGAATTTCCTCTCCCAGTTGGATCGCCCGGTCCACCGTCCAACCCGGCAACAGCCCGGCGTGAACCAGGACATGCCCTCCTTCGCGGTGAACCAGGGGCCGGCCTCTGAGCCAGGCGAGCAAGTCCTCGCGGTCCCCGGCAGCCAGAATCGAGCTCAGTTGCGGGTTATTCAGGGACGATCGAATGCCGAGTCCGCGGGCCAGCAGCTTCAGGTCATGGTTTCCCAGCACGCAGACGGCTCGATCTCCAAGTCCTCTGACCCAGCGAAGGACCTCCAGGGACCCGGGTCCGCGGTTGACCAGGTCGCCTGTCAGCCAGAGTCGATCCCGGCCGGGATCGAACCGGATGGCTTTCATGAGGTGCTGCAGGGTCCGGAAGCATCCGTGAATGTCGCCGATCGCGAAAGTAGCCATGGAATGGAATCAGTGTCGTCGATCCGGCAGGGCGGTCAGCCTCCCGGTTGCCGGCCGCTGAGCTCAGGCCCGCTTCAGCCCGGTTCGCAGCAGCCAGTAAAGGCCGACCCCGAACTTGACCAGATCGGTCACGGTGTAGGCAAGGTGGTAACGCCAGAAAGTACCCATCTGCGGCGGTGGCGGAGACCGGGGAATGAAGTCGACCTGGCGGCCGATTTCGATGAGGGACGGCGTCACCCAGAGTGCCAGGATGACCGGCAGCACCCACATGGCGCCCAGCAGCCCCAGGTCGACACGGTCCGCCGCCAAGCACCAGCTCAAGACCAGGATCGCCCCTCCCAGGAGCAACTGGGACCAGCCCCAGGTGGTGAAATAGAAACGATTGAGCTCGGAGGCCAGGAACCGCAGGACGACGCGCGCCTCGCCCGCCGGCAGAGGCTCCAGCCGTTGGTGAAATTCCAGATGGGGACTGCTCAGAACCGCATCCACGCGACGGAAGTTTTCGGTGGCGACCAACCAAAGGATTGCCGTGCCCATCAGCCAGGCGCCCATCAGGGACAATCGCAGGGAATTGGCGAAATGGGGGCGGAGCATGGATTGGAATGGCTTCGAGCGGGAAGGATGCTTCCAGCGGGGCTCTGAAAACCTCTCCCTACTTCGTCTTGAGGCTGAGTGCAGCCGAATTCATGCAGTAGCGCAGGCCGGTCGGTTGGGGTCCGTCGTTGAAAACGTGCCCCAGGTGGGCGTCACAGCGACTGCACAGGACCTCTGTTCTGACCATGCCGTAGGCTCTGTCGGTTTCGGTGCGAATGTTCTCGGGAGCGATGGGCTCCCAGAAGCTCGGCCAACCGGACCCCGAGTCATACTTGGTGTCGGAGGTGAACAGATCGGTTCCGCAGCACACGCACTGGTAGATGCCCGGCTCCTTGGAAAAATTGTGCTTCCCGCTGAAGGCCAGCTCGGTCCCTTTTCTGCGGGTCACGTTGTATTGCAGGGGCGTGAGTCGATCACGCCATTCCTTCTCGGTCTTGACTACCTTGTTCACCATGACCAACTCTCCCTTCTCTACCGAAAAAATGCTGATGGTTTCGGGGAGACCGCCGCTGTCCGGCAAAGTGGCCTGCGACAGGGGTGCGGCCTTTTTCGCACCGGCCTCGCCCCTGCAGCCGACCAGTCCGGCCCCAAGGGACAACGCCATCATGAAGACGAAGATGTTGAAGCCTCGCATGCTTGCCTTCCGGCCGGGCCTGGTGGCGCCGCCGTGGCCCTTTCAGCCCACGTTTACCAGTGTATTTAGCTTGCTACGGAAGCACAAGGGGCAATCAGGTGCAAAAACATTGAGGGAGGCACCGCCAGAATATAAACTGAGTGGTCCGGCCGGCCGGAATGGCCGGAGAAGGAGTTCTCCCTTGAAGAGATGGATGGTTCTCATCGGGGTCGTCACGGCCCTTGGGTCCGGTTCATTTCCGGGGCTGGCCGGATCGCCGCAGGTGGCCGAGTCCACCGCGTCCGAGGCCGAAGAGTTCATGCGCCAGGCGGAGGAACACCTGCTGGCGCTGTGGACCGAGGCCGCCCGCGCCAGTTGGGTCCGCTCGACCTACATCACCGGCGACACCCAGGCTCTGGCCGCAATGGCCAGCAAGCGGGCCATCGAGGCCACCGCCAGGCTGGCCAAGGAATCGGCGGGTTTCGAAACGGCCGGTTTGCCGGCGGAACTGGCGAGGAAACTGGATCTGCTTCGACTGTCGCTGACCCTGGCCGCCCCTCCCGATCCCAAGGCCAGCGAGGAGCTCACCCGGCTGGTGACGTCAATGGAGTCCACCTATGGAAAAGGGAAGGTCTGCGGCGAGGCCGGCGACGAATGTCACAGCCTGCAGGACCTCTCCCGCATCATGGCCACCAGCCGGGACCCGGAAGCCCTGAAAGCGGCCTGGATTGGCTGGAGAGGCATTGCTCCTCCCATGCGGGGGGACTTCAGCCGATACGTGGAACTGGCCAATCAGGGAGCCCGCAGCCTGGGATTTTCGGATACGGGCGCCATGTGGCGCTCCAAGTACGACATGCCTCCGGAGGCCTTCCTTGAAGAGCTGGACCGCCTGTGGGAGCAGGTGCGACCCTTTTATCTCTCGCTGCATGCCTACGTGAGACAGCGGCTGCGAGCCCATTACGGGCCGGAGGTGGTTCCCGCCGACGGTCCCATACCGGCTCACCTGTTGGGGAACATGTGGGCGCAAACCTGGTCCAACGTCTTCCCCCTGGTGGCGCCGCGGGAAACCGATCCGGGCTTCGATCTCACCGAGATTCTACAGTCTCGAAAGACGACCCCGAGGCAGATGGTCTCCTACGGGGAGGGGTTCTTCAGTTCGCTCGGTTTCGCCCCCCTGCCGCAGAGCTTCTGGGATCGGTCCCTGTTCGAGAAGCCCCGCGACCGGGAGGTCGTCTGCCACGCCAGCGCCTGGAACGTCGATGGGCGCGAGGACTTGCGCATCAAGATGTGCATCGACATCACCGCCGAGGACTTCAACGTGATCCACCACGAGCTGGGTCACAACTATTATCAGAGAGCCTACAGCCAGCAGCCGGTCCTCTTCAGGGAGAGCGCCAACGACGGGTTCCACGAGGCGGTGGGCGACACCATTGCTCTCTCGATCACGCCGGCCTACCTGGTAAGGCTCGGGATGTTGGACCAGGCGCCCCCGCCTTCCAAGGACCTGGGGTTGCTGTTGCGCCAGGCGCTGGACAAGATCGCTTTCCTTCCTTTCGGCCTGCTGGTGGATGAGTGGCGCTGGAAGGTGTTCTCAGGTGAAATCTCTCCCGATCGCTACAATCAGGCCTGGTGGGAGCTGAGAGGCAAGTACCAGGGCATCGCGCCTCCCGTGGCCCGCGGCGAAGAGGATTTCGATCCGGGCGCCAAGTACCACGTGCCGGCCAACGTGCCTTATACCCGTTACTTCCTGGCCCAAATTCTGCAGTTTCAATTCCATCGGGCCCTGGCCCGGGAAGCCGCCTGCGAGGACTTGCTCCATCGCTGCTCCATCTACGGGAGCGAGCCTGCCGGAAAGCGCCTGCGTGCCATGCTCGCCATGGGGATCAGCCGGCCCTGGCCGGAGGCGCTGGAGGTGTTGACCGGAGAACGGGAGATGGATGCCACCGCGATTCTGGATTACTTTGCTCCGCTCCGGGAGTGGCTGGATGAACAGAACAGGGGCCAGCCCGTGGGCTGGTGAGGCCCGTTCGAGCGCAATTCGGTCCCGGTCAGGGGCGGATCGAAGGACGACCGACAACGTCTATGGTATAACTCTGAAAAACCTTACAAGGAGGGACGCGTTATGTCTGCCATTGAAGAACGAGGATACGCCAGCACGGACGCCCTGGTGTCGACCGAGTGGGTGTCACAGCATCTGAACGATCCCAATCTCAGGTTTGCCGAGTCCAACGAGGACCCGCTGCTGTATGCCTCCGGCCACATCCCGGGAGCCGTGGAAGTCGATTGGACCCGCGACCTGAACCACCCGCTGCGACGGGACTATCTCGACAGATCGGGATTTGAAGCCCTGATGCGTCGGATCGGCGCCACCCGGGAGACGACGGTGGTGCTGTATGGCGACAAGAGCAACTGGTGGGCCTGCTACGCCTTCTGGGTGTTTCAGTTGTTCGGGCATACCAATGCCAAGATCATGGATGGGGGGCGCCTGAAGTGGCAAAGCGAGGGGCGAGCGCTGGTGACCGAGGCTGCCAACTATCCCTCCTCGGATTACAGCGCCCCGGAAAGGGACGACAGCGGGGTTCGCGTCTTTCGGGACCAGGTGCTGGAGCACGTCCAGGCCGGAAGGCCCCTGGTGGATGTGAGAAGCCCGGCGGAATATACCGGTGAGCGTCTGCATATGGAGGCCTACCCCAACGAGGGCGCCCTGCGCGGCGGCCACATTCCGGGAGCCGCCAACATTCCCTGGGCGCGGGCGGCCAACGAGGACGGGACCTTCAAGTCCGCCGACGAGCTGCGCGCCATCTACACCGGGGAAAACAATCTGCAGTCCGGGGACGATATCGTGGCCTACTGCCGGATCGGTGAGCGCAGCAGCCACACCTGGTTCGTGCTGACCTATCTGCTCGGCTTCGAGCAGGTCAGAAACTATGACGGGAGCTGGACGGAATGGGGCAACCTGGTCAACGTTCCCATTGAAAGGCCATAGGACGCGATTCCCGGCAGGGCAGGCGCCGTCGAGGAAGGCACGGTTGCGCTTCGGTGATCATGGACCCCTATCCTGAAAGACTGGCGATGTTGCTGGAATACCTGGACCTGGCGGGCGACCGCGACGAGCGCATCCAGATGCTCATCGACGTCGCCTCCCGGTTCAAGGCAGTTCCGGATTTCATTGCCACCCGGCCCTTTCCCGAAACGCACCTGACGCCGGCCTGCGAGTCCGAGGCCTACGTCTGGTGCGAAGAGCTCCCCAGCCAGGCGCTGAAGTTCCATTTCGCCGTCGAGAACCCTCAGGGGATCTCGGCCAAGTGCCTGGCCGTCATCCTGGACGAGACCTTGTCCGGGGAGCCGGCCTCCAGCCTGGCCCAGGTGCCCGGCGAACTGGTCTACCGGATCTTCGGCAAGGACCTTTCCATGGGGAAGAGCATGGGGCTGATGGGCATGGTCTCCATGGTGCAGGCCTGCGCCAGGCGCTACCTGGCGTCCGGGCAGGCCGACCGGCTTCTCGGAGAGGGCAGGGCAGCCGGTTCCACGTCGCGGGAGCCCTGAGGCAACGGCTCACGCCAGCCGAACCTGGGTCACGGCGATATCCCCCCGAAAACAGGCTTCGACGTCCGTTCCCGGGTCATACCGCCTCTGGTGGTAGTTTCCGTCGTACAAGAAACCGTTGCCTTCCATTCGAAACGCGACCGGAAGGGGGGACAGATCCAAGGGACAGTAGACGGTCTGTGGGTCGGGGCGGCCGGGTTCCAGGTGAGGCAGATTGATATTCCAGAAGGTCCCGGCGGACCAGGGGGCCTGCAACAGCTTTCTTAGAAGGGGCCGCACCCATCGGGCCGAACGGGTCCAGTCGATGGGAACGTCATTCTTGCAGTACTGGGAAACGGCAATGCCCGGCACACCCTCCAGCACGCCTTCCCGAACGGCCGCCACCGTGCCGGAATAGTAGACATCCGCCCCCAGATTCCCTCCCTGGTTGATCCCCGCCAGCACGCAGTCGGCGTCGGGCGCCAGTTGGCGCAGGCCGATGCGCACACAGTCGGCGGGCGTTCCCGAGAGGCTGTAGCGCGAGAGTCCGCGAGCCTCCACCCGGATGGGCTCATGGGTGGTCACTTGATGGCTGCAGCCCGACAGGCGGTCGCGGGGCGCCCCCACCACGCATTTCCCCAGACCCTCAACCGCCTTCTGCAGCGCCTGGAGTCCAGGGGCATCGAACCCGTCATCGTTGGTGAGTAGCAATTTCATGAACGTGGGGTCAGGACGACGGCAGGCATCCTTGCTCAGTCGGCTACAGGGTACACAAACGAGTCACCAACGGCAAACGGACTGAAGCACAAAACAGGTGGGGCAGTCGCCTGTCGGCGCAAACCGGACGGCTAATCGGAGGAGGCCTCCCCCGACCAAATGACTTGACTCATTTTGCGCCGAGATGCTAAACAGACCCGTTCAGCCTGGGCGAGTAGCTCAGATGGGAGAGCGCGGCGTTCGCAACGCCGAGGTCGAGGGTTCGATCCCCTTCTCGTCCACCAGCACTACATCCAATGAAGTCCACCGGATTTCATTAGTCCATTATTATCAACTTGTTACAAAGTTAATCCGTTCCTCCGTGTCGTACCGTCACTCCTGACTGCAGGGGGTAGCCGGCGGCCGGTCAGCTACGGGAAGACATCGCCCCCGAATTCCTCGCCGATACTATCATTTGTTGGGCTCAACCCGGTAATTCATCGCGAAAATTTGGGACGGATCCGGACCATATCTCGAAGTAGATCTCATCCGTCGCGAGGCAGACGAGGGTAGGGTAAAGTCCTCTAATGACAATCGCAAAGCCGGCCCGTCATCCTATCGGCCAACTCTACGGCTCGATGCTCCCGGGCGAGGACTCCGACTGGTATCGATCGACGTCGATCCGGTCTTCACCCTTGCGTGCTTGGACGAGATTCCAAGTGGTCTGTCGGCGCAGCCAGAACTCGGCATTGGACCAGCCCGCCTTCTCGAGACGAATGGCCATCTCCGGGGAGATGGCCGCGTGGCCGTTCAGAATCCGCGAGAGGGTGTGACGAGCGACACCCAGGACTTTGGCCGCTTCGGTCACGCTCAAACCGAGCGGGTCCGGGCAGTTCTCGCGGGTGCTGCGTCCGGGATGCGGGGGATTGCTCATCACCATGTTGCCGCCTCCTGTTAATGGTAGTCGATCAGATTGACGTCGGCAGGATGAACTCTCCAAAGCGATCCGTCCCCTTGCGAACAGAATGGACGGCGGATCGCCAGCAGCGACCGAGGCTCTGCCATGACGACCGCGCTGCCGGCCCGCTGCCCCTGACACTTTCGGCGCCCAAAACCCTGCCATTTTCGATGCCCATTGACACTGCCGTTAGAAGTCTGGCGGAAGAAGCTCCGGGGCGAGTAGTGACGGGTCATGGCTCATTCCGGGACCCTTCGCGCCTGGCAGGCATTCCCGGGTGGAGTGCGTTCCGGCCGTCGGGGACGCCGGAAGGTTCGGAGTCACCATCCTCGACTTCCGATAGAGGAGTGATCAAGGCAGATCCCGCTCGGCAGCGCGATAGTGCCGGCAGCTACTCCCGGGCCGGCAGGTAGGCCCCGTCGCCGCTTCGCTCTCCCGGGGCGCCGCCGTCGTTGATCACGCCGTAGGCGAAGAACGGGTTGTTGCCCGAGGTCTTCCGCACCTGCACGTACCCCTGGCCGATACCGCCCAGAATCCCGTTGACCTGAGTCCAGCGCCCGGGACCGAGCGTCATTGTGCTGATTGTCGGCTGGGCCTCCCCGCCGCCGTCGTAGATCGTGAGTTCGAAAGTGCTGGAGCTGTCGTCGATTTCCCCGGTATTGACCAGGGCCAGGTTGCTGCGGTTCTCCCCGTCCTGCTGCAGCCCGTAGATCCAGGCGGTCTCGTTGAAGGCCGAACCGTAGGGGACTCCGTCGTAGAAGAGGCTGTATTGCCCCCCTCTTCCGTCCGGAGAGCCCGTGCGGGCCCCGATCACGATCCCTCCCATGTCCCCCTCGGCCGGGGTGGCGAACAGGGCTCCCATGAAGGGCCTGTCGGCCGGACCGATCCCCTCCACCCCCCGGCGGCGCAGTTGCTCCACGATATCGGGCAGGATGACCTGCTCCCCCGCCTCCAGGGTCAGGCTGAAGCGGGCCGTGTCGTCGCTGCTGTCGACCGCGTCGGCCACGAAGCGGAAGTCGAGTGTCTTCCCCGACGCCGAGAAGTTGGTGACGGTCAGCTCGCTTCGGAAGTTCCCCGATTCGATGAGGACCGGCAGGGTCTGTCCGGCCCTGCCCACCAGGGAGGATTCGGGAACGGGGAAGACGAAGGCGCCGTCGGAGTTGAAGTTGTCGTTGATCACCCCGTAGCAATAGAAAGGCGCCGTCCCTCCCACCGGCTCCACCTTCACGTAGCCGTTGTCGAAGCCGGCCAGGTCCAGGATGCCGTTGTACTGATGGAACCCTCCCGGAGGCAGCGTCCGGTCCGGCAGGACCAGGCTCCTCTCCGGCGCCGCCGGGTCTTCGGAAAAGACCGTCACCCTCAGGGTGATCCCCCCCGAGACCCCCGCATTCTGAATCGCCAGGTTGGAGCGGTCCTGGCTGTTCCGGCGCAGGCCGGTGATGAACGCGGGGCCTGTCAGCAGGCCGGCGGGGTCCAGTCCGTAGTAGGACAGGCCGGCGCGGCCGGCTCCCTCCCCGACCGGGGTCGTGACCCTCAGGGTGACGGCGGCGTCGGAAGCCAGGGAGAGGTTGGAGAAGTCCACCCGCAGCGTCCCGCCTGCCGGACTGCTCCCTATGGGAACGCCCAGAGCCCTCAGATGGGCGATGGCGTCGGCAACCACCCGCTGCTCTCCGGCTCCCAGGGAATCGGCAGCCTTGCCCGAGCCCCCTCCCCAGGCCGCATTGTAGGTGTAGCCGATGGCGGCCGCCGCCGGTCCCCGGTTGGTGAGGATCATCTCGGAGGTGAAGAACGAGCCGCTGGTTCGTCCCGGAGACTGCAGGACGACGGGCACGAACAGCCGGCTTTGCGCCGTGGTCGTGTCCCGGATCGTCACCTCCACCGAGCTTGGGCTGCCCTCGGTGACCGTTGCCGGCAGCGTGCCCAGCGCCACCGTGAAGGTCTCGTCGTCCCGGTCGGCATCGTCGGTGGTGGAGATGGTGCCGGTGCCGGTGGTCGAACCGGCGTCGATCGTGATCGACGGCAGCGGGCCGTAGTCCCCGTCCTCGGCCGTCCCGTGCGACAGCGACAGCGGGACCGTCACGTCCGCCGGCAGCACCGCCGTCAGCGTGGCCGTCACCGTCACCGCCGAGCCCTCGTCGACCGGGTTGGGAGAGGCGGAGAGCGACACCGCGGGCGGCGTCACGCCTCCGCCACCACCGGTGCCACCACCACCGGTGCCGCCTCAACCTCCGCCACCTCCGCCAAAGCCGCCGCCACCGGTGCCGCCTCCACCTCCACCACCACCGCCCGTGCGGCCGTCGTCGCCACCATCACCGCCGCCACCGTCCGATTCCGAGGGCACGGTGATGCTGGTTTGCAGCCAGGGGGTGAGGGGGGTGTCGGTCGTCCGGACCCGGACATCGTACGACCGTCCGGGGGACAGCGGCGACAGGAAGAGCCAGTGGCGGTCCGGGGGATAGCTTCTGGCGTCGCTTTCGTCGATCCGTACGGACGAGGACCACTCGGTGGCGGAAGAGAGGCGATACTGCACCTCATAGCCGCTGGGAGCAGGGTCGGACGGCGGCGTGACCAAAATGGAGAAAAACCGCCGGGTCTGGTGCGACAGCCGCAACTGGTCCACTTTGGTCGGGATGGTGCAGTCACTGCCGCCCTCCGTGCTGGGCAGACACATCGTGTAGCTGGTGTTGGGAACAATCAGGGACAGGGTGTTCCATCTGTCCATTTCGAAGGGATAGCCGTACAGGGCGGACGCGCTCCCCCGCGGATTGTCATACAGGGAGAGTTCTTCCAGCAGGGTCAGGAGGGTCAGGGTGGCGATGCTCCCCTCCAGCCGGTTGTTATGCAGATAGAGGGTGGTCAGGCTGAATGGCAGGGCGGGGATTATGCCGGTCAGTTGGTTGTTCTGGAGCCAGAGTTCGTTCAGGAAAGCTAGGGTGACGAGTTCGGGAATATCTCCGCTGAGTTGGTTATTGGAGAGCCGGAGGCTGGTCAAGCCGGAGACGAAGGCTATGGCAAAGGGAATCTCCCCGGAGAATCGGTTGTTGTCCAGGTGGAGCGATGTCAGGGAGAAGCTGGGCAGGGAGAGGGAGGTGGGAAGCGGGCCGCTGAGTTGGTTGTGGGAGAGGGTGAGGGCGAGCAGGCTGCTCAGGGAGAAGTCGGGAACCTCCCCGCTGAGTTGGTTGTGGGAGAGGTCAAGGTTGGACAATCTTTCGTGGCTGGCCACTTCCCCGGGAATCTCCCCTTGGAGTCGATTGTTGCTGAGATTGAGGAGGTTCAACATGGGGGGCAGGGTGGTGGGAACCTCCCCGCTGAGTCGGTTGTTGTTGAGGTAGAGGAAGCTAAGAGCGGATAGGGAGTTGAGCCCGCTGGGAATCTCCCCGGTCAAGCGGTTGTGGGACAAGTCAAGCGTGCTCAAGCGGTACAGGGATGTCAATTCGTTGGGAATGGTTCCGGTCAGCTCGTTGTGGGAGAGGTTGAGCGAGATCAAGTCGGGCATGAGACTGCTT
>JAJDUG010000052.1 GCA_022826755.1 Acidobacteriota bacterium
AAACTGCACGTCCGGTTCGGAGAGCGGGGACTGGAAACGTGATAGGGGAGCCGGACTGAGGCCCGAAGCGAAAGCGACGGAAGTGCCACCGGACCCTACAGTCAACGCGCCAGTTCTCGACTCTACCGAAGGACGACGAAGACACACGAAGAAAGACTAATGTTCTTGACCCACTCAAAGGGAACGCCCCGTGGGTTCGGGTGAGGGAAAACGCAGCCAGTCGGCTTCCCGTGCCACAGCGTCTCGTCCTGTTAATCCTGTGCATCCTGTGTATCGATGTTCAATAGGTAGATAACCGGATCAACGGGACCGGGTCCTTGTTGCCGATAGGCCACGAAGAAAAACGGAAAGAGATCCATTCGTATTCGTGCCTATTCGTGTTCATTGGTGGTTCGTCTTTATCAACGCCCCCCTGTTTCACTCTCGGATGATCCGCCCGTCGTGGGGGCGGGGGCGCGGCTTGCCTCAAATCAAAAATCCACAAAAAAAACAATTCCGTTCATGTCGTTTCACTCAGGAGCCCGCGACCTCGCCAGTCGTCAGGCCCAGGCGCTTCATCTCATTACGCAGCGTTTCCCGCAGTCCCTCCGCCAGCGACCGGGGGGTGAAACCCAACTCGCGGCGGGCTTTGCGGTTGTCGCCGATATAGGTCGTGCCGGCCATGATATTGAGACTCTCCGCGGAGTAAGCCGAGGGAAGGGGAATCACGGCTCCCAGAATTTTCGTGAGGGCGGCGGCAGACTTCATGGCGGATGGGCCGGGATGAATCCGGGGGGCCGGGATGCCGGTCAAGCGCTCCGCCAGTTCGAAGACCTCCCGGAAGGTGTGGACCGGACCGGCGACAATGTAGCTCTCACCCAGCCGGCCTCGTTCCATGGCCAGCCGATGAGCCGCGGCGGTATCCTCGAGGTGGGCCCAGCAGAAGGCGGTTTGTTGAGGGGTCACGGGCAGCCTGCCCCGCAGATACTGCCGGAAGGCCGTGCCGATGGCGCTGGGGTCGCCGGGGCCGTACACCACGCCGGGCTGCAGGATGACCAGGGGCAAGCCGGCCTCGGCCATGGGCCGGGCCACCTGGTAGTGGGCCATCCACTTGGTTCGCTCGTACTGAGTCAGCCAGGGACCCTGGTGGCGGAATCCTTCGTCGACCAGCCTTCCTCCGGTGTCGGAGGAGACGGCCACGGTGCTGGTGTAGACGATCCTGGGAACGCCCAGTTCCCGGGCCGTTTCCAGCACGTTGCGGGTGCCTTCCACGTTGATTCGGTAGGCCTCCCCCCGGTCATTTACCCCGATTCGATACCAGGCGGCCAAGTGGAAGAGACCGTCGATCCCGCTCATGGGAGCCCGCAGGGAGGGTTTGTCCCGGACGTCGCCCTGATGGATGGAAACGCCGGCGGCCTCGAGGTCCCCGGCGGCCCCGGGGTTGCGCACCAAGGCCGCCACCTCGTGTCCGTCCCGGACGAGCTGCCTGGCCAGGCAACCGCCAATGAAACCGCTGGCGCCCGTCACCAGATATTTCATGAAGTGCTCCCGATCGCCTCAATGGTGTCCTTTACCTTACTCATATTAGCAATGACAGACAGTCGTTTTCTTTGGAAGAATGGAGGGAGCTCGAGCCAAGTGGAGAATGGAGAGCGTCGATGAGAAGTCCAAGTCGTTGCCTGCTGAGCCGCTGGATTCTGCTGATTGGAATCGTGCTGGCGCTGGCGGCTGCTGCCTGCGGACCGCGCCATCAAGGGCCGACCGAGATTCTCTGGGACCGCTGGGGAGTGCCCCATATCCATGCCCCTGAGCCCGGGGAGCTGTTCCGGGCCTTCGGCTGGGCCCAGATGAAAAACCATGCCAACCTCATCCTGCGGCTCTACGGCGAGGCCCGGGGACGGGCGGCCGAGTATTGGGGGGAATCCTATCTGGTCTCCGACCGCTACCTGAGAACCATGGGCGTGTCCGAGCGGGCACAGCAGTGGTACGGGGCGCAAAGCCCGCGGTTCAAGGGTTATCTGGATCGGTTTGTGGAGGGGATGAACGCCTATGCTCGCCGTCACCCGGAGAGCGTCGATCCTGAAATGGAAGTCGTCCTTCCCCTGGGCCCGACCGATGTTCTTGGGCACTTGCAACGGGTGATCCACCTCTCCTTTGTCGGTAGAGAGGTCACCTTCGGCAGAGCCCGGCAACCGGTCCCGGGGTCCAATGGATGGGCGATTGCCCCCTCGCGTACGGCCGGCGGCAATGCCATGCTGCTGGTCAATCCCCATCTTCCCTGGAGCAGTTTCTTTACCTGGTTCGAAGTCCATTGGAAAACACCGGAAGTGGATGCCTACGGAGCTACCCTGGTGGGAATGCCCATCCTGGGGTTGGGCTTCAACGATCACCTGGGCTGGACCCATACCACCAATCCGTTGGACGGCATCGACCTCTTCGAGCTGACCCTGGTGGAAGGCGGTTACCGCTGGGATGGAGCCGTCAAAGGCTTCGAGACCGAGACTCAGTCCATCCGGGTCCGTCGGCCGGACGGGACCGTTCGCCGTGAAACCCTGGAGGTGCGCCGGTCGGTGCATGGTCCGGTGCTGGAGGTCAAGGGCGACAAGGCCGTTGCGGTTCGTCTGGCCGGCCTGGATCAGCCCCACATGTTCGAGCAGTACTGGGACATGATCCGGGCCAGGAACCTCGAGGAGTTCGAATCGGCGCTGCGGCGGCTGCAGGTTCCAATCTTCAACGTGATCTATGCCGATCGGGAGGGGCACATTCTCTACCTGTTCGGCGGACGCACACCGGTCCGTTCTCGAGGCCGCTGGCAGGATTGGCAGGGGGTGGTTCCCGGGGACCGCTCGGAAACGCTTTGGACCCGGACCCACCCCTACGAGGAGTTGCCCCGGGTGGTGGACCCCTCCAACGGGTGGCTGCAGAACGCCAACGATCCGCCCTGGAGCTCCACCCTCCCCGGGCTGCTGAATCCCGGCGATTTCCCCGCCTATCTGGCCCCCCGTGGGCTGCGTTTCCGTGCCCAGCGGTCGCTGCGCATGCTGCAGCAGGGCCGGAAGATCGACTTCGAATCCTTGAGCCGCTACAAACACTCGACCCGGATGGAAATGGCCGACCGCATCCTTGACGAACTGACGGCCGCGGTCGGCCCGCAGTCAGGCAAGCTGGCTCGACAGGCGGCTCAGGTGCTGGAGGAATGGGATCGAAGGACCGAGGCCCAGAGCCGGGGCGCCGTTCTTTTCGCCGAATGGGTCCGGACCCTGGGCGCGGGAATGTTTGCCACGCCCTGGCAGGAGACGGAGCCCCTGACCACGCCCAAGGGGCTGGCCAATCCCGTCGCCGCCGTGGCTGCGCTGGAGAGAGCCGCCCGCAACACCATCGACCGGTTCGGCTCTGTGGACGTGCCCTGGGGAGAGGTCTATCGCCTGAGAATCGGAGAACGCGACCTTCCGGCCAGCGGAGGCCCCAGCCGGCTGGGGGTTTTTCGGTCCCTGGAGTTCGCCCCGGAAAAAGATGGCCGCTTCCGAGCCCTTTTCGGCGATTCCTTTGTGGCCCTGGTGGAGTTTTCCCGACCGGTCCGGGCAAAAGCCCTGCTGAGCTACGGAAACGCCTCCCAATCCGACTCGCCCCATCGCGGGGACCAGTTGGCGTTGTTTGCCCGCAAGCAGCTTCGCCCGGTGTGGCGGACCCGCAAGGAAATCGAAGCCCACCTGGAGTCGAGGGAGGTTCTCAGCAGCATCGCTCACCAGTAGCAGGAAACGTACTCCCCTCTCAATCCTTGCCTGGCTTGGGCATGCGGTAGCCTACCTGGCGGACGTTGAACACGTAGTCTGGGCTGGCCGCGTTATCGCCGAGCTTGCGCCGCAGTCTTTTCACGTAGGCCCGCACCGACTGGTAGTCGCCGGTGTCTTTCCCGCTCCACACCTGCTGCAACAGCGAATCGTAGGTCGTCACCCGTCCCGCGTTGACCGAAAGCACGCGGAGCAGTTCGTATTCGGTGGCCGTCAGTTCCACGGGATGGCCGGCCACCGTCACCAGGCGTTGCTCATAGTGGATGGCCAGGTCTCCCAGCTGAAAGGGTTCCGGCGGCACGGCAAGTCTGCGCAGGGCCGCCTGGACTCTGGCAGCCAGCTCAGTCGGAGAGAAGGGCTTCACGATGTAATCGGCGGCCCCGCTCTGCAGGGCCCTGGCGATGGTCTCGTCCCTGCCGTAGGCCGAGATGAAGATGACCGGCAGGTCGGACAGCTCGGGAAGGCGCTCCATCAACTCGATGCCATCGGTGCCGGGCAGCATCAGGTCCAACAGGACCAGGTGGGGCTTTTTGGTCCTGACCAAATCGGCCACTTCTCTCGGGTTGCCGGTCACGAGCGGGGAATAGCCCGCTGACGTAAGGGCGTCCCGAACGTAGCGGAGCGTCTTGGGGTCATCGTCCACCACCAGGATGCGTCTGCCTTCCCTTCCTTTCCGCGACGAGCGGGAAGCGCTTCGAGCCGAGCCGGGCGCGGCGACGTTTCCGCTCTGCTCGGCAACCGGGATGGTGAACGTAAACCGCGTGCCCTGATCCTTCCCGCCGCTCTCGGCCCGGATACGGCCGCCGTGGGCCTCCACCAGTCCCTTGCAGATGGCCAAGCCCAGGCCCGACCCTCCGATCCCACGCTCCTGATCGCCCGAGCCGACCCGCGTGTGCTTCCGAAACAGGTTGGGTAGCAGATCCGGCGACACGCCTCTGCCCTCGTCGGAGACCGAAATGGCTACGTAAACGCCATCTCGCGCCGCGCCCACTCGGATCGGAGAGGATGCGGGAGCGTGCCTGGCGGCGTTGGAGAAGAGATTGTTCAGAACCTGGACGATACGCCTGCGATCGGCCAGCACCGGGGGCAGGTCCGGAGGCAGGTCGATAAGAACGGTGTGTCTGCCTCCTCCGCTGAGGAAGGTGTTTCTGGCCTGTTCTACCAGGTTGGCCACCTCCGCAGGTTCGGGGGATACTGACAGCGTGCCCGTCTCGATGCGCCCGGCATCCAGTAGATCGCTGATCAGGCCCCGCATGTGATCGGCCTGCTCGTCGATGATGTGAAAGAATTGCAGCATCTCGGCCGGCTCCAGGGACGGCGAGGCCTCCAGCACGGTTGTCGTCGAGCCCTTGATGGAGGTCAACGGAGCCCGCAGTTCGTGGCTCACCAGGCTCAAGAACTCGGCCCTCGACCGTTCCAGCTCCTCCAGCGGCGCCAAGTCCTGCATGGTGACCACCATCGATTCGACCTCGCCGCCCGCGGACCGGATAGGCGTGGAATTGACCAGCGTCGTCACGCTGCGACCGTCCGGCACCTCCAGCACGATCTCCTCGGCTCGCACGGTGGTTGCGGTGCTCAACTGCAGTGCCAAGGGAAATTCGTTCAGGACAATTTCCCGCCCGTCGGCGCGGCGATAGGTAATGGTCTCCAGCAATTGCTCCGGGCTTTGATCGGGCCGGCGCAGTCCCTCGACAATCCTCCTCGCCTCACGATTGAACGATATCGGATGTCCGGTTCCGGCATCGAAGACCACCACCCCTATTGGCGAGGTTTCAACCAGGGCCTCGAGGTTCGCGCGCGTCCGCTGCTCGGCCCGGTGGGTGCGTGCGTTGGCGATCGCCGTTGCTGCCTGCGAGGCGAACAGCACCAGGAACTGTTCGTCCTCGCTGGTGAACTCTCCGCCCCCCTTTTTCTCGGTCAAGAAGAAATTGCCGACGTGGACGCCTTGGTGATGCATCGGCGTTCCCTGAAAAACCTTCCAGCGAATCATCTCGGTGGAAAGGCCGAGCGACCGAATATAGCCCGGCAGGTCCCGAAGTCTCAGCGCTCCTGGCAGGTCCCGGAAGTGTGCGAACAACTCCGGCCCGTCGGGCCAGTCCGCCAGCCGTTTGTTTTCCTCCGGCGTCAAGCCGGCGCTGACGACATCCTGAGCCTGCCCCGAGTCGTCGACAGTCGCGATCACGCCGTAGCGGGCGCCGGTGAGCTCGCAGGCGCTTTCCACTGCCTCGCGCAGGACGGTGCTGAGGTCAAGGCTGGCGATGATGCGCAGGCTGGCCGCGCTCAGCTTGGAGATACAGTGCCGCAGCGCCTCATGTTTTCGCTTCAGTGTATCGGGGCTGGTCAATGGCCAATCCTCCGCCGCCGGCGGGTCCATGCGGGGACAGCCGCCGGTTGGCACGATGGAAATTGGGATTGGAGTCGCGTCCAACCTATCCGACGCCGACAATAGCATCGCATGGCACAAAGCTACCTATATTTCACCACGATGGGCCAATAGTTCACACGTCTGTCACATGATGAATCAGGCGGGGCCTTCTCGATAGAGTTGCTCAATCCAGGGGGAACCCCCGGCCGGCGCCCCGGGATGGCCGTTGGTCGGCAAATCCTGTCCGTCCGGCGGTGTTGTGATATCGGGGTAAAATCGAAGCCGCGGTGGGGGTGGGTTAGCTCGTGAACGGCCACTCCCTCCAGCCCTGAAGCGTGGGGAAGTAGAGACCAAGGCGGATGGGGCGCGAATCCATGGACCGGATCACGCTGGCATAGCTCTCCAATTGGGCGCGGTAGCGCTCCTGCTCATTGTCGAGGAAGTCTTCCGGGGATCCGCCGGTATGAGTTCCGGTCTTGTAGTCGATGATCCAGCGCGTGCCGCCGGCCACGAAGGTCCTGTCCAGGACATGCCTCCGAACTCTGCCTTGGACCACCGCGGAGAGCGAGTACTCTCTTTGGTCGTCATGGTGGCGGGAAAGAATCCAGAGGCCGCGTTCGTCGGCAAGGGTGTTTTTCAGAGCGGCAATGGCTCGGGCCAGGGCCTGGTCCAGCTTCTCGCCGTCGAGTCCCTCCTGCCGCAACGCGGCCAGCAGGGTGTCGCGGCTGAAGTTGAGACGGTCCGGCGCCCACAGGTGCTTAAGGATCAGGTGGACTACGTTTCCCACTCTCCGCTGCAGCTCGCTCGCCCACGCGAAAGTCGGTGGGCGCGGCCCGGGTTCTTCGGCTC
This sequence comes from Acidobacteriota bacterium, assembly GCA_022826755.1. Classification (GTDB taxonomy): domain Bacteria; phylum Acidobacteriota; class Terriglobia; order Versatilivoradales; family Versatilivoraceae; genus Versatilivorator. Next base: position 6,985 of record JAJDUG010000052.1, read on the forward strand.
CGGGTAGCTGTCCTCGTGGTTCCCAATTCACATCCCCAGGGAGCGGAGGGGGCGACCAATCGGTGGCCAGGCGCCGGAGAGGGATGCCCGGAGGCTCCGGCGCAGCGGTGTCGATCGCCTCGTCTACCTCAACGGTGGGAGCGATTGGACTTTCCGCGAACTCCGACTGGACCGTTGTCCAGATCTTTGCCAGCAGGGTGCGCGAATCGGGGGCTCTCAACCGCCCCGCCTCAGGATCGAGCCTGGTGTTTCCGAGCAGATGCAGATTCTTGCGGGCCCTGGTGGCGGCTACGTAGAGGAGGCGCGTATTTTCATGGGCACGCTTCTCCCGGTCAATGCTCTTCAGGTAGTCGTAAAGCGGGTCCTTGTCGCCCGTGGCTTGGGGAATCGGCGCCAGCAGTAGACGGGGCAGGTGGCCGTCCATGAACTCCAGCCACCGCAGCAGGCGTGGATTGTCATGTCGCGTACGGCGTCCCAACCCCGGCAGGATCACCGTGTCGAACTCCAGCCCCTTGGCCTTGTGAATGGTCATCAATTGCAGTCCTTCATCGGCTTCGACGTCGGGAGGAGCGTGCAGGCTGGCGACCTCCTCAGCCAACCTGGTTTCGTCGCGCAGTTGCATGCCGTCGGTTGACTGCTCCAGCAGGTCCAGGTAGGCGGCGGCATCTTCGAGTTGCGCCCGCGATTCAAGGCAGGCCGGACCGCCCAGAGCGATCCAGAGGCTCTCCACCCAGCGGCGGACCGGCACTCTTCCTCGCCGGGCCAGCGCGTCGCCAAGAAGTGGGATCAGACGGTCGAGCCGTCCCCTGCCGTCGGCAGACAATTGTTCCTGTCGAGCCGGATCCCGCATAAGGTCCCAGACCGCGGCGGTGGAATCTCCCTTCACCAGGGCATCCAGGTCGCGCAGCCTCAGACCGCACCAGGGCGCCCGCAGGATCGACAACCAGGCCAGGCGGTGGCCCGCATGCAGGAGCGCCTGGGTGAGTGACATCAGGTCCTGAACCACCGGGCGTTCTCCCAGGGCGTCGATCTCCAGGGCGCGAAATTTCTTTCCGCTTTGGCGAAACGCGGCCACGATATGGGCCAAATGGCTGCGAGCCAGCACCAGAACGGCAATGGTCCCGCGCGGGTTCTCTAACTGGGCTTCGTCGATGATTTCGAGGACACGCCGGGCCTCCTCGGGCCGCGGGTCATCCGCCAGAAACGGATGCAGGCGAACAGTCCTTTCGGGACTGTCCCCCTGGAACGGCACCGAGGGTTCATAGGTCACGGCGCCGGTCAACACCCTTTCGGTTTGCGGGAAGGCCTCGCTCAGCGCCCGGTTCACCCAATCCACGATTCCCGGACCGGAGCGAAAATTCACAGAAAGCGTAAGCGGCTCCAGCCGGACAGAGGCAATCCCGTTGGCCCGAGCTCTCAGAAACAGGCCCACCTCCGCTTCGCGAAAGCCGTAGATCGACTGCATCGGATCGCCGACCAGAAACAGCGTGCGGCCGTCTTCGGGTTGCCAGTCTCCGATGAGTCGGCTCAGCAGGGAGTACTGACTTTGGGAGGTGTCCTGAAACTCATCGATCAGCAGGTGCTGGATTCGGCAGTCGAGCGCAAAGGCGAGGTCGGTGGGAACTTGGTCCGTGCCCAGGGCGTCTCGTGCTCGAAGCGCGATCTCGATGAAATCGACGCTCCCTTCGTCCCGGAAGACGAGTTGAAGTTGGCCTGCCGCCACCGGCAGCAGGCGCATCAGGGCGGCCAGCACCTCCCACTGTCCATCGTCGAAACGGGACGGAGGCAACGACCGCAGGGCGTGGAGTGCGGCCACCGCCTTGTCGTCGAGTTCGATCCCGCGCCACACCTCCTTGAATCCACGCCCCGATGGGGTTGGCGGGAACCCCTGGTTCTTGTTCAGGGTCCGGCGGCGGCTTCCCTGTTGGGTCAGGAACATCTCCGCCAGCCCCAGCCAGCGGGGCAGGGACTCCAGGCGAGCATCCGGAAAATCACTGAGCTCGAAGCAAGCCTCGAGGGCGCTGCCACGCTGCTTTTCTCGAAGGTTGCCGGCCGCGAAGCGGGCCAATGCGACGGTCTGTGTCCTGAAGCTATCCGGGAATGCCGACGCCACCCGTTGGAGAGCGGGCTCCACCACCCGCTCGAGCGAACGCTCCAGTTCCTTGCGCAAAATGGCTGGCGGCGGCTGTCCGACCACGTGCCGCAACCACTGGTCACGTTTCCCCAGCATGGTGCTCAACAGTTGCTCAACCGTGGAGACATTGTTGTCCAGGTGTGCAAGGAGTCGCGACAAGGCGGCCGGCACGTCGGACGCCGTCTGCTCGGAGTCCAGCATGGCCAGCGTTCGGCGGGCTGCCTGAAGGTACAGGGGCCGCGCGTCTTCTTCCGGTCCGGGCGAAGCTCCCAAACGCGAGACCCAGGGCATCTGCCTGACCAGCAGGGAGCACAGCGAATCGATGGTCTGAATGCGGAGTCGGGAGGGATGTTCGGTCAGGCCCCAGTTGAGCTTGTTGTTCCGGGCCAGCGCTTCCTTTGCCAGTATCCAGGTGTGGGCTTCATGCGGCGTGGCGGGTTGCGGTTCCGAGGCACTCCGGATTGCGGAGACGACGCGGTGGCGCATCTCCGCGGCCGCCTTTCGCGTAAAGGTGATGGCGACGACGGCCTCGGGTTGCTCGACTCGTCCCAGCAAGGTCAGGAACCGCTGGATGAGCAATTCGGTTTTTCCGGAACCCGCCGGCGCCTGCACGATGAACGATTGAGCGGGGTCGAGCGCCCGGAGGCGCTGCTGACTGTCCCGGACCTGGTCAGTCATGGTCCTCCTCCGACCCGGCGCCGGCCTGTCCGATGCGGCAGAGCGCCGGCAATGCGCAGTGAAGGCAGGTCTTGGGCGGTTGCTTGGGATCTACAAGGGCCATTCCCGCTCCGAAGTCACGGCCCAGCCGATCCAGGACCTCCCGCCACTCGGCAATCGTCTCTGCCAGCCCAGGCTGATCGTCGGGCGCCTTGACGCCTGGGACAATGCCGTCGGAACAGGTCAGGCCTCGAAAGCCGAAGGCTCCGCTCTTGAGCCTGCCGAAGAAGACACCTGCCACCGGAGAGTCGGCGGTCACGGCGTAGATGGGCAGTTGCGGCTCATCGGGCCTGGAGCCGTCCCAATCGGAGGGGCTGCATTCGCCCGTCTTGTAGTCCAGAATGACCAGCTCCCCGTTGTCGAGTCGGTCCACCCGGTCGGCGCGGATTTTCAGTTGCAGTCCTCCAAGAGTCACACGCCGTCCCTCTTCCTGTTCGCGCATCGTGAAGGGCTGCCGCTCCTTTTCGAGGTGCAGCCACTGCCCGATGATGCGTTCCATCCGTTCACGTTCGATGGCCGCAAACCGCGGGCTTCTCAGGGCGCGGCGGTGTCTGGAGAACTCCCGAATCTCGGAGCCGGCCTGGGCGCGCACCAGATCCGCCAGTTCTTCCTCACTCATCGACAGCAGTCCCTGGTGGGATCGCAAGTGATCCCAGACACGCTTGAGAATTCCATGGACCAGGTGCCCGCGGTCGAGAGCGTTCAGTCCGGGTTGGGGCTGATCCGGCGCCCTTGCTCCAAGACGCAATTCGGCAAACGCCCTGAAGGGACAGGCTGCCTGCAGCTTGAACAGGGAGGTCCCGGCCCTGAAGGGGACATCGCCGCACGGTGGGGCACGGTGGTCCTGGATGGTCTCCATTCGGGACGATCGCTGGATTTGTTCCAGGTAACCGGCTGAAGCCGCGGGCTGCAGGTCTGCCTCGGCAATTTTCGGCAATGCAGCCAGGAGCGGGCTGACTCTCAAGTCCGAATCGCCTTCACGACGGGGATGGCTGACGACCACGGTCGGAGCACTGGAAAGCAGGCGGCCCGTGAGCGTCCGGGCAAACTCCAGGTCGCGGTCCGGAGAGGAGCGTGGCAGGTTGAAGCGCCGTTGCAGGCTAAAGGGCAGGAACGGGTCCGGAGACGGCGGCGCCGGCCAGGCGTTGTCGTGCATCCCCATGATCCAGAGCCGGTCGAAGCGCAGGCCGGAGGCTTCCAACAAACCCAGAATCTGGACGGGCGCCGGAACCGACTCCGGTTGAAACTGTCGGGCCGAGGCCAGGCGCCGGAGCAGGCCGACGGCCAACCCCAGCGAGATGGGTCCCAAGACTCGGTCCAGCCTGGCCAGTTCGGAAAGCAGCTCCCCCCAGACTTCAAGCGTCTGGTGCTCCGCGCTGTCGATGCCGCGGTCTCCCGGCCACCCGACCGCCTGCAGGAATTCGGACAAGGCAAGCGTCCAGTCGCTGGGAGTCCGGATGGTCTGCAGAGCCTGGTGCTGCTCCCTCCAGGTCGCCAACCGGGAAGAGAGCCCGGGACACTGCCGGGAGCCATTGCCGCCGCGGGCCAACCGGATGATGTCTTTCAACGAAACGTAAGGCTCTCCCGTGGAACGCAACTCGACGTCCAGCAGGGCGCGGCCGGTCAATTCCTTCTCGGAGCCCTGCAGAAACGGGCAACGCAAGAGCCGGCTGGCGTCCTCGATTGGAATTTTCCCGGGGTCGGTCTCAAGAAGCAGAAACGCCGTCTCGATAATCGGGTATTCGCCGGCGGGCAGTCCCAGGGAGATGTTGAAGAGGCGTCTCGAGTCCAGGTCCTGCCGCGGACGCGTCCGGGGATGCAGGGTTTCACCGAAAATCCGATCGACCTGGCTGCGGCGCCCGCCCAGATCGGGAACAACAACGCCGATTCGAAAATTGGGGGCGGCAGCCTCCGGCTCGCTTTCCAGTATCCGGCGCGCCCATTCGGCGGCGGCGGCGGTCTCACGAGCGGCATCGGCAAGGCCCAGGCGCACGGCCTTGGCGGCCGTTTCCGGGGTTTGGCGCTGACGGACTTCGGTCCCGTGACAGGCCAGGGAGTCGAACAGGCGCTGCTGGGCAGCGGTCGGCTCGAGAAAGCCTGCGATTTCAACTTGTTCGGGGACCGGAAAGTGTCCCCCTTCGATGAGATCCGCCACCACTGCCGGAAGTTCGGCCCCTGAAATCCACCCGTTCCGGCGGCAGCGGTGCCGAAATTCCTCAGCCCAATCCAGGAAGGTCTCGGAATCGTCCTGATCCCGCCAGTCCGGTGCGTCCAAGGGAAGATTCCAGGCACACAGAAGGTTCCAGGAGGCCAGCGCCGATTCGGCGGTCCCGGGGACCTCCAGCAACTGGTCTGAACCCCTTGAACGGATGATGCCTTCCCAGATTGCCCGTTCTTCGGCTGGACGAAGGAGGCGTCGGGCGGTTTCGGCCCGGCCGGAAAACAACGCCTCCCTCCACCATTCGGAAAGCCATGCCGACCAGGGAAGAATGCGGGGCGTCGGCCAGCAGGACAGCCCTGCCGCCTGCTGTTCGAGATCGTATTCCTGCTGGAGTTCCCGGGCGAGTCGCAGATTCGCGGTGATGACGGTCATTTTCGAGAACTGGAGTTAAGCCCGCATGTCTCGCCGGGTTGCTGAATACGTCATGAATGACAGTATATCTTCCGAGGGGAAAACCCGATCGTCAATAAAGACGAACCACGAATGAACACGAATTCACACGAATACGGGTGGACTGGCTCGAACGACAAGCGACCTCGAAACGCTTCTGTAACTTCTGCACCCTTGCCATGACTTGGTGGATAACCCCTCGATATCGATTGTCACACCCGCCAATCGACACCTCATCAATCCGTTTATTGGTGTTCATTCGTGTCCATTCGTGGTTCGCCGTTTTCCTTGGCATTCCGTCACGGTTAACCTCAACGCCTTGGTGGCCCTTCGTCGTTCTTCGTGTGTCTTCGTGGATAGCTCTTTTTTTCTGTTGTTTCAAGCAGGCACGCTGCCTTGACGGGGGGCTCCGGAAGTCCTATCATTTCGGCTGGAAGTTCACCACTCCAGCCAAATTCCTTCTAAGCGCAGGTCGTCTAGCAATGGCAGGTTTCTGTCGGTCAATGCCCCTTAAGGTGCTGGGTTGCTTTTTGCTTGCCTGGGCGGCGGTCCCGGTCGTCATTGGAGCGGATGAGACCGGGGAGGAACAGCCGGCGGTCGCCCCCAGCTATTTCCGGGACATACGGCCGGTGATCCAGCAGCACTGCCAGGGCTGCCACCAGCCGGCCATCCAGCAGGGCCACCTCGACCTCACTCAGTATCGGACCCTTCTCAAGGGAGGCCACAGCGGTCCGGGATTGATCCCGGGTGATCCTGACAGAAGTCTTCTCATCGCCATGATGGACGGCAGGCGTCCGCCCCTGATGCCTCTGGGCGGTCCGGCTCTGGACCGGGAGATCATCGACAAGTTTCGCGCCTGGGTAAAGGCAGGCGCTCCCGACGACACGCCCGTCCAGCTCGGCACGGTTTCGCAGAACGAGCCCCCCGTCTACACCTCGGCCCCCGTGATTACGGCTTTGGCTTACTCGCCGGACGGTTTCCTGCTGGCCGTCTCGGGGTATCGCGAGGTTCTGCTGCACCGGGCGGACGGTAGCGGACTGGAGGGGCGGCTGGTGGGACTTTCCGATCGCATCCAGTCCCTGGCCTTCACTCCCGATGGAAAGACTCTGGCGGCGGGCGGCGGGACGCCGGCCCGTTTCGGAGAACTGCAGTTCTGGGACGTTGCCTCTCGCAAGTTGAAACGCTCGGTTACCGTCTGTCAGGACACCCTCTTCGGGGTTTCCCTATCGCCCGATGGGTCTCGAGTGGCCTTCGGGTGCTCGGACAGCACCGTCCGGATCCATGAGGTATCTTCGGGAAAGGAGTTGCTGAAGACCAACCATCACGAGAACTGGGTCCTGGGGACGCGATTCGGCATGGACGGCAAGCGTATCGTCTCGGTGGGGCGGGATTTCGCCGCCAAGCTGATGCATGCCGAGTCCGGGGCCTTCATCGAGAACCTCAACAAGCTGAGGAAGGAACTGGCGGCCGTGACCCGCCATCCCAGCCGTGACCGGGTGGTGGTCGGTGGCGAGGAGCGGATCCCCTACTACTATCGGATGGATCGACCCAAAAAGATCTTTGCCGGTCAGGAAGGCACCTTGATTCGCGCCTTCGAGCGCCAGTCGGGAGAGATCTTCGCCCTGGAGTTCAGCGCCGACGGGCGGAAGCTGGCGGTGGCCGGCGCGGGAGCCGAGGCCACTGTTTATGACGTGGAGAGCGGCCAACGCCTGGCGGCCTGCACCGGGCATGAGGCCGGGATCTACACCCTTGCCTTCCACCCGGGGGGCCGGGAGTTGGCTCTGGCGGGGTTCGAAGGACGGGTTCGGATCCACGAGGTGGCTTCGGGGAAGCTGTTGCGGGAGTTTGTTCCTGTTCCGATGAAGGCGGAAATGGCGGCCTCGGCTCCGTAGTCCGGAGGGCAGGACGGAAGGGGAGAAAAGGATGATGGAACAACGCCGATGGCCCTGGCGGGCCGGCCTGCTGGGTGGCTTGCTGCTGGGGGCTCTGGCTCCCTCGGCCCTTGGAGCCGGTCCGACCCTGAAGCGGCTGGATCCACCCGGGGCCCAGCGGGGAACCGCCTTCACCCTCACGCTGGTGGGTAGCCGCCTGCAGGAAGCCGAGATCGTCTCCAACCTGCCGGGCACGATTACGCCCCTGACCGCCTCCGGACGAGGGGCCGAGCCGGGCAAGGCGGCGGAGGAGCGGCCCTTCCTGGTGGAGCTGCCGGAAGAATCCCCGGTAGGGCTCTACACCTTGCGGCTTCGCTCCCCCGAGGGCCTGTCCAACGCCTTGCTGTTCAGCGTCGGCGCCCTGCCGGAAGTTTCCGAGGATGAGTCGCGGCAACCGGTCCACCGGGCCTTGAACAATTCCGCGGAAGGGAGCCAGCCGCTGCAGCTTCCGGCCACGGTCAACGGGACGCTTCCCGGACCCGACCGGGATTTCTTCCGGTTCGAGGGTCGAAAGGGTCAGCGCCTGGTGATCGAGGTGGAAGCCCGCCGGGCCGGTTCGGCGCTGGATCCGGTCGTTCGACTGTTGACGGCCGAGAAGAAGCAGATCGCCGTTTCCAACGATACCCACGGCCTGGGCGTGGATTGCCGGCTGGACGTCTCCCTGCCCGATTCGGGCCCCTACTACCTGATGGTGCACGATGCCCGTTTCAGCCGGCAGGAGCAGAACTTCTACCGGTTGAAGATCGGAGATTTCGCCTACGCCGCCGGCCTCTTTCCCCTGGGCGGCCGGAGAGGCGAAAAGGTTCCGGTTCGGCTGGTGGGCGGCAACCTCAAGGGATCCAGGGAGGTGACGGTCGACTTGAGCCGGGTCGGCCCCGCGGCCGATTTCGCCACGGTGGCGGTGCCGGGCCCCGCCGGGAGCCTTCCGCTTCTGTTTGCGGTGGGTGATCTTCCGGAGACGACGGAGCCGAACGGCGTCGCCGAAGCGAGGCTCGAACCCGGAACCGTGATCAACGGACGCATAGCGAAGCCCGGGGAGGTGGACCGCTATCGCCTGGCCGTCAACCCCGGCGAGGAGTGGACGATCCAGTTGGAAGCGGGCGGACTGGGGTCCTCGCGTCTTTACGGACGGTTGACCGCCTATGATGCCGAGGGGAATCGCCTGGCCTCGGCAGGGGACGATATTCCGGAAGTCGCGGTCTTCTCGGCAGTCTTGCGCGGCTTGAGGACCAGTTCCGATCCGTTTCTGATAGTAAAGGTGCCCGAGGGAGTCCGGGAACTGGTGGTGGCGGTGGAAGACCTGGTGGAGCGGGGAGGTTCGCTGTTCGGCTACCGGCTCCGGGCCCGCCGCCAGGCGGCTGATTTTCTGGTGAGCCTGGAGACACCCTACATCAACATTCCGGCCGAGGGGACGGCTGGGGTCCAGGTCAGCATTCAACGCCGGGGCTACCTGGGAGAAATACGTCTGGGAATTCCCGACGCCGGAGAAGACCTGGAGGTCGAAGGCGGATTGGTTCCGACCGCCTCCCTGGTGCAGGGAGAGAGAGCCCGATCCGCTTCCGGCATCCTGACCTTGACTGCCCGCAAGGGTGCGGGGCATCGGATGAGAGAATTGTCCGTCTGGGGAGAGGCGGTCCTGGAAGACGGCACCCTGCTGCGGCGGCGGGCGCGAGGCCCCGGACTGGTCACCCAGGTTCAGAGCAGCCGGGGCACCGGACGGCCCGATCCCAACAACCGTGACGATCAGGCTCCCTTCGCTGCCCACTGGCTGGGGATGGAGCTTCCGGCCGCGGTTTCCGAATCTGCAGTGGCCGTTCTGAAGGTGGAGGGTCCCCGGTCCATCCGACTGGTCCAGGGAATGCAGACTCGGCTGCCGTGGAAGTTCGAGAGCGCCGTGCCCGGACTTCGCCCTCCGCAGAGGGTGATCGCCAATTCAGTCGGATCTCGAGAGGTGAACGTGAGGGTGGGCGAGGTCGGGGCCGAATATGTCAGCGAGGGGTGGGTGCGGATCGGCACCACCGTGGGAACGCCTGTCATCAAGTTCAACCTGGTCCTTTCCGGTCCGGTGGAGGTGGATGGCGCCCAGGTGACCCTCTATTCGAGGCCCCTGACGGTTGACGTGGTGCCGGGATATCGGCTCAGCCTGGCAGGAGAAGGGATCGGGTTGACTCCGGGCGGGGGCGGAGAACTGCTCGGCAGGGTCGAGCGGGAGCCGGCCTTCAAACAGCCGGTGAGCATCCGGCCGGAAAACTTTCCCTTGGGTGTCTCCTGTCCACCGGTGGAGGTTCCCGCGGATCAGGACGAGTTTCGTGTGGTTTGCCGGGCGGAAGACTCAGCCGCTCCGGGTGAGTATGAGTTCGAGATCACTTCCTCCTCCATGTTGGCGGGGAGAGAAAAGGAAAAGGTCCCCTACCGCATTGCTCCCCTTCGCTCCACAATGGTGGTCTCAGCCGGGGAGGACACTGCCAGGGCGATTCCGATCGAGAGGTAACCGATTCATGAATTCCAAGTCGAGAGCGACCTGTCTTTGGGTAGGCGGGCTCATGTTGGCAGTTGCGGTCTCGGGTGTGCGGGCCGGCGACCGTTCGGCCGGGGCGCCGGAAGAGATCCGCGAACTGCAAGTGCAGCCCGGCGGACTGGTCTTCAGCAGGCCGGGGGAGCTTCGCAGGATCCTGGTCACCGGCATCTCCGCCGGTGGCGAGCGACTGGACCTGACCGAAACGGTGGGGATTGACCCGCAAGGCGGGATCGTCGAGTTGGGACCGGACAGCTATCTGCGGGCGGTGCGGGAAGGAGAGACCCGGGTGACGGTCCGGGCCGGCGGGCATTCGGCCGAGATCGCCGTGCGGGTGGATGCCTCGCCCGGCTCCCCCAGGACCACCTTTCTGCGGGATGTCCTGCCCATCATGAACAAGGTGGGATGCTCCCAGGGAGTCTGTCACGGGGCGGCCAAGGGCAAGAACGGATTCAAGCTCTCCCTGCGCGGCTACGACGCCGAGTTCGACTACCGGTCGCTCCTGTACGACATGTCGGGCCGGCGCTTCAATCGAGCCGACCCCCCTCAGAGCCTGATGCTGGCCAAGCCCACCCAGCAGGTCGCCCACGGGGGCGGCTTGCGCTTGGACCTGGGCTCTTCCTACTACAAGTCCATCCTGGCCTGGATCGAGCAAGAGGTTCCCTTCGGCGATCCCGAGGTCGATCGGGTGGTGGGGCTGGAAGTCCATCCCGGTGAGATCTTCATGCACGCTCCCGGGCGAAGCCAGCAGGTGGTGGTGGTGGCCCGCTACGCGGACGGCTCTACCCGGGATGTAACCCGGGAGTCTCACCTCGGCAGCAGCAACGGGGAGGCGGTGGCCGTCGAGGGGAGCGGGGTGAAGGGCATCCGAACCGGGGAATCCACCCTGATGGTTCGATACGAGGGTCAGTTCGAGATGGTTCCCGTAACCGTGCTCGATCCCAGCCCCGGGTTCGTCTGGACGGCTCTGCCCCAGTACAATCAAATCGACGAACTGGTCGACCGGAAGCTGCAGCGGCTCAGGATTCAACCCTCTCCGCTGGCCGACGACGCCGAGTTCCTGCGCCGGGTCAGCCTGGACCTGACCGGCAGGATTCCCGAGCCGGAACGGATTCGGGCCTTCGTGCAGGATCCGACCGAAACCCGCCGCAAGCGTTCCCGCGCCATCGATGAGCTGATCCGCGGCCAGGCCTATGCCGACTACTGGACCCTGAAATGGGGCGATCTGCTGCGCAGCAATCGCAAGTTCATGAGCTACAAGGGCATGTGGACCTTCAGGGAGTGGTTGGGCCAGTCCATTGCCGACAACAAGCCCTATGACGCGCTGGTCCGGGAGCTGCTCACCGCCAAGGGAAGCACCTTCGAGAATCCGGCCGCCAACTTCTTTCTGTCGGCTCGCGGTGCTACCGCCGCCATGGAGACGACCACCCAGCTCTTTCTGGGAGTTCGGATGGTCTGCGCCCAGTGCCACGACCATCCCTTCGAGAAGTGGACCCAGAACCAGTATTTCGAAATGGCTGCCTTTTTCTCGGCCATCGGGGTGCGGCCGGGATTCGAAAGCGGCGAGGAAGTCGTCTACCTCAAGCGGGTCGACAACGATTTGAAGCACCCCAAGGACGGGCGAGTGGTGAATCCTCAGTTCCTGGTCCCCGCCGGAGGCCCGTCCTCCATTCCCTCGGCGGCCGACCGGGACCGGCGGCCGGCCCTGGTCGAGTGGCTGACCTCCAGGGAGAATCCGTTCTTCGCCCGGGCCATCGTGAACCGTGTCTGGAGCTACTTCTTCCACCGGGGGATCATCAGTCCGGTGGACGATATCCGCGCCTCCAATCCCCCCGTGAACGAGGCGCTGCTGGCGGCCCTGGCCGAGGACTTCGAGAACCACGACTTCGACCTGCAGCATCTCATGAGGACCATTACCAATTCCCGGGTCTACCAGACCACGTTCCGCGCCAACCGGTGGAACCGGCATGACGATCGCAACTTCTCTCACCAGATCCCGCGCCGGCTGGGCGCCGAGTCCCTGGCCGACGCCATCGCCCTGGCCACCGGGGTGCGTTTCGAGCTCCCCGAGATGCCGGAAGACTACAGCGCGGTGCAGGTGCCCGATCCCCACGTGGGCAAGGGCGGCTTTCTGGACCTGTTCGGACGCCCGCAGCGGGAAGAACCGTGCGAGTGCGAGCGCCGCAGCGATGTCAGCCTGCCTCATGCCCTCAACCTGGTGAACGGCCCCATTCTGGCAGATGCCGTCTCCGCTCCCGAGGGCCGTATCGCCACCCTCATCCAGCAGGGGAAGTCGGACAGCCAACTCGTCGAGGATCTTCACCTGTCGACCTTGAGTCGGCCCCCGACCTCTCAGGAAATGCAGGTTGCCCTGGCCCATTTGAAGCGTTCCGGAAGCCGGGCCGCCGGAGCTCAGGACCTGCTGTGGGCTTTGCTCAACAGCAATGGCTTTCTCTTTAACCGTTGAACCGGTATGATCACACCTGAAGACCAGCGGGTGTTCTGCGAAGGAGGGACAAAATGTTAGTGATTCCAGGCCGCGGCGGCAGTTTCTGCGATGGACCCACCCGCCGGGAGTTTCTGCGGGTCGGATCGGTCGGTTTGTTCGGTCTCGGGTTGCCCCACTTTCTGGCCATGCAGAAGGCGCAGGCGGCCTCGACGCCGGACCTGGCGGCCAAGTTCGCCGGAGTCCGGGGATTTGGCGCGGCCAAGCACGTGGTGCTCCTCTTCCTTCAGGGAGGCCCCAGCCATCTCGACATCTGGGATCCCAAGCCGGAGGCTCCCTCCAACGTCCGGGGCGAGTTCAACCCCATCAAGACCAGGGTGCCCGGCATTCAACTCAGCGAGACCATGCCCCTGCTGGCCGACCAGGTGGACAAGTGCACCTTGATCCGCTCGATGAGCTACACCCCCAAGGGGCTCTTCAACCACACGGCCGCCATCTACCAGATGCTGACGGGCTATCCCCCGGACAAGGTGGCTCCCTCGGGTCAGCTCGAGCCCCCCTCACCGGCCGACTTTCCCACGGCCGGGTCGCACGTTTCCAAGATGCTTCCGCCCGACGAGCCGGTCCTGCCCTTCGTGGAGCTGACCCGCCCCCTGCAGGAATCCAGCGTGATCGGCAAGGGTGGAGCGGCCGGCTTTCTGGGCAAGGCCTACGATCCCTATCGGCTTTACCAGGATCCCAATGAATCCATCAACCTGGATGATCTGACCCTGCGCAAGGAAGTTTCGGAGCAGCGGCTGAAGGACCGCTACACGCTGCTGAAGGGGATCAACCAGTCCATGCCGGAGTTGGAAAAGGCAGTGGGCCAACACGCCCTGGGAGAGTATTACGAAAAAGCCTTCGACCTGGTGCTCTCCGGCAAGGCTCGGGATGCCTTCGATCTGGACAAGGAATCCGACAAGATGCGGGACCGCTACGGTCGAACCACCTTCGGGCAAGGGGCCCTGCTGGCCCGCCGGCTGGTGGAGGCCGGAACCCGCTTCGTCCAACTGAACTGGCCTGCCGTAGCCAACGGCAATCCCGAGGTGGATGCCTGGGATACCCACGCCTCCAACTTCAAGCCCCTGCGCAACCTCCACTGTCCCAAGCTGGATCGGGCCCTCTCGGCGCTGCTGGAAGACATGCACCAGCGCGGGCTGCTGGAAGAGACGCTGGTGGTGGCCGTGGGAGAGTTCGGCAGATCGCCTCGCCTGGGCGTGAGCACTTCGGGGAACACCAACGCCCCCGACGGCCGGGACCACTGGCCCTACTGCTACACGGCCGTCATTGCCGGCGCCGGAATTCCCGGAGGCCAGCTCTACGGGGCCTCGGACGAAACCGGTTCCGCGCCCAAGGACAAGCCGGTGCACCCCAACGATCTGCTGGCGACCGTCTACTTCACCCTGGGGATCAATCCGGAAATGGAAGTGCTCAACCACCTGGATCAGCCCCGAGAACTGGTGAAAGGCCATCCGGTGCTGGATCTCTGGTCCTAGCCGGCCCTGCTTGAGACCGACAGGTCAGAGCGAAAAGATCTCCGCGACTCGGCGCCAAGAGACTGATTGACGAGACGAGCCATGGCAACCCGTGTGACCTTGCCGGAAGGATTCGAAGAGAGGATGGCCATCCCCAACGCCGCCGAGCGGTTGCGGGAGGCCGGGGAAGTCGGCGATCGGCTGCTGGGCGCGGGGGTCCCGTTGATGGATCACCCCGACCACTACGCGATCTTCTCCGAACCGCCCCGGCTGCTGGCGGAGCCGCTGAGAAGCTTGGGGTACGTGGTCGGATCGGACAACCGCTGCTATCCCTCCCCGGTGGACGGCTGTGACTACATCAACGTGGCGGCCTCGCTGCCGGAAGTCAGCCCGGCCCGGGACAAGGGCTGGCCCGACCACATCGCCGTGGTTCATCCCGTGGACGAGACCGGCTACCGCCGCATGATGGACCAGGGGTATGGAAATCCTTTCATCCATCACATCACCTGGGGCATCCGGCCCCCGGCTCAAGCGCCCGGCGACGAGGTCGCCTTCGCCGGCAGCCTGATTTCCCGGATGGCCGAAATTCGGGAACGGATCCGGGCGCTTCTCCGGGAGGATCCGGGCACCTTGATCATGGCTCTGCCCGGCAGCGTGGTGGAGGCCCCCGAATTTCAGGCGCAACTGGCCACCTCATTGGGGGAAACGCCCGCGGACGAATACCAGGTGGAAGTGATGGAAGGGGGCGGATACCTCCTTCAGTTCTTCGTTTTGACGGGCGGTCGAATCGAGGTGGCTCTCAGAGTCGGAACCCTCCAGACCTTCAACCCCAAGAGTGTCCACAAGATCTCCAAGGACGAACTGAGCGTGGACCAGGGGCGGGCCGTCGGTTCGGAGGCCATGTAGCATCGGGAAAGTCCTGCCGTTGCACTCCTGTCCTGTTTCCCCTAAAGAAAGCATCGCATGTCTCAATACGCGAGCGCGGACGTGGGGCTGATCGGCCTGGCCGTGATGGGCCAGAATCTGGCCCTGAACATGGCAGATCACGGATTCAAGGTGGCGGTCTACAACCGCACCCATTCGGTCATGGAGCGGTTCGTGGCCGACAACCCGCAGACTCCCGGCGGGCTGGTGGCATGCTCCTCGCTGCCCGACTTCGCGGCAGCCCTCAGGAAACCGCGAAGGGTGATCATTCTGGTCAAGGCTGGTCCGGCGGTGGACCGGGTGATCTCACAGCTCCTGGAGGCCGGCATCGAGCGCGACGACCTGGTGGTGGATTGCGGCAACAGCCTTTGGACAGACACCATCCGCCGGGAGCGGGAATATTCGGGCCGCTGTCTCTTTTTCGGGTCGGGAGTGTCCGGAGGGGAATTGGGAGCACGCTTCGGACCTTCGCTGATGCCTGGCGGCCAAGCCTCGGCCTGGAAGCACCTGGAGCCGATCTGGAACAGTATCGCGGCCAAGGTGGACGAGACCAGCGGCAGGCCCATGGAGACCGCGGAGCCCGGAAGGCCGGTCCAGGGGGGGGTGGCCTGCACCAGCTATATCGGGGAGAACGGAGCCGGGCACTATGTCAAGATGATCCACAACGGTATCGAGTACGTGGACATGCAGCTCATCTCCGAAGCTTATTTCCTCCTCAAGAAGCTGCTGAACTTGAATTCGGATGAGCTGGCGGCGATCTTCACGGACTGGAACCAGGGGGATCTGGATTCCTATCTGATCCAGATCACGGCGGAAATCCTGCGCCAGCCCGATCCTGCCGACCCCGACGGGTTCCTGGTGGATCGCATCCTGGATGCGGCTCAGCAAAAGGGCACGGGAAAGTGGACCAGCGGGAACGCCCTGGACATGGGGATTCCGGCCAACTCCATTGCCGAAGCCGTCTTTGCCCGCTACCTCAGCGCCCTCAAGAGCGAGCGCGTGGAAGCCTCCAGGCAACTGTCAGGCCCAGACTACAGCTACCGGGGCGACCGCGGGGAACTGATTGCCGCCGTCCGCGACGCCCTCTACTGCTCCAAGATATGCGCCTACGCCCAGGGGTTTCAGCTCATGCGCCAGGCCCAGGTCGAGTACCGCTGGAAGTTGGATTTCGCCTCCATCGCCAGGATCTGGCGGGGCGGGTGCATCATTCGCGCGCGCTTCCTGCAAAAGATCACCGAGGCCTACACTCGCGATCCCGACCTGGTCAACCTGATGCTGGATCCCTATTTTGAAGGGCAGATCCGGAAGGGGCAGGACCATTGGCGAGGGGTCGTCAGCCTGGCGGCCCAGGCGGGTCTGGCGGCCCCGGCCTTCATGTCGGCCCTGGCCTACTACGACGGCTACCGCTCCGAGGTCCTCCCCGCCAACCTCCTGCAAGGCCAGAGAGACTATTTCGGCGCCCACACCTACGAGCGCATCGACCGGCCCCGAGGAGTCCGATTCCACCTGGACTGGCCCCACCCCGAGCGTCCCCAAATCCCCGTCGATTCCGGCGGGTAGTCTCGCCCCGCCGGCGCCGGACCTTCACTATTTCGTTCAGGAGGATGATTGGAGGGCCCGTTCCGTCCGGGCTCCCCGCACCGATTGCTCCAGTCCGTCACCTGGGCAGGTTCGGCTGTGGATAAATTCCATCAGTTGGGTGGCCAGGCCCCGAATCCGCTTTTCGATCGCCGCATCCAGACAGCGTCCTTCCCCGTCGAAGACCTTCTGCACCCGGGCGACCGAGACCGAACCGGGGAGCACAAACGCTCCTACGTGGGAGCAGACGCTGCCCAGGTGCTCCAGCGCCTTGACCGCGCCGATCTGGCCGGCCGCGGCTCCCAACAGGGCCACCGGCTTGCCTGCCAGGGTGGAGGGGAACCCCAGGTTCTCGATGAACCGCTTCATGGCGCTGCTGTAGCTGCCGTGGTATTCGGGTGTGGCCAACAGGATCCCGGCGGCCGCCTTGACCAGGTCCTGAGCCTGCTTGGTGGCCTGGGTGGGACCCTGTCCCGGAAAGGGGAAATCAGCGGTCGCGAGATCGACCAGGTCCACCCGGACCTGGTGCGCCCTTTGCAGTTCGTCGACCGCCAGGGCCAGCACCCTGGGGGTGTAACCCCCGGGCCGGGAACTGCCTGACGCGGCCAGGATAGGGAGGGGCTTGCGGTTATCCATCCAATGGAAATTCCTTCCATGGAACGGGCCGGCGACCGGGGAGCCGTAAGTGCGCCCCGCTCATTCAGCCGCGATCTGAACCAGTTCCTGGGGGATGGCGAAGTGGACCCGCTCGTCCTCGAGTTCCAGCCCCTCCACCGGGACGGCCCGGGAGGATCGCAGGCGGTCCACGACCTGCATGACAATCACTTCCGGAGCCGAGGCCCCGGCGGTCACTCCCACCACCTCGGCCTGGTCCAGCCACTCGGGACGAATCTCGGATTCATCGTTCACCAGGTAGGCGGGCACACCGGCCGCTTGGGCCGTCTCCGTCAGGCGCAGGGAATTGGAACTGTTGGAAGACCCCACCACCAGCAGGAGGTCGACCTGTCGGGCCACGTCCTTCACGGCGTTCTGGCGGTTCTGGGTGGCGTAGCAGATATCGTCCTTCGGGGGTGCGGTCAGCCGAGGGTAGCGGGCCCGCAAGGCCTCGACGATCTGGGCCGTGTCGTCCAGGCTGAGAGTGGTCTGGGTCAGATAGATTACCTTGTCGGGATCGGAGACCTGCAGGTTTTCGACGTCCTCGACGGAACTGACCAGGTGCATGGGAGCTTCGCCCATGGTTCCCTCGACTTCGTCGTGGCCGGGGTGGCCGATCAGAACCAGCGAGTATCCCTCCCGGGTGAACCGAATGGCTTCCATGTGGACCTTGGTGACCAGGGGACAGGTGGCGTCGACCACTTGAAGCTGTTTGCCTGCGGCCAACTGTCGGACAGCCGGGGACACCCCGTGGGCGCTGAAGATGCAGACCGAATTGTCCGGGACTTCGTCCAAGTGGTTCACGAAGACGACACCACGGCCACTCAGACGCTTCACCACGTGTTGGTTGTGGACGATCTCGTGGAAGACGTAGATGGGTGTAGAAAGAAGATCCAGCGCGCGTTCCACCACTTCGATGGCGCGGACCACCCCGGCGCAGAACCCCCTGGGATTGGCCAGTATGATTTTCCTGATTGGCACGGATGTTTTCCTTGCGGTGTGATCGCCTCCGGGGTCGACAGCAGACAACCGAGCCAATGTAGCATGTTTCCCGAAGCGGAAGCAATCGGGTCTGGACGCGCGGGCGGGGAGGGGGCGTGAGCGGGGTCAGGATGCTGATATTCACTCACGGGGCGTGGCGTTTACCCCCCCTCGACCGTGGGCCGACGCCGGGGAATCGATGTTTTTGTCATAATTGACATCGATGCACAGGATGCGCAGGATTTTTCCGAGCAAATTATCCAATTAAATCAGTAGTGTCTCGTTAAAAGTCCAATAGAATCAAGTGTTTACGTGAAGGTCACCTCTCAGAGCTGTACTTGCATTTCGGAAGTCATAGATTCTAAATCACTTTCACGGCTGACGGGTCCAACAGGATCTGTGAGTTTTTGTAGACAAACACGGGATTTTCAGGTTCTTGCAGAGGGCAGACAAGGGCACGCCGGCTGAGACAGTAGATCATGCGTGGGCGTCGATCAGGCAGGGTAAGCCGCTGGGAAAGCGCCGGCCCGGCTTGAACAACAGGCCGACCGGGTGGTTTGTGACCCAGACACGATTCCGTTTCGCCCAACCGGTTGGCTAGACTCGACAGCTCGGCGATGAGGCCCCACCTGCAAGCGTTCTCAACGGCATGGGGTGTGGCCTCACGGGGCGAACAGAGGGAGTTGATGCGACAGCGGTTGGTCGGCAGACCTGGATTGAGACTTCGTAAGGACTTCATAGAGCGGGACTTGT
>JAJDUG010000077.1:0-122500 GCA_022826755.1 Acidobacteriota bacterium
CCTATCCGGTCGAGCGCACCCTCCTGACCTCCGGCCTGGTGATCGCCGGAGTCCATTCCCTCGGCCAAGGCGGAAAGAGGCTGGAGACCCCCCACCTGGCAGTCCGCTACCAGGCCCCCCGGGAATCGCACTTCATGCGGAACTGAGGCGGGGGTGGAGGGACGGGACGTATCTGAAACAACCCGGTTTCGCGCTGCATGCGACGGGGTATAAAGAGCTATCCACGAAGGGACACGAAGGACGACGAAGGGCCACCAAGCGGGACGGCTCTGCCCCGTCGGCATGGGCCGAGGCCTGGCAACCCGGCTTCGGCTGGCTTCAGGGGCAAGAGTGAGGGAAGGAGACCCACCCGGGAGCGCGGGCGTCCCGCCCGCCCCAGTCCGGGCGCAGCCCGGCCCCACTCCCCGTCCGGCTGGCCTCCCAGGAAATGCCCGAACCTGTTTTACCCTGGAATGATCCGCCCTCCGACAACCCCCTCCTTGATGCGAATTTTCACATCAATGACGGTTCTGCTTCATTGGACAATAGTTGCTCTCTTCCCAAGCGCGGTTCATGTCTCTCTATCCGTAACTCTGCGTCCCCAATCCCGTTATGGCACCGGCCGCAGCTCGAGTTCCTGAATGCTCTTGAGCGGCAGGGCGGTGATGGTGTCGGTCAGGGGATACTCCCGGTCACCGGGGTAGATTACCCACAGGTGCTCCAATTCCAGGTCGTCGATGACGATGTGCATGGATTTTGTAGTGCGGGGGGCATCGGTGCACTTGAACTCGAAGCCCCAGCGACGGCCTCGCCGCAGCAACATCAGATCCAGCTCGGCGCCGCGTCGGGTACGGTAGAAGTAGGCTTGGCGCTCGCCGTGGGCCAGCAGCGTCTGCTCCAATGCGAATCCCTCCCAACTGGCGCCGTAGCGTGGATGCAGCGGCAGTTCCCGAGGCTCCTCCAGACCCAGCAGGAAATGCAGGATCCCGCTGTCGCGCAGGTAGACCTTGGGTGATTTGACGAGGCGCTTGCCCAGGCTTTCCCGCCAGGGAGGGAGCACCCGAATCATGAAGGTGCCCGCCAGCAGATCCCGGTAGCGGTTCACCGCAGTAGCACTCACGTCCATCGACCGCCCCAGCTCGGTCGCGTTCCAGACTTGTCCGTGAAAATGGGCCAGCATCCGCCAGAAGCGCCCCAAGGCTTCGGGAGATACTCTGGAGCCCAGTCCCGGGATGTCCCTTTCCAGAAAGGTGCGGGTAAACGACTCCATCCAACGGGTCCATTCCGCCGCCGACCGCGCCAGCCAGGCCCGAGGAAAGCCGCCGCGCATCCAGAGGCGATCCTGGTTCTCCGGTCCAACCTCGGCGAGCGAGAACCCGCTCACATCCACGAAGAGGATCCTCCCCACCAGAGTCTCCGAAATCCCCCGGATCAAGTCCCAGGAAGCGCTGCCCAAGAGCAGGAAGACCGCTTTCCGCCTCCGGTCGTCACAGATCGGGCGCAGGATCTCGAACAGGCCTGGCATGCGCTGCACTTCGTCGAGAACGATCAGGCCCTCGCTTTGGCGGAGCAGTCTCTCGGGTGTTGCCGACAATGCTTCCCGCACGGCGGCCACCTCGAGGTCCAGGACCGTCGATGGTCTTGGCCACTCGGACGCCACCTGCGCGGCCAGAGTGGTCTTGCCGACCTGTCTGGCGCCCAGCAAGGCCACTACCGGAACTTGGGAAAGTCCACCGACAACTTCTGCGACCAGCTTGGGACGAGGAATATATTGTTGCATATCACACGGTATCCAAAGAATAAACAACAATAAATCTTAGTCGAACAACCCCATCGTGTCCAGTTCCATCGGGAGCGGACTTCCCATTGGACAGGGCGAGCCCTTTCCCTGATCGTGACCGGTGCATCCATTCGATTTTCTTGAAGAGACGAGGTCAGCGGTAAAGAACCGTACAGTCAGGCAGGGCCGCCTGGATCTTGCGGATTCCGTCCGGGGAGACGCGGGTGCCGTAGAGGCCCACGGCCTTGAGTTGGGAGAGCTTCTCAAGCTGCTGCAGTTGCGGGTCGCCGATTTGGGTGTAGGAGAGGTCCAGCCAAGCCAGATTGCCCAGGCCCTGCAGGTGGGCCAGTCCGGAGCCGGTCACCCCGGTGTGCTGAATGCCCAGGAACTCGAGCTGCCGCAGCGGCTTGAAATGCGCCAGCCCGGCATCGGTGATCTTGGATCCGTAGAGAAACAACTCCTCGAGATTGGGCAGGTGCCGCAGGCCGGCCAAGCCTTCATCGGTGATCTCGTTCGGCGGGTAGAGCTCAGCCAGCGAGGTCAGGCCCTTCAGGTGCCGAAGCCCTTCGGTGGTGGCCCGCACCGGCATGATCAGTGTTCGAAGCCGGTTCAGTCCTCCCAGGAGAGTGAGATCGTTGTCGGTAAGATCGGTCCAATAGAGGTTGAGCAGGGTGATGTGCCCTTCCTCGTCCGCCTGAACCTCGGCGCCCCTGGCCGTCAGCTGATCGGCAAGCCCGGACGGAGCGCCGGGAGCGGTTTCTGCCGAACGGCTGGACGTTTCGGGTTGACCGCAAGCCCAGCTCAGGATAAGGATTGAGCCAAGCAGGCAAATGCGGAGATGAGACTGGCGGGTCGACATGGGTTCCTGGTGAGTGCCCCTCCTGGACGACTTGGAGTCCGGGGCGGCACCGGCTGGGTGAGTACAAAGGCGTCATTGTAGCAAACGGGATTGGGGGAAGGCCGGCGTTGCCCGTAACGTGCTCGAACGGCAACACCAAGGGCCACTGACCCCACCGCTGGTAGTGACTCACGGGGCGTGGGGTTTGCCCGCCCTCTGGATCGACTGCGGGCGGAGCCCTTGTCTCTCCGACTCCCTCTCAAAGGGGGAGTGATTCTTGAGGCCTGCACGGGGCTTCTTGCCCCATTGCATGGCAGGATGTAAATCCTGTTTCCCGTTTCTGGCGTCAAGGATGTATCTGGTTTGCACCCTGGCCCGGAGGAGGCGGCGGAAACGTCGGAAGGAAGAGGATGCGGGCGGGACGCCCGCGCTCCCGGGAAAGGCCAATCACTCCCCCTTGAGAGGAAGTTGCAGGAACCGAACGGTCAGACTGCTACAGCAGGGGAGGTCCAAACATGACGGTAACTGAAACGGCGAGTCGGGAGGCCCGCGGAATTTCGCGGCGGCGGTTCGTGGCGACCGCTCCTACGGTGCTGGCCGGTCTGGCTTGGGCGGCCAAGCCCGGGCGCGCCGGGAGCGCCGAGGTGGAGTGGCTGGAGGAGGTGCAGAAGCCACCCTCCCGGCTGCCGCCCGAGGCTCCCGAGCTGCCTCCCCTGCTGGTCGGTGAGGGCGGAGCGCCCATCCGCTCCCGGGCTCAGTGGGAATCCGAACGGAGGCGGATCAGGCGGGACTGGATGCAATTCCTGGGTCCCATGCCCGCCGACAGGCCGCCGCTCGATATGGAGGTCCTTGAAGAGGAAGCGCTGCACGGGGACCTGGTGCGGCAACTGGTTCGCTACAACGCCGAGGCCGGGGTGCGGGTGGAGGGCTACCTGCTGGCGCCGGCGGCGGCCTCGGCGCGGGACCGGCGGGCGGGGGTGGTGGTGATGCACCAGACCAGCAGTCTCACCATCGACCTGGCGGCGGGGGTCAACGGCCCCGAGGAGCAGCAGGTCGGACTGAAGCTGGCTCGCCGCGGCCTGGTGGCTTTTTGCCCGCGCTGCTTTCTGTGGCAGGATGCCGGCAACTTCCTGGAGGCCATGGCCCGCTTCAAGAAACGCCACCCGGAGGCCCTCTGCATGCACAAGATGCTGTGGGACGCCATGCGGGGCGTGGATCTGCTGCAGAGCCTGCCCCAGGTGGACGGTTCCCGCATCGGGGCGGCAGGCCATTCGCTGGGAGCCATCGAATCGCTCTACCTGGCCGCCTTCGACGAGCGAGTGAAGGCGACGGTGGCCAGTGAAGCGGGTCTGGACTTCAGCTTCACCAACTGGCACGATCCCTGGTTCCTGGGCCCCGCCATCCGCAGCCCCGATTTCAGGCTGAACCACCACCAGTTGCTGGCTCTGACCGCCCCCCGGGCCTTCCTGCTGCTGGCCGGAGAATCGGGCCGCCACGCCGCCGACGGCGATCGAAGCTGGCCTTTCATCGAAGCTGCCTTGAAGGTCTACCGGCTGTACGGCTCACCGGCCCGCCTGGGGATCTACAACCACGGCAAGGGACACACCCTGCCGCCCCAGGCCTTCCGGAGAATGGCCCAGTGGCTGGAAACCTATTTGAAGGTAAAAGGCTGAATCGGGTGGGAATCCAGGGCGGGCCGGGGCGTCCGGTCTCCATCCCCGACACTCAGAAGAAGACGTACATCAGGAAAACCGCCGAGGCGCAGAGGACTCCGGCCCAGAAGCGGTCGTCCCGCAGCTTCCCGGCCAGCGCCCGCGCCCCAGCCGCGCCGTCCTTTGCTTTCCCCATGCCCACCCAGAAGAGCGCCAGGGTCCAGGCGGCTCCCAGCAGGGCCGCTGAAAAGGGTCTCAGCGTTTCCCGGTAGACCCACCAGCCGAGCAGCGCGAACCAGGCGATCGAGACCAGCAGGCCGATGGCGATCCTGGCGAGGTCCCGGGATGAATGGCCGGTGAGGTCGGTCCAGACCAGCTTTTCCTTGTCCGGGTCGCGCCGGCTGGTCAGGCTGACCGCCACCTGGGTGGCCGCGCACAGGAGGATCACCAGCACCACCCGGTGAAAGAAGTTGAGCTCCGATCCGAAATAGCCCGAGACCCCGGGGTGGCTCAGGTGGTAGCTGTTGTAGGCAAACTCCACCAGCCAGGAATAGAAGATCCCGCCCAGGATGGTGGCGAAGCCGGCCGCCGGAGTGCTGCGCCTCCAGAACATCCCCATCAGGAAGGCCACCAGCAGGCCGGGCATCAGGTAGCTCCCGTACTGCACGATCTGGAGGAAGAAGTTTTCTTCCGAGTTGGGATCGAGCACGAAGATGGCCAGCAGCGCCGCCAGCACCACGAAGAAGAGGATGCAGAGCCGGCCCACCAGGATCATTCGGCGCTCGTCGGCGTTGGGGTTCAGGTGGCGCTTGTAGACGTCCACCGCCACCAGGGTGGCGGCCGAATTCATCATGGAGTCGATGGAGGAGAGAATGGCCCCGATGACTCCGGCCATGATCACCCCGACCACTCCGGTGCCCAGCGGGATCACCAGCTTGACCAGCTCGGTGAAGGCCGTATCGGGGGCGATGGTGCGGTCCGGCAGCCGGGTCTGAAACAGGTAGAAGGCGGCCACGCCGGTTCCGATGGCGAAGAAGGGGATCAGCATCTTCAGGAACCCGGCCACGACGATCCCCCAGCGCGCCTCCAGGTCGCTGCGGGCGCTCAGGGCCCGCTGCACGATGAACTGGTTGGTCCCCCAGTAGAAGCAGTGCAGGGCCATCAGCCCGGTCAGCACGCCCGTCCAGGGAAGCTCGGGGTGGCTGGCCGGCAGGTAGAGATGCATCTTGCCGGCCCCTTGCCGGTCCAGTTCCATCATGGAGTCCCAGCCGCCGATCTGTCCGAAGGTCAGAATGGCCAGCAGTATCCCCGCCCCCAGCAGCAGGACCGACTGAATCACGTCGGTCCAGATGACAGCCTTCAGCCCGCCCCAGATGGTGTAGCTGGCCGAGATCGCCGCCAGGGCGATCACGAAGAAGGCGTAGTAGAAGGGGTTCACATTGAGCTTGGCCCGACCGGGCTGGGCCTGTTCAAGGCCAGTTGCAGGACCTTCTCCCTCGGCGGCGAGACCTGAACCGGCAGGCCCCCGCGTCTCGGCGGCCGCTGTCACCGCCACCCGGCTGACGGCGTCGCCGCCCAGCAGCACGCAGACCGAGCGCGAGCCGATGTAGAGCGCCGGCACCATCTGGATGACGGCCATCAGGACCACCATGATGAGCGAATAGGCCAGGCGGCTGCGCTCGTCGTAGCGGGCCCCCAGGTAGTGGGAAAGGGTGTAGACCTTCAAGCGCCGGTAGACGGGCAGGAAGCCGTAGCAGAGCAGCATCAGTCCCACGATGGCTCCGAGCTCGAAGTGGGCCTGGGCGAAACCCACGCTGAACCCGATTCCCATCATTCCCACCATGTGGTTGGCGCTGACGTTGCTGCCGAAAATCGAACCGGCCACTCCCCACCAGGGGGTGTCGCGTCCGGCCAGGAAGAAGTCCTCGGAGGTCTCCTCTCTGCGGCTGGCCCAGAGGCCGATGGCCAGCACGGCCGCCAGGGATCCAAAAAAGACGATCAGGTCGGGGGTGGTCAGGACATTCTCGGCCAATGGAGGTCACCGTTCAGTGGAAGTGTTGGCCGGTCGAGGACCGCGAACCGTGCCGTCACGGCCGATGGGAATGGAGGCGGCGGCCGGGGTGGCGCCGGGGACCAGGGTGGTCCAGTCGCCGGAACTGGCCCCGGATGGCCGCGACCCGGCGGGCCTGCGCACCTTGCCGCCCGGCCGGTAGGCAATGCCCGCCAGGTGGGGGGTCTGGACCCTGCGCCCGCCCTGGCCGCGGGAGATCATGGCGGCCTCCAGGATGCCGGTAGTCAGGTAGGTTCGCTCCACCGGGCTGGGCGGCTGCCCCGAGAGCAGGAAATCCTCGATATTGAGACCCAGGTAACCGAAGGCGGCATGGGTGGGGCCGCTCTGGGTGTGGTATTCCAGGGCGTCGATGGCGGCGCCCCGCTGCTGGGCGTAGGCGAACTTGCGGACGTAGCCGTTGTCTCCCAGCATGAGCACCGCCGCCTGCAGGCCGTCCATGTATTCCACCAGGAAGACGTGGGGAGAATCCACCTTTCCGGGGTCCAACCTGGAGGGCCCGTCTTCGATGCTGCTCAAGGCGGCATTGGCCAGGGACATGGACCACTTGCCGGCATCGCCGGCCCGCCACACCTCCTCGCCCGACAGGCACTGCACCGAGCGGACGCCGGTTTCGCCTCCCTTTCGTCGCTCCACCTGGCTCTGCAGCACTTCCAGAGCGTGGAACCCGTAACGCTCCACCATGTGGAAACCGGTGACCAGCGCCCGATCGATCTTGACGTCCAGGGGATGTTCCCGGTTGGGCCGGCGCCAGACCACCGGCAGGGCCGAGCCGGCCCAGAGGGGTATCCCCGCCTCCCGGGCCGTCTCATACATCCAGCGGGCGTCCTCCCAGCGATAGGAGAGGTGCTTGTCATTGAAAACGGGCACCGGGCGGGCGGCTTCTCCGATGACGCCCGCGATCTGCTCGAAGAAATAGCGGCGCGGCAGCATCTCCTGTCCCAGCCTGGACACCGGGTAGTCCCCGTGCTCGCCGATCAGCAGGACCCCGTCCACCGCCAGCTTGTCGCCTCCCAGGGTCAGCGCCGCCCGGATGCTCTCGTAGACGGGAACGTCGAACTCGTGGGCCAACTGGCGTCCGACGTCCCGCTGGTGAATCTGGTCGATGTAGAGCGAGGCGATAGCGGTCCGGGGCGGAACCACACCCTCGTCGGTGGGAAATCCCCGCAGGAACTTGTCCACGATCACGCCGGCGTGGCTGTTGGGGAAGAAGGTGGTGACGATGGCGGCGATTCTCGGGAGCGGTTCGGAGGACTGGGCCGGCCCGGCGGCTGTCTTCCCGGAGCCATCAGGTCCCGGCCCCTTCCTTGCCGGCCCCGAGCAGGCGCCACTTGCCAGCAGCAGAAGGATTGCGGCCAGGAGGAAAAGGAAACAGGGGCGACGGCAGGGAGCCGGGACGGATGGCAATAATCGGATGGAGCGAACGGAGATGGGCAAGGAGGATACCGTCAGTGGGAACAACCGGGGATCAAGGGTTGAGGTCGGAACCGGCCCCGACCCGCGAGGGCCGCAAACAGGCTCCGATTACTTCCAATCGGGGCCCCCGCCGACTTCGGCAGGGGCTCCGGATCAGATCAGCTCGTGGAGGGGCTGGCCCTGCTTGTCGCCGATGGCGTTGGCGATATAGATGGGCCGGCGCCCCGGACCCAGGTAGGTCTTGGTGTAGTCGATGCCGAGGGCCTTGTAGACCGTGGCGAAGAGGTCTCCGATGGTGACCATGCGCTCGGCCACGTAGGCGCCCCGCTCGTCGCTGGCTCCCACCACCTGGCCACCCTTGATGCCGCCGCCGCCCAGCGCCAGCGACCAGCAGTGGGCCCAGTGGTCCCGGCCACGTCCGGGGTTGATCTTGGGGGTGCGGCCGAACTCGCCCATCACCAGCACGACGGTGGATTCGAGCAGGCCCCGCTGGTCCAGGTCTTCCAGCAGCGCCGAAAGGGACCGGTCCAGGGGAGGAACCAGGACATTCCTCAGGTAGTGGTCGTTCTTGTAGTGGGTGTCCCAGTTGTGCCCGTCGGCAGGGTTCCAGCCGTCCACGGTCACGAACCGGCAGCCGGCCTCGACCAGCCGGCGCGCCAGCAGGACGCCCTGTCCGAACCGGTCGGTCCCGTAGGTTTCCTTGGTCTTGGTGGATTCGAGCGAAAGGTCGAAGGCCTGCCGGACGCGCGGAGAGGTGATCAGGTTCAGCGCCCGTTCGTCAAAGGCATCCACCAGGCCGAAATTGGCGGCGGCCTCCATGCGGCGGTAGCGCTCGTCCACCAGGCTCAGAAAGGATTGCCGGGCCTGCAGGGCCTCGACCGAAATCTCTCCCGGAAGCGTCAGGTCGGCGACCTTGAAATCCTTGCCGTCGCTGATGCGATCGGACGAAGTCAGGGTCAGCGGTTCGTACATGGGAGAGATGAACCCGGCGCTGCGACAGTTCAGGCGGCCGCGGCTGGTGGTCACGTAGGCGGGCATCTCGTTGCGCTGGCCCAACTCCCTGGCCACGATCGACCCCACGCTGGGGAAGCGGGTGGTGGTGGTCGGGAGATGGCCGGTCATGGTGTAGTAGCTGCCTTCCGAGTGGGCGTTGGACTCGCTCTTCATGGAGCGGACGATCGACAGCTTGTCCATGTGCTTGGCCACCTTGGGAAGGATCTCCGAGATCTGGATGCCGGGCACGTTGGTGGAGATGGGATTGAACCCGCTGTTGCCCTTGACGTCCCAGGTGTCCAGGTGGCTCTGGCCCCCAAACATCCAGATCATGATGCAGGACTGGGCCTTGGCCTTTGGGCTGGCGCTGGCCATCAGGCTGGACAACTGGAAATAGTCGCTCAGGCTGAGCCCCATGTAGCTGAGCGCGCCGGCCTTGATAAAAGCCCGGCGGCCCGGTAGATGCGATCCTGCGCCTGACGTGTGGACCCGTCGTTTCATGGCGAACTCTCCTTGGATTTACGGATACACGATAACTTAAATCCAGCCCCGCCCGCTGTCAAGGAGAATCGGGCAGGTTGGCCGTCCTCTTTCGTTTTCCGGCGCGGGAGGCCCAATGCGAGGATGGTCGGGCGAACGGGAACAACCGGGCAGCCACAAGGGTTGCCCCTGCGTTGGGCGCAACCTGGGATGGACCCTGCCCCCTTCCCCACCCCTCTCCAGGCCCCATGCTAGAATGCAGATATCTCTCGGGAATTCCAGGCTGTTGTCGACGGTTCCGGAGACCGGCATCGCAATTGCTCCGGTGGAATCCCTTCTTTACTGGACAGGCACGACGTCCATCTCGACCGGAGCAGCCCACAGGCAACCGGCATGAGCCAAGACAAGGAACGCAAGAAACGCGGGAGACTCTCCCTGGCCTCGCTCGATTACGTGTTTCGACACATCATCTGGCCGCGCCGGAAGCTGGTGATCTTCGGCGTGGTCCTGATCATTGTCAACCGCTTTTCCCGCCTGATTCTGCCGGGGTCCACCAAGTACCTCATGGACGACGTCATCGGAAAAGGGGACACCGAACTGCTCAAGATCCTGCTGCTCAGCGTGGGAGCCGCCCTGGTCGTTCAAGCCGTCACCTCCTTCGTGCTGACGCGCCTGTTGAGCGTGGAAGCCCAGCACCTGATCTCCATCTTGCGGGTGGACGTTCAGAGGCACGTGATCCATCTGCCGGTGCGCTACTTCGACAACACCAAGTCGGGCGAGCTGGTTTCCCGGATCATGCTGGACGTGGAGGGAGTGCGGAACCTGGTCGGGACCGGACTGGTCCAGATGTTCGGCGGCATCCTGACCTCGGTGGTGGTCTTTTTCCTGCTGCTGGACATCAGTCCCCTGCTCACCCTTTACGTGGTGGTGCCGCTGGCCCTGTTCGGCCTGATTTCCCTCAAGGCCTTCGGGTACGTCCGCCCGATTTTCAGGGAGCGGGCCAAGGTCAATGCCGACGTCACCGGCCGCCTGACCGAATCGCTGGGGGGGATCCGGGTGATCAAGGGCTTCAATGCGGAACGGTCCGAGGTCAGGGTCTTCAAAAAGGGAGTGGAGCGGATCTTCGACAATGTCCGCAAGACCCTCACGGCAACCAGCCTGGTCACCAGCGCGGGCACCCTGCTCATCGGACTGCCGGCGGTAAGCATCATGTGGATGGGAGGCTCGATGGTGGTCGAGGGCAAGATGACCGAGGGAGACCTGATGGCCTTCATTGCCTACCTGGCGTTTCTGGTGGCCCCCCTGATTGAAATGGGGAATATCGGAAGCCAGTTCACCGAGGCCTTCGCCGGTCTGGACCGCACCAAGGAGTTGATGAGCGTCCCCAAGGAGAGCGAGAACCCGCTTCGCACCACTCGACTGGAGGAGGTGAACGGACACCTGGTCTTCAGGAAGGTCCACTTCTCCTACCAGCAGGGGACCGAAGTTCTCAGCGATATCTCCTTCGAGGCTCCCCCCGGGTCGGTCACCGCCCTGGTGGGCAGCTCGGGTTCCGGCAAGACCACCATTGCCGGGTTGGCCGCAAGTTTCCTGACGCCGGATGAGGGCATGGTGGAAGTGGATGGAATCGACCTGTCCCGGGTCACACTGGACAGCTACCGGTCCCGGCTGGGCGTGGTGCTTCAGGATGACTTCCTTTACGAGGGAACCATCCGGGAGAACATCCTGTTCGGCCAGCCCAATGCCTCGGAGGAGGACCTGCTGAGTGCGGTGAAGGCGGCCCACGTCAAGGAGTTCGCGGACCGGCTGGAGAATGGACTGGACACGCTGATCGGGGAGCGGGGAGTCAAGCTCTCGGGAGGGCAGCGGCAGCGGGTGGCCATTGCCCGGGCGCTGCTGGCGGATCCCGGAATCCTGATTCTGGACGAAGCCACCTCCAACCTGGACACCGAGAGCGAGATCTTTATTCAAGAGAGTCTGAACGAGTTGATCCGGGGGCGCACCACCCTGGTCATCGCCCACCGCCTGAGCACCATTCGCAAGGCCGACCAGATCCTGGTCATCGAGGACGGCAGGATCGTGGAGCGCGGAACCCACGATGAGCTGATCGCCCGGCAGGGCCGCTACCACAGGCTCTACACCTACCAGGCGCGGATCTGAAGCGCGCTTCTCACCCGGTCGCTGGATGGATCCCGTAAAGACTGCTTGTCTTCAGCATCGCAGGGAAACTGAGCGGCAGACAACGGGATAGCATGCGGGCGGGACGCCCGCACTCCCGGGTGGGCCTCCTCCCATCACTCTTGCTCCTAGAGAAGGCAGGCGCCGGCTTCAGGAGCCGCCGAAGCGGAAGGAGAATAGGTCGGCATCCTTCAACACCACCCGCAGCCGAACGGGCTTTCCCGCCAGCGTTCCCAGGTCGGCGCCGCCTCTCCAGGCCACCGGGCCGTCGATACGGTCGCCAAAGATCTCCGGTGATTCCGCCAGGCTGAAGCCCGGCACCGGCCGGCCGGCGGCATCCTGAATTTCCACCTGCAGGCTGCCGGCCGCCGAGGTGGCGTAGTTCATGCTCAGTTCCCTGCCCTGAAACACCAGCGGCCGGGTCACCAGCTCCCCGCCGCTCAGGCCCGCCCGAGCCGAGACGAAGCCGTCGATCCGCAGGGTGTAGCGCCGCAGCCGCGAGGCCTTCCCGTTGGCGGTCCAATAGCCTCCTTCATTGATATAGAGCGAGAGCTCGTCCGGCCGGTCGTTCGTTTCCGCCGGGGTCACCAGCAACCCGTAAGCGGGAAAGGAGGCGGGATAGATCCAGCGCTCCCTGCGGGGGCCGGGGCGGATGAAGGCTTCTCCCCAGCGCTTGAAGGAGAGGCCGTCCCGGCTGCTCATGAACAGGGTCTCCGAGATGGAGCCGTAGCGGTAGGAGGGATGCTCGGTAATCGGCAGCCCCTTTTCGATCTCGCGCCCGGCCATGAACCGTCCCGGAAACCCCACCAGCAGATGGGGAGCCCGGTAGTAGGGCCGGACCTGGTTGAGGTAGAGCTGCTCGCGGGGAGCCCCGGGGTATTGAAGCCAGCGGGCTTCGCTCCAGTTGAGAAAATCCGGCGAGGTGCAGGTCATCACGTCCCGAGACGGCCCCTTCGGGTCGAGCCCCAACTGCGGCCCCTCGGGGCGAATCTCGTCGTTGGGGCCGCGGATTTCCCGATAGTAGGCCCGGTAGCTCTGTCGCTCACCGTCCCAGAAGGCCACGTTCTGGGAGTCGAACTTGCCCCGGGTGATCACCGGAGAATCACTCATCTTCCGCCAGCGAATCCCGTCGGGGGAGGCGAAGGCATAGAGTCCGCGCGGATCGCTCAGCGCCGCCAGGGCCTTATAGCGCTCCTCGGGCCTGGCGGCGGGGTTGGTGTCCTTGAAGGGAACGAAGGTGTTGGCCACTTCCCCGGACAGGATGATGTTGTTCTTCCTGGAGCCCTGGAACTCCACCAGGCCCAACTCCGGCCTTACCCAGTGGATTCCGTCCCGGCTCTCGGCCAGGCACACCGACAGGGTCGGTTGCTTTCCGATCCCGGGCCAGGAGGCCGCCCGGTAGACCATGCGGTAGCGGTCCCCGTCCCGAAACAGCGTGTTGTACCCGGAATATCCTCCCTCCCAGGGCCGGTCATGAGTGAAGACCACCTCCCGTTCCAGCGGGGAGTTCAGGCGCAGCTCGAACGTCCCGCCGGTTCGCTCGATCAGGCTGCCGTCCACCAGGAGCTGGCGCCGGGATCCGATATCGACAGGCGCTTCCGGTTGAGCGGCACAGCCGTTCCAGAATGCTCCAAGGCCGATGAGGCCCAACAAGGCTGCAACGAAATGAACCCGCATTTCTCACCAGGTCGCCGGCGGCATTAGAAGTCGTTCACTTGTTCAAGACAACCACATTCAATGGTTGATTCACATCCACGTGTCCAGCCACATCCAGCACCTCTACGTAGCACGGGTTGAATCTTGCCCCGCACTCCGAACCTTGTGCGCGCACCACCGGCTGCACCGTGCAGGCCCCTTGAAGCGCCAGCATCGCAAGCGATACCGCGATGACGCCGAATACCACCCGGCTGTACCAGTCCGCCAGGAATCCGTCTTGTCTGGTTGTCATTATTCCCTCCTTGTCAGGGGTGTCTTCATACTCTTCAACTTCGCCGGGTGATAAATACTCGGCAAGGTCCCTTCCATCTTTTCAGCCTCGGTTTGTCCCAAAGCTGTTGCGCGGCTTTCTGTACTAGTCGTTGCTGGCCCCTTCCTCTTCGCCGATACCCAGCGCCGTGGCGGCATTCCGCCAGAAGAGGCCCTCGACCTGGTCCTTGGAGAGACCGGCGATCTCGGCAGCGAACTTCATGGAGAGGATCTGCTCATAGACTGCCAGGATGGGCCGGCCGTCGCAGTGCGGGAACTGAAGGTCGCCCCGGTCGGCATCGTAGTGCTCCCAGGCACGCCCCAGGGCGGCGTAGTGGCCGTGAAAGAAGGCCGCTCCCACCCCATCCGAGCCCCAGAAAATGCGTCGGGTGTCCTCTTTGGTGAGCAGGGAGATGTAGGGCCGGGGGTCCGTCACCGCCGAAGTGTCGTAGTGGATGTTGGGCATGTCCCTGAGCCGCTCCACCGCCTCCTGCATGGGCCAGTAGGTGAAGCTGCGGGCGCAGTGGGCCAGCAGCCACTTGAGGTTGGGATAGCGCTTGGTGGTGTACTCTTCCAGGTCCTGCAGGTTGAGGTGGTCGGCGCAGCCGTGAAATCGGGACAGGTGCATGGTCACCCACAAGCCGTGGTGGTTGGCGAATTCCATCTGCTCGTGGGGCAGAAACTCATGGATGCGGCACTGGGCGATATCCCCGGTGACCGAGTGGGTGCGGTAGGGCTTCAAGCCGACGAACTGGGGGTGCTTGAGGTCCCGTTCGATATCCTTCAGATTGCAGGAGGGAGTCACCAGGCGGTTGTGACGGACGCCGGGCACCCCCTCGATCTCGCTACGGTTCAACTCCACGTGTTTGGCCACGTCGGTTCCCGGGAAGGGGTGTCCCAGGATGAGGTACTGCATGCGCCGGCCCGGGTAGAGGACCTCGGCCCACTGGTTCAAGGTCTCCAGGTCGTTGTCCTCCTTCTTGAGCGAATCCGGATCCACTCCGGTAACGGCGGAGCGCCAGAAGCAATGTATGTGGGCGTCCAGGATTCGGGAAGGAACGAAGTCCGCCAGTTCCTCCTCCCAGACCTGCCGATCGCAGTCGCGGTAGTCGATGTTTGCTTGAGCCATGGATCTTCCTCCTGGAACACGGTAATTTCGGACGATTCTAGAACAATCTGCTCAGTACTCTCTACCCCGAACCCGCCGTCCTCCGGCGCAGCACCAGGCTGGTGGCCATGGCTACCGACACCAGCACCAGGTGGCCGAGGATCCCGGTCAGCCACAAGCTGAGGGTGCAGTTGAAGCTCCCCAGATCGAGGATGGGCTCGGTGTTTCCCGGCAGCCTCACCTGGGTCAGGGTTGCCCAGGCCGTAAACAGGAGACAGGCCAGGATGCCCAGGTAGGCTCCCCGGGCCAGCGTCCAGCGGAACAGCATGCCCACCGCGAACAGTCCCAGGATGCCCCCGGTGAAGATCATGGTCATGGTGAGGGAGAACTCGACCAGGGAGGCGCTGTCGATCCGGGTCCACTGGAGCGCCAGAAAAATGGAGGCGGCGCCCAGGCCGACGACCGAGATCCTGCCCGTCAGCAGCCTCAGGCCTTCGGAGGCGCGGGGGTGCAGCTTGCCGAAGAAGTCGTTGACCACTACGGTCGCCATCGAATTGAGGTCCGAATCCAGCGAGGACATGGCAGCGGCGATGAGTGCGGCCAGCACCATGCCCTTGAGACCCACCGGGAAGTGGGTGCTGACGAAGTAGGGAACGATGCGGTCCTTGACCGCCATGACATCCGGCGGCACCGTCTCGGCGCTGAACTGGTAGAAGGACCAGAGGAGCGCCCCCAGCAGCATGAACAGCAGCCAAACCGGCACGCAGGCGCCCGCCCCCATGACGGCGCCTCGAACGGCTTCCCGATCGGACCGGGCCAACAGGTAGCGCTGCACGTTGTGCTGGTTGCAGCAGAAAGACTGCAGCCAGGCCACTATCGAACCAGCAATCAGGAGCCACTGGTTGTTTTGGGTCGCGTCCCACTGCCAGCGGCCGATCTCGAACTTGCCCCCCTCCCAGGCGGCGGCAAAGATCCGCGAAGGGCCGGCCTCTGAGCTGAACAGGATGAGCAGGATGCAGAGCAGCCCCCCTCCCACCAGGAAAATGCCCTGCACGACATCGGTCCAGACCACGGCCTGGATGCCCCCGATCAGGGTGTAGAGCACGGTTACCGCACCCAGAAGGAGGATCACGGCGGTGACGTTCCACCCGGTCAGCAGGGCCGTGGCCAGCGCCAGGAAGTAGTAGGTGACGCTGACGTCGGCCACCCGGCTGACCAGAAAGGTGGCGGCGCCGTAGGCGCGCGCCGGGTAGCCGAACCGCTGCTGCAGGTATTCGTAGGCCGTCATGCGCACGCTGCGCCGGTAGAACACCACGATGCGCCGGGCCAGCAGCAGCATCACGACCAGCGGCACCAGGTGGGAGGGAATCAGAAACATGTTGTCGTGGAAGACGTTTCCGGGGTGTCCCACGAAGGTGGCGCTCCCGCAAATGGTGCCCAGGATGGAGAAGGCCACCACCCAGCCCGGAACGCTGCGCGCGGCCAGGAAGTAGTCCTCGGTGGTCTTTTGCCGGCGGGAAAAGTAGACCCCCAGCAGGGCCACCCCGCTCAGGTAAACCACGACGATGCTGGTATCTATGGGCGACACGGTGGGCAGCCGTTTGGGCGAAGGGTTCTCGGATGCTGTTGAGAATTGCAGGCTGGCGGTCGAAGTGATCCGCAGCCGTCGACGGCGCTGGAATCCACTTGCTTCCGGATTGCCACTTAATCTATATCGGATGCTGATGGACTGTTCAACCAGGCTTTCCGGGGCAGCCCTTGGTTCTTGACAGAGCACATGCACCGGATAGAATGGCATGTAGATACGTTTCAGTCGAGAGTTCAACCGCAAGACTGGCTTGCTGATTTGCTGCCCGATAAGTACCAGCATTCGCGGCGCCGCCACTGAAGTGCCGATTTCCAATCTCGGAAAACCTTCCGTAATCGTGGCGAGCTTGATTCAAACCCTTTCCTGGAAAGATCGCAGCGTTAAGAAAGTCGTGGTGGCGGATCGAGAGAATTTCCGCGAAACCTTGTTGAGGCTCCTCCCGCTCATTGGAGCGACGGAAATCATTGAGGAGTCGATGCAACCATAGCGTCTCCCCATAAGATGAAGAATTCTTCAAAGGAACCGGCGCCCGGATGCGTCCCATCCATTAGCCCGCATATCTGAACGAAAACGCCATCATTGCCCCCTCACAGACTATTGGATGTATGCTGCGCCCGACGGAATGACTGACGTCGACGATGAAATCCTGGCTCGCAGGGCCGCCGCGGGGGACAGGAACGCCTTTTCGGAGTTGTTGGAGCGCCACTACGGTCTGATCTACCGCGTCGGGGCCCGCATGCTCGGCAACGGAGCGGAGGCGGAGGATCTGGCCCAGGATGTCTGCCTGGGGCTGGTGACCCGGCTGGCCTCCTACGGCGGGCAGAGCCGATTCGCCACCTGGCTCTACCGGGTGGTGGTGAACGCGGCCCGGGACGCCATGCGCCGCGCCGCCACCCGGCGCCGAAACGAGCGGGAATACGGCGAGGGTGACGGCCTCGGCCATCGCTCAACCGGTACCGGCGAGGATTCCATTTGGCTGCAACAAGTGCTGGGCGGGTTGAGCGAAGAGCTGCGAACCACGGTGATCCTGGTGCTGGCGGAAGGTCTTAGGCACGAGGAAGCCGGCAAGATCCTGGGAGTCAGTGAAGCAACCGTCTCCTGGCGGCTGCACCAGGTACGCAAGCAGTTGCGCAGCCAAAAGGGAACAACGGAGAGGATGGCGCGGTGAAAGACGAATTGGAAGGGCTGGAAGCCGAACTGAAGCGGAGGGCGCCCAAGCCGAAGCCGGAGGCGAGAAAGCAAGTCCTCTCCAAGGCCATGGAGGCCTTTGACAGGCAACACCAAGGATTGTCGGCTGAGCCGCGTCAGACAGGACAGGAGGTAAACGTCATGTCCTGGCTGAAACAGAAAATCCATCCCCTTCAACTCCGTTATCTGGCGGCTGCCTGCGCCCTGTGCCTGGCGGTTGCCGGCGGCGCCGGTGCCTATTGGCTGCTCACCTGGTCCACCGAACCGGTGGAAACCAGCCAGGTTGCCAGGCTGGAGTCCGAATCTCCGGCGACCCCGGCAGCAGGCGAGTCTCTAAAGCCCCCGCAAGAGACTTCACCGGCCGAGACCGCCGATCCTCGACCTGCAGGAGAGTCGTTGCCGGCGACGCCGGTAACGCCGGCGAGCCGACTCGCCAAGGAGGCAATCCAATCCTCGGCTGCCGTCCCTGAACCGGCGCCGGCAACCGAGACTGTCACGGTCGAGGCTACCGGTGAGGTGACGACACCGCCGGTAACGCCGAGTGTCGCCATCGAGGTCCCCGGCGAGGCATCGGTTCCGGGGTCCGAAACCGCCACGATTACCCATGCGAATCCCAACCAGCCGCCTGCGCCTGCTGCTGCCCCGCCTCCCCCTCCTCCTCCGCCAGCACCTATTGGCCCCGGGGCAGCCACCGGCCTCACACGTGGCGTCATAGGCGCCGCCCACCCGGGAGGCGTCTCCGCCTCAAGGTCCATGAATGTGCAAAGCCAGGTCGTGGGCCGCCTTTCCGCTCTCGGTCCCAGCCGGATGAGGATGATCGCCGAGGAATCCCTAGTGGTAAGGGAAAGAGGACCCCAGCCGGGGGACCGCTTTGCCCGCGTCGATCCCAACCGGTTGAAGGTCGTTGCCGATGAACCCGTCTCGACCTTCTCGATCGACGTCGATACCGCTTCCTACAGTTTCTTGCGCGCCTCGCTGAAGCAGGGCGTGCTGCCGCCCAAGGAGGCCGTTCGCATCGAGGAGTTGATCAATTACTTTCCCTATGACTATCCGGCGCCATCGACTCGGGAGACCCCCTTTGCGACACAGGTAACCGTGTTGCCTGCTCCCTGGAACCCCTCGACCCGTCTGATGCATATCGGCATCCGCGGGTATGAGTTGACGGGTCCGCCTCCACGGGCCAACCTGGTGTTTCTGATCGACACCTCGGGTTCCATGGGCCAGCCCAACAAACTGCCTCTACTGGTCAATTCTCTCCGCATGCTCCTTCATTCTCTGAAGGCTGCCGACCGGGTGGCCATTGTGACTTATGCGGGATCGTCGGCCACGGCATTGGAGCCCACCCCGGTGAGCGAGCGGGAGAAGATCCTGGCCGTCCTCGGCCAACTGAGAGCCGGCGGCTCTACCGCCGGCGCCTCGGGGATTCAACGCGCCTACCGGCTGGCCCGGCAGCACTTCATCGCCGATGGCGTCAACCGCGTGATCCTGGCCACCGATGGGGACTTCAACGTGGGGGTCACCGATGTCGACCAGCTCCAGGGCTATATCGAGCGCCAGCGGAAGAGCGGCGTGTTCCTTTCGGTCCTCGGATTCGGGACGGGAAACCTGAATGACCGGCTCATGCAGGCCCTGGCGCAGAACGGCAACGGCGTCGCCGCCTACATCGACACCCTTTCCGAGGCCCAAAAGGTCCTGGTGGAGGAAGCCACCTCCACGCTCTTTCCCATCGCCAAGGATGTCAAGATCCAGGTCGAGTTCAACCCGGCCCGAGTGAGCGAGTATCGCTTGATCGGCTACGAGAGCCGCATGCTGGCCCGCGAGGACTTTCAAAACGACCGGGTGGACGCCGGCGAGGTCGGCTCCGGCCACCGGGTGACTGCGATTTATGAAATCACCCCGGTCGGTTCCGGCGGGGAACGGGTGCCGCCGCTACGCTATGGACCGGAAAAGAAGCCTGCGCCGAGCGCGGGAAGCGGCGAATACGCCTTCGTGAAGATCCGCTACAAGTTGCCCGAATCGGACACCAGCACCCTGATTTCCCAAGCGGTGACCACTGCCAACCAACATGATCGGATCGAGCAGGCTCCCCTGGACGTGCGTTTTGCGGCCGCGGTGGCGGGATTTGGTCAACTGCTGCGGGGAAGCCCTTATACGGGGAAGTTCGATTACGACAACGCGGTCGAGCTGGCCCGGGGCGCTCGCGGGGAGGACCGTTTCGGCTATCGCTCCGAGTTTCTGCAACTGGTGCGGCTGGCCCGGTCGGCAGCCCAGCCCGCGATTGCTCCCTGATTGACTGCTTTACAATTCCTACCCTAGGCGCTATGGTTGCGCCCCGAAATCGGTTGGGTCCGAAACCGATTCCAGTCCTTTCCTTTCCACCCACCACCGGGATGAATACGCCCCACTCTCACACCGGCCGGCCAGGAGATCTGCGAGGCAAGCGCGGATTCATCCTGACGGGAATCGCCAGCTCCCACACGCTGTTCCACGCCTTCCAGCACAGTCTGCTGGTACTGTTTCCCAACATACGAGAGACCTTCGCCCTTTCCAATCTGCAGACCACTTCCATTTCGGCGGTGCAGGAAGTGGTGGCCGGGGTCATCGATTTGCCCGGAGGGGTGGCCATGGACCTGTTCCAGCGGTACTGGGGCCTGGTCATGGCCCTCTGCGTGGGTGGTTTCGGAATCGGCTGGCTGGTGGTGGGAACGGCTCCCGGGTACGTAACGGTCCTTTGCGGCATGGCGATCGTGTCCGCTGCTTCCTCGCTCTGGCATCTGCCGGCCATGGCGGCTCTGTCCAACCGCTATTCCGAGCGCCGCGGCTTCGCCCTGTCGGTGTACGGGGTCGGCGGCAACGTGGGAGAGATCCTGGGGCCGGCCACCACCGGCCTGCTGTTGGGGGTTCTCGCCTGGCAGAGCATCATCGGCTCCTATGCCCTGCTTCCCCTGCTCCTGATGTTTCCCGTCCACTGGGCTTTTCGCGACATCGGAAGCCGGCAGCCGGGCTCGCCTTCGACTCCCGAGAGCGCCAACCTTTCGGACCAGCTCGGTTACACCCGGCAGATGCTCAGGAACGGCGTCTTGTGGGGAATCATCGCTATCGCGGGACTGCGGGGCATGGCCTTTGTGGCCTTCACCGCCGTCATCGCCCTCTACGCCAAGGATGTGCTGGACTTGAGCGACCAGACCCGGGGATTCTACTTTTCGCTGTTGGGTGTGGTCGGAATGACCGCGTCGCCGGTTCTGGGCCACCTCTCGGACCGCTTCGGCCGAAAGACGGTCCTGGTGCCCAACCTGCTGGCCTTGGGAGTGCTCACCCTGCTGATGGCCTGGTACGGTCACCTGGGAATCTTTCCGGTGCTGCTGCTGCTGATGGGGGTCTTCCTCTACAGCGACCAGCCGGTGCTGACCGCCGCCGCCCTGGACGTGGCCGGGCGGCGCACCACCACCACCGCCATCGGGTTCGTCTCCTTCTCCCGGCTGGCCCTGAGCGCTCCCTCTCCGGTGATTGCGGGCTGGCTCTACCGTCCCGAGGCCGTGCATGCGGTGTTCTACTACATCGCGGGACTTTTCTTCCTGGCCGCTTGCGGTCTCTTTCTGCTGCCCTTGCGCAAGGGATGACAGACCGCGCCGGGCGGGGCACAATAACAGTTCTCTATTCGGGAGGACCGGATGAACAAGATCCTGATCGTCATCGGCGACGCCTCGGAGGCCATGGACACTCTCTATCCCTACTACCGGGTGCAGGAAGAGGGGTTCGAATCGGTGGTGGCGGCTCCGGAAAAACGCCGCTACCATCTGGTCATTCACGAGATACCGCCGGGGTGGGAGGTGACCCGGGAGTCGCCCAGCTACCACTGGAACTCCGACGTTGCCTTTCGGGACGTCGAGCCCGAGGAGTATCTCGGCCTGTTCGTTTCAGGCGGACGGGCGCCGGAGTATCTGCGTTACGACAGGCATCTGATGGACATCGTCCGCCATTTCTTCGAAGCGGGCAAGCCGGTGGCCTCGGTGTGCCACGGAGCCGAGATCCTG
The DNA here is from genome assembly GCA_022826755.1 of Acidobacteriota bacterium. GTDB lineage: Bacteria > Acidobacteriota > Terriglobia > Versatilivoradales > Versatilivoraceae > Versatilivorator. The sequence goes on from JAJDUG010000077.1 coordinate 21,268, forward strand.
GCGGCGTCGGGCATGGTCCGGGGCAGGCGCATGGCCACCGTGCCCAAATGTAAATTCGATGTGGAGATCTGCGGCGCCACCTTCGTGGACCACGGCTGCGTGCGGGACGACAACCTGGTGAGCGCCCGCACCTGGCACGACAACGCGCTCTACATGAAGGAGTTTGTCCGCATGTTGCTGGATGCGAGGCGGCTTCGCGAGGGATAGAATATTGAGTAGCCGTCCCCCGACCGTTTCGGCAATCGGACCCGCTTTGAGGTTTCGAAAAAAGGGGAACCTGCAATGACTCTGCTTCGCCGCCTGGTCGTCACCGCCGCCCGGGTGCTGGTTCAGAATCCGGAAGCGCGAGCCAAGGCCCGTGAGGTCCTCGAGGAAGAAGTCAAGCCCCGGGCCAAGGAGGCCTGGCGGGAGGCCCGCCCCGAAATCGAGAAGGCCGGGCGTGGACTCAAGCGTCTTGCCCGCAATGTCCGGGACCAGTATCGCAAGGGCCGCCGGGGCGATTGAGGGTGGCCATGGATTCTCCGAAAGCAGGTTGCACGGAATTGACCATCCTGCCGCTGGGAAAACACATCGCAGCCGAGGTGCGGGGCGTTGAGGCGGCCTTGCCCCACTCCGAGGAGACCTTTGCCGAGCTTCGCCGGGCCCTGTACAGGTATTCGGTGCTGGTCTTCCACGACCAGGACATCACCGACGAGCAGCAGGTGGCCTTCACCCGGGGCTTCGGCCCCCTGCAGATGACCCTGGCCAGCGATCCCTACGGAGGCGGCGGCCCCATCAACCGCATCGCCAACGTGGATGAGGAAGGCCACCTCATCCCTCCCCGGGACAAGCGTTCCCTCTACCAGGCCGGCAACAATCTCTGGCACTCCGACGGCTCCTTCAAGGCCGTCCCCCTGCGGGCCTCCATGCTGTCGGCCAAGGTAGTGCCGCCCCGCGGGGGCGAGACCGAGTACGCCAGCCTTCGGGCCGCCTACGCGGCTCTGCCCGGACCCGCGAAGGCCCAACTGGAAGGATTGGTCGCCGAGCACAGCATGGCCCACTCCCGGGCCCAGATCGCCCCCGGCCTTTTGACCGAAGCCTTCCGCAAGGAGACGCCACCGGTCCGGCATGTGCTGGTCCGCACTGTCCCCGAGTTGGGAGAAAAAGCCCTCTACGTGGGGTCTTACGCCTCCCACATTATCGGATGGGAGCGCGAGAAGGGCGGCGCGCTGCTGAAGGAACTTCTGGAATGGTCGACCCAGCCGCAATTCGTCTATCGGCACTGCTGGAGCACCAACGACCTGGTGATGTGGGACAACCGCTCCTGCCTCCACCGCGGACGCCCCTGGGACAACGGCGTCTACAAGCGCATCATGCACCGCACCACCCTGGCCGGAGACGGCCCCACCGTTTAGAACTTCAGCCGGAAGCCGATCTGTACCTGGAACGGCGGTCCGGGGATATTGCCCGCCAGGTACTGGCCGTCCCGGCCCCGGGTCCGGGCGAAGTTTGGATTGGTCGGTTGTCCGCTCAGTCCGCAGGACGGGTCGCTGGAGTCGGCGCAGTAGTTGGCGACCGTCGGGAACTCCTGGTTCAGCGTCACGTTGTCGAGGTTCATAAGGTTGAAGAACTCCAGCGAAAGGACGGCCTGCCGGGTCTCGCCAAGAGGAAAGCGCTTCTGCATCCGGAGGTTGACGTCGGCGGTCGGCTTGTTGCGGAAAGCGTTTCTGGTGAACGGCAAGCCTGGAGCGCGGTAGGGACGGTCGGCGCCGCCGCGGTCCTCGTTCGAATCGGCGCCCATGCGCGCGTCGAAGGGAGCGCTCGACAGAAGGTGCAATCCGGTCGAGAGGTCGACCGCTCCGGGCAGCATGACGACGGCTTGGGCGTGGAACTGGTGGCGCCGGTCGAGCAGGCTGGGACCGTACTCGGGAACCAGGTCATACCCGTTCTCGTAGGACAGCCCCCCCGCGTCCCGCTCGTTGTCGTCGCTCGACTCGTTCTTCGACAGCACGTAGTGGGCGCTGAGCTGTCCCCAGGAACGACGCAACTCGGTGCTGATCGTCAGCGCTCGATAGAGCGCTTCGGCGGTGGACTCACGCACGGTGACGCTGTCGAGACCCGGGACCGGCCGCCGGGTTCCGCTGCGCAGACCGAAAAAGGGGCGTTCGGCCGGGTCGTCCGGCTGCACCGACGGCAAGGGGACGTTGAGGTCCCGGTTCCGTTCCAGGCGGGTGGTATCGACCACCAGCACGTCAGTCCCCAGCGACCAGCCGGGACGGACCTCACGCTGCAGGCCGCCGCCGAACTGGCGCGCCATCGGATTCCTGAAGCCGACGTCCACCAGGGTGACCCGTGCTCCGGCAAACGGATTGTTCTCGATTCCGAGGGCCTCGGCGATGGCCGTGATCTGATCCGGAGTCAGCGTCGGCAGATTGTCGAGAGATCGCCGGTTCAGATCGATCCCGATGAGTTTCATCTGATCGTGCAGAGTGACGTAAGGGCTTCCCTCCGGCGCCGGAAAGGGCAGAGCAACGCTCAGGTCCCCCGGCGTCACCCGGAAGTTGTTCATGGGAGCGGCCATCAGCAACAGGGGGGTGCGCGCATAGTAAATGCCGGCGAACCCGCGCACGACGGTCTTGGCGTTTCCGGCCGGATCCCAGGCAAGACCAGCCCTCGGTCCGAACTGGCTGCCGCTGCTCGGGATGGCGGTGGGGTCCACCTGGCGGCCGCTGGGAAAGGTCACGCCGCGCAACTGATCGATCAGGAACTGGTTTCCGGCGTCCGGGGTGGGGTTGAACTGGCCGTCCCAGCGCAGGCCGAAGTTGACCGTCAGGGTGGGAGCTACCCTCCACTGGTCCTGCAGGAACAGGCCGACCTCGTCGGTTGCGAACGACGCCTTCAGGTTGCCGATCTGTTGCAGATAGACCAATGACGGCGAGTCGAAACGGTCGGGGATGGCCCCGCCGACCCCGATGATATCGAGCGTCGTCTCGACGTCCGACCCGAAGACCAGGTAGCCGCCGTTCTGGAAGAAGCCGAACTCCTGGTCGATGAAGACATGGTTGTAGTCGAATCCCGCCTTCAGGTTGTGGTCGTTGACGATCCAGGTCATATTGCCGGCCGCCTGACCCCGCCAGTCGAACTGGGTCGTCGGACGGAAACTGCGGGTTCCGAACTCACCGAGGGAGAGATCGACGAGCGGTTTGAGGGCGTTTGCGGACCGCGGACGATCCTCGCGCGAGTACTGTCCGCGCAGTTCGAAGAGCAGGCTCGGGGACGTCACGCTGGTGAGCTGCCCCACCATCGTCTGGGTCGCGTCCTCTTCGGTGCCGTTGGTTTCCAGCGAGCGGTGGGTCGTGGGCGTGATGACGTTGCCCACGCCGTCGGAGTTGAGCGCCTGGTTGGTGCTGCCGTTGTAGCGAACGTTGAAGCTGTTGTCGCCAGGCAGGTTGAAGTCGAGACGGCCGAGCCAGGCCTTGGCGTCGTTGGTGACCTCGAACGGCCTCTCCAGGCTGCGGTAGTGGTCGAACCCTTCCCGGCTGGCGGCCGTCGGAGTGAAGTGGTCGAGCCGGGTGAACCGCACTTGGCGCGACGCCTTGAACTCCTGCTGCTCGTAGGCAACGAAATAGAAGATCCTGTCCCGCGCCAGCGCTCCCCCCAGGGATCCGCCGAACTGGTGCTGGGTGGGGGCCGCGTCCTGCCCGAACGCGTTCCGGGCCGCAAGGCGCTCCGGGCGCATCAGGTAGAACGCCGAACCCCCGGGGACGTTTGTCCCCGACTTGGTGATGGCGTTGACCAGTCCGCCACTGGAGCGCCCGAACTCGGGCGAGTACCCGGCTTTGACGACCCGGAACTCCTGGACCGCCTCCTGCGGAATGGTGAAGGTGAACTGGGAGCGCTCGCCGCCCCGGATGCCCCCGAAGAAGGGCTGGTTGTAGTCGGCTCCGTCGATGCTGACATTCCCGTTGATGCCGCGCTGCCCTGCCAGCGAGATCTGTCCGCGCTGTGGCTCGACCTGGGCCGTGGGGGTCAGGGTGACGAAATCGTGGAACCGGCGGCCGTTGATGGGCAGGTTGGAGATGGCCTGGCTGTCGAGGGCCGCGTCGGACGTATCGGTGGTGGTTTCAACCACGGAGGCTTCTGCGGTCACGGTGACCGTCTGGGCGATGCCTGCCGGAGCCAGGGTGAAGTTGATCGTTCGGACCGCCCCCACGGTAAGCGTCACCTCGTCGAGCTCCGCCGTACCGAAGCCGGCCAGTTCGACGTCGAGGTCGTAGGAACCGGGAGGCAACAGAGGGACGCTGTAGGCCCCCGAGTCGTCGGACACGCCGGAGCGGACCAGACCGTTTTCGAGGTTCACGACCCTCACCGAGGCGCCCGCCAGCACACCCCCGGTGCTGTCCGTAACCAGGCCGGTGATCTTGCCCGTGGTCGCCCTGTCCTGGGCCTGCGCCGGCGCCAGCAGAAGAACGGCTGCAACCAGGCGAACCAGCGCGAGCCCGCATTTCTCCCCGAGGGTTGTACTCTTGAGGGGAACGCAGAGAGGGAGGGGCGTGTATAACGTCATTTTGGAATGCCACCCCATTCACTGCCAGGAACTCGTCTCCAGGCAGTAGGCGCTGACCTTCTCCTCGTCGAAGGCCACGCCGTGGCCGGGACGCTCGGGAGGGACCGCGTAACCGTCTTCGATCCGCAGCGGGTGCTGCAGGAACCGTTCCAGCATCGGGACCTGCTCCACGAAGAGCGCGTTGGGAGTGGCGCATACCAGGTGGACGTGGACCTCCATCATCAAGTGTGGGGAGACCGAGGCGTTGAAGCTGTGGGCCAGGGCGGCGATTCTCAGCCACTCGGTGATGCCCACCCGGCCGACGTCGGGTTGCAGGATGCCGGCGGCCCCCCGAGCCAGGTATTCCCTGAAGACGTGCCGGTTGAAGAGGTTCTCGCCCAGCGCGATGGGGATGGAGGTGCGCCGGCTCAACTGCTCGTGCCCCAGCACGTCGTCGGCGCCCAGGGGCTCCTCCATCCAGAAGAGGTCGAGATCTTCCAGCAGGCGGCAGCGGGCCATGGCTTCGGCCGCGTTCCAGCGCAGGTTGGCGTCGACCATGAGCTTGACGTCCTCGCCCACCGCCTTCCTCACCGCCCGGACACGGGCCACGTCCTCCAGGCGGCTCTCCTTGCCCACCTTGATCTTGACCCCGGGGATTCCCCGCTCCACGCAAGCGGCAGCCTCGCGGACCATCTCCTCGACGCCGTGGTTCAGCCAGCCGCAGTCGGTGTTGTAGACGGGAGTGCGGTCGCGGGCCGCCCCCAGAAAGCGGAAGAGCGGCTGGCCTGCCTGGCGGGCCTTGAGGTCCCACAGGGCGATGTCGACGGCCGAGGCGGCCAGCAGGGTCACCCCGTGCCTGCCCACCCAGTGAAGTCCCCACCACATCTTCTCCCAGAGCCGCTGGGTGTCTCTGGGGTCTTCCCCCAGGATCAGGGGCACGACTTCGGTGTCGAGCATCACCTTGGTGGCCCTTCCCCCGCGGCCGATGGTGTAGGTAAATCCGAACCCCTCGTCTCCGGTGTCGGTACGAACGGTGGCGGCGATGACCTCCAGGCACTCGACTTCCTGGATGGCGTCCACGATCTTGCGGTGGGGAGGGAACCGGTAGCAGGCCGTGTCGATGCGTCGGATCTTCATGACTCCATTCCTCGTTCAACATTGCCGGAACCGCGGTTCCGGTTCAGCCGGCTCGGGCGGCGGGGACCGTTGCGTTCAACCGGGGGACAAAGATAGCATATTGAAGCATGGCATCCGACAGGCACACCCCCAGGTACCACTTCACCGCACCCGAAGGGGAATGCCGCCCTTTCGACCCCAACGGAGCCATTTTCTGGCGGGGCCGCTACCACCTCTTCTACATCTTCCAGGATCCGAGCCTGCCGCATCAAGGGCACTGCTGGGGCCACGCCAGCAGCCCCGACCTGCTGGACTGGACCATTCACCCACCAGCCCTGAAACCGGCCGAGGAAGAACCGGAGGTGGGCATTTTCAGCGGCGGCGCCTTCCTGGACAGGGAGGGCCGGCCGGTGCTCATCTACCACGGGGTCGGCGCCGGGACCTGCCTGGCGTTCCCCGGTGACGACCACCTGATCCACTGGCGCAAGAGCCCGCACAATCCGGTGATTCCCGAGCCCGGTAAGGGAGATCCGGGCTGGGGAGTCTACAACGTGTTCGACCCCCATGCCTGGCTGGAAGGAGACCGCTACTACGCCGTTCTGGGCGGAAAGGTGAAGCCCGATGACCGCTGGGACACGGTCTATCTGTTCACCTCCGACGACTTGGTCCACTGGGAGTACCAACGGCCCTTCTACCGTCCCGACCCCGGCTGGACCGGCGAGGAAGAAGACTGCGCCTGTCCGGACTTCTTCCCCTTGGGGAATCGGCACGCCCTGCTCTGCATCAGCCACCCCCGGGGGGCGCGCTGCTACCTGGGCCGCTACCGAAACGGAACCTTCTTCCCCGAGGAGCACCACCGCATGAACTGGCCGGGAGGCGCCTGCTTTGCTCCGGAAAGCCTTCTGGACGACAAGGGCCGGAGGATTTTCTGGACCTGGGCCCTGGACCAGCAGAGCCGGGAAAAGCCGCTGCGCGGCCTGGGAGTGATGACCCTGCCTCGGGTGTTGTCGCTGGACCGGGAGGGTTCCCTGCAGATCGAGCCGGCCGAAGAACTGGAGAGCCTGCGGAGGGACCGAGGGCAATGGCGCGACCTGGAGCTTGAACCCGGCCGGGAACTCACCTTTGACGAGCTCAGGGGCGATAGCCTGGAGTTGGAACTGGAGGCCGGCCTGGCGGAGGCGGGGGCGTTGGCGCTCAAGGTTTGCTGCAGCCCGGGCGGGGAAGAGCAGACGGTGATTCTGTGCGACCGCCGGGAGGGATCCCTGCTCATCGACACCACCCGGTCCAGCCTCGATCCTCAGGTCTGGAGGCCGTTCCCCATCATGAGACGGGATGCGGAGTCTCAGGACGTGCCGGTTCAGTCGGCCCCCTTCCAGTTGCGCTCGGGGGAGCGGCTGAAGCTGCGAGTCTTCCTGGACCGCACCATCCTGGAAGTTTTCGCCAACGGACGGCAGTGCCTGACCCAGCGGATCTACCCCACCCGCAGCGACAGCCTGGGAGTTTCGCTGTTGGCGGCCAGGGGCGAGTCGAGGGTTCATACCTGCACCGCCTGGGAAATGAAGGGAATTCGAACCTCCGAATGCTGAGACCTGGAAAATCTTCTGGAGGAGATCCGATGAAATCTCTTGCCTGGTTGATCCCCCTGGCGATGGTTCTGGTCGGATCGGGGTGTCAGCCCCAGCCTCGGCCCGGAGCCGATGAGGGCAACCGTTTCACCCACGGCCCCATGCTGGGCCGGGTGGAGGCCCACGAGATGGGGGTTTGGGCCCGCACGGCCCGCTCCGGGAAATTCGCAGTCAGATACGGAACCCGCTCCGATCAACTGGAGTCCCTTTCCCCGGCGGTGGAGACTCGGGTCGAGCGGGACAACACCGGCTGGGTTCACCTCACCGGCCTGGATTCAGACACCCGATACCACTATCGGCTGGTCCGGCTGGATGGGACGCAGGAGTTCCCGGGTCCCGGGGGAACCTTCCAAACCCTGCCCAGCCCCGACGACGTGCGCCATCCCCGGTACAACCCGGAGGGACGCTTCAACTTCCGATTCGAGTTTGCCTGCGGCAACAACCAGAATACCGGAAGTCCGGGAGCCTTCGGATCGAGCCTGCCCGCCTTCGCCACCATGCTCAAAGAGCTTCAGGGCGCCGACAGCCGGGCGCGGATCGACTTCGCCATTCTCAACGGCGACTGGCTGTACGAGGAGAAGCGCCGGTACCCTCCCCAGGACTGGCTGCGGCAAGTGGGCCTTTCCGCCGGGCAGACTCCCGAGGTGGTGGAGGTCATGCCCAACATCGTGGGCGTCTGGGAGAACTACAAGCTCTACCTGGACCGGGGAGAGCACCTGCCCGACTGGCATCGGGTGGTCCCCTCCTACTTCACCTTCGACGACCACGAGATCGTCAACGACGTCTACGGAGCCGGAGAGGCGGGTCTGCGCAACCGGCGTCCCGTCTTTCGCGACATCGCCCTGAAGGCCTGGTACGACTACCTGGGCTGGAGCAACCCGGTGGATCCTCCCCATGACATTCTGTTCGGACGGGCCACCTTCACCGCCGGAAGCCCCATCCTGACCGATCCTGAAGCCGACTTCAGCAACCTGGACCCCCGGGAGGCGGCCACCCTGCACGTGCACTGGGGCACCCCCGATGCCGGCGTCATGGACGGTCCCAGCGACACAGAGGGCGGCGATCCCAACGCCGGTGTCTACCGGATCGTGGAGGTGCTGGACGCCAACCGGCTGAAGATCCGGCCGGCCGCCAGGGCCGGCGGCAAGGCGGCCTACTCCATCGGGCGGGTGTCGCACTTCCGGAAGTCGGTCAGCAATGCCGACTTCTTCTTCCTGGACACCCGCAGCCACCGCATGATGCACCACATGCAACGGCCCCGAAAGAAGGGCGTTTCCATGATCGGCGCTCCTCAGAAGGCTTGGCTGAAGCGCGAGATGAAGGCCAGCCGGGCCGACCTGTTTTTCATCGTCTCCTCGGTCAACTTCACCATCCCGCACGTGGGAGCCTACGGACCGGAGCCCGTCCCCAACAAGGACGACGCCTGGACGGTGTTTCTGGAGGAGCGGGAGGATCTGATCCGCTTCTGGGACTCGCTGGGCAAGCCGGTCTTCGTGCTGACGGGTGACCTGCACAACAGTTTCGCCATCAAGATCACCGACCGCGTCTGGGAATTCGCTTCCGGACCCCACAACTCGAGCAACCACCCGCTGAGCAGCGAGGGCGGGCGCCCCACCAACGGCGCCTACGATTCCCAGGGACGCCGGGTGGAGATACGCTGGTCCAGCTTCATGCAGCCGGACACTCCTCTCCTGATGCGAAACCGGCCGGTCTACTGCGTGGTGCAGGTCAACAACGCCTTCAACAATCCGATCGAGGAAGGCACCGACCGCTGGGTGGCCTACCGCCATCCCCAGGTGATCTTTCAGTACTACGACGGGCTTACCGGCGAACTGCTCTACGCCGAATCGATCCTGGCGGATTGAGGGGGGGAGCGGGAGCCGGGCAGATTCCGTCAGAGAAGAAGCGGACCGGATCCGCACCAAGATATCGGAGTCCGAAATGAGAGCCACTCGTTGGTTAGCTTTACTTCTGGTCGCCCTGACGTTTGGGAACGCTGCCTGCACACCGTCCGAATCCCCCGGGAACGGCGTTCCCGAGCCACTGCAGAAGGTCACCGTCTTTACCAAGGGCGAGGCCGGATACCACTGCTTTCGCATTCCGGCGCTGGTGGTGACCCCCGGGGGAACGACTCTGGCATTTGCGGAGGGACGCAGGGACAGTTGCCGCGACGATGCCGACATCGACCTGGTTCTGAAGCGCAGCACCGATCAGGGCCTCTCCTGGGGCCCGCTTCAGGTTCTTTTCGATGACGGCGATCTGTCGGTGAACCAGCCCGTGCCGGTGGTGAACCGGCAAACAGGAGAGGTGGTCTTCGTCTTTTGCAAGAACAACCAACGGGTGTTCGTGACGAAAAGCGGCGACGAAGGAGCAACCTGGAGCGAACCGCGAGAGATCACCGGACAGGTCGTCGATCCCTCCTGGAGCTATCTGGGCGTGGGTCCGGGGCACGGCATCCAGCTTTCGAGCGGCCGGCTGCTGGTCTCGAGCTGGGGCGACCTGTCCCCGGGGCCCAAGAGCTGGCGGCCGGCCAACTGGGGCAAGGTGCAGTTCTCCTACGCCATGTTCAGCGACGACCACGGCCAGACCTGGCGGCGCAGCCCACCGCTGGATATCGACCTCTCGGACGAGTCGATGTCGGTGGAAACGGTGGACGGGCGTATTTACATGAACATGCGCAGCCGGCAGGAAAAGCACCTGCGGGCCTACGCGTGGAGCGACGACGGGGGAGAAACCTGGTCGGAGGTCGCCTTCGACCCGGGGATGCCCGAGCCCTCGGTGCAGGGCAGCCTGGTTCGATTCACCACGGCCGACAAGCACGGGAAAAATCGTGTCCTGCTTGCCCACCCCTCGAGCCAGGCCGAGCGCGCTCGACTGACGGTTCGGATGAGCTACGACGAGTGCCGAACCTGGCCGGTGGCCAAGCTTCTCCACCAGGAATACTCCGGCTACTCGGACCTGGCCATCGCCCCGGACATGACCGTGCTGTGCCTGTACGAGTCCGAATGGCATGCCAGGATGCTCCTGGCCCGCTTCACCCTGGACTGGCTCAGCGACGGCGCCGACAGCCTACGGTGACGCGATCAGCAGACGGTCGTTCAGTCCCTGCAGCGGTCTTGCGCTTGGTGAGGCAATCCCCGCAAATTTACCGATCTGTTCCGTGCTCACTTCGATCGCCTTCGCCATGACGAACCAGTTCACGCCTTGGCTGCAGGGTGGCGTGGTCAGCGAGCCCCAGTTTTCGGCGCCCGTGGGCCCGGTGTAGCTCCAGGCTATGGAGGGGACAAGGATGATTCACGATCGCAGAAGGTTTGTGGGCCGGACCTTGCAGGCCGGCTTGGCATCGACGCTCCTGGGAAGGACGGGTTCGGCGGAGGCGCCTCCCCGCGCCGGTGACCGGACAGCCCCCTACCGGTTCAAGCTGGCCATGTGGATCGACGAGTTGCGGGACGCGGACGAGCTGACCCTGGACCAGGAACTGGAGGTCGCCAGGGACATCGGGATCGAGCAGGTCTGGTTCCAATCCGTCCCGGGAGTCACGTCGATTCCCGAAATGAGCGATGCCGACGTGGACCGCGTTGGCGAGCGCCTGGCCCGCTACGGGCGCAAGCTGCTCATGCTCAGCGGCTGGATTCCCTTCCACAACCTGCCGCTGCTGGACCTGGACGTCAAGACCATGACCCGGCATCCCGAATTTCTCAAGGAATTCAATGCCGTGGTTCGGTCCATGCAGATTGCCGCCCGGCTGGGTGCGCCGGCGGTGCTCTCCTACAGCTTCGTCTGGCCGGGGGAGCGCGGCTACGGGGGACCTACCTGGCCCATGCGCTGGGCGACCCGCGGTGGAATCATCGCTGAAATGGACATGGAGAAGCTGGTCAAGGCCTTTGCCCTGATGCTGGAACAGGCCGAGAAGTACGATGTCGACCTGGTGCTGGGCATGCGGCCCTTCAACTACGTCAGCTCGACCGGAAACTTCCGCCGGCTGGCCGAGCGCCTGGGTTCCAGTCGGCTCAAAGTCCAGTGGTCTCCCGCCGACGCCCTGCTCTCCGCCGAGTGGGACCAGGCCACCGCCGGCTTCCTCAATCTGAAGCCCTGCCTCCACAGCCTCCACATGAAGGATGTCCAGATTCTGGACGGCCCCGGGGCCGACTTCGGCTGGCGCGCCCTGGGAGACGGCCAGGTGGACTATCTCACCATCCTGCGCAACCTGCGCGACCACCGTTCGGATGCGGTTCTGGCCCTGGCCACCCACTTCAGGCCGCCCAGCGGATCGTTGATCGAGGCCATGCACATCAACTACGCCAAGCTGAAGGCGCTGATCGCGAGGGTGGAGGAAGGCACCGGCGCGTGATCGCCGACGGGTGGGGCTTCCTCCCCCCAACCGCAACCTGGGGACGACACCCCCGGGGGCGCCGTCGCGGCCCGTCGCCCGGTTTTAACCGAGCAGGCGCCGCACGTAGGCGATGTCCCGGCACAGGACCTGGCGGGGGTCGGCTTCGCCCTGGTACTCGATGGACAGGCAGCCGTCGTAATCCAGGCGTTGGAGCTCGGCCAGCAGGGGCTCGAGGTCCACGACGCCCTCCCGCAGGGAGGTGCCCTGGAAACGGCGGCCCCGGGTGGAGTCCAGATAGCGGTCGGCCGGCTCGCCGGGTTCCAGCGGGCGGGCGTTCTTCAGATGGACGTGGGCCAGGTAGGGAGCCATTGCGGCCAGAGCCCGCTGGGGCGCTTCGTGGACGAACAGTGGCGCGGCAGTGTCGAAGATCAGGCGAAAGGCGGGGGAATCGATCTGCCTGGCGATGGCGGCGCAGTCCGCCCCCCGCCCCATGAGAGGCCTCACCGGCGGATAGTCGATGTTTTCGGCCACCAGGGTGATCCCGATGGATTGCGCATGGGCCGCACAGGCCGCCAGACCCTCCACCAGCCAGGATCGCTGCTCGGCCAGCGGGACCTGCGGCTTGACGGTTCCCGGCACGATCATGGCCAGCCGGGCGCCCATCTCGGCCGTCCGGTCCAGCAGCCTGAAGGTGCGTTCGGCGGCCTCCCGACCAGAGCCCGGGGGGACGATCAGGTCCGAATGGAAGATATGGCAGACCAGCGGCAGGCCGGCCTCGGCGGCCAACCGCTTGAGCTGCCGGGCCGGGCGGTCCTCCCAGTAGGGGTGCATGAGTTCCAGCCCGTCGGCGCCGAGTTCGGCGCAGACCGAGACCACCTCCTCCAAGGTGAGAAAGCCGGCCCGGGTCCGGGGATTGAGAAAGCGGTCCCGCAGGACCCAGTCGAAGTTGTAGTCGATCAGCAGAATGGGGGAGGGCATGGTGGTGGATCCCGGTTCCCCTGCGGACGAGCTGCGGGTTCGTGCGGCTCAGCCCCTGCGCCGGTCTTCGGAGAAGTCGAAGTCCGACATGTCGGGAGTGCAGCCCCGTAGCGTCCAGCCGCCGTCCACCGTCAGGATCTGGCCGGTGACATAGGCGGCCTCGTCGCTGGCCAGAAAGACGCAGGGCCCCACGTAGTCCTCCGCCTGCCCCACTCTTCCGGCGGGGGTGACAGCGGCCCACTTGGGGTCGAAGTCGGGGTCGTAGGCGCGATTGCGGTCGTTGCTGGTGGCTGCCGGAGCCACGCAGTTGACCCGGACGTTTGGGGCCAGTTCCAGGGCCAGTTGCCGGGTCAGGGCTTCCAGCCCGGCCTTGGCCATGGTGTAGCTGGAGTGGAAGGGGATGATCTGCCTGACGGCAATGGAGCTGATGTTGATGATGGACCCGCCTCCGGCTTCCATCATCCTGCGGGCCGCGGCCATGGAGCCGAAGAAGGGGCCTCTCAGGATGGTCGAGATCACGTCCTCGAAGTCCTCCTCGGTCACTTCGAAGAAAGGGCCGAAGCGGGTGCGGGCGGCGTTGTTGACGAGGACGTCCAGGCGGCCGAACCGCCGGCAGACGGCCTCCACCATGCCTTCGAAGTCCGACCGGGAGCCGATATCGGCCTGGAAGAGGTCGGCCTCGCCGCCGGCCTCCGACACCTGGCGGACGGTCTGTTCCGCCCCCTCGGGATCGGTCTTGAAGTTGACCGCCACCCGGGTGCCCTCGGCGCCCAGCCCAATGGCCAGGCCCCGACCGATGCCCTTGCTGGCCCCGGTGATCAGGGCCACTTTACCGGCAAGTCTGCTTCCCATGGGTCCTCCTTGGGCGGTTGCATCCGGAGACGGCCGTGTGACCGTCCGGGCGGTTTAGAGGCCGACGCCGGCCTGTTCAGCCACCCGGCGGATGAATCCGGCGGCCTCGGCATACTCCGGCTCGGTAGCCAGGTGCTCGATGATCAGGGGCGTCTCGGGAGAGAGCCTTTCGATGCGGCGCAGGTAGGCGTCGTAGTCCAGCACCCCCCGCCCCGGAAGAACCTCCTGGATGGCCACCGTCCTGGAATCCAGGGCGTGGTGGATGTCCTTGGCGTGGCAGGACCGGATCCAGGGTCCCAGCAGGTCGAAACAGCGGTGGATCACCTGCCCGCTGGAATAGAAGTCGTGGGGACCCCGGATGGCGTTGGCCGGGTCCAGGTGCACGGCCAGTCCCGGCCGGTCCACCGCCTTCAGAATCCTCAGGTACACTTCCGGTCCGTCCAACAGGGTCCAGGGAGACATCTCCAGCGTCAAGCGCGTGTGTCGCGGCTTGACTTCGTCCAGCACCCGCCTCACCCACTCGACCACCGCCTGGAAAGCCTTCTCTCCGAAATTGTCGGGATGGTGGCCCACGTGGGAGAAGGGCGAGCCGCTGGGGTCGAAGGATCCGACCACGGTGGCGCAGCAGACCGCTTCCAGCTCGTCGGCGACGGCCAGGGTCTCGGCAATTTTCCGCAGGTTCGCCTGCCGTTTCCCATCGTCGGGATCCAGCGGGTTGACCCAGGCGGCCACCTCGGCCACCACGATGTCGGCGGTGGCAAAGGTCCGCTTGATCTCGGCAAGCTCGCCCCGGACGCCTGCGAAGGCCTCAGGCCAACTGACGGCCCGGTACCCCTGCTTGCGGCACTCCTCCACGTAGTTCCGGGGATCCTTGGACCGGAGGTAGTCCTCGATCGTGGCCCCGAGCCTCATTCCACTCTCCTTTGCCGAGCGTCTTCAGGGGTCAGGCTTGCGGTTTGAGGATGCCGAGCGGGTCCCCCAGGTTCACCACCGTGCCCTCGGGGGCGATCACTTGGGCCAGAACGCCGTCGGCCGGCGACTCGATCTCGGTGAGAGCCTTGTCGGTCTCCACCTCGACCACGGCCTGTCCGCTCGTCACCGCATCTCCCGTCTCGACCAGCCAGCGCATGACGGTGGCCTTGGTGATGGTGAGGTCCTGGTGGGGCATGATGATGGGGATGCCGCCTTCCACCGGCGGCGGTTGCAGCGCTTCCCGGGTTTCCTGCAGGGTGTCTTCAGGCTCATCAGAGGCCGGCGAGGCGGACGCAGGCGGGGGTGCCGGGCCGGGAGCAGGCGAGATCGGCGGGGCGAGAACCGGCGAGGCTTCCGAACTGCCTGCCAGACGCCTGGGCGGCGGTGCGACCCCGGCCAGGACGGACTCGGCGGCGGCGCGGATACGGTCTACAGTGAGGGAGATGGCGGCTTCCAGGGGAGGACTGAAGGGATGGGCCACCGGCTCGGTATGCAGGCGGCCCACCGGGGCATCCAGCAGGTCGAAGCCGTGCTCCATCACCGCGGCCGCGATCTCTCCTCCCAGCCCGCACATGGAGAACGCCTCGTCCACCACCAGCAGGTGGTGGGTCTTGGCCAGGCTGCGGATGACGGTGTCCACGTCCAGGGGAACGATGGTGCGCAGGTCGATCACCTCGCAACCGATCCCCTCGGTTTCCAGTTGGCCGGCCGCCTCCAGGCAGCGATGCACCAGCGTCCCGCAGGTGGCCAGCGTCAGATCGCTCCCCGGTCGCACCACGGCCGCCTGGCCGAGGGGGACCACCCATTCTCCGGCCGGCACCTCGTCTTCGCTGGACAGCAGCACCTTGGGCTCCATGAGGATGACCGGATCGTCGGTGCGCAGCGCGGCGGTGAACAGGCCCTTGGCGTCGGCCGCGTTGGAGGGAACCGCCACCATCAGGCCGGGACAGTGGGCCCAGATGGGGTAGTAGGCGCCACTGTGGTGGGGGCCGGCGCTCTTGATGACCCCCATGGGGGCCCGAATCAGGAGCGGCACACTGAACTGGCCGTTGCTCATGTAGCGCAACTTGGCCGCCTGTTGAATGATCTGGGAAGCGGCCTCGAACATGAAATCGCTGAACATGAGGTCGCTGACGGCGCGGCAGCCCCGGGCGGCTGCCCCGAAGGCGGCCCCGGTAAAGCCCAGCTCGCAGATGGGGGTATCGATCATGCGATCGCCGCCGAACTCCTCCCACATCCCCTTGGTGTGGGCGAAGCTGCCGCCGCGCTGGCCGATGCCCTCGCCGAAGTAGATCAGGTTGGGGCTGCGCCTCATCTCGGAGGCAATGGCGTCGCGGGTGGCCTCCAGCCAGCCCTGTTTGCGGGTTTCAGGTCGCGGGGATTGTCCCTCGGGCACCTCGATCACGGGACCCCAGACGGAATCGTGGACGGTGGATTCCGCCGGCATCGGAGAATCCAGCGCGAACTGTTCGGCCTCGTCGATCCTCGACTCGACCCGGGCTTCAAGGGCGTCCAGCTCGGCCTTGCCGGCTGCTCCGGTCCGCGTCAGTCTTCGGCCCAGGCGCAGGATCGGGCACTTCCGCTTCCACCGGTCGATCTCCTCCTGGGACCGATAGGTGCCCGCCAGGGGTTCGCCCTCGTGATGCCCCACCGTGCGGTAGGTGCGGGTCTCGATCAGGGTGGGTCCCAGACCTTCCCGGGCCCGTGCCGCTGCCTTCCCCATGACCCGATGGACGGCCAGCACGTCGTTACCGTCGACGCTTTCTCCGGGGATGCCGTAGGCGGCGGCGCGGCTGGCGATGCGGGTGTTGCGGGTGGAGGTGGTCAAGGGGGTGCTGGTGGCGTAGAGATTGTTCTCGCAGACGAACACCACCGGGGCCGACAGGGTGGCGGCCAGGTTGAGAGACTCGTGAAAGGCGCCGTGGCTGACGGCTCCGTCCCCGAAGAAGGCCACCGCAATGCCGCCGCTGCCGCGTGCCTTTTCCGCCAGCGCCGCACCGACCGCCGCCGGAATACCGGCTCCGACCAGGCCGTTGGTTCCCAGCAGCCCGGTCTCGGCGTCGTACAGGTGCATGCTGCCCCCGCGGCCGCCGTTGCACCCCGTCGATCGGCCGGCCAGCTCGGCCAGCGCCTTTTGGGGCGACAGGCCCTTGGCCAGCGCATGGCCGTGCCCGCGATGGGTGCTGGTGATCACGTCCTGATCATTCAGGTGAGCGCACACACCGACGGCCGTGGCTTCCTCGCCCACGTAGAGGTGAATGAAGCCGGGAACTTTCCCCTCGCGGTAGAGGCGCTGCACCCGCAACTCGAAGCGTCGGATCAACACCATCCGTTCATAGAGCCTGAGCTGGGCGGCGACATCCACCGCTGGGGCCGACCCGCGCTTGTGGTTTCCAGTCGGACTCATTGGGCCATGAACCCCCCGTCCACAAAGAGCACGTGCCCCGTCACCATGAGCGAGGCCTGCGAAATCAGAAACAGGCAGGGTCCCACCAAGTCGGCGGGTTCGGCCAGGCGTCCGGCCGGAATCCTTGACAGGATCTTCTCCAGCAGGGCCCCACGGTTTTCGAGCGCGGGGTTGTCGAGCACCGAGTCCAGCATGGGGGTGCGCACCTGGCAGGGGGCGATGGCGTTGACGCGAATCCCGAAGGGTGCCCATTCCACCGCCAACTCCCGGACCAAGGCGTTGACGCCAGCCTTGGAGGCGGCGTAGGCCCCCGTGCCCCGCCCAAAGGCGGCTGAGGAGGCGATGCTGCTGAAATGCACCAGGCTGCCGCCGCGCCCCTGATCGAGCAAGACTCTCCCTACCGCCCGCGAAACCAGGAAGCTGCCGCCCAGGCTGGTGCGGATGGACTGGTCGAACTGCTGTTGGGTCATGCGCACGATGGGATTCAGTTGCTGGTTGACCGTCAGGTTGACGGCAAAGTCCAGGCTTCCCAGAAACTCCACCGCCTGCTCCACCGCCCGGTCCACCTCGTCCTCCCGATTGACATCGCATCCAACCCCGATGGCCCGTCCTCCCATGTCCTGGATTCTCCCGGCGCCCTCCTCTGCCCCGGCTACCCGAATGTCGCAAAGAGCCAGCTCGGCGCCGCCGCGGGCGATCCGATCGCACAGCACCGCCCCGATGCCGCCGGCCGCCCCGAAGACAATGCCCTTGCGGCCATCGATCGCAAATAGCGCTGACGTATCGCTCATGGAATTTACCGGGGCGTATTCTAGCAGAATGTCGCCGGGGCGGGGATCTTCAGTCGGTTTCAGTCGGATTCCGGCAGCGGCCAATGCCTTCAAACTCCGGCGGCCTGGTGGTATACTGTGGAGCATCGATTCTTCCCCTGGAATGCGGGTCAACTCCCTCCCCAAGAGTCATTTGCCGGATTCAGAGAACCGATGGCGCCTGCCCGCGGCGAGAAATACGGACTGGCGCGGCCTCTGGGACTCTCCCTCCCCGGGGTTTTTGGTCGGGCCTGTAAAAAATAATGAACCGAGAACTGTTGGAGGGAGCATGAGCGCAGAGATCATTGCCATCGTGTCGGTGGGGATTGGCTTGGGCGCACTTTCGACCGGCCTGTTTGCCTGGCTGCGAACCGACATGGTGAAGTTCGAGGAGCGGCTGCGGGCTGACGTCAAGCAGTTAGCCGACCGGGTCGGGCGGCTCGAATACGGGCAGGCCAAGCTTGAGGGATTGCTGGAAGGTCTTCGCGAAGCCATCACCCGCCGGACTGCCAGTTGAGTCGCAGCCGGCTCAGGGCTGGCGGTAGCGCACCTCCACTTCCAGTTTCTCGATCAGGATGGATTCGGCTGCCTTCGGCCTGGGGCGGGTGAGGCGCAGACCGACCAGGTTGGGGCCGACGGCAAACAGTTCCGGGGGCAGCCGGTCGAAGACCAGCCAGCCGCCGTCAGAGATCGGCTTGCCCAGGAGGGCGTTGTTCAACCGGGCTTCAACCAGGTTCTCGATTCCTTTGGCTGGAGGGATGTTGAGCAGGCGGCCGTCGGGATGGCCGATGGTGGCCACAATAACTTCCGGGAGGCGCTCCTCCTTGGGCAGTCCCTTGGCCGAGGCGTCCGAAAGCAGCAACCGTAGTGAAAGCCCTTCCAAGTGCTGGCGCTCGGCTCCCAGGTCGTCGGCGACGGAGACGGTCAGCAGCGTGTCGGCCTTCCCGTCGTTGGCCAGCGGGGCCGGCAGCGGGGCCAGCATGTTGGTGTTGAAGTACATCCAGCGGGGAGTGCTCCAGTCCTGGGCGTTGGGGATGACCGTGGGACCGTGCCCGCCGCCGCGGCGCTGGGCCACGAACCGCTTGTTCTTGCGCTGAAGGGTCTTGGGGCTGCCGATTTCCCGGTAGGCCGTCAGGTGGGTTTCCCACACCCCGCGGAAGGGAAAATCGGGGGCGTGGTTGAAGTTGAAGGTCTGGATGCCGTCCGCTCCCTGGCGCCACCAGTTGGCGGCCGCGCCGCGATAGATGTCGATCGGTGGGGTGGCATAGCCGTCGGAGGCGTGGTGGTCATCCACCGAGGGATAGAGCTTGACGTGGGTGCCGGCGACGATACGGCGAAAGGCGGCGATGTCCACGTCGAAGTTGCGAATGCCCAGCGCCAGCACGTCCACCAGCCCCTCGCCGACCCAGGTCTCGATATCCAGCCCGTCGAAGCGGCAGCCTTCCAGGTTTTCAGGGATTCGAGCTCCGATGAGCAGGGGCCGGCCCCGTTTCCGGGCCACTTCCTGGGTGATGGAGCGAAACTCCCGCATGAAGTCGTTCATCTTGTCCCGATTGGCCCAGGCCTTGCCGGGCGGCAGGACCGGGCACACCCTGGCGAAGTCCAGCGAGATGCCGTCGTAGTCGAACCGCTCCGCGATTTCCCGCAGAATGCTCAGCTTGTAACGGCGCACTTCGGGAATGGCGTAGTTCCACAGGCCGACCGGGCCGGGCCAGGTGTGGATCAGCCATTCCGGGTGCTTCAGCTTCATGGGAAGCTTGCTGAAAGGCCCCAGGTCGTTGTCGGAGCCGTTGATGCGGTAGTTGTAGAAGGCTTCGATGCCCCGTTTTCTGGACTCCTCGGCAAAGATGGCGGCGATGTCGATGCCCTGCTCCTTCCAGCGGCGGTAACCCTCGCTGTCATAGAGCGGCATGATCGAGCTCGGCCAGGGTGACTGGTTGCCCTCCCCCCAACACCACCAGACGCTGTCGATCTGGACGCCGGCGGCGTCGATGACGTGGAATTTCCACTTCACCAGTTCGGCCGGGTCGCGCCCGCCGAAATTGCGGTCGCCGGAAATGGTGTCGAAGTTGATGATGATCCGGCGGTCCCGTCCGGCGGCGGCAAGGTGCTCGTCGGACAGTTGCACCGGTCTGGGGCCCGGGTCCCCACGGAGAGGGAGGTCCCTGGCGGGGTTCGGAAGGACCAGGATCATCAAAGCCGACAGCAGGAGCGTTCGAAGACGGGACATGGGGACGGTTCCTCCTGCCACGGAGCGGCGCCGATTGCGGTGGCACGAAGCGCCGGCCGCAGCCCTACAGATAGATCCACACGATGACCGAGATTCCCAGGAAGAAAGCGCCGCAGATCAAAAGGCCCGCCTGCATGAACCAGGGCGGCCGGATCCGGGCCGGCAGCAGGGTGCGGTTGACGTAGAGGGTGTGCAGGGCCGTGGACCCCAGCGCCACGTTGCCCAGCACGGCGCCGATGATGGCCAATGTGAGGGGCTCGAACAGGGAGAGCCAGACAACGCCCCACACGGCGTAAATACCCAGGATGGTGTAGTAGATGTAGCGCACCTGGGGGCCGCGCAGGCGTTGAGCCCGCCGGCTGCTCGACCACACCACGTCGGTCCAGCGGCGGGCAATGGCCTCTCCCGAGAAGATCTGCCCCGGCGCCAGAATCAGGAACCCGCACAGCAGGGTGGCGGGCCAGAGAAGCCACTGCAGATCGGGATACCTGCGGGCCGCGCCGTCGGCGATCATGGCGGCGACCCGGTGTCCCTCCACCGGCACGTTCCGAAGGAATTCCAGGGAGACCAGGCAGGGCAGGGCCATCCCCAGGAAGCAGCAGAATGTCCACACCACCAGTTGGTCTCGCCGGACGTAACGCATCCAGCCGCGCCAGCGCCCCAGGTTGGCCTCGTCGAGAGGAAAGGTCTTCCCGGCGTGCAGGAGCGTCACCGAACTGCCGCCCACGGCGCTGGGAATGGCCCCCACCAGCTTGCCCATTCCCCAGCCCTTGTCGCGGGCATAGTTGGAACAGAGGGCGTTGCCGGTGCCTCCAATGCCGGCGATGGCGGCGAAGGCGGCCAGAATGGCCCAGTTGAGGTCGGGCAAGCCGCCGTGTTCCCACAGGTAGCCCAGGATGCCCACTCTCTCCACCCCCTGGTAGGCGAACAGCGACCGGGCCCGCCCGGCCAGCGCGGCCGGAAGTTCTTCCAGGCGATCGTAGGCTTGCGTCTGTCCACCCTGTAAGACCTCGATCCGGTCCAGCTTCCAGGTCTGATCGGCCAGGACCTGTCCGGCCAGCCGCAGCCGGACACCGTCCTGGGCGTCCTCCACGAAGAAGCGGTCCTCTCGGGAGAGCGCGGTGGCGCGGTCGACCAGGTCTTGACGCACCTCCGCCAGATCGGACGGCACGGCGGCATGCATCCCGAATCGCTCCGGCTCGGGGCCGCGGGCGGCCGCAAACTCGGTGACCAGCGTCCCGCCGGGCTCGACGGTTCCCTTGACGGTGTAGCGGTGGCCGCCGCGGGACTCGCTCAACTCGAAATGGGGCCCCACGATGATGGTATCGGCCCGCAACGGCAAGGCTCCGAACCGGAAGAAGCCGGTCACCACTTCGTGCAGGCTGGCATAGGAGACGGTGAAGACGGACAGGATGCAGAGGAAACCGAGCACCAGGATAACCTTGAGGGACATCAGGCGTTCAATGCTGCGGTAGATGGTGCCGCCGAATATCAGGGGGAGAAAGGCCAGCAGGAAAACCGCATAGCCGAGCACCTTGACCAACCGCACCTCGGAGAGGGAGATTCCCAGCAACTGCACCGTGCCGTCACCCGGCAGATGGCCCAGAAGGGCTGCCGCCAGCGGCACCGCGGCCGTGGCCGCCATGAAGGGCCAGACATTGCTGACATCCATCAGCAGGTACCAGGCCGTCCAGACTTTCGGTCCCGGCCGGGTCCGCAGAAATCCCACGTAGACCGGCTCGCCGCAGTAGAGGGCGTAGCGCATCACCTCCAGGTTGACGACGAGCTGACAGAGGATGCTGATGGTGGCCAGCCAGAGGATGGTGCCGCCGTACTGGCTGGCGACGGCCGGACCGAAGAGCCACTCCCCGGCGCCGATTGCCACCCCGGCCATCATCATGCCGGGACCGATCAAGGCCACCCAGCTACGCATGCCCATTGCCGGCGGGGCGGGCATGTCGGCCGTGGTCCAGTCCGGAAGACTTCCCGAGGCCACGGTGGCGCTTCTTGCAGAAGGGGTTTCGTTCATGAGGAAAGGGAACCTCGCGTCCCGGGTTCAGGGGTCAGCCCAGGGCAACCGGTCTTCCCGTGCGGGCCGACTGGTAAAGCGCCAGCACGCTGCGCAGAAAGGCGCGGCTGAGATCCAGTGAAACCACCGGGGCGGCGCCATCCAGGATACAGGCCTCCATGGCCTTGACTTCGGCCTCGTAGGAGTCCACCGCCGGAATTGGGATCACTTCCCGGCTCCGGTCGGTGGCGGTAAAGGTCAAGCGTCCTTCCTTGGGGGGATTCCCCGGCCAATCCGCTCCCGACAGGTGATCCATGACGGTCAGCATCCCCCGGGTGCCGATGATCTCGGCCCCGCGGCGAGGGGCCGACTGCATGCCGCAGGAGATCTGTGCCACCATGCTGTCTGGAAACCGCATCTGGGCAATCAAGGTGAGATCCACGCCCGTGGGCCCGACCGTTTGCTGAGCCCAGACCTCGCTGGGGGGTGTCCCGCCCGCCAGGGCGATGGCGAAGGCGTTGGGGTAGACGCCCACGTCCCACAATCCACCGCCGGCCAGTTCCGGTTGCAGACGGATGTTGCCTCGGTCTTCCGGGGGCAGACAGAAGGCGTCCCAGCAGGTCACCAGTTCTACCTGCCCCAAGCGCCCCTCGGCCATAATCCGCTTGACGGTCTGAATCTGGGGATGATGGAGGAAGGAAAAGGCCTCGAAGATCGTGACCCCGTATCGCCGGGCGGCGGCTTCCACCGCCTGCAGGTCCTCCAGGTTGGTCACCAGGGGCTTTTCGCACATGACGTGCTTTCCGGCCCGGGCGGCGCGAATCGTCCAGTCGGCGTGCAGGGTGTTGGGCAGAGGGTTGTAGACGGCATCGATCTCGGGGTCCTCGATCAGCTCCTGGTAGCTGCCGTAGGCCCGGGGGATGTGGTTCTCCGCGGCGTAGGCCTCGGCCTTTTCCAGGCCGCGGCTGGCCACGGCCGCCAAGTGGCTGCGGGGAGAGCGCTGCATGGGGCCCACCATGGCGACGTTGATCCAGGCTGTCGACAGCAGACCCCAGCGGACTTTGTCGGTGGCGAGCGCCATGGCGGCCTGGGCAGCCCTTTCCCTGTGGCTGTAATCGGCCCCGGCCAACCTGCCGGTAGCCAGCAGAACACATTGGTGTGTGAGACCTTGAACTCACGGCATCATAGGGGGCGCCCCCAAGGCTGTCAAGCCGGGTCCGCCCATCTCCGGGTACGACCGAAACCGGCAAGTCCATTTGAGGTATGATCTGCAAAACGATCAGACCCGACCCCTGTAGAGCACCTTTGGGAGGAGCGACACCGTGACCATCTCTCGGCAATTCCGCCTCGTCCTGGTTCTGATGAGCTGGAGCTGGCTGCAGCTTGGCTCTTACGGCTCCGGCCAGTCCCGTCCGCCGTCAGAGTGGCTGGCCCATGACCCCGAACGGCCCCGTCCTCCGGTGGTGTCTCCGGCGCCGCAGTCGCTGCCGGTGGCTCCTCCCGAGGACGCCGTGGTGCTGTTCGACGGGACCGGGATGGAGGGATGGAGAAGCGAGGACGGCGGGCCGGCGCAATGGAAAGTTCAGGACGGCGCCATGATTTCGGTTCCCGATAGCGGATACTTGTATACCTCCCGGGCCTTCGGCGACGTACAGCTTCACCTGGAATGGGCGGCTCCCCTTCCGGTGGAGGGCAGCAGTCAGGGACGCGGCAACAGCGGCGTCTACCTGATGTCCAAGTACGAAGTCCAGGTTCTCGACTCCTACCGGAACGACACCTATCCCGACGGGCAGGCCGGCGCCGTCTACGGCCAGTACCCTCCTCTGGTGAACGCCAGTCGTCCCCCTGGAGAATGGCAGGCCTACGACATCATCTTTCGCCGCCCCCGCTTTCACCGGGACGGTCGGCTGGCCTCTCCGGCCCGGATGACGGTGATTCACAATGGCATCCTGGTGCAGGACAACGTGGAGCTGTGGGGACCCACGGGCTGGCTGCAGCATGCGCCCTACGCCTACCACCCCGACAGGCTGCCGCTTGCCCTGCAGGACCACGGCAACCCGGTTCGGTTCCGCAATATCTGGCTGAGGGAACTGCCCGAGCATGCCGAGCCCGGGCCGGTCCGAAAGCCCGCCCCGCCCGCCATCTCTCTGGCCCCGGCAGTGTTGCAGCGCTACGCCGGCCGCTACCGGACCCCGGATGGCAACGAGTACGTGGTCTCCCTGCACGGGGACCACCTGAGGGTGTTCTTTTACCGGCAGCCGGAGATCGAGCTGGTGCCCCGCTCGGAACGGGAGTTCGCCCTGCGCTGGACGGCGGCCCGCCTGCTGTTCGACCTGGATGGGGAAGGCCGTCCCACCGGGTTCATCTTCGAGATCGGGGGCGACCGGCGTCCAGTCAAGCGGGTTGACTGATCTCCTTGTGCCCGCTCCCGCGCAAACCCGGGGGACGGCGGCCCCGCCTTCCTGCGCGGTTCCCTATCAACAAGGAGACCACCCCATCAAAGGAGGCTGGTGATGGACTGGGCACGTCGGCGCTTCATTCAGGGACTGGCTCCGGCCTCGGTTGCCGCGGCCCTGCCGGGCAGGTTTCGGGCCTCGGCTTTCGCCGTTGAGGAACAGAAAGGGCGCATACCCTCGTCGGGAGGACCGGAGAGGGAGCCCTTGCCGGAGAAAGGCTTCACCATGACCCGGCAGGAGCTGGAGCGGAAGGCGCTGCGCATCCAGGCCCTCCTGGAGGAGAAGACCCTTCAGGTCCACGGGCTGGTCCCCATGTTGGTGCGGGCCTCCGACTACCGGCTGCCGACCGCTGAGGACTACGCCGGGGCCTACCGGCACCGCCACCTGCGAGGAAAGAGCGAGGCGGAGCTGGGCCTGCCGCCCATGCATGTCTGGCGGGCCTGGGAAGACACGGCCGCCGACACCGGTTTTTACCTGGCCGCGCTCTCCTGGCAGTACCGCTGCACCGGCGACTCCCTGACGCTCAGCCGCTGCCGCCGGACCCTGAGAGCTCTCAAGACCATCTACGATCTGGGCGCCCGGGCCAGGGAGCCCGGTTTTCTCTGCAAGCCCTACGGGGGCAAGGCCAGCAACCAGACCTCGCCGGACCAGCTCCAGTGCGTGTCCTCCGGACTGGACGCCTACCGCCGGATCGCCGGCTCCCACGACGAGGCGCTGATCGGAGAGATGTTCCAGGGGTTCGCCGACTTCCAGATCCGCCACGACTACTACCACCCCGGGACCTACTTCGCCGTGCCCCTGAGGCCGCGCTACCGCCTGTGGGGTGCCGACTGGCAGCCGGGGACCAAGCCCTGGAGCATCGGCATCATCTACGTCACCCTGATGATGCACGCCTGGCGCGGCGGCGGAGATCCGGAGTACCTGCGTCAGGTCGAGCGCTGGTACGCCGGTTGCGGCCTGGGCAACCTGCCCTCCGGGGGGAGCGGAAGGAGCTACCGCGAGCTCTACCTGCCCAGCCTGCTGATGGAGATCGATCCCTGGCGCCACCGCATCTGGCGGCCCATGATGCTGGGCACCTTCGGCAACGTCAGAGGCAGCATTCAGCCCGACGGCACCATTCTCCAGAGCGGGCGCTGGGGACCCGGCCCCTACCGGTCGGGACGCTCGGCCATCTACGCCCGCGGCATGGTGAGCGCCCAGCGCTGGTTTCCCGACGAGCCCCTGGCGGAGACCGCCCGCCGCATCCTGGAAGCCCTGGACCTGCCCACCTTCCGCTTCATCCTGCCGCCGGCCGAAGGGAAGACCCTGGCTCCGGAGTGGAAAGTGGAGACCGAGCTGATCGACCACGACTCCCTGACAGCCTGGTTGTGGACCTACTGGGAGGGACGCTTCCACGGGTACTGGTGAGTCGCGGTGGAGGGATGAAGGATCAACCCTCGCTGCCAGGGGTCTGCAGCCGATAGATGATTCGTGCCAGGTGCAACTCGTCGTAACCGACGCTCTTGTCGAGGGCATCGAAAACCGGACGCAGGAAATCCGCGCCCAATTCATCGAAGGCTGCCAGGACCTGGTCTTGCGTCTCGGATGACAACCGGGACTCGGAGCGGAACCGTTCTACGGGTAGCACATTTCCCGACTGCACGTACCTTTCCAAGTAAGAGATGACCGTCTTGCGTTTCACTCCGTAGGCTTGCATCAATTGGTTCAGCGACTCACCGGTCCGGAAGCGTTCTCCGACTTCCCGGCTGCGAGATATCAAGGATTTTGAAGCGGAAGTGGAGCGAGGGGACGGTTTTGATTTCTCTGCCAGTCCTTGTTCCCGGCAATAGGCGGCGATGAGGGGTAGGAAGATGCCGGCGTAGCTTGCAACTTTCGCCCGACCGATGCCGTGCAGCCTTTCCAACGTCGTTTCAGAGTGAGGGAAATAGGTTGCCATCTCTTGCAGAGACCGGTCGGAGAAGATCACGTAGGGTGGAACGTTGGCAGCATCCGCCAGCTCCTTGCGCCTGGTGCGGAGCTGTTCGAAGAGTTGACGGTCGTAGGCGGCGGTTTCGTCGGACGGAACACCGCGGCCGGAGGACTTCCTGCCTGTTTCCACCGGTGTGCCCGACACCTTTTCCCCCCTGAGAACAGCCCGCCCTGTCTCCGTCAGTTTGACGCTGCCATGTTCCATGTCTCGCGCAATCAGCTTCTGCTGCGTCAGTTGCTGCGCCAGGAGTTTCCATTGTTCGGCCGAATACTCCTTGCCTATGCCATAAGTTGAGAGGCGGTCATGTCGTTGCCGTATCACCTTCTTGGCTCGCGAACCTCGCAACACACCGATAATATGACTGATTCCGAAAACTTGGCCCGTTTGCACCATGCAGAAGAGAAATTGCTGTGCTGGGGTGGTCAGGTCGACTTGCTCCTCATTTTTATTGAGGCAGTTGTCGCACATCCGGCAGTTATCCGCTCTGTAATCCTCTCCGAAGTAGGCCAACAATTCACCCCGACGGCACACTGCCGAGTTCGCCCAATCCACCATGGCTTTCAGGCGCTCTCGCCGTCCCTTGCGTTCAGACGCTGCGCCCCGCCGGATGAAGTATTGGATGGTGTCTACGTCGCCGTAGCTGAACAGCAGCAGACAATCCGCCCGAAGCCCGTCCCGACCGGCCCGCCCGATTTCCTGGTAATAGCCTTCAACGTTCTGGGGCAAATCCACGTGGAGCACAAAGCGCACGTCCGGCTTGTCGATACCCATGCCAAAGGCAATTGTCGCCACCATGCACCGTACATCGTCGCGGATGAAGGCCTGCTGGTTGCTCTTGCGAGTTTCATCGTCCAGGCCGGCATGGTAGGGCAACGCGGAGAACCCATGCTCCACCAGTGCCTCGTGCAGTGAGTCCACTTGTCGACGGGTGGCGCAGTAGACAATTCCCGACCGGTTGGGATGGGCTGCGAGGAAATCGAGCGTTTGTCGCAGCAGGTTCGTCTTCGGCTCGACGGCAATGAAAAGGTTTGAGCGGTCAAAGCTGGCAATGAACTCGTTCTCATCACGGAAACCTAATGTTTGTCTGATATCGGTTTGGACACGGGGAGTCGCCGTCGCCGTCAGGGCAACACAGACGGCGTGAGGGAATCGTTCTCGTACAGAGGCCAGTTGGCGGTATTCCGGGCGAAAATCGTGCCCCCATTGCGAAATACAGTGGGCTTCATCAATGGCCAGGCAGTCCAGCCGACAGTCGTCCAGCAGGAGCAATGTTTCAGGACGCAGAAGCGTTTCGGGCGCAAGGTAGAGCAGCTTCACCTCGCCCGTTTTGAGCCAATTGGTGGTCGAAACATATTCGCTGTGGCTGAGGGTACTGTTGAGAAAAACGGCGCGTACACCCAACTGCTGCAACTGCGTCACCTGGTCTTGCATGAGTGAAATGAGTGGCGACACGACGACTGTAAGCCCCTCGAAGAACAGCGCCGGCATTTGGTAGCACAGGGACTTGCCCCCGCCGGTAGGCATGATGATCAGGGTGTCGCGCCGGTACAGAACGTTTTGGACGATCTCTAGCTGTAACGGTCGAAATTCGTCGTAGCCGAATACGGTTTTGAGGACGTGTTGGGGAGACTGATTGGTGGATGGTGAATCTGGGGGGATTTCGTGGCCGTTGTCCGGGTCATTCCGCCTCTCCGCCTCGGTTTGTTTCGGTGGCCGGCCTGATTCCTCCGGAAACCAGCCGGAAAGCTGCACGAAGCAGCGCTCCTCCATGTCTGGTTTATCGTCCGGTCGCCACCAGTGCGCCAATGAGACGCGCAACAACATCCCAGCCGGGATGGTTTTGAGCGGTTCCTGGAATCCAACGAAAGTGAGGGTGCGGCCCCCATCCCGGGTCGGAAAGCGATAGCGAATGCGCTTGCCGGTCGTGTCGCAAGTCAGCGGCCTATCGGGGCGCCAGAACGAGGTGCTGTATGGCGGGACGCCACTCTCTTCGGCGATGTACAGCGCGCCGT
Source organism: Acidobacteriota bacterium (assembly GCA_022826755.1). GTDB lineage: Bacteria > Acidobacteriota > Terriglobia > Versatilivoradales > Versatilivoraceae > Versatilivorator. Next base: position 49,560 of record JAJDUG010000077.1, read on the forward strand.
TTGATGTAGACTGGACCAGACCTTCGAAGAGCACCTCCGGTCCGCCTGCCTTGGGGGGCATGAACCGTTCGACGATGGTCACGGGAGCGTCGTGGGTGCGGAGCTTCCGTTTTTTGTCGACGACGATATTTTCCAAATGTGGTGGAATCAGATCAACTGCAGGCCGGGCCTCAACTTCCCATACGTCGCATAATTCATACTCTCTGCCGGCTCCGTCCCGGGCATCCGCATGAGCGGAAATCAGTCGAGCACTCTTGCCATCCTGGGTGATGCCACCGATACATGCCCCTTTGCCCATGCGCGTCTTGGCAACGATCAACACTCTCATGGAAGGATATGCTCGACTTCCAGATCGAGTTCTTTCGCCAGCTTGTCAGCCACCAGCGCTCGGTGACAAGCTCTCGGCTCCCGTTCGACGCAGAAGAGCGCAACGACTTGGGCATTCGGTTCAAGGTCATCCAACAAACTCTGGGACTGAAAGTGGGACAGGCATTCGTTTTCGTAGGCCTCAACAAAAGCTGCTCCCAACTGGGTGCGTCGGCGCTTGGCGGTTTTTGTGACTCTATCGGCCTCTACTTGACGACTTCGGACCGATTTCGTGGGCGCCAGGTCTTTACGGTACAGGTAAGCAATGCCCAATTGAGCCAATCGTCCCTGCAAGCGTTGACTGTTGGCAAAAGCGTAGGTTGCCCCGCGCACGCCACGCCGCTGTCGGATGTCACAGAAGGTGTCCACCCTTGCTTCCTGCAACCTCAGAAAGAAACCGGCTTCGTCAAATCCATAGACACCGATAGTTACAATTTTCGGCTTTATCGCTCTCATCTCTTATCGATACTGCTTGCGCGAGTGAAATGTACGGTCAAACAGGGACTGTTGGCCTGCAGTGAGCCGATCAAGGACTTCAGTCTGTGACCGCTGATCGTCGTTTTCGTCGATATGAATCACAGGCACTTTCTGCTCTTCCAGAGTGACTCCGATAAGCTTGCTCCGGTGGCAGTTCTCCGGTTTCCCCTCGCTGCACATCAGCGCCACTCGTCGTTGTTGAGCAAAGGCCGTCAGGATGCGTTGGATTCCCCGACGATAGCCAGCGGTGCTTTCGACTTTCTCGTACGCCACCCTGCCATTCACGTAACAATCTTTGTCTTCGGGGCGCCCCCCTAGCGTATCGCCCATGAACACGTAGCTAATCCGGTGTCGTTGCAACTCGCCAGCGAGTGCGTCCTTGGAAAATTCCGGCTTATAGCGGGAATAGGGTGCCGATCGCACGTCAACCAGGTAGGCGATCTCGTATTCCTGCAGAATCGCAATCAGTTGTTCGATGGAACGATTACCGTAGCCAATGGTGTAAACGGGAATGGGTGGGTGATGAGTCATTCTTGCGGAAATGTTCCAGTGCGCCGGTCACGCCGGCTCAATGTCGGTTGGGGCGAAATCCTTGCCCTTGAACAATCGAGGATCACTTGGGCAGGCCCCGCTCATCGTAAAGCAGGTCGCCATGTTCCAGGGACGAGGCCCCCTCTCCCACCAGCTTGGCGCAACGTTGTCCGATGGCATGCAGCTCTTGAGCGCGGACATCCACATCACGCCGGTGCTTCTCTCGAGCCAGCCGTTCCCGCAGCGCAACGGTTATGGCGTCGGTCTTGGTCTCGCCGGTAAGCTCGGCGAGTTCCCCGGCGAGTCGGCAGGCCTCTTCATTCTTGATGTTGAGACTCATCACTGCCTCCAGGGTAGAATTCTCATTTACAATTCTACCCTTGGCATTCAACCGAATGCGACCCATTTGCAGCGTCAGGGAGAAGGGGTGGCCGTAGGTCCCGGATTGAATGAGCAGCCGGTGTGTTCTCCGAATGCCGCGCCGACACCCTCTCGCTAGCGGGGAACGTCGCAGCCAAGCTGTCGAAGCATTGCAGGGGACAGGGAGGGAGTGTTGTTCCTGCGGTCCGGCTCCTGATGGTCGTCAGCCTGCCTCAGACCAGAATTTCCTTCATCACCCGGCCGCCCAGGTCGGTGAGGCGCTTGAAGCGTCCGGCGTGGTAGTAGGTGAGTTGCATGTCATCCAGCCCCATGCAGTGCAGGATGGTGGCATGCAGGTCGTGCAGGTGGTAGACGTTTTCGGCGGCATTGATGCCCAGTTCGTCGGTGGCCCCGACCACCGTGCCGCCCTTGATGCCGGCCCCGGCGAACCACATGATCATGGCGTCCTTGTTGTGGTCGCGGCCCGGGTTGGACCGGAAGAAATCCATGGAGTTGTCGGCGGTGCGGCCGAATTCCCCGCCCCAGACCACCAAAGTTTCGTCCAGCAGGCCCCGCTGCTTGAGGTCCTTGAGGAGACCGGCCACCGGCTGGTCGGTTTCCAGGCCCCGTTTGCGGTGCTCCAGGGCGATATTTTCGTGGGAGTCCCAGCCTTCGCAGTAGATCTGGACGAAGCGCACCCCCCTTTCCACCAGGCGGCGGGCCATCAGGCACTTGCGGGCCATGTGCTCCGACATGGCGTGGTTGAGCCCGTAGAGCTCCTTGATGTCCTCCGGCTCCTTGTCGATGTCCAGGGCCTCGGGGACGGCGAACTGCATGCGGAAGGCCAACTCGTAGTTCCGCATGCGTCCCAGCAGGTCGCTGTTGGAGGGATGGGACTGTAACAGCTTCCGGTTGAGCCGGTTGAGCAAGCCGATGCTGGCCTCCTGCCGCTGCGGGGTCACTCCTTCCGGGGGTTCCAGGTCCACGATCGGTACCCCCTCGGAGCTCAACAGGGTTCCCTGGCACACGGCCGGAAGGTAGCCGTTGGAGTAGTTGACGGCTCCTCCCTCGATCCCCCGCCGCTTGTCCGGCAAGACCACGAAGGCCGGCAGGTTCTGGTTCTCGGTGCCCAGGCCGTAGACCGCCCAGGACCCCAGGGAAGGACTGCCCGGAATGGGAAGGCCGGTGTTCATCAGGAAGCTGCCCACCGGGTGGCTGCTGGAGTCGGTGTGGAGAGACCTGACCACGGCCATGTCGTCGACGCAGGTGGACAGATGGGGAAAGATCTCGGAAACTTCGATGCCGGACTTGCCGTGCCTGGCGAACTTGAAGGGACTCCCGACGTAGATGCGCTTTTCCAGGCTGCCGTAAATGCGGGTCACCGGGGTGCCGTGGTAGCGGTCCAGGGCCGGCTTGGGGTCGAAGGTGTCCATCTGGCTGGGAGCGCCGAACATGAAGAGAAAGATGCAGGACTTGGCCTTGCCCGGCAGGTGGGGTGGCTTGGGGGCCAGCGGATTGCCGGCGGTCCCGGAAGCGGCCAGCAGGCCGTCCTTGTAGAGCATGGAGGAGAGCGCCACCGATCCCAACCCCTTGCCGAGGCGATAGACGAATTCCCGCCGCCCCAGACCCGGGTCGTTTGCGGCCGGCACCGGCTCCACGTCGCTGCAGAGCTGCACCCCGTTCTTTCGCAGGAGCAGTTGGCCCTTGCCGGCTCTTGAGGCCTGCCTTTCGTGTTTCATGGTTTCCGAACGCCTCTTATTCCAGGTAGATGAATTCGTTCATGTTCAGCAGCACCAGGCAGAGCTCCTGCAAGCTCCCCTGCTGTCCTTTCAGGCCCGAGGCACCCCCGGAGGAGTCGGCCAGCACCACCGGCGTCAGGGAAAGCCGGCGCGGCGCCGGCTGCAGGAAAGCCAGGCAATCCACCGCTTCCGAGGGGTCGGGATCCCGCTGCAAGGCCAACTGGAAGGCTCGCTTGACCTGCAGGGCCACGTCCTCTCCAACCTCTTTTCGAATGCGGTCCGCCATGGCCCCGGCCTGCTGGTGGGCGAAGGCTCCGTTGAACAGGGAGAAGACCTGGCTGGTGACGGTGGTGACGTTTCGGACGGCGCACCTCTCGGAGGTGTTGGGTCCGTCGAATACGGTCATCATCGGGAGCTGGAAGGACCGCATCTGCAACATGTAGAGGCTGCGCCGGTTCCTGTCTTCCTGAGGCGAGGGCTCCCACCAGGTGCGGGAGCGCTTCTGCCACTCATCCTCGGCGGCCGGAAGGAAGGGCGGTCCGCCCATTACCGGGTTCAGGTTGCCGCTTACGGCCAGCAGGCTGTCCCGGATGACCTCGGCCTCGGCCCGAATGGGGCTGCGCTTCCACAGCAACCGATTGGGTGGGTCGATCTCCTCGAACGCCGCGTTCTCCGGGTTTTCCACCGACTGGCGATAGACGCTGGAGTGCAGGATCAGGCGGTGCATCTCCTTGACGCTCCAGCCTCCCTGCACGAACTGCCAGGCGAGCCAGTCGAGCAGGTCCTGATGGAGGGTGCCGCTGCCGTTCCTGCCGAAATCGCTGGCGGTCCTCACCAGGCCCTGTCCGAAATGGTGCTGCCAGATGCGGTTGACCATGACCCGGGCCGTCAGCGGATTGTCCCCGCTGGCGATCCACTCCGCCAGCAGCTTGCGGCGGCTCTGCCCCAGCCCGTCCATGTTGGCGGGCTTGGAATGGCCGGTGATCGTGCTCAGGAACCCCGGCTTGACCTCATCGCCCCTCAGCTTGAGGTTGCCTCCCTTCAGAACATAGGTGGCCACCGTTCTTCTCAAGGGCGCGTCGGAGGTGAGGTAGGCCATCGCCTTGTAATAGTCGGGGCTGCTGGGATTGGCGAAACGGGCGGTTTGCCGTGTAATCAGAGCCAGCCGATCCTTATCCTCCTGGGTGTAGAAGTCCCCCTTGGCGAAGGGCATCCGCTTGAGATCGGGAATCACCCAATCCTTGAGGTCCTGAGGACTCATCAGAACGTAGTGGGGAGCTTCCCGTGCCTTCAGCCCGGCCTTGAAGGCCTCGGCGGCCTTCTTGCGCTCGGAAAGCACCCCGTCCCAGGCTTCGGCTTTTTGTTTCCACCACTTCGGTTGCTGGAGAGGAGCTTCGTACTGGGTGAACTTCAGGGGTTTGGCGCTGAATGTCAGCGGAGCGAAGAAGGCTTCCAACCGGTAGTAGTCGCGGGTGGGAATGGGATCGTACTTGTGGTCGTGGCAGCGGGCGCACCCCAGCGTGACCCCCAGAAAGGTTTCTCCGGTGGTATCCACCACGTCGATCAGGACATCCCGCCGGCCCTCGGCGGCGCTGCGTTCCACTCTCACTCCCAGCGTCAGGAAGGAGGCCCCGATTCTCCCCTCGTCTCCATAGGCCCGGAAGGCATCGCCCGCCAGTTGCTCCTTGATGAAGCGGTCGTAGGGGCGATCCTGGTTGAAGGCCCGGACCACGTAGTCGCGGTAGCGCCACATGTGGGGGCGCGGATACTCCAGCCCGCCGCCGCGGGTGTCGGCGTAGCGCACCAGGTCCAGCCAATGCCGTCCCCAGCGCTCGCCGTAGCGGGAGTCGGCCAGCAGCCGCTCGACAGCCCGGGAGTAGGCCTCGGGAGACGAATCCTCCAGGAAGAGGGCCATGTCCGCCGGAGTCGGGGGCAGCCCGACCAGTCCGAAATAGAGCCGCCGCAGCAAGGCACGGCGGGAAGCGGGGGGCGCAGGGCGCAACCCCTTGCTCTCCAGCCGGGACAGGACGAAAGCATCGATGGGGTTGGCCACCCAGTCCTGCTGCCGGACTGGCGGCACCGCCGGCTCCTGCAGCCGGGTCCAGGGCCAGCCGGGTTTTTCAACCTGCTTGTTCCCGGCGCTTTCCGAGACCGCCATCCCGTCGATCCAGCGGGCAATGAGGTCGATTTCCTCCGCCGACAGAGCTTCGCCGCCCAAAGGCATGGACGGCTGCCGTTCCCCCCTCAAGCGAAGCATCAGCGGGCTGGCAGCGCTGTTGCCGGCAATGATGGCCGGTCCGTCCAGAGCGCCTCCCTTCAACAGCGAGTCTACGGTTTCAAGGACCAGGCCGCTGCGGTGGGACTGGGAACCGTGGCAACTGCCGCAGTTGCTCTCCAGAAGGGGCCGGATATCCTGCTCGAAGCCGGGAGCGCCATCGGTCGGGTCGGAAGCGCTCAGACCGGTTCCATTGAGAGCCAGGCTGAACAGGCCCAAGCCGATCCAGGCCAGGACAGACCCCGGCCGGCGGCGGCTCAGTGCGCCAGACCAACGCAGGCAGGTCGAGGCTCGAAGTGTTGTTGCGCTGGAAACCACCCCGATACCCCCCTTTTTGGCTAAATTTGGGAACGTTGCAATGTGCCATACTGCCCGGCGGTTGTCAAGCGAAACAGGGGAAGGACAGCGGTGCACCGGGAGGAGTGCCGCGGCGGTGGAGGGCATGGGCTGCCGCCAGGCCACAATGGCTTGACCTGCCTTCTCAAACGCGCCACACTACCCTTTTTCAGTGAGCCGACGCCAGGCAGGAGACCCTTTCGGACGGCAGCCGACCCCGACTGCAAACGGGGAGCACGGCTGCCCAAGCCGGAGCACGCCACTTCACCCATTGGAGGAAACGGCATGAACCCAAAACGGGCACAGTTGCTGTCGGACGGATACGTGATCCTGCGCCAGGTCGTTCCCCCCGAGCTGCTGGATCGCATGCGAAGCGACATCGAGACGGTGGCGGCCCGGCAGCGGGCCGGCGACCCCGAATGGGACAGCACACCGCAGCCGAGGGCTTCCATCGTCGACCAGGTGGATGCGGAGACCATTGGCGCCTTCGAGTTCCTGTTGCACCGGAACACTCATGGGGTGAGCGCCGAGGTGCTGGACTGTCCGACGGAGGCGGTGGCCTCCAACCAGGCCCTGGTCATCTGCAATCCCGAGTTTACGCCGGAAGCCCCCCCGCGACCGGGACAGCACTGGGGAACCGACCCCCGCAACTGGCACCGCGACGTGCGGCCCGACAGGGATGGACCGCTGAGTGCGCACATCGAGGATCAACTGGCCAACGGCCCGGCCTACGTGCAGTGGAACATCGCTCTGTACCGGGACCACATCCTCTACGTGGTCCCCGGCAGCCACCGCCGACTGAGCACCGAGATCGAGTCTTCCCACCTTCAGGGGGAGCGGGGCACCACCAGTCCGGTTCCGCAGAGCATTCCCGTGGAATTGGAGCCGGGGGACGGCGTGGTCTACAACAACCTGATGCTCCACTGGGGCAGCAAGTACGGCCCCGAGAAGAAGCGCCGCACCGTCCACCTGGGCTACCGCTCCTTCGGCCGCATCTTGCCGCGCCAGCAGTGCAACCTGCCCATGGGCTTCTGGGAGCGGTTCGCGGCCGGGACCCCGCAGCGGCGGGTGGCCGAACACTGGTTCGGACTCTTTCAAGCCGAGTTTGCAACCATCGAGGAGGTCTTCCGCGCGGCCCTGTCGGAAAACAGGGAGGCCTTTCGGTCCCGACTGAGCCGCCTGCATCCGCCGGAGAAGGGACGGCGGACCTGCCTGATCCTGTTGGCCAAGCAGGCCCTGGCCCTCCACCAGCAGAGAGGATCGGCGCGCGGCGACCAGGCCGGACAGTCGGTTTACGACTGGCAGCTTCAGGAACTGGCGTCGCGTTTCAGCGACCGGGAACTCGACCGCCTGTGGCGGCGTTTCCAGCCCATCGACGAGGCCCTGCGAAGCGGCGACTCCAGGCACGTCTCCGGTTTCCTGGGACCGACCACCGACTACGAGTTCGAAAGGGTGCCGGCGGGGATGACGGCCGAAGGGATATGCGCCGAGATTCTGGGTCAGCCGCAACAGTTCTTCCATTCCGGCCCGACGCCGCTTTCCGCCTGAACCCGGCTTCCATCGACGGAAGATACAAAACCGAAGGCAGGCCATACACCGAAGGAGGTTGTCTCATGACCACTCGACGCGCGTTCCTCAAGCAACTTGGCGCCGTTTCGGCGGTCTCGCCACTGATGGCGAGTGCGTTGCCGGCCCGGCCTTCCCCCAAGGACAACGACGCCATGGCCCGGACGCTCGAGGAGTTCGAGCCTCGGGGCTGGAAGCGGCACATGCTCATTCAGGGGGACGGCAAGGGAGGCTGGGTGGTTCGGAAGGCCGAGATCACTTTCCATCACTACACCCCTCCGGGCCGCCGCCCCCATCCCCTCCAGGGACAGGGGATCTGGGCCTTCGGCGTGGTCGAGATGGACAACGGCGAGCTGGCGTTGCTGGCCAGTTGGGACACCGACAGTGACCAGACTCACGGGACCGACCCGACCTGTGAGGACTTCAAGGGACCCATCGCCTGCGAGAAGCTGATGATCGCCTTCAGCAGCGACAAGGGGCAAAGCTGGACCAATTTCCGCCGGATCGAGGGAGGCGAAGGGCGTCCGGTGCAGTTGACCTACCTGGGCAAGGGGAACCTGACGTTCCAGACCGATCGGGTGAAGCCCATCCTGCAGTACTTCAGCAGCGACTACGGGCGGACCTGGGAAACCAACGAGTTGCCGCCAAGCTCGGAGGGGAAACTCTTCTCACCCTGTGACAGCAACAACCTGGTCGACCGCGATGCCGAGGGCGTCGCCGTCCGACTCGCCCAGATCGGCTACCAGTGGCCTGCGGAGCCTTCCATTGGAATGGTGCGCTGGTCGGAGGACGGTGGGCGGACCTGGGGCAAGGAGGTGGCTCCACCCCAGTGGCAGTGGCCGGTGGAATATCGCGGGCGAACCTACACCATGGCCACCAACGAAGGCTCCCTGGTGCGGGCGGCCAACGGCTGGCTGGTGGCGGCTCTCAGGACCGATCTCCATCCTCGGATTCGGGCCCTCAACAACGGCGGGCTGGCCGGCACCGTGGTCTCCATCTCCAAGGACGAGGGACTCACCTGGTCGCCGATCAAGGTGCTCTTCGAGGCCGGGCGCCACCACCCTCACCTGCTGCGACTGCCCAACGGCGACATCGTGATGACGGTCATCCTGAGACAGGACGTGGAGAACGGCAAGCTGGCCAGCTACCGCCGGGGCTGCGAGGCGGTGATCAGCCGCGACAACGGCCGGAGCTGGGACGTGGCCCACCGCTACATCCTGGACGACTTCGAGTATTCCAACGGCCTTCCCCTGAGTACGGGCACCGGCCACCTCTACTCCACCCTGCTCGAGGACGGCCACATCCTCACCTGCTACGGGCACTATCCCTCCAAGGGCGCCTGCCTGATTCGCTGGAAGCCGACCGGGGCCTGAGGCCCGCCGATCGGGAATGCCGGTGCAGCGGGAGCCTGTGATGATGCAGAAGGTTTCGTTGAGACGGCAAAGCGACCTCCCAAGCCACAGGATGGACTCTTGGCGAAAGACGGGTTTTGGGAAAAACCCGGCCATCGCTCACCCCATGCGACTCCTCTTTGCCGCTGCTTTTGTGGTCGGCGCCTGCTGTCCGGCGTTCGTCTTTGGCCAAGCCAAGGACCCGCTGGACTCCTCCAAGGTGCTGGAACTGTCCACCTTCGCCACCCATTCTCCAGCCTCCTCGCCGGAAATCGCCATCGACCTGACCCACCCCAGGGACGGGTCCGGAAGGATCTTCGTCAGCACCAACGAGGGCAGGATCCATGCCTTCTCGTCCAGCGGAAAGTCCCTCGGAACCTTCCTGGATTTCAACACGGCTCGAGTTGCCGACTTTGAAGCTGCTCTGGATTTCACAACCAACGGGCTCTCCTACATGGCGTTCCATCCGGATTACGCCAGAGCCGGCGCTCCGGGAGAAGGAAGGCTGTACACTCTCTACAAGAGCCGGATGCCGGGAACCCGCTCCCCCGACTACAGCGGAGCCGCACTTGCGACCAGGCCGGGAGACATTCTCAGCCAGTACGCCCTGGTCGAATGGACCGTCGACCGGAACGATCCCAGCCGCATCGATACCGATTCGCGACGCGAGGTGCTAAGGATCGAATTCAGTGGCCCTGGCCCCACCGTCCACTCGGTCGGAGAGATCAGCTTCAACCCGTTCAGCAGACCGGGCCAGGGCGACTACGGGAATCTCTACCTCACCCTGGGTGACGCCTTTGCCGGAGGGGCTTTGAAGAACTTCCAGTTCGTGCAGGACCGGGACAATCCGTTCGGCAAGGTGCTGCGCATCAACCCGCTTCAGAAGGGCGACGCCCCCTATTCCGTCCCTCCGGACAATCCATTCCAGGATGGCGGTCCCCTGCTGGACGACGACGACAAGGCGGAAGAGATCTTCGCCTGGGGCCTGCGCTACCCCCAGAACTTCAGCTTCGCCAGGGACACTCGAAACAACCCACGCCTGATCGTATTCGACATCGGCGCCACCGACTTCGAAGAAGTCAACATCGTAGACCTGGGCGACAACCACGGCTGGACGCGCTACCGCGGTCCGGTCGAAGGGAACCCGAAAACAGTCCTGAACCTGCCACCCCGTTCCCGTCTCGAGTTTCCCGCCGCCGTTTATGACCACACCATTCCGGCCCTTCCCGGCGAGACTCCCCAAAAGGGAAGCGCGGCCATTACCGGTGGGTTCGTGGTCTCGGATCCTGAAGATCCGGATTTCCAGGAGCAACTGATCTTCGGCGACCTGGCTCGCTGTGCCTTCTTCCACGCCGACTTCGAGGCGTTGCTGGCAGCCGACGCGACCGATACTCAGGCGCCCGTGCACGTGATGGCGGTGAGTGTCGACGGTGGTTCCCCCGGACTCTTCTGTGACTCGATCGGCAAGGATCGCGGCGATGCCCGCTTTGGCGTGGATGAGAGGGGCCGACTCTTCCTGATCAGCAAACAGACCAACGCAATCTACCTGACCAACCTGATCGCCGACCAGGGGCCCTGACCCCGGGATGAGTGCACGGCTATCGATCCCCGCGGGGCCGGAGCGCGCCGGCCAGGTATGCGTAGAGGAGCGTCACCAGGCAGGAGGAGGGGATGATCCACATGAAGGACAGCGGGCGGTCCGGGGGGAAGACGCCGAAGGTGTGCCCCCAGCCGACCACCAGGCCGAAGAGCATGCCCGCGCAGGTGGCCTGAACGGCTATGGGGCCGGTGCAGCGCCTCACCCAGATGGCCGCCAGGAACAGCCCGCCCAGCCCGCCCACCGGGAAGCTGCTCACCCGTTGGGCCAATTCCAGCAGATTCCCCCGGATATGTTCCGGGATCAGAAACAGCGCCAGGCACATCAGGATCGACAGCAAACCCACGGCCACGGTAAGCCCGCGGGCCAGCAGGAGCTGGGCCGCGGCGCCCAGCGGCGTAGCCCTCCAGCGTTCCACGTAGTCCACGCTGATGACGGTGGCCACCGAGTTCATTCCCGAGTCCAGGCTGGACATGGCGGCGCTGAACAGGGCCGCCACCACCAGTCCGGCCAGTCCGCGCGGGAGCTGGGAGCGAATGAAGTAGGGGAACACCTGGTCGGCGTCGGCCGGGGGTTGGCCCTGGTAGTAGGCATAGAGAGCCAGGCCCACCGCCGCCAGGGCCAGCATCACCAGCAGGCCCGAAATGAGGTCGCAGGCGCTGGACCAGCGGGCCGCTCGCGCCGAAGCGGTGGACATCAGCCTCTGGACGGCCACCTGGTCGCCGGCGTAGGTGCAGACGTACCAGAAGAAGCCCAGCAGGCCCATCCCCACCAGCGTGACCCGTTCGTAGGGATCGAAGCTGAAAATGGGCTGTTCCGGCCGATCGGCCGCGGCGATGGCCTGCCACCAGGCACCTGGCCCCGTTCCGGTTTCGGCCGCCACGTAGGCCACGGTGAAGAGGGCTCCGCCGAAGAGAATGAAGAACTGGGCCACGTCGGTCCAGATCACGGCGCGCATTCCGCCCAGGGTGGTGTAGGCCACCGCGATCAGTCCGATGCCCGCCAGGATGAGCAGCCGGTCCAGCTGGGTGATCTGCGCCAGCGCCAGGGTCGAGGAAAAGAGCACCAGCCCCATCCAGTTCAGGCGAACCACCAGGAAGATGGCGGAGGCGAACATGCGGGTGCCGACATCGAACCGCTGCTCCAGGTACTCGTAGATGCTGGTGACCCGCAGGCGCAGAAAGACCGGCACCAGCCCGTAGGCGATGACCAGGTAGATGAGCGGATAGAAGACCAGACCTCCCATGGCCCCCATGACGCCGTACTTGATGACCTCGCCGGGCGTGGCCAGGTAGCTGACCGTAGAGGTCAGAGTGGCCATCAGGCTCAGCCCTACCGCGAACCAGGGCATGCGGCGTCCCCCGAGGAAATACTCTTCCGCGGAGTGCTGGCGGCGGGAGAAGATCAGGGCCATCCACACGGTGGCCACCAAATAGGCCCCGATCATGGAGTAGTCCAGCCATTCCAGCTGATGGTAGGCGGCGGATTCGACTGCGGTGGAAGCCTCAAGCGGCACGGTGGTTTTCCAAGGGCAAGGTGACAGCCGGATCATTCATGGGTGAAACCGGGGGCGTTGATAAAGACGAACCACGAATGAACACGAATAGGCACGAAAACGAATGGATCTCTTTCAGTGCCATGGGAGGAGGCCCCCCCGGGAACGCGGGCGTCCCGCCCGCACAAGTCCCGGCACAGCCTCGGCCAACTCCTCCTCCCGGGGCGACCGGCAACGGCGCCAGGATGCTGCTTCGGCCGAGCCCGTGCCGTTCCCGCCGGCAGGGTGGCTGGGAGCCGCATTGCAGGGAAACTGAGCGGTACGCAACGGGACAGCATGCGGGCGGGACGCCCGCGTTCCCGGGGGGCGCCTCCTCCCACAACTCCTGCTCCTCCAGGGGGCAGGCGCCGGCCTGCCGGGGGCAGGGCCGGGAACAGCCTTCAACCGACGGAGCTTCAGGTGCTTGAGGCCGGCTGGATCTCACGAATCCGCCTGGCGACCTCGGAGGCGTGCCGGTAGAGGGTGATCCAATCGCCGTCCACCGCGATCCAGGAGAGTCCCAGGGACAGCCAGCGCCGGATGCCTTGGGGGTCGTAGCCGGTGGAGTGGCCGGCGGGGATCCCTTTGCGGATGGCTGCCCGGTAAATCTTTTCGCAAGCGGCCGTTACTTCCGGATGCCCGGCCTGGCCGCCCAGTCCCATGCTGGCGCTCAGGTCACCCGGTCCGGCCACGATGCTGTCCAGGCCGGGAAGTTCCAGGATGGCGTCGATCTCATCCACCGCCCGGATGTGCTCGATCTGGAGTACCAGCATCATGTTCCGTTCGATCTCGGCCAGGTACTGCGGCGGCGCCACCGCCCCGAACCGCACCCCCCGGGCCGGACCGAAGCCGCGCGAGCCCCGAGGCGGGTAGTGAAAGCCGGCCACGGCCCGCTCGGCATCCTGGAGACTCTCGATGCGGGGAACGATGATGGCGGCGGGGTGCAGCTCCAGGTAGGGCTTCATGACCACCGGGTCGTTGGAGGGCACCCGCACGAAGGCAGCGGCGCCCGCACCCCGGGCCGCCCGGATGTGGTCCAGCGCCTGGGAATAGCTGATGGCCGAGTGCTCGCAGTCGATCCACACGAAGTCGTAGCCCGCCTCACCGAACAGCTCGCTCACCGCCCCATCGGTCAGGGCGACGGCCGTGCCCAGGGAGAGTTCTCCCCGCTTCCACTGGTCTCTGATCTTCTCGATCTGGTTCATGGTCAATAGGCCTCCTGGCAGCACGAAACACTCAGGTTCAGGTCCGGATGGCGATTCTCCCGGCGCACCGCTTCAATGCGGGGTCTCCACCCGCCGGCTCCGGCTCAGCAACTGCTTTCCCCGTTCCGACAGCTCCTGGAAGTCCCGCGCCGCCATCCGGAGTGGTCGGTTGCGGGGATCGTACCAGGAAAGGTGGTACCCGATGTCCAGCTCCATGCGAACGTGGTCGGAGCGGTTTGGGGTTCCGCGATGGATCACCCGCGCATCGCAGATGTAGGCCGAGCCGCGCTTCAGGTCCAGCCGCATCCTGGAGGGATAACGCCCCGACTCGATCAACCGGTTCAACTCCTGTCCGCCGCCCGACCCCGGCACATGGCTCAGCTCGGGCACACCGCAGTGATGGGTGCTGGGCAGAAGCTCGAAGCTGCCGTTCTGCTCGTTGGTGTCCACCAGGGCGATCTTCAGCGACAGGGCGGGAAAGACCGGCAGCACCAGGTTGGCGCCGAACAGCTCCCCGTCACGGTGCCAGTTCATAACGCTGCACCCCGGGCAGGGATGGTAGGAGATGTAGTCGCTCATCAGGAAATCGCTGCTGCCCCACAGCCTTTCCAGCAGCTCCAGTACTGTGGCGTTCTCGTAGAGGGCTGGATCGGAAAAGGGGAGCCTCCAGGGCGTTTCGATCTTGTAGCGTAGCGGTTCGGTGACCCGGCCCCGGCCGGTGTCCAGGTCGCCGCTCAACACCCTGGAATCGCGGGCCCGCACCTTCTCCAGCATGGGCAACAGCTCCCCATGCAGCACCTCGGCCTTGCGAGTCGGAATGAAGTCCTCGAAAACCACGTAGCCGTTGATCAGAAATTCCTGGACCAGTTGATCGATCGGAACCGACATGCCGCCCTGTCTGAAATACCCTGTTTCACCCTGCATCAGTGGCCCCATCATATGGAGAAACGGCGGCCCGGCTAGGTGGAGAGTGGAGAGTGGAGAGCTATTTGATTGACACGCCAAGCCTATAGTCGGTCTCGGCGCAGTCCACCAATGATTGCAACCAGATCATCAGCCGTTTGCCTGTTCCCCAAACTCTCCGCTCTTCACACTTCCCACTTCACACCTCTAACTTCCACCTTCACACTTCAAACTTCAGCAGTCTACCTGCTTGGCGTCGCCGGGGACAACTTCACCTAATTCAACATCTCCGCTGCCGACCTGACCGACTCCACCGCACCCCACAGGGCCAGAACGAACAGAGACCCCATGAGAAGGTTCTCCCACCAGCGGTTGCAATAGCGCGGGCCGATCAGGCGGGAGCTGGCCGTGATCCACCAAAGACCGCCGGCCAGGGCTGGAATGAGCACCACCATGAGGGTGTTGACCAGCAGCGTCAGCCTGACGAAGTCGGCCTGGTCGGTAAAGATCCAGACCAGCGGCGAGACCAGGGTCCAGACCGCCACCCAGCGGTAGACGGGATGAAGGCGGTGGTCGGAAGGGGCGCCTCCCGCGCCCCGCCAGCGCCGGTAGGCGTGGCTGGCCAGACATCCCAGCCCCAGGCCGCAGCCGAGCAGCGAGGTGTAGACGGCTCCGAACAGGCCCAGGAAGAACAGCAGGCGCCCGCCGTCGCCCAGCACGAGGCCCAAAAGCTCGGTCAGGTCGTCCAGATTCCCGATCCGCCTGCCGCCGGCGTGCACCAGTTCGGCCCCCAGGGTCCAGACCGCCAGGTTGAAGAGAATCATGGCGCCAATGGCCAGCATGAAATCGTAGGTCTGCACCCGCCGGTAGGCAGGTCCCCGCCAACCCTTCTGTTCCAGAAAGTAGGGATAGACCAGGTTCATCAGCGAGCCCCCGACCGCCCCTACCATGGCCATGGCCACCACCATGGCGCCGAAGGGACCCTGCCTGGCCGGAAGCTGGAGTGTCAGGACACCCTTCAGGATGCCTTCCAGGTTGGGTCCGACCCAGATGGCTGTGCCGAGCAGCGAGACCGTCATCAGGACCATGAACCCCTTGAACACCCACTCGACGCGGTTGTACACCGGCCGGAAAATGAGGATCAGCCCAAGGACGATCCAGACCAGCGCCCACTGCCACTGGCGGCCGGCGCCGGTCAGCTCCACCATGATCTCCCCGACACCGGCCACCATGTAGGTGCCGTTGACGTGGGCCACGATCACGGCCACCACCAGCAGAAAGGGGGCGTACCAGCGGTGCAGGCGCACCAGGCCGTCCAGCACCCCCTCCCCGTGAGGATTGCAGAGCTGATACTTGGCAATGGTGGTGACGAAGAAAAAACGCATCAGGAGGGCAAACACCATGGCCCACATGAGCGCGTAGCCGTAGTTGCCCCCGGAAATGCCGGCCGAGAGGATGTCGCCCGAACCCAGCCAGGTCAGAACGACCACGAATCCCGGACCGAAGGACTTCACGTACTCGACAAAGGAGCGGGGAATCGGAGCCGGCGGGGTGGGCTCATCGGGCCTGGAGGTGGCCATGGTGGGAACCGTTATCGCCGGAACCCGGCTTCCAACTCGGTCAGGTCGAATCGGTAGAAAGTGATCTCGCCGTACCTGTCAGCCGTGCCTTTCGCTGTTTCCACCACCATGCCGATGGTGCCGTCGGCCAATCGCTGTATGACCGAATAGGCGGCAAAGCCGTTGTTGAATTGAACCGGATTGGTGAACGTCATTCCTTCGTCGTAGCTGGTCCAGACCGTGATGTTGTTGCGGTTGAGGCCGCCTTCCCCGCGCGGTCCGGAAAAAAAGATCCGATCGCGGTCGTGGCCTGCGCGCTTGGCGGAATAGCGGACCAGAGAGCCGTCTACTTCCGTGATGGGTATGGCGTCCGGATTGTCGGGCCCCCAGGTGACGCCGCCATCGGTACTGATATGGCGCCGGCGGAATTTGCCGCTGTCCGGCCGAGCGTCCAGCATCACTCTGCCGTCGATCAACTCGACCACTTCATCTTCGTTGGCCTCGGGTCCCGGCGTGACGTTGCCGACCTGCCAGCTCTTTCCCTGGTCGTCGGAATAAAAGACGAACGGCTCGACGGTTACCGGTCCGTCCGCCGTGCTCGAACCGCCGCGCTTGGCTGGAATAACGAGCCGGCCGTTGCGCGATGGGTCACGGTCCTGCCATTGAAGTTGGATGCCGCTACCCGGACCGGGCTCGGCATACCTCCAATAGAGACCGTCACTGGTCTCGTGCGGCTCGTCCGGATAGACAACTTGCTTGCGGTCCGACCAGGTCCGGCCGTTATCGGTACTCGACCGGAGCCACAGGACCTGGTAGCGGTCCTTGGGGCGCGCGCTTTGACCAGGGGCCACGATACGGGTCGCAATGTCCGGCCACTGCCCGTAGAACAGGAACACGGTCCCGGTCTTGGTCTCTAGCACCGGCGTCGGGTCAGAGAAATCGAGCAAGTCACCACCCGGGCGGAACCCGGAATCGATGACAACCATCGGCTGCCAGGTTCGACCATTATCGGTGCTCCGGCGCATAACCAGATCGATGGGGGCGTTCTCGTCGCGACGCGGGTCGCTACCGTCGCCGCGGCGCCCCTCCGCGAAGACCAATACCGACCCATCCTGCGCAACGATCATGCCCGGAATGCGGAAAGTGTGGTAATCCTCCTCCTGCGTGACGTAGCCTCCCTTGGGAGAAACGAACGGTACCGATACCGAAATGATCTCTGCGACCGCCGGCAATGGGACCCAGATGGTCATCATTGCGAATGTGACGACACTGCGGACGTATCCTCTCAACCGCGCCATGTCTACCTCCCTGGTGTGGGTTCCCGCCGCCTGCACCCGCGAAGAACCATGTCCTGTAGATTACTTCCGTCGTGGAGTGAGGGAAACTGGACTGGGAGTAGTTTACTAGGTTGGACTACAAACGATTCGAAATTTGAACAGGCCTGGCGGCTTTGGCCCCTATTGCCGCCCCTTGAGATAGGGTGCCTTTCAAGAATCCGGTTGGCCTGTGTAACGGAAGGAAGCACGCTTTTGGCCACCACCCAAACCATAGGAGAAGGAAAATGAACAGATCCCAAGGACTGCGGCGAAAACGGTCGACTCCGTTCAGGACAACTTTCGGCGGAGAGGAACTGGTGTCCATCCTTCAACGCCCGGTCAGGTAGGAGGTGGACCGGAAGGATCTGTCCCCTTCAGGGCTGCCACCGACGCCAATGGCCCAGTCTACTCACCGATCCTCCGACATCGGTGGGCACGTGGTCAACTGCTATGGCAACCCCGCACTCGAGCTGCTGCAATCGATCGCCTGAAGACTACCAAAGCGTGTAGCGGATGCGTACGCCAACCTGCCGCGGGGAGAGCACGTTGGCGAAGTAGCGTCGCGACCTGAAGCCGTCCTGGGTGCGGGCGATGAGGCCCGGGGTTTGGCGCACCCCGGTGACGGCGTACTCGTCGAGCAGGTTGTCGGCATAGAAGGTCAGCGTCCAGTCGTCCCTCGAGAGGGAGGCCGACAGGTTGTGGAGGTCGTAGGCAGGAAGGGTCTCGCCGCCGGCGCGCAGCCCTATCCGGGTGAGCACGTCACCGACGTAGGTGTAGCCGTACAGCAACTTGAGCAGGGTCCGGCCGCCGAGCAGCGTGGTGTGGCTGGCCAGCAGGCTGCCCTGGTGGCGCGGCGCCCCCGGCAGGCGGTCGCCCTTGAAGGCGTCGGCGCCGCCCTCCAGCAAGCCGGGCGAATCCCGGCTCAATTCCGCCCGGGTGTAGGACCAGGATCCGCGAAGGTTCAATGCATCGGTTACACCGGCCACCCCCGCGAACTCGATGCCCCGACTCACCGCCCCGCCGCCGTTTAGCGTGATCGACTGGGAACTGAACGGCGTGAGCCCCGCCACCTGGATGTCCTTCCAGTCCACCTGGAACAGGGTGCCGGCAGCGCTGAAGCGTCCCTCGCGCCAGGAGCGGCGCATACCGATCTCGTAGTTGGTTGTGCTATCGGGCCGGATCAAGGCCTGATCCTCATAGATGCAACCCGACTGCGGGGGATCGTTGCCCGGGTCGGAGTCGGTGAGAAGAGCGATCTCTTCGTCGGTGCACACCCGGAAGTTGTTGCCGCCGCCGATGCGGTACCCCTCCGAGCGGGTGACGTAGGCGTTCGATTGCTCGTCGACGCGGTAGCTGAGGCTTGCCTTGAACAGCATGCCACGGTCGTTGGACTCGTATTCGGTGAAGGGTGAGTTGTACAGGGGCGTGTAGGGGAACTCGGTGAGACTGCCGGTCTCGATGCGGTAGCCGAACCAGCGCCCCCCGACCGTCACCCGCCACCGCCGACCCAGGTCTCGCGAAATCTCCCCGAACAGCGCCCTTTCTCCCACGGCTTGGCTCCCCAGCGAGTAATACTCGACCGGGTCCGACACCGGGGTCCCTCCCAGAACCGGCGTCACTCCCGAGAATTCCGTCAGTCCCGGCGTGAACTCGAAGCTGGTCCCGCTGCTGTCGTAGTTGTTGAAGAAAACGCCCCCGACCCAACCCCACGGTCCCCCGCCGGTCGAGACCAGCCGCGTCTCCCAGTTGAAGCGCTTCTCCCATTGGTTCTCGCGCGTATAAGCTGCGAAGCTGCGAAACTGCGATGTCAGGTCGGCAACCGAGATCCCCGGGTCGATCGCCCGGGCCCGGGCCAGCGCCGGGAAGTCTCCCGGCAGCAGCCCGGCGATGCCGAAAGCTTGGATCAGCAGATCGGTCTGATCGCGCTGCCCCTGCTCGCCGAAGCGCGAAAAGCCGACGGCGGTAATCAGTTCCGCGCCGCCGGGAGCCCAGGTCAGTTCCAGGCTCCACAACTGGTTCCTGCGGTCATTAGGTTCCGGAAAGCGGTGTGCGGAGACATAGCGGCCGGTGTCGAATGACCGGGCGTGATTGATCTGGCGCCCGCCCACCTGCTGATCCTGCAGGTGGTAGGCAAACAGGGCTGACAGGTTCGGGCTTGCCTGCCACAACAGGGAGAGCCGGGCCGAGATCGTCTCCTCCGTGTTGGCGTCCGGCTGGCGGCGCAGGTTCTCGGCCACTGCCTCGGGATCGTTCAGGTCCGGCTCCGGCTCGGAGACGCCCGGGGTGCGCAGCAGATAGTCGTAGTCGATGAAGCCGGGGTCGGCATAGCGGTCGACGGAGCCGCGTAGCGCCAGCTTGCGGAAAACGAGCGGCAGGTTGAAGGTCAGTCCGGCATCCGTGCCCGGGGCGCCGCCATGGGCCAGCGCAAACAGGTCGCCGCGGACCTCGAAGGCGCGTTGCTCCGCATCCGGCCGGCGCGGCAGGTAACGCACGGCCCCCGCCAGGGTGCCGGCGCCGTAAAGGGTCCCCTGGGGCCCCAGCAACACCTCCACCCGTTCGATGTCGCTGAGGCGGAGGTCGACCGCCAGGGGAATGTCCCCCAGGTAGGTGGCGACGCCGTTGTTATAGTTGTTGCCGGTGAACTCCGACCCGCTCAAGGAGTCGGTGTTGAGGCCGCGGGCGATGACGACGTTGCTGCCGCGCGCCCCCTGGTCCACCACCGTCAGGCCGGGGGTCCAGCGCGCCAGTTCGGTCAGGTTCCCGATGGCCCTCTGTTGGATTTCGTCGCCGCTCACGGCCGAAACGCTCATCGGCACTTGCTGCAGCGGCTCCTCGGTGCGAGTCGCAGTCACTACCACCGCATCCTCGAATGGGGCCAGCCGCAGGGTTATGGCCGACAGGTCCACCGCATCGGTCCCGACCAGGACCTCCTCCAGCCTCACCGTGCCGAAGCCGCTCCGGGAGACTATAATCGTGTAGGTGCCGGGTGCGAGACGGGCGAACTTGAACCGGCCACCCGCATCAGCCTGCACTTGGCGCGGCGGGTCCGGATCGTCACTCAGCTCGACCGTGGCGCCGGGTAACACAGCGCCGGTTGCATCGACCACCATGCCCGTAATCCGACCTGACTGGGCAGCGGCCCCACCGATTGCGCACACAACCAGACCGAGCGTCATGGCACACTTGATTGCCGCACCCGTCACGCCCTTTTTCGTGGCCATGTTGAGTCTGAGGAGATTCCGCAATTGAGCCACTGAACGGCGGAGAAAATGTGTAGTTGGGAAAGCACCAATTCCCCGTTGGACAAGAGTATAGCAATAGTCGGCGGCGTCCCTGGAAAGGCCGCAGGCAACCTGAAACGGAGACTGGCAGATTTCCTGCTGACTGTAGCAACCTGAGGCGCTGTCCCGTGACTCTGATGGTTGTGTACCCAATGCTGTTCCGGAGAGTCCATCAATGAAACACTTTGCAAACGTCACCATTCCGACCGGCTTCGCCCTTGTCCTGCTTTGCAACGCGGCTTCGGCCGAAATCCTCCAGGACCGCGACGGCATTCAGCTTCAGGGCACCGCCCAAATCGTCTCTCGATTCGCAGCCACCTGCCAGGTCCTCGATGAGAAGCATTCTCCCTTGGAGTTTCGACAAATCAAGGACAACCACGGACAATCCCTCCACGTCTGGCAGCTCGATTTCTCGGCTCATAACAACACCGGCAACCGCCTGTCCTTCCTCAAAGCCGAGTTCGATATCGCATCCCCATCGCCTCCCTGCACTGAATGGATCGGCGAGGGACCAAATGGCGGCCCCTCGGGAAATTTCGTCGATGCGGAGGGACGTCCCAGGCCCATCGAGTGGGCCGACACCCGGATATCGCTCTCAATGCCCAATGGCATGGGGAAGGACCAGGTGGTACGTGACGTTATGTTTCTCCTGGTCTTCCACGAAGACCAGCCGGCTTTCAGGAACCGGTCGGTTGATTTCGCCTTTGCCCTGCCGGGGGAAAAGGAGCAACCGGCCCCCGACACACCGCAATCGGGAGTGGGTCCCGCGGGGGCCGCCCCCCGGCGAGGCCTCCGGCTCCCGCCCGAGGTCCTGGCCGACAAATACGTAAGCCAAGCCCAACGGCTCCTGCGGGAAAAGGATCACCACGGGGCTCGTCAGGCCATGGAGAAGTCGCTCTCCTTCCAGCAGGAACACGGGCTGGAGCCCCGGCCCGAGGATCATTTCAGGTATGGGGAACTCTGGGTTGCGTTGGGGGAGCCCGAGCGCGCCATTGAATCCCTGGTCCGCTATTTGCAGATGCGGGGACGGGACGCCGATCGATATGAGGAAGCCCTGGATCTGCTGAACCGGGCCGAAGCCGAAAAGGCGAGGGATGAGGCCGCCGCCTACTCTGCAGCCAAATCCGGACCACCCGAGATCCGAGCAGGGGAAACCGTGGTGTTCGATGGAATGGAGTTCGTAGGGATTCCTCCGGGGAAGTTTCTGATGGGCTCGACCGGCTCCTATGCGGAACCCGATGAAAAGCCGGTGACTCGGGTTTGGATCAGCAGGGGGTTTTTTCTCGGCAAGTACGAGGTGACCCAGGACCAGTGGAGAGCCGTGATGGGGCACAATCCCTCGAGGTTCTCGGGATGCGGGAACTGTCCGGTGGAGCAGGTATCCTGGATCAACGTACAAGCATACATCAGAAAGCTGAACGCGCGGGCGGAAGGGGGCCGGTTCCGCTTGCCGACTGAAGCGGAATGGGAGTACGCAGCGCGGGCGGGCACGACCACGGACACTTACGCTGGAGACTTCAGCGTGAGGCTTGGCTATGAAACCCCGGTTCTGAACGGGATTGCCTGGTATGCCGTGGACAGTGGAAAACAAACTAAGCCGGTCGGGCAGAAGGTTCCCAATTCGTTCGGGCTCCACGACATGCTAGGGAATGTCTGGGAATGGGTGAACGACCGGTACAGCCG
This sequence comes from Acidobacteriota bacterium, assembly GCA_022826755.1. Lineage (GTDB taxonomy): Bacteria > Acidobacteriota > Terriglobia > Versatilivoradales > Versatilivoraceae > Versatilivorator. Next base: position 71,679 of record JAJDUG010000077.1, read on the forward strand.
TTATCCGGGTGGCGCGGTCACGGACCCCGTGGGTCCACGCACAGGCAGGGGGCGGGTGGCCAGGGGCGGCGGTTGGAGCGAGTACAGCAAGGAATATTTCCGGGCGTCGTATCGCCGCGTGTTCCAGCCAAGGCACCGCGGCGACGAGCTTGGTTTCCGCCTGGTGAGGACAGAGTAACCCTCATTTATTGGTCACATAAACTCTCAGACCGAGTGGATTCCCCTTGTAGTCCAGCGGCATCAACTCCTCCGGAAACACGACGTAGCAAGGATTTTCGGCCGAAGACCCACACGGGACCTGCCTTGCATGCACGACCGTTTCCACGGAGCATGCCCCTTGGACTGCCAGGGTGGCAAGAGCTGCCGCAATAACTCCAAAGACCACTCGGTTGTACCAGTCAGCCTGCTTCAAACCATGTCTTGATGTCATCGTTCCTCCTCACGATTTTCATCCTGAAAACCAAGTAACCCGGTGAAACCCGTCATGCCGTCTTCATGCCTATGTGAAATTTGAGGCACCCGTGAGTCGGATGAGGCAACGGCGCTGACTCAGCCCCGTTGGAAGCCGTTACCTGGCCGGGTTGCAATTGGATCTTAGAGGATTAGTGGAGGAAGCGGATAGCGGCAAAGAGCAATCCGCCGATGGCCAGGTGGATGCCGACGATTCCGGCCCCCTGAATCCACAAGGCAGAGAAAAAAGCGGTTGTTGGCCCGCTCAGGAAGGAGGATTGGTTGCGGGGGCGGGATTTGAACCCGCGACCTTTGGGTTATGAGCCCAACGAGCTACCAGACTGCTCCACCCCGCCCCAAAATCTTATTTTCCGGGAGGGTGGGAGTCAAGGAGTTTGTTGGGGAGGCTGTTCGCTGGACAGGGCTGTCGAGTCGTTTTCGCCGGCCCCGGCGCCAGGGGATTCCTGGAAGTCGGGCTTGGTGACGATCTTGATTTCGCCTTCTCGAACCAGTCCCAACTCTTCACGAGCGATCTTCTCGATGGCGGCGGGATCGGTTTTCAGGGATTCGATCTCCCCCATCACCTGCCGGTTTCCCGATTCGAGAACTTCCTTTTCCCGAACCAGGGACTGTATCTCCTCCTCCAGGCGGTTCATTTTCAAGTAGCCGGTAGGACCGAAAACGGCCTGCACCGCCAAGCCCAGCAAAAGCAGACCCATAATGACCGCCAGAACGGAACTCAGCAAGGAGGGTTTTCTCCTGGGTTTTGTCCTGGACAATTTCCTGGATGCCAAGGTTTTGCCTATTGCACCTGACCGGAAGCAGGCGGTAGTCCTTCCCGGGTTGGCCGCGTTGCGATGAAACTTCCGTCGCTTGCTGTAATTGGCCGGCAAAGCAGGAAGCTAGTCTAGCCCAAAACGGATATAATGAAAATCCCTTTGACCGGTTCCCCGTTGCCGGGACGGCGCTGCTTCCCGGCCTCGAGGGAGTCCCCGGGGCAAGGAGACAGCCATGACAGACAAGGTGGTGGTTCTGGTCAACTGCTCCAACCTGGAGGAAGCCGGGCTGATGGGAAGGCATTTGGTGGCCAAGCGGCTGGCAGCCTGCGTCAACCTGGTTCCCGGAGTTCGCTCCTGGTACTGGTGGGAAGGCAAGGTGGTCGAGGACACCGAAGTCATGGTCATGATCAAGACCTCTCGCGAGCGGCTGGCCGAGCTTGAAAAAGAGGTGGTCCGCCTCCACTCCTATGCAGTGCCTGAAGTGATCGCTCTCCAAGTGGTGGACGGCTCTCAGAATTACCTGAATTGGATCGACTTCTCCCTCAGCGGGAAGCCCTGAACACCACGCTTCAGCGCCTCGCCCGGCGCACCGGGAACAGGGTGTTGTTTTCAACGCGGGCTAGACCACGGGAACCAATCATGACCAAGCCACGTGTCATCGGAAAGTGCGGCGTTTGCTGGCTGGCGGCCGTTCTGGCGCTCCTGGTCGTTGTTGCCGGTCGAGCGGACAGCGCCTCCGCCGACACCGGTGCCGACCCAATCGAGGTCTCCCTTCAATCCGGCAGCCGGTGGGAGAGGACCTTCAACCTGCGTCGAGGCGAAGTCCGTGAGATTTCGGTGGCCATCTCCCGTCCCTCCGCGCTGCCGCCTAATGGCCGGGTGGCGGTGAGCTGGAAGTTGGAAAATCTCAGCGGGACCGATGGTTCGGACATCTCCGGAGAGTCTTCCGCTTCCGGCCGGGACGGAAGAGAGCCCGACGCCTTTGGCATATACACCCCTCCCACCGCCGACTGGAGAAAAGTGCTCCATGCCCTGGACCCGGATGTCTTCCTGGTTTACCGGCCTCCAGTGTCGGGAAAGTATGTATTGAGCCTGGCTCCGGTCATCGATGAAGACCCGGTCTTTGGCGGTCCCCGATGGCGCGAGACCGGGACCGCACCCCAGGTCGACGCCTTCCCCCGCCATACGCCCTGGCCCCCCGGGACTCGGGTTTCCATGCTCGCCCGGGTCAGGCCCCTGGATCTGGAGGGGCCGCCCGACCTTCGTTTCCACCTCGAGAAGGAACCCAACGATACTCCCGAGCAGGCTCAGCTTATTCCGCTTCCCGACGGCGAGGGTGTGCAGCGGGTTCTGGTGACCGCCGGGGCCGACGACGTGGAGTATTTCGACAACGGCACGGTCGGCCGTTCCGGAGACGACTGGTTTCGCCTCGAGTTCACCGGAACCGAGCCGCGGCTGCTGACCAGCAACCTGACGCTTCCCGATCACACCCTGGCCGCCCGTCTCAGATTCTACATGCTGCCGGACCCGACCGACGAGGTCGGTCAGGCCCCTGCCGCACCCTTCCGGGAGGGGGCGGAAACCGTCCCCGGCAAGATGACGTTGCTGCCGCTGGTGGAATACACCCGGGGGCGCAACGACAATGAGCGGGTTCACCAGCAGTCCGAGGACCACCGATCGGAAATCAACCGCCTGTTGCAGCCCGGCGGAGTTTACTTCCTGCGGGCAGAGGCCAACGCGCCGGGCTACGAGATCGAATTGCGGCTGCTCCAACCGGCGCCCTACCAGGATCCCCGGATGGCAGTGCGCCAGGGCCTCTACGACCACCTGGCCCAGGTGGACGCCTGGCTGACCAACCGCCCTCGCGGCGCCAGCGTGGAGCGGCGCATCCGCGACACCGGCAACCTGCTCGGGACCCACTGCATGAGCTGTCATACCCAGGCCGGAGTCTGGGGCTCGGCGGTTCCGGTCGAGAACGGATACCCGGTCGAAAACATTCAGAACTTCCGGCGGCTGGTCAACCTGATGTATGAGTCGCTGCGGCCGACCAACACCCTCAAGGAGGCCGCCAACAACACCAGCCTGGCTCCCCTGGACGTGGGCGACGGCCCGGCCGGAACCCGGGTGGCCGGCCACAACGTCTGCACCGCCGAGCGGGTGCTCCCTCCGCGCAAGCTCCATTCGCAGCAACTGGTTCGCGCCGCCAACCATGTGCTTCAGACCGCCGATCCCGGCGGGATCAATGCCGCCGGTCCCGGTTCCAACGTGGGGAAATCGGTCGTTTTCAGCTACGCCGGAGAGATCCTGCGCACCGCCTGGGACCGCACCGGCCATCCGCGCTACTTCGCGGGCGTTGAGGAAAAGGCCCTGAAGCTGTTGGAGGTGCAGCCGAAGTACAGCGACGATCTCTCCCACCGCATCGAGTTCTTCCGCCGCTTCTTTCCCCGGGACTACCTCGAAGCCCGCCGGAGAGTGCATTCGGTTCAACAAGAGCTCCCGCCTCGGCCTCCTCGGATCGAGCCGCCGCCGACCACCGATGAGTCCGAAGAAGAGCTGCCTCCGGCCGAGTTCCCGGACTATGAGCTCTTGTCGGAGGAGGCTGCCCTGGACCTGTGGCAGCGGATTCAAGGGCGAGTAGCCAAGGACGAGAAGCGGCTGAGGGCCATCCAGAACCCGGACGGGTCCTGGGGTTTCGACCCCGGACAGCCGCTCCCCCAAGGCTCGGGCTGGAAAACGGACGGCAAGTCGGATCCCGCGCCCACGGCCCTGGCCCTGATCGCGCTGGAAGCACTCGGCCACGACGCCGGTGATCCGGCGGTGGACTCGGGAGTCCGGGCGCTGCTTGGAATGCAAAAGCCCTATGGACTCTGGAACCAAAGCGCCAAGACCGGTTTCGTGACCACTGCCTACGTGCTGCACGCTCTTTCCCGGCTCTTTCCCCTGTCACCGCCGGAGCAACCCCGGCAGCGGTTCGAATTCTCGCCCGGAGACTCCCTCAGGGCCACCCTGGCCAGGGTCAGAGATCTGTCGCACTCGGAAGACCCCGGGCTGGCGGATCTGATGGTCCGGGCCGCGGCCCACCACAGTCCCCTGGTGCGCTATTGGGGCATCATGGGTTTGGGGGGCATCCACGGCAGGCATGGCGTGGACGCGCTGATCTCAGCCATGGGCGATCCCGTCAAGATGGTTCGGGATGCGGCCGCCTGGGCCATGGAACAGACACTGTTGGACGATCGCGGTTTTGAAGAACTCTTCGAGGCCTACGATACCGGGGACGACCGCGTGCGGGAAACCGTTCTCAAGGCTCTGGGGATGCGGGCCGATGCCGTTCTGACCCGCCCCGGCTTCGACCAGTCGCGCCTGTCCGGGCTTTTGGCCAGGGCCCTGACCCGGGACCCGCACCCGGGCGTACGGGCCTGGGCCGCCAAGGCTGCATGGCAGTGGTGGGTCTGGAATCCTCCTCTGCGCCCGGCCATCCAGCAGGCCTGGCTGAACAGGCTGACGACTCCCGAAACCGAGGCCCTGGTGGAACATTGCCTGCGGTACCAGAGCCATGCCCTGTTCATCGCCAACGGCCACAGGGCCAACAGCAGCAAGATTCACCAGTATCCCGAGCTGACTTCCCTGTTTCAGTCTCTGGAATCCCGGATGGACGACCCAGACCTGGCGCCGGCCGGGAAAGACCGCCTGACCAGCCGCCTGGCGCAAATTGCGGCCACGTTCTACAACACCTCCGGCGGCGATGGCGGCCCCGGGCAGATGGGGTACATCACCCCGGGCGCCGGTGAAATGATGGGGAAAGCCGTTCTGCACTACTGGGATGGCGAGCACCAGGGAAATGGCGCCCAGAGAGTCCGCCTGTCCCTGGAGGCGGCAGCCGGCATCCCCTACCCGGACTTGCAGGACCGCCTGATGAGTTTCGCCACCGAGGGTCCGGAGGAACTGCGAACCCTGGCCGCGGCTGCCCTGGCCGATCCCAGCGCCGTCACGCTGCCGGCGACGCAGGAGTTGATCCAGCCGATCGTGGAGCAGATTCATCGGGGTGCCCTGGACTACGACCGCCGCAAGACATTGGCGGAGCCGGTGCTAAAGCTGCTGAGCCGGGCCGGTTTTACCGTTCCCGGAACCCTGGAGCAGCGGCAGATCCTCTATTCGCTGCTGGTGCCCTCCTACCGGGACCCGGCAGATTCGCAGTCGTTGCGGGAAATTCTGCGGGTAGTCGAGGAGGCGGTTCAAACCGAGAGCCCGTTGAGCCCGGCCTGGTTCATTGCCGATCGGATGGGGAAAATGCTGGCCGCCAACCCCGACTTCCAGACCCCGTATCTTGCGCGGCTCTTTCCCGAGGCCGTCAGGAATCCCCTGCAAGCTCATTTCTGGCTCCCCAACATCGATTGGCTGTCCACCTTTCAGGACGAGGTGCCGCTGGTGAGACCGTCGGGGGACGGCAAGGAGTCCTCCAGGCTGCCGCAGGACCTGCTGGAGGCGCGGAGACGGGCGCGGGCGCTGCTGCTGCAGCTTCTGCAGGCCGACGCCCCGGAACTGAGCCGACGAACGGCCGTCAACCTTTCCTATCTGACCCGCTATCGGCAGGACCCTGCCGTCTTGTCTGCCTTGAGGGTGCTGGTCGAGTCGGAAACCAACGAGAGAATCGAAGAGGCCGCCCGCAACATACTGCGTTCGGAGCCGGAGGTCTGGATGGCGGATCTCCAGGAGGCGGTCCGGAATGAACCCCTGGCGAAGCAGTTGGGGCTCAGGCAGGCCTCCTCGCTTCCCGAGGAGTTCCTGGCCAGCTTTCGCTATTTCCAGGACCACGTGGCCCCGGAACTCAATCGACCGCAGCGCCACGACCAGATGGCCTGCATGAGCTGTCATGGAGTGCCCGGGCGGGTCCCCTCCATGGAGCTGGCTCGCCCTGACGGCACCGGCTACCTGCCGGCCCCCAAAATGCTGGAGAACTACCTGATCCTGCAGGCGCGGGTGGATCCGGAGAATCTGGAGAAGAGCAAGCTGCTGCGCAAGCCTCTCAACATCCAGACGGTCAAGGAGGACGGCCACCAGGGAGGCAGGCGCTACACGCCCTCCGACCGAGGGTATCGGATTCTGCGGCAATGGGCGCTGGATCTGCCCAAGGTTCAGGGAAAGACCGGGCCGCCAGATCCGGCTAAGCAAGTCGCCGAGACTGAAATCGACCCTGACGCCGCTTCCAATCCTCAGAAGTGAGGTGAAGCCGTCGTGCGGTGGATGCGGGCCACCTTCCTCGAGGAGGAAGCCGGTGACTCTTCCAGGTAGGTGTATCCCCGGAGACCCGACTCGTAGAAACGGAGCAGCCGTCCCGACTCTTCCAGCGAGATCTTCTTGTCGCTTACGGCCCGCTCGATGTCCCGGCGCATGAGCGACAGGAGCTCGTCGGAGTAATACTCCACGTAGCTGAGCACGTCCTTGACCCGGTCCCCCTTGACCACGTGATCCACCCGCACCTCGCCGCTCGGTTCCAGGCTTACGTGGACGGCGTTGGTGTCTCCCAGCAAATTGTGCAGGTCCCCCAGAATTTCCTGATAGGCCCCCACCAGAAATACGGCCAGGTAGTAGGGCTTTCCCGTAAAGGGGTGGAGCGGGAGGATCGGTCTGACGCCGTGGGCATCGATGAATCGGTCCACCCGTCCGTCGGAGTCGCAGGTGATATCCGCCAGGATGGCCCGACGGGTCGGTTCCTCGTTCAGGCGGTGAATGGGGGTGATGGGGAAGAGATGGTCGATGGCCCAACTGTCCGGCATCGACTGAAAGACGGAATAGTTGCAGAAATAGGTGTCGGAGATGAGGGCTTCCAGGTTGCCGAGCTCGTCGGGGACGTGGTCCAGGTCGCGAATGATCGCCAGCAGGTTGCGGCAGATGGACCAGTAGAGACTTTCGCTGACGCTGCGCTGCTCCAGGCTGAGGTATCCCAGGTTGAAGAGGTTGAGGACATCCTCCCTGAGTTGAACCGCGTCGTGGTAGGCCTCCAGAAAGTTGTTCCCGCCAAGGTTGCGCGCGATCCAGTGGAGGTCGGAAAGAGGTTGGGGCGAGTCCTCCGGCAGGCACTCGGGGATACGGAACCCCTCGAAACCCGAAACCCCCAGCACGTTGAAGACCAGGACGCTGTGATAGGCCACCACCGCCCGGCCCGACTCCGAGACGATGGTCGGGTGAGTGACTCCGGCCTCGTCGCAGACCGACTTGAGGCGAAACACGATATCGTTGGCATATTCCTGGAGCGTGTAGTTCACCGAGGACTCGAAGCTGGACTGGGATCCGTCGTAGTCGATTCCCAGTCCCCCGCCCACATCCAGCATCTCCAGGCCGGCTCCGCCCTGGATCAGCTCCGCGTAGACTCGCGCCGCCTCGGTGATGGCCTCCTTGATCTGTCGAATATTGGTGACCTGGCTTCCCAGGTGGAAGTGCAACAGCCGCAGGCAGTCGGCCATCTCGCGCTCACCCAGGTATCGGAGGGCCTCCACCACTTCGGTAGCCGTCAATCCGAACTTGGAGCGATAGCCGGCTGAGGACTCCCAGCGCCCGGCTCCCCGGCTGGCCAGCTTCACCCGCACTCCGATTTGCGGCTTCACCCGGAGCTTCTCCGCGTACTTGACAATCAGCTCCAGCTCGGTGAAGCGCTCCACCACCGGGATGACCTTCTTGCCGATCTTCTGCGCCAGCATGACGGTTTCGATGAACTCGTCGTCCTTGAACCCGTTGCAGATAATGGGAACGTCTCTGCCGTGAGTGACGGCCAGCACGGCCAGCAACTCCGGCTTGGAGCCGGCTTCCAGTCCCACCTGGTATTCCCGTCCGAAGTCCAGGATCTCCTGAACCACGTGGCGCTGCTGGTTGACTTTGACGGGATAGACACAGCGATAGGCGCCTTCGTACTCGAACTCGTCGATGGCGTTCTGAAACGCCTGGTGAATCTCGGCGAGTCGATGCCTCAGGATGTCGGTGAATCGAATCAGGATGGGCAGAGAAATGCCGCGGGTGAGTAGCTGGTCAATCAGGCTCTTGAGGTCGATGGTCCGTTTGGGGTCCTTGTCGCCGTGGACGGTGATGTGCCCTTTCCGGTTGATGGAAAAGTATCCCTGCCCCCACTTCACGATGTGGTAGGCATCCAGGGAATCCTGGATGCTCCAGCGCTTGATGGGTTCCACCCGTGGCTGCAGCTTGGGCATGAGGTCTCCTCGGTTGCGGGCCTGTTTCCAGGTCCCCATGCCATTTAAGAACGGATTGAATCCGGCGGCAACAAAAAGATTCAGTTGACCAGCTCGTCCAGTCCCAGGGCCAGCATCAACAAAATGCTGACGTAACCGTTGAGCGTAAAGAAGGCCGCATTGACCCGGGAGAGGTCGTTGGGACGAACCAGCCGGTGTTCGTGCCACAGCAGTCCGGCCACCAGCAGGATGCCGAGCAGGCTGATCCAGCCCAGACCCTGAACCCAAACCAGCGCCAGCAGGGCCAGAAGCATGCCGATGTGCAGCCCCAGGGACACCTTCAGCCCCCGTTCGATGCCGTAGCCCTCGGGGATGGAAAAAAGAGCTTGCCGGCGATCGAAGTCCACGTCCTGACAGGCGTAGATGATGTCGAACCCGGCTGTCCAGAGCAGTACCGCCAGGCCCAGCAGCAGGGGCGGCCAGCCGACCTCGCCTCGCACGGCAATCCAGGCGCCCAGCGGCGCCAGACCCAGACAGAGCCCCAGGTAGAGGTGGGAAAGCCGCGTGAAGCGCTTGGTGTAGGAATAGAGCAGCAGAATGAGCAGCACCGGGAAGGACAGGAGGAAGCAGAGCGGGTTGAGCTGGTAGGCCGCCAGCACGAACACGGATGCCGAGGCCAGGGTGAAGAGGATGACGAACAAGCGACTGAGGTGTCCGGCAGGCAGGGCCCGGCTGCTGGTCCGGGGATTGAGAGCGTCGATCCGGTCGTCCGCCAGGCGGTTGAAGGCCATGGCCGCGCTGCGGGCTCCCACCATGGCCACCACGATCCACAGAATCTCTCGGCCGCCGGGCCATCCGCCTGAAGCCAGCAGGGCGCTGAGCAGGGCAAACGGGAGCGCAAAGACCGTGTGCTCGAACTTGATCATGTCCAAGGTGATCTTTGTGCTGGAGAAAAGGCTCATGTTGGGTGGGTGTTGGCCGGGCCAGCGGCAACGCCGGCAGGCCGGCGCTACGGTCGCAGGCAGAAATCGAGAGTGGGGTCCGTGCTTCAGCTCCCCTTGTCTCCGGACCAGCGGAAGGCCGCCTCCGGGTTCAGCCCCAGGTGCTGCATCACCCGGTAGAGAAACTGGTCGATGATGCCCTCGAGGGTGGTTTCCCCGTGGTAAAAGGAGGGAGTGGCCGAAAAGACCACCGCGCCCGCCAGGGTTGCCAAGCGCATGTTCTCCAGGTGGATCAGGTTGAAGGGGGTATCCCGAACTACCAGCACCAGCTTGCGTCTCTCCTTGAGCATGACATCGGCGGCGCGCTGAACCAGGTTCCGGGAGATGCCGTGGGCAATGCTGCCCAAGGTGCCCATGCTGCAGGGAACGACCGCCATGGAGTCCACCGGGTGGGAGCCGCTGGCGATCTTGGCCCCGATGTCGTCGTTGCCGAGCACCTCGATCTTGTGGTGATGGTTCTGCACCAGCTTCTCCGCGAGGTTGTGGAGAGTGAGAGGCTGCAGGTCCAGCTCATCGTTGAGAACGCGCAGCGCTGCTCCGGAGGCAATCAGGTTGATGCGGGAAACGGACGGCTCCGCGGCCAGCAGGTTCAGCAGGCGATGCGGATAGATGGCTCCGCTGGCTCCCGTGATGGCAAGGGTGATCTCCAAATTCGGTCGTTCCCGGCGGATCATGAAGTGGATGGTTCGATCGGATTCGACTCCGTCACTTCCGCCCAATGGTACATCAACTCCCGAATCGGCGGCCAGCCGCCAATTGCCGCCGGGTCGCCGGAGGCGATTTGCGGCCCCGGGCCCGGGCCGGGAATCTGCTTGACTTCCGTCTGTTGCTGATTTCTGATTGTCGATTGAAGAATTGTCACAAGTGACTTTGCTCCAAGTCCAAAATTCAAGATCTGAAGAACCTGGCTCATCTGCCCATGTCGTTTCGACTCAGGAGAACCAACTGACCGGCAGGAGATTTTCCCATGGATGAAAAGGTCCTCAGGAAGCTGCTGGAGGAAATCGAGGGCGGCAGGCTCTCGGTCGACCAGGGGCTGGAGCGGCTGCGTCATCTGCCCTTCGAGGACCTGGGATTCGCCAGGATCGATCATCATCGCGCCCTTCGCCAGGGGTTTGCCGAGGTGGTATTCGGAAGGGGAAAGACGGCGGACCAGATCGAGGCCATCGTCGAGCGGATGCTTCCCCGAAAACACAATATCCTGGTCACTCGCACCCGGGAGGAGGTCTTCCGGCGAGTCCGGGCCCTGTCTCCCAAGGCCCGTTTCCACCAGGAGTCCGGAACCGTCGTGATTCTGCAGGACGAGGAGATTCGGGGCAAGGGAACCATTCTGGTGGTTTCGGCGGGCACCGCCGACATCCCGGTGGCCCAGGAAGCGGTGGTGACGGCCCAGGCCATGGGGAATCCGGTGGAAACCCTCTATGACGTGGGCGTGGCCGGCATCCACCGCTTGCTGGCGGCTCGGGAACAGTTGCTGGCGGCTCGAGTGGTGGTTGTGGCCGCCGGCATGGAGGGAGCCCTCCCCAGCGTGGTCGGGGGGCTGGTTTCGGCACCGGTGGTGGCGGTGCCGACCAGCATCGGATACGGCGCCAGCTTCGGCGGGGTGGCCGCCTTGTTGGGAATGCTCAACAGTTGCGCCTCCAACGTGAGCGTGGTCAACATCGACAACGGGTATGGGGCCGGATTTGTCGCCAGTCTCATCAACCGTTTGTGAATCCGCGGCCTGCCACGTCCGGCTACGGCTTGAGTCCCCTGAGGGCTTTTGCTATTCTCTGATTGCCGATCACCAGGGAAAAACAGCTCATGTCCGGACACTCCAAATGGCATAGCATCAGGCACAAGAAAGGTGCGGCCGATGCCCGGCGCGGCAAGCTGTTCACCAGCCTGATCAAGGAAATTACCGTGGCCGCGCGGCTGGGCGGCGGGGACCCGGACGGGAACCCCAGGCTCCGGACGGCCATGGCGGCGGCCAAGTCCGCCAACATGCCCTCGGAGAACATCAAGCGGGCCGTGCAAAAGGGAACCGGCGAGCTGCCGGGGCTCACTTACGAGGATGCGGTCTACGAGGGCTACGGCCCCGGCGGCGTGGCCATACTGGTCGAGGCCGTGACCGACAACAAGAACCGGACGGTGTCGGACATCCGCCACGCCTTCTCCAAGTTCGGGGGCAACCTGGGTCAGGCGGGCTGTGTGGCCCACCTGTTCCAACGACAGGGCCTGATTCTCATCGAAAAGTCCAGCACCAGCGAAGACGACTTGATGACGGTGGCCCTGGAGGCCGGGGCCGAGGATATGAGGGAAGCGGGCGAGGTCTACGAAATCTATACCTCGCCGCAGGACTACGAAGCCGTGCTGGAGGAAATCCGGAGTCACGACCTGGCGGTGGCGTCGGCGGACCTTTCCATGATTCCCCAGACGACGCTACAGCTTGCGGGAAAGCCGGCCCAGCAGATGCTTCGCCTGATGGAATCGCTGGAAGACCACGACGACGTGCAGAAGGTCTTCGCCAACTTCGACATCGAGGATGCGGAACTGGAGGCTGCCGCCTCTTAGGCCGGCGCCGGCGACCACGGGATCCCATGAGAGTGTTGGGCATCGATTGCGGTTCACGGTCGACCGGATACGGCATCATCGACAGTGAGGGGGGGCGTCAGCAGCCGGTCGTCTTCGGGGCCATTTCCCTTCCCGCCAAACACTCCCTGGGCGCTCGGCTGGTGACCGTCCATCGGCAGCTTCGCCAACTCATCGACTCCTACACCCCTCAGGTTGCCGCCGTAGAGGACCAGTTCTATCTCACCAACTTCAAGAGCGTCATGAAGCTCGGCCAGGTCAAGGGTGTGGTGATTTGCACAATGGCCCTGGCGGACATTCCCGTGGTGGAGTACAGTCCCTTGCAGATCAAGAGCGCCGTCACCGGGTATGGCCGGGCGGAAAAGCACCAGGTTCAGGACATGGTCGGACGACTGCTGGGACTGGCCAGCCCCCCCCGGCCCCACGACGCGTCCGATGCACTGGCCGTGGCCCTGTGCCATGCCCAGGTGATGGCCACTGAAAACCGTATCAGGAGAGGGATCTCCAGGACCAACACACCCGTGTCCCCCGGAAGCTAAGTCCATGCGCCCATCCCGAGTCCACCCAGCCTGGTCGCTGTCGCTCGCACTGCTCCTATTGGCCGGCGGCTCGAGCGGCGCCGAGCAGTCCACGCGGGTGTTCTGGCAAAAGGACTACTCGCGGGGCACCACCGAGTTGCACCGCATTGAAGTGGAGACCAATGGAAAAACCCGCTATGTGCTGAGACTGGGAGAGGGAGAGCCGGTGGCGGTGGACTTCCAGCTCAAGCCCCCCATCTTCCGGCATCTCCTGGAGATGTTCGTCCAGGCCGATTTTCTGAACCGGGACAAGAACTTCGTGAGCTCGCGGCGGGTGGCCGACACCGGGACGCGCACCATACGTCTGACGAGCGGCCCGCAGTCACGAGAAGTGGTGTTGAAGCACACCGACAACAAGAGCTTTCGCAAGATCGTCAATTTTTTCGATCACCTCTCCGCCCAGGAGAGATTCCTGCTTGATCTGAAGCTGACCTTGAAGCACGACCGGCTGGGGATTCCCAGGAAACTGGATCAATTGCAAGGGTTCCTGGACAGGAAAACGATCGTGGACCCCCAGCGGTTCTCGCCCATCCTGAAGAGAATTTCCCAGGACACCTCCCTGATGAACCTGGCCCGCAAGACGGCCCGCAGACTCCTCAGACGGATCGACCGCCACCCCTCCGGCTGATCGGCCCGCCGCGCCCGCATTGGTCACGGGGGCGTTCGGCCGCCCGAGCCCGATGCCTTGGGGTAAATGGCGATGCCGGCGTAACCCACCACTTCTCTCCTGCCTCCGCCGGCGTCCCCTGAAGTCGCATAGCGCACCAGCTCGGCCCGGCAGGTCCGGGGCGAGGCTTCGGTTCCATACATCATTGCGATAGTCGGTCCGTAGCCGCACATGCTGATCGACTCCTTTCGGACCACCTCGTAGAGTCCCGGAGCATCCAGGGAGAGGATCCTGGAGATGGCTTTGCCGTCCTTGATGCGTGTCACCGCATCCGGCTCGAAATGGTTCATGTCGCTGCTGGCAACCACCAGGACCGGCTTCCCGGGCAGGTCCCGCAAGGCTTTCGCGATGCCCATTCCCAGGCGCCGGAAGGTGGGGAAATCGTGGCGACCCAAGGCGATAGGCACCAGGCGAAGATCCGGGCGGAGATGCAACAGGAAGGGAAGCTGAACTTCCAGCGAGTGCTCGAAGCGGTGAGCCTCGGCATCCTCAGTCAGGAACGGGCAGTGATGCAGAAGCCTCCCGGCCAGCTCTTCATCGATGGGGACCCGGCCCAGCGGAATCTCCCACTCCCCCTGAGACATGATCGAGAGGGAGGCTCCCAATCCGGTATGGTTGGGACAGAGGATCAAAACCCGTTCGGGAATCTCGATTCCGGAGAATACAGCCCCGGCGACGCCGCCGGAATAGAGGTAGCCGGCATGAGGCACCACCACGCCCCGGGCTTGGTGTTGCGCCCGGGGCGGTCCCAGGTGCTCCAGCAGGTCGCGGCGAAGCCGATCGGGCTGGGAGGGATAGAAACGGCCGGCGACGGCGGCTCTTCGCAACATGGTGCGTCCGGCTGCGGGGTGGTTCAGGCTGTAACCGAGCGAGTCTCAGCTTGTTTTGCAAGCCCGCCGGGGACTGGAAGATGACTGCTTTGGATCACAAGGAAGGCGCTCCTGGCGAAGCCGGGGATTCGTCGGGAAGAGACTTGGGAGCAGCTATGGAGCAGTCCCTCACCGGCAAGGGTCACGCGCCAGTCAGGGGCACCGCTTGGAAACGGCCGCATTCGGCGCTGATTCCGGTCAACTCTTGACGGCGCGGTATCCGGAGCGGGTTCGCGCCTTGACCTTCTTGACGCGATTCCCGTTCTCATCCACGATCTCCACCTTGATCTTGCGGAACTTCCCGTTGCGGTCGGCATTGGTCGAAACGTAGCCCAGGCTGTACTGGTGCCTCAGTTCGATCCCGACCTGTTGCAGGATGGCGGCATGGTCTTGCTGCCAGCGGGGGAACCAGGCCTTGCCGCCCGTGACCTTGGCAAAGGTCTTGAGTTGATTGTCGGCCTGCAGGTAGGTCAGCCGTTGGCTGGCCCCCATGTAGGGTTCGCTGCTCATGCGCCCTCTCTGGCCGATACCCAGGCAGTAGATGACGGCGTCGGTGGCCTGGACCCGCTTCAAGGCCGAGCTGTAAGTGATTCTGCTGAAGGTGTCCACCCCGGTGCTGACCAGCAGGACGGCCTTCTTGCCATCCACTTCGTCCAGGCGGTCCAGGGTGAATCTGAGAGCATCGAAGAGGTTGGATTCGCGGGAGACGGGGAAGGCCATGCGGGAGAGCGACCCGAAGAGCTCGCGCTTGTCCTGGGTGAAGTCGGACAGTATGTTGGGGTTCAGGTTGTAGGCCACCACTGCCGCCCAATCATTGGGCCGCAGCATCTGGATAAATCGCGCCGCCGGCATCACGGAGTCGTCGTACCACCACCAGGCCAGGTTCCTGGTGGACTCGAGCACCATCACCACCGTCAGCGGCGCCGAGGTCGGGCTGAAGTTGGTGACTTTCTGTTCGACCTTGTCCTCGTAGATCCTGAAGTTCCCGGCCTTCAGTTCCGGAATGAAGTTCCCCTTCTTGTCGGTGACGACCACATCCAGGTTGACCAGATCGATGTCGACCGCCAGGGTGAAGTTCTCTTCGGGCTTGGAGCCCTTGGGACGGGCCGGGTTCAGGCGGCGTTTTCTCGGCCTGGGCTTCCGTTTTCGAACGATCACCGGGTCGGACTGCCGTTGCTGAGGGCCCCCCCTCTTTACTTTCCCGGTCTCTTCTTCCCGCTCAGGTTGAGAGGGTTCCTTTCCCTCCGGGCCTGCCGACAGGCGACTGCCGCCAAGGACGAGGCCCAGCACCAGGGCTCCGGAGAGTGCGATTTGTCTAATCCGACACCAATTCATCATGGCTGCGTCCACCTTCGTTTTCGGATTTGTTCCTACCTGGAATCTTAAGCCAGGCCTGCCCGGGAGTCAACACCGCCGGGGGAAGCCTCCAGGGTGATTCCACGCTGCCGGAATCAGGGGAACGGGATCGTCAAGGCGCCCGAATCACGCCCGGAGTTCGTGTGGGACCGTATTCGTGTCCATTCGTGGTTCGTCGTTACCCTTCGTTGGATGTCTTTCATGCCCTCGTGACCTTGCTGTCCTGTTACGGTTCACCTCAGCGCCTTCGTGGCCCTGTGCACGAACCGCTTGCAAATCCCCCGAATCGATCCAAATCGGCCCTCCCGGAGAGAGAAAATTAGCGTGGGATCACCCTGGGGGAGCTTCTTTTGGTCTCGCTACGCCTCCCCCAGCTTGAAATCCACTTCCGGTACCCCCTTCAACGCCTCCTTCATGTAATCCTTGACTCTTTCCACCAGCTTCTTTTCAGACACGCGAATGGCCTCGCGGGTAACTCCATAGCGGTCCGCGATGGCCTGAAGGGTGAGGGGCTCTTCGGCGATCAGTCTCTGTTGCAGAATGACCCGGTCCCTCTCTCCGAGGTCCTGGGAGAATTGGGCGAATTTGGACTCGATGAGGCTCTTCAACTCTCCGGCCGCCAGCTTTTCATCGATCAGGTCTTCGGTGGAGGCCAGGGTTTCCAGATAATAGAGGTCGGAGTCACCGGAAGTCGTGGCATCCAGGGAGAGGTCATGAGCCCTGATGCTGTTCTCGACGTCGATCACGTCCCCTTCGCTCACGTTCAGGTTCCTGGCGATCAGCCGGGGTGTAGGCGCGATTCCCTGGGTCTCCAGTTTCTGCTTTTCCTTGCGCAGATTCATCAGCAGCTTCCGCCGATCGTTGGTGGTTCCCACGCGCACGATGCGAAAGTTGTCCAGGATGAACTTGATGATGTAGGCCTTGATCCACCAGGAGGCGTAGGTGGGCAACCGAGTGCCCCGGTCGGGATCGAACTTCCTGACGGCCTGGAGCAGACCCAGGTTGCCTTCCTGGATCAGGTCCATGAGGTTGGAGTAGACCTTGTTGTAGAGAAAGGCGATCTTCACCACCAGCTTGAGGTTGGAGGTGACCAGCCGGCGGGCCGCTTCCCTGTCCCCGCTGTCCCTGTAGAGACGGGCCAGGTGTTGTTCTTCCGCGGGCGTCAGCGGCTGATACTTGCTGATCTCCAACAGGTAGTGGCGAACCGGGTCGTAGCGGACCAGTTCGACCCGATCGCTGTCGTCCAGCGGTATCTGCGGTTCCTCGTGTTCCTTCAGGGCCAGCACCCGGCCCAGGACTTCCGCGTCCTTTTCAGGAGTTGCGGCGTTGTCCTTTTCGGGGGTCTCGGCATTCGACCGGGGCGGCGGAGGGGATCTGTCGGGGTCGGGCTGCATGCCTATCATCTACTGTTCCGACCCTTTGCGGGCTCGGTTCGGAGGCGATCAATCCTATGGCTGCCTGGCGCGGGCGGGAGGAGCGGCACTCAAATCCGACCGGAGAAGGTCGTGCGATGCTACACTGTCACGCTGAGGGCCCCATCCTAGCATACCTTCCCCCGCCCCGCCGGGACCCAACGTTGCGGGATGCGGTCCTGATGATCCCCATACAGGTGCGCCCTGGTGAGAAATGCGGGTTAACCTCGGTGAAGCACACATCGCCGCCGTCAATCGACCCAGGCGGGTCATCGTCAACATCGACGCCTCCTGGCACGTGGACCGGTTCGTCAAGGATCTGCCGGCACAGGTGGATGACGCCTTCGGGTTTGCCGATGAACCCGGCAGCCACATCGACAGTATCTGGTGGAGTTGGGGCCAGGGTCAGACGGCGCCCTATCCCAGCAAGATCCTACCGCTATACGATCGCGAAAAGTACCGGCGCTGGGTGAATCAGGGCATCGATGTCATGCGCCTTTATCTGCAGGCGACCAGGAAACGAGGTTTGGAAGCCTTCTTTTCCTACCGTCTCAACGCAGGAGACTCGGACCTTGGAACCACCGCCCAGGTTGCCATCAAGCAAGAGCACCCCGAATGGACCATTCGCCCTTGGCCGGATCACCCCACGCTTCATCAAGTGATCTTGTTCAACTTTGCCTTCAAGCCGGTGAGAGACTATAAGTTGAGTGTGCTGCGGGAGGCAGCCGAGAACTATGAATTCGATGGGTTTGAGCTGGACATGCAACGCAGTCCGCTGCTGCTGCCGATTGGACGTCAGTGGGAAAATCGCCATCATTTGACACAGTTCGTGCGCTCGGTTCGAGCCATGCTGCAGGAGCTTGCCCGGAAGCGTGGCCGGCCCTTTTTGCTGGCCGTACGACTGAGCCACAGGATCGAGAGCTGCCACTTTGACGGCATCGACGTGGAGACCTGGGCAAGGGAAGGTCTGGTCGACATGTTCGTGTTAGGCACGCGTTCCCTGGACGTAGATGTTTACGCGTTCCGCCGGATCACTGACGGAACCCACATCAAGCTCTACCCCGTCATTCAGGACCACCACGGCCCCGATGGCTACAGTTACCCGCCCATCGAGGTCTTTCGAGGCGTGTTTTCCAACTGGTATCGGCAAGGAGCCGACGGCATCGAGACCTTCAATTTCGCCTGGGCGCCAGCCATCCCCGGCTATCCCCTCCCGTCGATGAACGCCAGGCAGTCCAAGGTACATCAGCAGGCCTACCGGGAAATGGGTGATCCTGAACTGATGAAGCACAAGGACAAGGTCTTCGTCCTGTCCCGCCGGGGTGGCGGTCATGGTGATCCCGTGGTGCCCAACCCGGAAAAGTGGTACACGCCCCGCCATATGTTCGGCTACACCAACATGCTGGCACCCTTGCCCTGTCCGCTATCCAGCGACGGCAAGACCGACACCTTTCTGAAACTGTTTGTGGGTGACGAGCTGAGTGCCGCGGTCGACCGTATTTCGGAATTGAGGCTGCGTATCCTGCTCCATGACGCAGCCGCCGGGGACTATTTGTCCTCAGATTCCCCGAAGAAACCCAAACCCCCCGATGACACCAGAATCGAGCGCGGTGCGATCCGCGCCTTCCGCCACAGAAACTTTCTCTACAACTGCCCGTCCAGGAAAGGCATCGAGAAACGCTTGCAGCTACGGATCCACAATAGCCTGCTGGCCGCGCCGGTTCTGGAAGACGGCTGGTTGGTATTTCACGACCTGAATCCGCGCTTGTTCGCCGTCGGCGACAACCTGATCGGTGCCGTGCTCAGCCAGTCTACGAGCGATCCGGAGGAGTCCATTCGGATCGAAAAACTGGAACTGCAGGTGCGGTATCAGGCGAATGAGGAGTCCAAGCCAGGCCGTAAAGCGACGGCTGATGCATTGGGGGGCCCCAGCCCATGGAGAGGAGTGCGCCCAAGGGTCAACGAGCCGCAACGGCGGCGGCAATTCCTCCAAAGGTTCAGGTCCTGAAGAGTGCAGTTTTCCGGGCAGGGCAAACCCACCCCGGCAGCCGCTTCGCGACCGTCACCTCTCCAGGGACGGGGATACCCACCGGCCACTCAACCTGAAGAATAGCCGAAGCCGGGCCGGCTTGACGCTCCTCCCTTCCTCCTTTACACTCAAGCGAGAAAGAAGAAGAACAAGGAGTTGCGCTGATGTTTCCCATGTTCGACCTCACCTATTTCCTGTTTATAGCTCCCGGCTTGATCCTGTCGTTGTGGGCGAGCTGGAGGGTCAAGTCCAACTTCAGGAAATACTCGGCCGTACGGTCCATGCGCGGGCTCACCGGCGCCCAGGCGGCGGCGGAGTTGCTTCGCCAGGGCGGCATTCGGGACGTGCGCATCGAACGCTCGCACGGGATGCTTTCCGATCACTACAACCCGGTCTCCAGGACCCTGGCCCTTTCCGACGGGGTTTACGACTCGACCTCGGTGGCGGCCATCGGCATCGCCAGCCACGAGGCGGGGCACGCTCTCCAGCACGCTCAGAATTACGGGCCTCTTCGCCTGCGCTCGGCGCTGGTTCCCACGGCCAGCATCGGCTCCAATATCGGCTATTTTGTAATGTTTTTGGGCCTGTTCATCGATCCGGCCCTGGTGCTGATCGGGGCCCTGCTCTTTTCAGCCGTGCTGCTCTTTCAGATCGTCACCCTTCCGGTGGAGTTCGACGCTTCCAGGCGCGCCAAGGCGCTGGTGATGGAGGGGGGCCTGATCTATCCGGGTGAACGCGAGGGAATGGACAAGGTGTTGAACGCCGCGGCCCTGACCTACGTGGCAGCGGTGGTGAGCACGCTGTTGACGCTGCTTTACTTCCTGATGCGAGCCGGCCTCTTGGGAGGCCGGTCGGACGATTGAGGCGCTTCAGGACAGTTGTTCCCGTGTTGAAACCAGGAGGGGCGCCGCGGCAGGATCCGCCGGCGCCCCTTTTCTCTTCTCCCCTTTTCAGGGCATTCCGTTTTCCGCTTGGCGGCGGTCTCGGGCCAGCTAGATTCCCAGGCTCAGAATCTCCGGACCGTTCTCGGTAATGGCAACGCTGTGCTCGAAATGGGCCGAGGGCTTGCCGTCCTGAGTCACCACCGTCCAACGATCGGACAGCACCCGGACCTTGTCCGTGCCCAGGCTGACCATGGGCTCGATGGCCAGGACCAGGCCGGGCTTCAGCAGTATCCCGCGGCCGTTGACCACGTAGTTCAGCACTGCCGGTTCCTCGTGCAGGCTTCTCCCGATGCCGTGCCCGGAAAATTCCTTCACCAGGGAATAGCCCCGGCCCTCGGCGTGGGTCTGTATCGCCGCCGAGATGTCTCCCAGATGGTTTCCGGGAACCGCTTTCTCGATCCCCAGCATCAGCGATTCCCGGGTCGTCTGCAACAGGCGCTCGGTCCCCGGAGAGATGCGCCCCACGGGCAGGGTCACGGCGGCGTCTCCATAGAAACCCCGGTGGAATACTCCATAGTCGACGCTGACGATATCGCCTTCCCGCAGGACCTGCCCGGAGGGAATCCCATGCACCACTTGGTGGTTGACCGAGGTGCAGAGAGTGGCGGGGAACCCGTTGTAGCCCTTGAAGGCGGCCCTGGCCTTGTGCTTGAGGGTCAAATCCTCCGCAATCTTGTCCAACTCCAGGGTGGTGACGCCGGGCTGGCAGTGGCGTTTGAGGGTGTTGAGGATGTAGACCACGATCTGGTTGCATTCCCTCAGGATCGCGATCTCATTGGCCGACTTCAGATGAATCATGGTCCGCCGCTCCGGACAAGGTGTCCGATCCCCTTGGCACGAGCCTCTTCACTCGGGAGGCCCCCTGCCGTTCAAGCCACTCCATGATTGACAAAACCCCCCGGCATGTCAAGGTGCCGGGACCGGAGGCCGGCGGCGGACAAGAGCTCTGCATTTATGGAAGAATGGACGGGCGGAGGCACCATGGACGTTGCGACTGTCGGTATGGGGATCACGGCCTTGGGATTGGGGTTTGTTTTTGAAGCGGCGATGCTTGTCGCTCGAATAAAGTACCCGGAACCACGAGACTTACATCGCGAGCAATTGCGAAAAATCCGTTGTCGCGCAGCCCACCTGATATCGTTGAGGAACTCCAGCGAGAAAAATCGACTATGGAACCATTTAGCATTCCGGACCCGCTAAAGAGCCTTACAGATCCTTACCCTCCACCGAGGCTCGTGCTGGATGTCGCTGGACGAGGTGGGGAAACGGCACGGATAGCAATAGCACGTCTTTGGCTATCCGAGGGTATTCCTTATGCATTCCGAAAGTGCCCGGCAGTCTACGAATCCCTCCGTTCTTGGTTGAGTGTCATTCTAGGTGTGCACGCGAAGGAAATTGGAGTCGTAGGCAGCGCTCGTATTGGAAAGTCAATCTCTCCGGGAAAATTGGGCAAACAGTTTTCGGCCGCTTCTGATTTAGACTTGGTCATCGTTTCGAAGGGCCTGTTTGAGACTCTGAGGGAGGAATTCTGTCAGTGGTTGTTAGCGTTCGAAAGTGGCAGGATCACTGCCAAGAATGACAAAGAGCAAAAGCACTGGAAGGACAACAGCCGAAGAGTTCCAAAAAACATCACGGCCGGGTTTCTCGATCCCAAGTTCATTCCTAACCACCAACCCTACCCGATGACGAGGAGAATAGATGAGAGCTTGTTCCTATTGGCTGGAAAGCTCAAACGTACTCCTAATGCGCCTAAGCCGAGAAAGGCATCTGTGCAATGCTTTGAGTCTTGGGATAGCTTCGTCCGTCAGAAATCGCTGAATCTCCGGGCTTGTTGGGAAGACATGGAAAAGACACGGCACGAACGGAATGTACGGTGACCAATAACCTACGTCCAGTGGAGCCGGCCAATGGGAAGCATGCTTCCGTTTCAGGAGTAGTGCGCCAATCCATGGATTAACTGTGCCTACCTGACCGGGCCACTGATGTTGGGACACCGCTGACATCGCCGAGGGGAAAACCCGATCGAGCCCCACGGGACGGAGCCGCGATGAGCATCGAGCAGCGCTTCGATGTTTCCCTGATCGCCGGAATGGCGCTCAAGGAAAAACAGATCCAGCAGAACTATCGTCCGATCATCGGTGTCCACAAGTGGTTCGCCCGCCGGCCGGGAACCTTGTTTCGCGGCCTGATGCTGGCGGAATTCGGGGAGGGCCGTCTGGATGAGGTCTTTTTTCAATCAAACGATTTTCCCGGCCTTTGCATCGCCGATCCCTTTATGGGTGGGGGGACGCCACTCATCGAAGCCAACCGCCTCGGATGCAATGTGCAGGGCATTGACGTCAACCCAATGTCCACCTGGATCGTCCGTGAAGAGATCGAACACCTTGATCTAAAGGTCTACGCGAGGGCTGCCAATGCACTCATGGCGGCGCTCCGGGACGAGATCGACCGATTCTACCGAACATCCTGCCCGCACTATGGCGACGCTGATGTACCTGTGAAATCCTTTCTCTGGGTCAAGGTGCTCGATTGCAAAGCCTGTGGCAGGCCGTTCGATCTCTTTCCTGGTTACCTTGTCGCCAAGAATCGGCGTCACCCAAAGAATGTTCTGCTCTGTCCGACATGTGGCGACCTCACCGAAGCTGACGATCCAAAAAACCCCGGAGATTGTGCTACGTGCGGAACCGCACTTCACCAGGGAGGGCCAGCACACCACGGGCGCTGCCATTGCCCGCACTGCGGACATATCAACCCCTATCCCGGGGTAGTCCGGAAACCACTTGACCACCGCCTCGTCGCAATCGAGTATCACAACCCAAAACGCAAAGCGAAACACAAGGGCCGATTCTTCAAGAAACCTGATGCCGAAGACTTGGCGCGAATGGCGGACGCGACCAGACGATGGCAGCAAATGGAACCCCGCTTTGTACCCGACGAGAAAATCCCGACCGGAGATGAAACGGCTCGGCTGCATCGGTGGGGCTACAACCGCTACCGGGAAATGTTCAATCCGCGTCAACTGCTTGGCCTTGAACTGAGCTGCCGGCTGATTGCCGAGACCGAGGACGAACGGGTGCGCCATGCACTTGCAACAAATCTTTCCGACCTGCTGCGCTATCAGAACATGTTGTGTCGATACGATACGATGAGCCTCAAGTCTCTTGACATATTCTCCGTGCACGGATTCCCTGTCGGATTGGTCCAGTGCGAGTCCAACTTGCTTGGTATTTCGAATCGTGTTGGCTTAAGCGTCGGCTCTGGAGGCTGGTCGAACATCGTGGACAAGTACGTCAAGGCAAAACGATATTGCGAAGCACCCTACGAGGTTCGTCAAACCGGATCCCGAAAGATCCGGATTCCGATTGAGGGTGAGCAGATCGGCGAAAGCCGCAACGGTACCCCCCGCAAGGTTTCCATTCGTTGCGGGAGTGCAACAGAGTACAAATTTGCTCCCGACAGTTTCGATGGCGTGTTCACGGACCCTCCATACTTCGGCAACGTGCAGTATGGCGAGCTGATGGATTTTTGCTACGTCTGGCTCCGTCGCCTCGTCGGAAAGGATGCGGAAGGTTTCAACCGTCCGTTCACACGGTCACCGTATGAGTTGACCGGCAATGTGACTGAGGGTCGTGGATTGGAGCGATTTACCGAAGGGCTGTCCGATGTCTACTCACGCATGGTGGGTGCCCTGAAGCCAGGCGCTCCACTGGTGTTCACCTATCATCACAACCGGCTCGAAGCCTATTGCGCTGTCGGCGTGGCTATCCTGGACGCAGGTGTCGTTTGCTCAGCATCGTTGCCGTGCCCCGCAGAAATGGGAGGCTCGATTCACATACACGGCACAACCTCGTCGATCATCGACACCGTTTTCGTATGCCGGAAATCCGGCACGACTCGCCGAACGTGGCTATTCGACTCACCCGACCGCTTGGTCGAGATCGTCAGTCAGGACCTGACAGACCTCGCTACCACCGGCAGGAGGCCCTCCCATGGCGACACCAGGTGCATCGTTTTCGGTCACCTGACACGGATTGCTGTGTGGAAGCTTCGCGAGACCTGGAAGCGGTCCAACTCGACAACCGAAAAGATCGCATTGTTTCGCGCCGAGATGGGATCTTATGGAGATCCCGATCAGCTTGCGCGCCGCGCGTCACCAAGCGAAGCAATGGAAGACTTGCCGTTGCTTGCACAAAAGCCGAACAGGATTGGGGAAGGAGTACCTGATGTCGTTCCCTTTTGAGGTCGGTTTCGACGAACTCCAATCCGATCTGGACACCTATGTCGATGCTGTCTTTGGCTGTTTGGAGTCGGAGTTTCTCGTCATGCCCAAGGGCGAGGGGTTCGTCGAGTTCCCCGTGTTCGAGTCCGGGTACGAAGCACTGAAGCGGGGCACTGGGGGCTTCCGGACCGTGACGCTGGACGCCATCCTTCCGGTCATTCTCGAAACACCGATTGCCCTCGTCGTTCTTCGTTGCATGCTGGGTTTCACCCCGCCCGAGTGGGCCTACTACGCCAGTCGGCACACCGGTGTCGAGCTAACGCAGGGTGCCGCACGAACGATCGACCGTAACATTCGTATGGAGCCGTGCGCGCCGTTGCCGATGAAGGGAAGCGTGACCGAAAGGCGTATTTGCGCATTAATCACTGCCGCCTGTCACGCCTTGTAATCCGGAATTTCCAAACAATCTACCGATACCCTTCACAGGCTCGAAAAGGCCGACACCAGCGCGGGACTCGTCAGCCTCCAATCATCGGCGGACCTGGGCGTGCCTTATTCCATGCTGCTTTACGAACGTCTTCTCGGCCGTCCCTTTGCAGGACATCGTGACTCTATTAGTGAACTGGTAGGTAACATCGTCGAGAACGCGATTGAGGAAGTACTTTCGCGAACGGGAATCAGTTTTCGCAAGACCAGGCGAGCAGAGAGTCTGCCAGGCTTTGACCAGGCCCCGGACTTCGTGATCCCAAACGAGTACAACCCCCAAGTGCTAGTCGAAGCGAAGCTCACAGAGGACGATGGCACCGCTCGGGACAAGGTAACTCGGGTGCAGCATCTTGGCTCGCTTAGCCTGGAAGGCAGAGCGGTCGATCAACCCAGATTCGAAGTGGTTGCCTGTATCGCGGGACGAGGCTTCGGTGTGCGCCGACAAGACATGAAGAAGCTACTGATTGCGACTCGTGGCAAGGTCTTCACTATGCAAAATATGCACCAACTGGTCCAAAATACGCGCCTTGCCGAGTTTCGCTCACGGTAGTTGTGCCGACTGAAGTGGATCCTACTCACTTCATGCCGGGAGCGTGACGAGGCTGCCGGTGGGCGAGTCCCTCCAATTGACAATCCAGGTCCAAACGATTAAGTTCTCTCGACGTTCGGAGGGAGGATCCGATGAGAAAGCGAGCGGGACCGGTCTTGGATTCCGAGGTGGACGATGCGATCGAATCCCTGCGCTCGTTGGTTCGACAAGTGCATCGATTGGTGCTCTTCCGGTCCGTCCTGAGAGACCCGGTGGTGGCGGCTCTGCTCGATTTCCTGGGAGGAATCGCCGGCAGCCGGCTCCACACCGTCAAGGTGTCCAGGCGAGTTTCCGCCAGCTACGCCTCCTTTTTTTCAGGCCTGGCTTCGCAAGCCGTTGTCGGGCGAGACATGGCCGTGGGCACTCCCTGGCAGAACCACCTGCTGAACCTGGTGCTGCGCGACGAGAATCCCTTTTCCCGAGGGGCCGAGGGTCACGGCCTGGACCGGTTGGGTGCTTCCATAGTCCTTCAGGCGGAAGCGGACCTGGACCGGCTGCGAGAGCTCTATTCCTTGCAGAGCGAGCAGGTGGCGGCCGCCTTCCGGATGATCGGCTGGGATGGAGCCTGGCCGGGCTGGGACCGGCTGCGGGCCGAGGATGCCCCCTGCGAGCCGCTCTCCGACCAACGCCTGGAGATGAAGCGGAGGCTCGACCGGACGCCTGACTGGGGTTCTGTGGCGCCGGAGCTGGCTGCTTTCTACTCCCGGAACGGCACCGGAATCTTCGGCGAGTTTCAGGCCTTTCACTGGGACCCTCGACTTCAGGGCGGGGCGTTGCTGGGCATTGCCTCACCCGACCCCATCACCCTGGAAGACCTGGTGGGGTACGAGGACCAGAAGCAGTGGCTGGTCCGGAACACCGGATACTTCCTGGCGGGCCACCCGGCCAACAACGTCTTCGTCTACGGAGATCGTGGGACCGGGAAGTCATCCGCCATCAAGGCGCTCCTGAACCGCTTTGCCGGCTCCTCCCTGCGCATGGTGGAAGTCTCCCGCGACGACCTGAACGACCTTCCCCGCGTGATGAGCCTGCTGCGGGAGAGACCGCAGCACTTCATCGTTTTCGTGGACGACCTGTCATTCGAGGAAGGAGAGACTCAATACAAGACCTTGAAGGCCGTGCTGGAAGGAAGCCTGGAATCGCGCCCCGGCAACGTGGTGGTCTACGCCACCTCCAACCGCCGCCACTTGATTCGGGAGTTCTTCTCGGACCGAAACGATCTGCAGGGCGACGAGATCAGGCGCCAGGATACTCTGCAGGAAAAAGTCTCGCTGGCCGACCGCTTCGGCATCCAGTTGTCCTTTGTGGCTCCCGACCAGAAGCAGTACCTGGCCATCGTTCACGCCATGGCCGGAAGGCGCGGCCTGACCCTGGAACCCGGGGACCTGGAACGGCGCGCGCTGCAATGGGCCCAGCGCTACAACGCCCGTTCGGGGCGCACCGCCCGTCAGTTCATGGACTGCCTTGGCGCTGAGTTGGACGCGGGCCGGGGCTAACCGGCATTTCCGCGGGAGATGCCGCCGGAGAAGCCGGATCCTGAACGGGTCATTTCCTGCGCAGCGAGGGCCTCCAGGTGTTGGTGAGCTCGAGGAAGTGATCGTTTCTGAAGTGCCGTCGACTGCCTGTGGACGACCCTAGCCCGCATTTCTCACCAGGGGGCATGATCATGGCGCAGGATTTTTTTCTCCAGCGCGTGCTCGCGACCGAAGAGCGTAGCGGTTTCTACGGTCGAGGGAGCATGTGCGCGCTGGAGGAAAAAAGACAAGCCAGGGCATGCCCAGCACCGTCTGATTTTCTTGCCACCCCCGAAAGGACCCATAACGTATTGCAAATAAAAAGTTTCTAACAATACAGGTGCGTTTTGGTGAGAAATGCGGGCTATGGAGGCCAACACGAGCTTCTTTCCCTCCTGATCTTGACAGGGCGACCGCTTGCCGCTTACTCTTTCAATCGCCGGACGCGGCAAAAGAACGGGAAGAACCGAAAGGAGCGGCAAGTCAGGAACTGGACCCTTCCGGAATCGCATCTCTGCCGCAAGTCGCGTCGCGGCTATTGAAATGGCTGCGTGAAACGATTGTTATAGTTGGCCCCGAGCCCACGATCTCGTCGATTTCGCGAAAGAGAGGACACCCATCATGAAGAGTCAGCTAAATCCTGTTCTGACCGCGGCCTCTGGCCTCGCCCTTGCCGCCATTGCGACGTCATGTGCAGTGGAACCGATCTCCAAACAGACTGTCATTGATGCACAGAAATCCTGGGGCGAGGGAATTGTCGCGATTGCCAAGGTTCATGCCGATGGCGGCGACTACACCGCCCGCGCGACGGAACACATCAATAACCTCTATGCATATGGCAAGACCAACGTCATGTTCAAGCCGACCATGGCAGCGAAAGATCAGTTCCGTGAAACATTTGACGAAGCTCTGAGCTATTTCATTGGGCAAGACGGTACGGAGGACAAAGGGTTCGCAATCTCGGGCTGGACCAATGTTCGGTGGGAGAACAACGGCATCTACACCAACGACACCTCCGCAATGGCCATGGGTAACTACTACTTCAAAGGCCCGGACGGTAAGGAGACTAAGGTTGAGTACACCTTTGGCTACATCCTTGTTGACGGCGATTTGAAGATCAATCTTCATCATTCATCGCTGCCCTTCAGCCCCAAATAATCGCAGAGCCCGGCCCTGGGGCCGGACCCTTGCAAGTACGGCCCGGTTTTCGCCACCGCGTTTGGTGAACCGGGCCATTTTTGTGCCTGGGATAGAGCACGGCGCAGGCGCATGGGCCTCACAGCGATCTCTTATTGGCGACAGACCGCACGCGGGTCTTGCATCCATCGGCTCCGCCCACCGACAATTGGACTGACCATTTCCCAGGGAGGGCAGGTGATGCGTACCATAGACCGCAACTCCCTATCCGACTCCGCATTGTGGATTGGATCATCCGTTCGCGCGCGGAAAGGCGAACCGCCTCAGGCTCGACAGCCACTCGCGGGGGTGTCTCGGGTTGCGCCATCCGCCTTGCTTCTGCGCAGGTAGTAGCGGGTGACGTACTCGGTCACCATGCGGTCGGTGTTGTACCGCGGGACCAGGGTTTGCATGGCCCGGCGAATCTTCGCGATCCAGCCCCTGGGGATCCCCCGAGAGTCCCGCTCGAAAAACAGCGGGATGATGTTCCGGCTCAGAGTCCGGTAAAGCGACTCCAGGTCGGCTTTGTCCTGGGCGGCTTCGTCGGCCGGGTGCTCATCCCCCCCGATGGCCCACCCGTTGGTGCCGTCATAGCCTTCCCTCCACCAGCCGTCCAGGACGCTCAGATTCAATCCCCCGTGAACACTCACCTTCTGGCCGCTGGTTCCGCTGGCCTCCAGGGGACGGCGGGGCGTGTTGAGCCAGAGATCCGCACCCGAGATCACCTGGCGAGCCACGTTCATGTCGTAGTTCTCCAGGAAGACGACCTTGCCCAGGAATTCGCTCCGCCGGCAGATGTCGAGGATGCGCCGGATGAATTCCTTTCCCCTGACATCCCGGGGATGGGCCTTCCCGGCAAAGATCAACTGGATGGGGCGTTCGGGGTCGTTGATCATCTCGGCCATTCGCGTCAGATCGCTGAAGATCAGGGGGGCCCTCTTGTAGGTGGCGAAACGCCGGGCAAAGCCGATGGTGAGCGCATCCGGCGAGAGCATGGTGTCGAAGGCCCGGGCTCTCTCGGCACCGCCGGCGGGGAAAGTGTCCGGCACATGCTTGCGGACGAATTCGACCAACTTCCGGCGGAGGTGGTAGCGCAGCGCCCAGATCTCCTCGTCGCTGATCGCCTCCTCGTCTGAAATCACCCTCCAGAGGTCCGGGTCCGTCAAGCGGGTCTCCCACTCCGGTCCCAGGTGCCGTTTCCAGAAGCGCCGCGCAGGCCGAGACATCCAGCCCAGCACGTGGACGCCATTGGTGACGTGCCCGATGGACGGTCCCCGGTAGGTCGGGGAATTCAGCAGGTCCTTCCACATCTCCCGGCTGACCTGGCCGTGGAGCCGGCTGACCCCGTTGGCTCCTCTCGACATCTTGAGCGCCAGCACGGTCATGCAGAAATACTCCTTGGGATCCTCCGGTCGAGTGCGGCCGTAGCCAAGGAACTGTTGAGCCTCCACGCCCAGCAGCGACCGGTAGCCGGCAAAGGCGTATTCCATCAATTCCGGACTGAAACGGTCATGACCCGCGGCCACCGGGGTGTGGGTCGTGAACACGCAGCGGTCCCGCACCCAGGTCTCCGACTCCTCGAGATCGGAGCCCGACTCGAGCTGCCGGCGCAGCAGCTCCAAGGCCAGAAAGGCGGAGTGGCCTTCGTTCAAGTGGTAAACGGCCGGAGTGACTCCCAGAGCCTGCAGCAGGCGCACGCCGCCGATTCCCATGACCATTTCCTGGCCGATGCGGGTTGTCATGTCCCCGCCGTAAACTCTGGAGGTGAGGCCGCGGTAGGCGCTGTCGTTTTGGGGAAGCTCGGTATCGAGAAGGTATATGGCGGCGCGGCCCACCCTGAGCCTCCAGGCCTGAAACCAGATCCGGCTCTGCGAGAATTCGATCCAAAGCAGCAGCGGCTTGCCCTGACTGTCCAACACCGGCTCCAGCGGCAGGTTGTTTCTGTTGAGAGAGGGGTAGTGCTCTTCCTGCCAGCCGTTGCGGCTGACAAGCTGCTCAAAGTAGCCTTGCCGGTAGAACAGGGTAATCCCGACGAAAGGCACCCCCAGGTCACTGGCCGACTTGGCGTGGTCCCCCGCCAGCACTCCCAGGCCTCCGCAATAGATGGGGAGAGACTCGTGCAGGGCGAATTCCGCACAGAAGTAGGCGACGGGGTGCTCGAGGAAAGGAGCCGCGTAGGCCGAGCACCAGGTCCGCTCGCGAGTCAGGTACTGGTGGAAGGCGGCCAGGACCCCCCGCGTGCGGGCGGCGAAGTCCCTGTCCATCAGGCGCGACTTCAATTCCGCCTTGGAGACCTCCCCCAGGACCGCCACCGCGTTGTGACGGGAGGCTTGCCAGACCAGGGGTGACAGTTCGGCGAATATCTCCCGGGCATCCGGGTTCCAGCTCCACCAGAGATTCCTACCAAGCTGGTGCAGCTCGCGGATCATCGCCTCCAGGTCGAGCAGCGCTTCCGGATAGTCCGTCTTTTCTTGGGCAGGCACGCTGCATTCTCCCGGCGGCCAGGGGCCGAATGGCGGCGTAATCTATAGCATGTACCCTGCAAAGATTCCAGGGAGAGCGGGTGGAAGGAGCGGGACCCGGGACCCTTCGCCGCCCGGTTGACGATCTCGACCGGCCTCTGCTAGGCTCCGCTGGACTTGGACCCCAAGAGCCTGAAGTGGACCAGCGACCTTCCGACATTTCCCCTCCCGCTTCACCCCCTGGCAGGCCTCCGCTTCCGACGGGGAACAGGCTCTTCTGGTTCTCGATCGGCTTGAGCCTGTTGGTGGGCATGACCATCAACCTGCTGCCGGTCACCTTCAAGGTCTTCGAGAAGCTGTTCCAGGCCGGCTATGAAATGCAGGGCAGGGCCGAGGCGCTCTTTTTCCTTGGCGCCCTTGCCGGCAACATCCTGGCCGGGCAGGTCACCCATCGCAGAGGTCCGGCCGCGTCGGTGAAACGGGGCCTGGCCGTCGGCGGACTGGGCTTCCTTTTGCTGGGGGGCGCCCAGAACTGGCTCATGGCCCAAGCCGGCGCCGTCCTCATGGGGGCGGGGCAGGTCTGGCTCACCGTGGTCTATGCCACCATCACGGCCCACCAATTTCAGGAATCCCGCCAACGGGTCTTTGCCGCCCTGGCCTTGACCATGGCCATTGGCGGCACTCTGGCTCCGCTGGGCCTGGGTGCCTACGTGGATCATGCCTGGTTGGAACGAGGCTGGCCCTGGTGGATTCCCTACGCCGGCCTGATGAGCTTCTATCTGCTGACCCGTCTGACGGTGCCCTCGATACCGGACTGGACCCCCGCGGCGGCAAACGGGGGCGACCCCTCGGCCGGTCGGGGTCTGGTTCTATCCCCCTCGCTTTGGCTTATCGGCCTGGCGTTCACCCTGCACGGGATCGGACAGATGGGCGCGGTGGTCTGGCTGGGGCGGCTATTCGAAAAGCGCCTGCTTCTCTCCGAGACCCAGGTAGGAACGATGATTGCCGTCAACATCACCGGCTTCATCGCCGGACGGGTGATCTGGACCTGGTTGGGCGGGCGCATCCCCGAGCGCATCCTGCTGGGTTGCAGCGCCGGAGTGGGAGCCACCTTCTATGTCCTGACCATTCTCAGTGGGAGCTACGAGCTCGCATTGGCCATGACCTTCGTGGCGGGGATGGGAATGAGCGGCGACGCCATCTCCCTGCAGTCCTTCACGGCGTTGCGATTCCGCCGCCAGGCCGCCAGGGCTTTCGGAATCACCCAGGCTCTGGGGCACCTGGGCGCGGCCATGGGACCCTACTATATCGGCTTTGTGGGAGACCACAGCGGGACCCTGGAGCAGGGGATCTGGGTCATCCCCATCACCATCGGCGCCCTTTCCCTGCTCGGGTTCCTCTGGCACTTGCTGGACCGGCCTTCCCGGACAGCGGAAGCCTCGTAGGAGCGGGAGAGGCCCCGATGATCTCATCCGGAATCCCGCCCTCCACCCACTCCTTCCAATAACTCCGAATCTGTTGCAAGGCGCTTCTTCCGTTGAATAATCCCCATCCCCGGCATAGAATGGGTGGTCTGGTCGCTCCCTATTTCTCCCGACACATTCCCATGATCCCATTTCGCCGACAACGGTCGAGACTTCGCCCCTTCCGCCTGGTGCGGCCGGCGGCCGCAGCCGCCCTGGTCTGGATACCTGTACTGGTGCTTGCCTGGGGGACGATTTCCCTGCACCTGGCCGGGTCTTTCCTGTCTCCGCGGGTGCTGTCCGGAGACGACAACCGCTACCAGTTTCAGACGTTCGCCGGGGCCCAGGTGGTGACGGCAGCACCCCTCGAGCTCCCGGCGAGGATTTCGGTCCTGCTGCTCCCCGGCAGCTACTCCGAGCGGACCTGGCAGGAGGTCGAGCGCAGGGCGCGCCAACTGGCGGTGCTGGAGGACCGGCTGGCTCGATTTCGGCTTCACGTTGTGGCCGACGGCAGGCTCAGCTCCTGGGAGACCTCTGCGGAAGCTCTGCCGCACGACCTGGCCGGGCTGAGATCCGGCCGCGAGGGCGCATCTGCCGGCGAGACAGAGCCGCCGCCCCGAAAGGATGAACGGGCGGTCGGCCTCTACCAGGAAGCGGGACAACATCTGCCGGCGCCGTCGGTCCCGTGGGAAACCCTGATCCTGATCGCTCCGGATACGGAGATCGCCGACCCGGAACTGAAATCCTATAGCGCTGCCTACTTGGCCGACCGCTTCGGCCGGCAGAAGGTCCGCCTGGTCTATTGGGAGATCCCCGGCGATCCAACGCCCACCGCCGAAGCATCGGAGGGCGAAGGGACCTCGGAGGAAACTGCTGCCGGCGACGGGGTGTGGACCACCGTCGCCCGATCCACCTGCGGTTCCGTCATAGAAACGGTGGGCGAGTTGACCCGGGCACTGCTGCCGGCTTCCTGCACCGAGATCCCCATGCCAGAGGTCGCCCTGCCCAAGGGAGTGGTTCAGTACCGGGCCCGGCTGGTGGACCGGACGGACGGGCAGGTTGTGACGGAGTTCCCGGCGCTGTCCCGGTCGCTGGATGGCGGCACGGTCCTGCCTGGAGACTTCGCCCGGCTCCTGAGCTCCCTGCGCAATGCTCGCCAGGCGGCGGCTCAAAGGAACGGCGAAATGCTCCAGGCTTCGCTCAGGCAAGCCCTCGACCTCAACCCTTTTCATCCGCCCACCTTGAGGTTCGCCGCAGGGGTCTACCGCCGGCAGGGCGAGCTGAGAACCGCCCTGCAACTGATGACCCCCCTGGCCTCGCTGATGCCACAGAACGCCTCCATCTTCACTGAGATCGGAGACCTCCACTTCGACCTTCAAGATTGGGAGCAGAGCGAGCAAGCCTACCGGAGAGCCATGAATGCCGATCCGGGCGGATCGGCCGTGCTGGCGAAGCTCATCGGGATCCGGGAGGCGCAGGGAGAGATTGCCCGGGGGCTGCTGGAGATCGGTCCCGCCCTGCAGCGCTTTCCGGAGGGAGCCGACCTCCACGCCCGTCGTGGCAGTTTGCTGGAGAAGTCGGGCCGGGCCGAGGAGGCTCTCAAGTCCTACGGCAGAGCCGTCGAGCTCAGGCCGGAACTGGGAGAGGGACACCTTGGATTGGCCCGAATCCACCTGGCGAGGGATCGGAAAGACCAGGCCCGGGAGGCACTGCAGGAGGCCGCCGGCAAGATCCCCGATGCTCCCGGGCTCCAGATGCGTTTTGCCGGCTTCTGCGAAAGGGAAGGCCTGAACGACCAGGCGCTCGACTTCTATCGCAAGGCCTTGAATGTCGACCCGGGACTGCCGGACGCCTATGTGGGGCTGGCTCGGGTTCAGATGAATCTGGGCGAGATCGATGAAGCTCTGGTCACCGCGCACCAGGGGCTGCAGGTCGCCCCCCGCTCGGTGGAACTTCACCAGTTCCAGTGTGATCTCTTGCAGCGAAGCCACCGGATCCCGGAGATGCGGCGGGCGGTCGAAACCGCGGCCGCCACCTTCCCCGGAAACGTCGACGTCCTGGCCAGGCTGGCCCGGGTTCGGGATGTCTTCGGTTATCGGGCGGCCGAAGCTTATGAGAGCCTGGCCGAGGTTCTGGAGGCCGAGAAAGCCGGTTCGGATCGAGTGGAGCCGGTGCTGGAACGAGGCCTGCTGGTAGCCCTGCGGGACGGAGATCGAGCCCGGGCCGCGAGTATGTCGGCGCGTCTGAAGCAACTGGGCAGGGGGGATATCCCGGCCATCGATCCGATCGCTGGAACAGGGTCGAAGAAAGGCCTGTTGGTGGTTCCCGGCGGAGTTCGGGGCTTGGCGCGGGCAGCCGGCTTGCGGGAAGACACGCCCCCCCAAACCTTCGCTTCCGACTTCGTCTCCCACCTGATACGCCGAACCTACGGAAAGGCCGGGGCCGGCTACGTGCAGGCGCTGCGCTACTACTTCGACTCGGTGGCGGCTCTGCGGTCCCATGCCCGGTCGAAGAAGCTGGAGTTTCAGATCCTGCTCGAGACCGGGAACGAGTCGCGTCTCAGGAAGACCCGCGAGGTCCTGGCCCTCCTGGGGTGGACCATCAGACGGTCCGAGGGAAAGACCCGGGTGGAGTTGGGCACCGATGAATTGGCCGCACTCAGACAGACCTTCTCTTCGGCCCTGGGCGTGGACGAGATGGAAATGAAGTCGCAACTGGAGGCTGGAGCTTCCTACCGGTTGACGTTCAGCGATCAAAGGGTACCCATCATCTTCGAAGAACGGTTCTGGTTGAGGCGTTTCTTTGACGGAAATCGCCCGGTCGGAGGCCTCTTGAGAGCGTTCGTGGAGAATATCCCTTCCGCCCGGCTCTACGCGGGTCTGGCGGCAATGAACGATGAGGCCCGCCGCCTGGTGGTGGAGACCTACACCAGCCGGGAACTGTTGGAGGTACACCCGAACAGTCTTCTGGCCTACGGTTCAGCCTTGTCCGTCCGCGAGGGAGGGCTGCTTCTACCCGGCGGGGCCGCCGCGGCGCCGGCCTGGGAGTCGCTCCTGGGGACCCGCCCCGATAGACCCAAGCGCTTTGTGCGGCGCCTCTTCAGCCAGGACAATGGCAAGCCGCTGGCCTTTTATCACACGCTCATCAACCTGCCGGACTCGAACCAGCGCTTTTTCACCAGCAGTCCGGGCCGATTGGCCAAGTTCTATGCAGCCTTTCCCTTCACGGGTTCCGAGGAAGCCAAGCGGCGCATCGTCAACCATCGCGTCCCCTTCAGGACCCTGGTGCGGGAACTGCCTCTCGATGGGCAGGGACGGGTTCGCTTCCCGGGAAGCGCCAGGGTCTGGACGGTTTCACATGGATGGTCGGGCAGGCCGGACGAGATCCCAGCAACCGCGGGCCTGGCCGCCCCGGCCGTCTCCCCGGAAGCCGAGGACGAAATTCTGCTTCGAATGCCCCTGGTGGAGTATCAGTTCGGCATGAAGAAGTTCAGCATGGCGGAAAACTTTCTGGCGGTGGTGCACCTGGAACGCCACTGGGATCATCCAATGTCGGAAGAGGCCGCCCTGCTGCTTTCCACGCACTATCCCAAGTATCGTGAGATATTCCCCTATCTGGCGTCTTTGCCGCGCCCCTCCACCCAGCAACTGCAGCGGTTCTTCCAGGCAGCCCGCAATGTCGAGGACGTGGACCTCACCAGCTTGAACGACACCCTGGGACTGTTTCACGGATTGCTCCAGACCCTGGTGCTCCTTTCGGAAAACCGTGCACTGGAGGAATCTGAAATTGCCTCGATTCTGGATGCTTTCTGCCAGAGGTTCGCCGGCGCCAGGACCGAGGCGGAATTCGCCGGGGCCACGGTGGCTGTCCTGCGGCGCCTGGAGCAGGCTTTGCCCGTCCCGCCTCCCCCAGCGGACAGCGATTCGTCATCCTACGCGAGAAGCAACGCCGGGCGCTCGAAGATCCTGGCGCCACAGCCGGCCGGCCTCGACGGGCAATTGATGGCGGCCCTCGGAGGCAGGTCCAGGCAGGTCGAATTCGAGTCCAACGGCCGGAGGGCCACCATCGATGCCGGCTCGATGAATCGAAAGAGGCTCGAGGAGGTCCTGCGGCTGCAGCGGGTCCCCTCGCTGACCGGTCTGCTGAAGCTATACGATGCGGCCCACGCCGTCCGGGGGGATCGGGACCAGGCCGTCCTGGACACTTTCAAGAGGAGTTTCGGGGAACTCCATGAACTGGCGCAACAAATCGAGAATCAGTTGACCGACGCGCAGCGGGGCGATGCGGTCTTTTTGCAGCGGGGCCGGACCTCAAGGTGGGTCCGTCAACTGAACAATGCGATCGTCAACCTCAGCCGCGGCAACCGTTCGGATCGTCTTCCCGAGTTGTCTCAGGAAATCGTCGGCCATCTCGGCGGGAGTTTCAAGGACGCCCTGGTCGGGTGGGTCTACGCCTACTACTTCTCTCCCCGGGACCTGGTGGTAGCTGAAGATCCGCTGCTGACCAGGAAGCACCAGTTCCACGTCGCCGTTGGCAGCGGCGGGCGCAATTACTGGCCCGTGGCATCCCGGCAAACGTTGCGGCGCCAGACCGGGAACTACCTGCGGGGCCCGCTGTGCCAGATTGCAACGCTGACGGGAGAGATCGGACTGGTCAAGGCCGAAGCAGGGGAATCCATAGGAACGGACCCGGTGGTCGAGGGATTCGCGGCCGCACAGCTATCCGGGGTGAGATCCCTGCCCTGGACACACCTCAATCCGCTCACCATGCACCTGGTGGCATTGAAGATCCGGTTGGCCCGAGAATTCCTGGCCCGGTCAACCCTGCAGCAGGAAGTGCAACAGGACCTGGCGCAGATTGTCGAGGGATTGCTGGGGCCGACCCGTAGAGCCCAGTTGCTGGAGGCCGTGGCCACACGGGAACTGGAAAGCCTGACCGCCCTGCTGAGCTCCTCCGATCTCTACTTCCTGGGGAATCGCCTGTGGGAAGAAAAGCAGGCCGCTCATCTGGGGAATGGGCCGATCCGGGAGGCGTTGGAGCGCGCCTCAGCCCTGGTTCCCTCCCATCAAGACCGATTCTTTGCCGGATCCGAGTTGAGTGACCGCACCTATGGCAAACGGCTCCCGCCACCACCCTACGAAGAGTACAACAACTCCTTGCTGACCCACCATCTCTCCAAGCGATTGGGTCACTTGATGCTGACGCTGGCCGAATCGGCCGACCGGTCCGGCCTGCCCCTGGAAGCCCTGGCCATGGTGGCGGAACCGGCCGTAAGGCACTTGGCTCTCAACGCTCAAATGAACAACAGCGCCGACTGGAGAGGCGCTCTTCGGGCCATGTCCCAGCTGCCACTGGAGGAGCTGGTTCGCCAGGTGGTCCTGCCGGAACCGGACTATTAGGTGGGAGCAACCTCATGAGTAATCTTCGCGGCTGGATGGCGCTGGCTCTCTTCCTGGGAACCGTGCAAACGGCCGCCCCCCAGAAAAACAGGGAGCCCGACCCCTTGCCCGACCGGCTGGCGCAGGTGGAAGGGGAACGGCCCGAGGACGGCATCTTCCAAATCGGCAGGCTTTTCTCCGCCCAAGGAGCCGGCCAAGCCCACTTCCTGGAGATCAGCATCCGGGGCCTGCCGTTCATGGGATCTGCAGAGGCCAGGGTGACCATGATCGAGTTTTCGGATTACCAGTGTTTCTTCTGCCGGCGCCACGACCGGCAAGTCGCCCCCCGCATCGTGGAGGAGTACGTCGAGAGTGGCCGGGTGAAGTATGTCTTTGCAGATTTCCCGCTGGCGTCCCACGCCGGGGCATCCAAAGCGGCCCAGGCGGCCCACTGCGCCGGGGACCAAGGCAAGTACTGGGAAATGAACGACCTGTTGTTCCGGCACCCCCAATCCCTCACCGAGGCGACCCTCAGAGCCTATGGCCGCAGCTTGGAGCTTGACAACCAGGTTCTGCTGGACTGTGTTGAGAGCGGCAAATACGCTCAAAAGGTCCGGGACGGCTTGAGTCAGGGCAAGAGGGTCGGGGTCCGGGGGACTCCCTCCTTCTTCTTTGGCTTGACCGACAAGACCCAGTCCACGATCAGGGTCCGGAGAACGTTGACCGGAGCCCATCCCTACCCCGCCTTCCAGAAGCTGATCGAGGAACTGCTGGCGCAGTGACCCCACCTGACGGTTCCGCACAGGCAGCCGAAGGCGCCTGCCTGAAACAACCGAAAAATTCGTTGCGGATGTCTATACCTGGGACTAGCGGCTGCTGCCGGGGGTGGGAGCGGTCGGTTGGGTTTTCTCTGAAGTCACGGCTTCATCCCGCGGCGGCCGGCTGGACCACCAGGAGGCCAGCATGGCGCCCGACATGTTCATCCAGGGTCCGAAAACGGCCGAAGGAAGGGCCGCCATCGAGCTCTGCCACACCTTGACCGCCAATCCCGAAGCCATGCCTCCGTTCTGAAGGCCCACTTCGATGGCCACGGTCCGGGAGTCGGTTTCCCCCAGGCCCAGCGCCCGTGCGCCTCCGTAGCCGAAGAGGTATCCGACAACGTTGTGAATCACCGCGGCCACGATGATGGTCAGCACGAAGCCGCCGGCCAGCAGAGAGTCGCGGGACAGGGAGGTGATGATCCCGATGATGAAGCAGATCGAGAACATGGAGACGAAGGGCAGGGCCCTCATAATGGAGGTGGAAATCAGCTTGAGGTTGGGGCGGGTGGCTCCCAGCCGTGTCAGAATGGCGTTGGCTACCAGTCCTCCAGCCACCGGAAGGATGATCATCTTGATGATGGCCACCATCATGGCAATGAACTTTACTTCCACGTAGGTGCCTGCCAGGAGCTTGGTCATGGCCGGTGTCATGAGCGGTGCGGCCAGGGTGGAGCAGGAGGTCATGGTGACCGAAAGTGCCACGTTCCCCTTGGCCAGAAAGGTCATCACGTTGGAGGCCACTCCCCCGGGGCAGGAGCCGATCAGCACCATGCCGGCCGCGACCTCCGGATCGGTTGTGGTCAGCATTGCCAGCCCTTTCCCCACAAAGGGCATGACCGAAAACTGCAGAACCAGCCCGATGATCACGGCCTTGGGAAAGGAGAACACCCTGAGGAAGTCTCCGGGGGTCAACTGGGTGCCCATGCCGAACATGATGATCTGGATGAGCGGCACCATCAGCGTGCTGAGCTCGAACCCGGACCAGGTGTGAAAGGCGGCGGGATAGAACATGGCCGCGGCCACGAAGGCGGCCACCCATAGCGTGAAGGCAAAGGCGGAGTAGTTTCGGCTCTTGCCCACGGCGATGGCCAGGAGGCTGAACAGGAGAATGACCGCCGGTCCGATAAACCGCGCTGCGCCGGTGGCCAGCAAGACCGGGATCAGGAGGCCGCAAGCCAGAGCCACAAGCAGACAGGCGCGGCAGGCGCCGTCCTGGGACAGGGCAGGCCGGTTCTCCTGGTCTGAAAATGCCATGGGTTCCCCGATCGCGGGTGGTTGCGATCGATGTTGGTGGAAAGGCCGGGTTACAATTGCGTTCGGTTCCCCCGGTCCTTTCCCGGCTTTCTGCCAATGGATCCGGCGGGGACGACGGGCGGAGGTTCCGTTGCCCGGTATTTTTCAATAGAGCTGGCGCGCCCGGAGGGATTCGAACCCCCGACCTGCGGCTTCGAAGGCCGACGCTCTATCCGGCTGAGCTACGGGCGCTGCAAGTACGGTAGCTCAAAAGTCGGCTGATTATAGCCGAGTGGTAAAGGAGAGACCATGAAAATCAGTCGGTTGGAATGCCTGCATGCCGATGCGGGATGCCGCAACTTCGACTACCTCAAGATTACTACCGACGACGGTCTCACGGGCTGGAGCGAATTCAATGAGTCCTTTGGCGGAATGGGGGTGTCGGCCGTCATCGAACACCTGGCGCCCACGCTGCTGGGAAGAGACCCTCGGGCCTACGAGGCCATCGGCGCCATGCTCTATGCCCTCAGGCGCCAGGCCAGCGGGGGCCTGGTGCAGCAGGCCTTGGGGGCCGTCGAGAACGCGCTGCTGGACCTCAAGGCCAAGTCCCTGGGGATTTCGGTCAGCGAGATGCTGGGCGGACCGGTGCGGGACCGGATCCGCCTCTACTGGTCCCATTGCGGTACCTACCGGGTGGCCTGGCACCAGGAGATGGGTATTCCTCCGGTGCAGACGCTGGCTGACGTGGTCGCCCTGGGCAAGGAAGTGGCGGCCTCGGGATTCACGGCTCTGAAAACCAACATTTTCCTGCTGGACGGCAAGCCGCGCCTGCACATCCCCGGCTTCTCCCTGGTCGACGAGTTTCCGGCCCTGAACGCGGAACGGCCGGTCCTGCGGGCCATGTGCGACCAACTGGAAGCCTTCAGGGAGGGCGCCGGCGCCGACATGGATATCCTGGTCGACCTGAATTTCAACTTCAAGACCGAGGGCTTTCTGAAGATGGCCCGGGCCATGGAGCCATTCGACCTGCTGTGGGTGGAGATCGACAGCCGGGACCCCAAGGCGCTGCAGTGGATTCGCCGCGGCACCCGCATCCCGCTGGCCTCGGGTGAGTGCCTGTTCGGCAGGCGCGACTACAAGCCCTACCTGGACCAGCAGTCCATGGATGTGGCCATCATCGACGTCCCCTGGAACGGATTGGCCGAATCGCTGAAGATTGCCTCCCTGGCCGACATCCACGAGGTAAACGTGGCCCCCCACAACTTTTACAGCCCCCTGGCCACCCTGATGAGCGCGCACTTCTGCTCGATCGCGCCCAACGTGCGGATCATGGAGATCGACCCGGATACGGTTCCCTGGTACGACGACCTGGTGACGGTTGGCCCCAGGATCGCGGAGGGTCACCTGCACCTCCCCAGCGGACCGGGCTGGGGCACCGAGGTGAATGAGGAGGCGGTGAGAGCCCACCCGCCGAGGGTGAAGCAGTGGAAGTTTTCCTAGGACTTGCCGGGGTAGCTCGTTGGGGTGCCTTCCCCGCCGATCTGCACCGTAAAGGTGCCATCGGGCCGGACCGAGGCCTTGATGAACTGGCCGGCTTCCCCCTCCGGGTTGGCGATGAACTGCGGCTGGGTATTCAACTCGGGACCGGTCCGAAGGTTGCGGTGAACCTGCCAGATGGTTTCAATTCCCTCCACCCCCATCAGGGTTTTCATGGTTTCGGGTTCCGCCCCCTTTTTTGGAGCGTTGTTGATGACCACGACCCGAGGCCGAATGCTCTCAATCAGGACCGGGTTGTTGCTGGAATCCAGTCCGTGGTGGCTGATTTGAAACAGGTCCACTCTTCCGACCCGGTTCACCGGACAGACCAGCTCGGCTTCCAACTCCCAGGTCAGGTCCCCGGTGTCCAAGAACGAAAACCCGCCGTAGCTCAACAACAGCACCACGCTCTGGCCGTTGTCGGTCTGGTCCGCTGGTTTGGATGTCCTGGCATCGCAGGACGGATTGGGTGAGATGTTTCCGGCCGTCGGCAGAAACTCTCCCGCGGAGGCCAGGCAGTACAGCCCCACTTTCGGCAGCCCTTCCGACTGCCTCAGCGAGATCTCATCGCCGGGCTTGAGGGTGCGGGATTGCCCCTGGGTAGTTTCCCTGTACTTGGCGATCCCCGCCTTCGCCCGCTTCAGATCGCCTTTGGCGGCATAGTCGCTTTCGCTGGGGAAACCCCGATCATAGAAGTTCCTTATGGGGATCCGCTGGTGCACCCGGGTCGCCCCGGCGTAATGGTCCCCATGCCAGTGGGTAGCCACGAAATGGTCGATCCGAGTCAAGCCGGCAACCTCAGTGGCGACCCGATGGATCCGGTCGGCGTGGCTGTCCCTGTCCTCTCCGGCGTCCACCAGGATCGATTCGCCGCCGGGGGTGACGATCAGGGTGGCCGCTCCCCCGTCGACATCCACCCAGTAGATTCCCAGTGGTCGCTCCGTCGTGGCCGCTTCCTCCGAAGCAGGGGATGGTGCCTCGGAGGCACACCCGGCCAAGGACAGCGCCATCGCCATGAGAACCGGAAACGCCTTCAGCATGGGATCTCCTTCTACGCGAGGAGTTGCTTGACCACCGTTCCGTGCACGTCCGTCAGCCGGAAGTCCCGGCCCTGGAATCGATGGGTCAGCCGGGTGTGGTCGAACCCGAGCAGATGGAGGATGGTGGCGTGCAGGTCGTGCACGTGCACCTTGTCCTTCACCACGTTGAAGCCCAGGTCGTCGGTCTCTCCCAACGTGGTGCCGGGGCGGATGCCGCCACCGGCCAGCCACATGGCGAATGCGTTGGGGTGGTGGTCGCGGCCGTCGGTTTCAGGCCCCTGGACCATGGGCGTGCGACCGAATTCGCCTCCCCAGAGCACCAGGGTCTCGTCCAGCAACCCACGCTGCTTGAGATCTCTTATCAGAGCCGCCGAGGGTCGATCGGTGTCCCGGCAGTTCTCCTGAATCCTCTCGGTCAGGTTGGCGTGCTGATCCCAGGACTCATGGAAGAGCTGCACGAAGCGGACCCCTCTTTCCACCAGGCGCCTGGCCAGCAGGCAGTTGTTGGCGAAGGATGACTTGCCCGGTTCCGCGCCGTAGAGATCCAGGATGGACTGGGGCTCCTTGGAGATATCCATGAGCTCGGGCACGCTGGACTGCATGCGAAAGGCCATCTCGAAGGAGTTGATGCGCGTGGCGATTTCAGGATCTCCGATCGTCTGCAGCCGCATCCGGTTCAGATCCCGAACCGCGTTCAGAGAATCCCTCTGCAGGCCGGAGTCAACACCCTTGGGATTGGAAAGATAGAGCACGGGCTCGCCGGTATTGCGGAAGGTCACGCCCTGGTGGACGGTGGGCAGGAAGCCGCTCCCCCAGCAGGCATTGCCGCCGCTGGGCCCCTTGCTGCCCGAGCTGAAGACCACGAAGGACGGCAGGTCCCGGGACTCGCTGCCCAGACCGTAGGTGATCCAGGACCCCAGGCTGGGCCGGCCGAACTGCTGGGACCCGGTGTTCATCAGGATCTGGCCGGGGGCGTGGTTGAAGGCATCGGTGCTCATGGATTTTACAATGGCAATGTCGTCGGCGACGCCACCCAGGTGGGGGAGCACCTCCGATATTTCGGCATGGCTTTGGCCGTGGCGGCTGTACTTGAACTTGGGGCCCAGCAGCGTGGAATGGGGGTCGATGAAGGCCGCCCGGTAGCCCTCGAGCAGCTCGGCGGGCGGCATGGTCCCGTCGAACCGGGTCAGTTGAGGCTTGTGATCCAGCAGTTCCAGGTGGCTGGGCGCCCCTGCCATGAAGAGAAAGATGACCTTCTTGGCCCTGGGCGCGTAGTGGGGCGCCTTGGTAGCCATGGGATCGCCGCCGAGCTGCCGGGCGGCGGCCAGGCCGGTTTCTCCCAGCAGCTGGCCCAGCGCCACCGATCCCAGGCCGACGCCGCACTGGGCCAGAAACCAGCGGCGGGAGATCTCACGGGGATCCATAATTCCGTTTCGGTCCTGATTGCTCATGGCGTCTTCCTTATTCCTTGCTTATGGTCTCATCCAGGTTCAGCAGGACGCGGGACACGGCCGTCCAGGCGGCCAACTGGGCCGGGGTGGTCCCGTCCGGCAACCGCGGGCGTTCCTGGGGATCGTACCCGGCCAGATCCCAGGGGCTGATCCATCCGTCGGCCAGGCGACGCTTCTGTTCGTTCAGGAAAGCCGACAACCGGCCGACCTCGGCCCGGGTGGGTTGTCGCGCCAGGCAGCGGCGAAAGGCGTAAGTGAGTCGTTGCTCCCGGTCGTTTCCCCCTTCGCGCAGCGTGCGCAGGGCCAGGGCGCGAGCCGCTTCCAGGAAGACCGGTTCGTTGAGAGTCGTCAGAGCCTGCAGGGGCGTGTTGGAGAGAGGCCGGCGCACGCAGGAGGCCTCTCCGCTGGGTGCGTCGAAGGTCTGGAGCATGGGGTAGGGCACCGATCTGTAGCGGAACGTGTAGATCCCGCGCCGGTAGCGGTTCCGTCCCTGGGCCTCTTCCCACACCTTGGTGCTGAAGCTGGCGGGCCGAACGAAGAGAAACTTGGGTGCGGGAGAGTAGACGCTGGGACCGCCAACCTCGGGGCGAAGCAGGCCGCTGGCTGCCAGAGCAATGTCTCGGACCACCTCGGCGTCCACTCGAAATCGCGGGCCCCGGGCCAGCAGGCGGTTGTAAGGATCCTCGCGGTACTGTTGGGGAGTCGCCCGGGATGACTGGCGATAGGTGGCCGAAGTCACGATGAGTCGATGCAGGGACTTGAGACTCCACCCCCGCTCCATGAACTCGACCGCCAGCCAATCCAGCAGCTTGGGATGAGAGGGTGGCTCGCTCTGCTTCCCCAGGTCCTCGCTGCTCCGCACCAAGCCGATGCCGAAATACCCCTGCCAGACCCGATTGACCAGGGTGCGCGCCGTTGTGGGAGCCTTGCGGTCCACCAGCCAACGGGCGAACGCCAGCCGGTCGACGGGACCGTTCTCCGTAAGGGGGTTCAGAAAGGCCGGCACCCCCGGACCGACACGCTTGCCGGGACGAAGGAAGTCCCCCCGGGCCAGCACGTGGGTCGGTCGCAGCCGGCGGCGCTCGGAGAGCACCAACTGAGTGGTCCCCTTGGGGTGTTGGCGCCAAAGGTCCTCGATGCGGTG
Organism: Acidobacteriota bacterium; assembly: GCA_022826755.1. Taxonomy (GTDB): domain Bacteria; phylum Acidobacteriota; class Terriglobia; order Versatilivoradales; family Versatilivoraceae; genus Versatilivorator. The sequence continues at coordinate 116,025 of JAJDUG010000077.1, forward strand.
GTTGAAGCGGCTCCACTCGGGCACGGTGGTCCGCCAGTAGCTGAAGACCTCCCGGATCTGTTCCGGGGTGCGCCGGGCGGACTCGATGGACAGAATTTCCCGGACCCTTTTGGGCAAAGGATCAGCCTCGGCGCCGGCCTCGCCGGTGATCGAGAGGCGAAAGCGCCCCAGGTTGCGGTTCCCGGTCCCCTGGTCGTCACCGCCCGCATGTTTCTGGGTGAGATAAAAGGTCAGGAGAGTGCCGTCGGCATGGTCGATGGGCTGTCCCGGCCGGAACACGGCTTTGCGCGGCTGGTTGCGCAGGACCGTCCCGGTGTCCACGCCCCAGGCGGTCTCCTCCTTGCCGTCGATGGCAAGGGCCACCGGTCCGATGACCCGCGGCTCGCCGCCCTCTTCGGTGGGGGTCAGCTCCAGCGGAGCGGGAACGATGTCGGCGGTGGCCGAGGCCATCTTCACCGGGCGCACCTGGTCGGGATGGCCCGTGGGGGCCGCCTCCACTTCAAACTCCGACAGGGCGCAGGTGCCGTTGATGGACCGCCCCGGCCCACCCATGGGGAGGTCGCCATCGGTCATCAACTCCAGGCGGAAGGCGGCGATGGGACGATGATCGGTCCTGATCGTCATCTTCACCCGGTGGCTCCCGCCCGTAGCCCCCTGAGCCAGGAAAGAGCCGTCCTCCAGGGGAAGGTACCTCTGGCCCTGGGTGGAAAAATCGTCCACCTCCGGTTGAACCACCGTCCATTGGGGCGGATCATGGTCCAGGCTGCGTTCCCACGCGTCCATCCGCGCTCGCCAGTCGGGATGGCTTTGCTGCAGCTCCAGCTCGACGTCTCGAATCTCTCGGCGCAAGGTTTCCCGCAGGCGCTGCTCTTCCGGCGTATAGACGGCGATCTTGGCCTCGTGGGCATTGTTCAGGAAAGAGAAGAGGCGATAATACTCCTCCTGGGTCAGGGGATCGTACTTGTGGTTGTGACATTGAGCGCATTGGATGGTGATGCCCAGGATTCCCTTGCCCACCGCCTCCATGCGGTCGAACATGGCTTCCATTCGGAACTGCTCCGGATCGATGCCCCCTTCCAGGTTCATCATGGAATTTCGAAGGTAACCGGTGGCCACCATCTGGTCCTGGGTAGCTCCCGGGAGCATATCGCCGGCCAGTTGCTCGACAATGAACCGGTCGTAGGGCAGATCCCGGTTCAGGGCCCCGATGACCCAGTCTCGGTAGAACCAGACGATTCTGGGCAGGTCCTTTTCAAAACCGTCGGAGTCGGCGTAACGGGCGGCATCCAGCCAGCGTCGGCCCCAACGCTCTCCATAGTGAGGCGACCCCAGCAGCCGCTCCACCTGATTGCGGTAGGCCTCTGAACTGTCGTCGGCCAGGAAGGCGTCCACCTCATCGATGGTCGGCGGCAGTCCGATCAGATCCAGGCTCAGACGGCGAAGCAGAGTGACCCGGTCGGCCACGGGAGAAGGGGACAGGCCCTGGGCTTCCAAGCGGGCCAGCACAAAGGCGTCGATCGGGTTGACCACCCAGCTTGCGCCCCTCACCTTCGGAAGCTCCGGACGCGATGGGGACACATAGGCCCAGTGGCGCTCGACTGCCGCTCCGTTTTCCCCGGAAGTCTCCGGCCAGTCGGCGCCCTGTTCGATCCACTCCCGGATGAGCTCGATGGTTTCCGGACCGAGCGGCTTCCCGCCCATGGGCATCCGGGCCTGGTCGCCCAGGCCGGCCACGCGCTGCAAGAGCAGGCTCCCATCGGCATCGCCCGGCTCGATCGCCCGGCCGGACTGCCCGCCGGCAAGCGCCAGAGACCTGGAATCCAATCGCAGCCCGGCCATCTGCTGCTCGGAGCCGTGGCAGGAAATACAGGAGGCCTGAAAGACGGGTTGGATATCCCGGAGAAAGTCCACCCGAGGGGAAGTCTCAGCCGGAGCGCCCTGGGAGGAGGGCGTGATCCGAAGGCACAAGCCGGCAACGGCAATGGCCAGAAGCCCCGCGGCGGGAATTCCCAAAAATCGTTTCGAGAGCATGGCGGTATGATAGCGAAAAACCCCCGAAAAGGCAGTGAAATTCGGAGCGGTCCGGCAGTCGGCGATCCATGCGGTGCAGGACTTCAGGCCGGAAACCGTACCGTGGTTTTTGTTTGCGGGCACCTCGGCGGATGCCGATAATGGGGAGCGGAATTGGGACTGTCTCAAACCTGTACCCGGAGACCCTTATGAAAATCGAAGCCAAGTCAACCTTGCCGAAACGGAAACCGACCGACCTGCTGGTGCTGCTGCTGGACAAGGAGCGTGAACTCGGCCGAACTGCCGATGCCAACCTGGGAGAGCTCATGGAAAGGCTTTCACGGGACTACGGGGAAGGCAGGATCAGGAGGGAATACTTCAGCGCCAGCCCCAGTGAGGTGGCCCGTCATGTGCTGGTCCAGCACACCAGCCTGGTGAAGCCTTACGATCTTTCCGAGAAAGTGAAGATCCTGGCGGCCCGGGCCCTGGATCAGGCTCGCGACCTCGACCTGACTCAAGTGACCTTTCTGCTGAACGGCAAGGACGCCCCACAGATGGTGGGATCGGTGGCGGAGGGCGTCTCCCTGGGTGGATACCGGTTCGACAAGTACCGAAAGGAGAAGGACCGCTTTGGGGACAGAGCTCGGGTCACGCTTTGGGTTGCGGGCGCCGGGTTGGCGGAGTGCCGCCGGCGTCTGGACCGGACGGTCCTGATTTCCGAGTGCGTGAATGACGCCCGCCAACTGGTGAACGAGCCCGGGGCGACGGTCTACCCGGAGGTGATTGCCGACCTGGCCAGGGAGATCGGCAGCGAGCACGGACTCGATGTTTCGGTGCTGGACGAGAACGGTCTCCGCAAGGCGAAGCATGCCGGACTACTCTGTGTGGGGAGCGGCAGTATTCACCCGCCCAGGCTGGTCAGCCTGGAGTATCGGCCGGCCCGAAAATCCAAGGTCCGCCTGGCCCTGGTCGGCAAGGGGATCACCTTCGACACGGGCGGGATCTCGCTGAAACCCGGAGACAGGATGCTGGAAATGAAAGGAGACATGGCCGGTAGCGCCGCCGTCCTCTACGCCATGAAGGCCATCGCCCGCCTGCAGCCCGACATCCACGTGCTGGGGGTCATTCCCACGGCCGAAAACATGCCCGACGCCAGGGCACAGCGACCAGGTGACATCTTCGTCCCCAGGAACGGCAAGTCGGTGCAGGTGGACAACACCGACGCCGAGGGACGACTGGTCCTGATCGACGGATTCGAGAGGGCCGGGGAGTGGCCGGCGACCCATATCGTCGATATCGCCACGCTGACCGGCGCCGTGGTGCGGGCATTGGGGACGGGCTACGCCGGGATCATGGGCAACGACTCCAGCCTGACCCGCGCCCTGATCGATTCCGGCAAGAGCCAGGGAGAAATGCTGTGGGAACTGCCGCTTCCGGATGAGTACCGGGAACTGCTCAAGAACCCCTACGCCGACGTCAACAACATCGGCGGCAGGTATGCCGGCGCCATTACGGCCGGCCTCTTCCTGCAGGAGTTCGTTCCCGAGGGCGCGTCCTGGGCCCACCTGGACATCGCCGGCCCTTTTCTCTTCGGCAAGGCCTGGAAGTACTACCAGGCGGGAGCCACCGGATTCGGGCTCAAGACCTTCGTGGAGTTGTGCCGGCGATTCTCGGGCCACCTGCCTGAAACAACGACAAAAAACAAAAAAGAGTAATCCACGAAGGACGACGAAGACACACGAAGAAAGACGGTGTTCTCGACCCAGTCAGTGGGAACGCCCCCGAGCAGTGTCTTGATTTCGGAGAGAGCGGCCAAGCCGCGGTTGGCGCCAGTCGGTTGAGGAAACCTCTCCTACAGGTCTTCCTTATAGAGCAGCGTAGCTGCGGTCTCGTGTCGCCTTGCGGGAGAGCCCGGAGGCACCTCGATCAGCCGCGTTTGGCAACGAAGGTTGCGGCCCCTTGGAAACGGAGGGGGAAGCCCGGGGTCGTGTGGGTTTGCGCCAAACTAGCCCGAATCAGCGCTGTTTCACCCCTGGCTGATCCGCCCTGTCGTCGGGGTGGGGCGCTACTCGTCGGGGACTTCCTCGGTGGCCGTGATCCTCACGTCGGCTTCGAAGCGCTTGTAGTTCTTGTAGGTGACGATCTCACGGACCCGAATGCGCTGGCCGGGAAAATCCAGCACGTCGTCGGCACGGGTGTAGGTGGGAAACCAGTACTCGCCGTCGACCATCTCCCGGTAGGTCTCGAAACGGGGGAACCGCTGATCCCGGTTCTTCTTGGTGATGCGATAGACCGTCTTCCCGTCGGTCTTCACAATCTGCAATTCCTGATCGTCCACCCAGATCTTTCCTTCGAAATAACGCTCACTCCCCCGGATCTGCTTGGGAATGACCTCGAAGACATAGGTGTCGATCTCGTCAATCAACTCCTTGCCCAGATAGGAGAGGCTGTACTTGCCGATGTCGGTTGTGGTGAGGACGAAAGGAAAAATGTTCTGTATGTCGTCCAGGTCCTCCTGGGTGAGCTGGATGTTGCGCAGGGTGCTCTGGGGCGCCCTCAGAACCTTCTCGATCCGCCGTCCGCGGTTGTCGAACAGGATGTCCGACAAGGTGTAGTAGCGCTGGCCGGTTTTTCTCCCGTCCAGGGTGAGCACCTCGATGCTCACACTCTGGCGGTAGGTATAGTTCTCCCGCGCCCGTCGAAACTCGGATTCCTTGGCCGCGAATTCCCGGATGATTTCCTCCACGGGAATCGGAGGTGTTTCATCACGGACGCCGGAGGCCGCCGCAGCCGATCCCTGCCCGGCGCCACTCACCAATATCCAGATCAACGCTGAAACCATCAACCATCTTCGAGCCATTTCTCCCTCCCGGACGGCCGCCGCACCCTCAGCCACAACCGAGGTCGGCCAAGAAGCCGGTTTCCTGTCTCAGAAATAAGATTACCATCTTCGATGGAGGTTCCACAGGAAAACGGTCGGTTCGAGAGACCCATTGCATCTTGGCTGACAGGCGCCGTTCGGCTCCCGTTCCCCGCCACCGGGATTCGCCAAAAAAAAAGCCTCGAGAGCCTCGAGAGCCTCGAGGCTTTAAGTATCCCGGCGATGACCTACTCTCCCACCCAGTTACCCGGGCAGTACCATCGGCGCTGAGGGGCTTAACTTCCGTGTTCGGGATGGGAACGGGTGTGGCCCCCTCGCTAGAATCACCGGAAAAACCGGAATTGACAACTGCATGAATCCTCGCAAGCTCGTTTGATTGCTAAAGATTAAAGATGGATGGTCAAGCCGAACGACCGATTAGTACTGGTTAGCTGAAGCCATTGCTGACCTTACACACCCAGCCTATCAACGTAGTGGTCTACTACGGGTCTTCTTACCTTGCGGTTGGGAGATCTCATCTTGGAGTGGGCTTCACGCTTAGATGCATTCAGCGTTTATCCCGACCGAACGTAGCTACCCAGCGACTGCCTCTGGCGAGACAACTGGTACACTAGAGGTTCGTCCATCCCGGTCCTCTCGTACTAAGGACAGCCCTCCTCAAATCTCCTGCGCCCACATCAGATAGGGACCGAACTGTCTCGCGACGTTCTGAACCCAGCTCACGTACCGCTTTAATAGGCGAACAGCCTAACCCTTGGAACCTTCTACAGCTCCAGGATGCGATGAGCCGACATCGAGGTGCCAAACCTTGCCGTCGATATGAACTCTTGGGCAAGATCAGCCTGTTATCCCCGGCGTACCTTTTATCCGTTGAGCGATGGCCTTTCCATGCAGAACCACCGGATCACTAAGTCCTGGTTTCCCATCTGCTCGACCTGTCCGTCTCGCAGTTAAGCGTCCTTATGCCTTTACACTCTTTGGCTGATTTCCAAACAGCCTGAGGACACCTTCGAGCGCCTCCGTTACCGTTTAGGAGGCGACCGCCCCAGTCAAACTACCCGCCTAGCAATGTCCCTTTACCGGATAACGGTAACAGGTTAGAACCACAATACGATAAGGGTGGTATCTCACCGGTGGCTCCCCACACCCCAAAGGGCATGGTTCAAAGCCTCCCACCTATCCTGCGCATACCGCACCGTAATTCATTGCTAAGGTATAGTAAAGGTGCACGGGGTCTTTCCGTCTTGATGCGGGTAACCGGCATCTTCACCGGTACTACAAGTTCGCTGAGTCACACGTTAAGACAGTGCCCAAATCGTTACGCCATTCGTGCAGGTCGGAACTTACCCGACAAGGAATTTCGCTACCTTAGGACCGTTATAGTTACGGCCGCCGTTCACCGGGGCTTCGATTCAAAGCTTCGCCTTGCGGCTAACCTCTCCTCTTAACCTTCCGGCACCGGGCAGGCGTCAGCCCCTATACGTCGTTTTCGACTTTGCAGAGACCTATGTTTTTGCTAAACAGTCGCTTGGGCCGTTTCCCTGCAACCCCCTCGGGCTATGAACCCTACCGGGGCACTCCTTCT
>JAJDUG010000077.1:127500-146104 GCA_022826755.1 Acidobacteriota bacterium
CCTGGGGGTCGTCACCCTGCTGGTTCTCTTCCCGGCGGTCTGGATCGCCCTCTTCCTGTCGCGAAAGATTACCGAACCCATCCGGGCACTGGCCGAGGCGTCCAACGAAGTATCGCAAGGCAACCTGAGCGTGCAGGTCGACAGCCCCGCACCGGACGAGCTGGGCATCCTGGTGTCCTCCTTCAACCGCATGACCGCTCAGCTCCACGAGGCGGCTCGAGATCTGGCAGCCAAGAATCGGGACCTGGCAGAGTCTCACCGAATCTCGGAAGCCAGAAGGCGATACACCGAGGCGGTCCTGGAGAACATTCCCACGGGAGTCATTTCCATCGCCGCAGACTCGTCCATCAGTACCATGAACGAGGCTGCCCAGCAGATGCTGGGGCGGACCGACGACACCGGACCGCCACTCGCAGAGCTGTTTCAACCTCAGGACCTGGCCGAGATTCAGGGCCTGATGGCCAAGGCGGCCCGCGTGAGGATCGCTTCCAAGGAGCTGGAACTCAAGACCCCCGGGGGAACGTTCTACGGCGCCGTGACCCTCAGCTCGCTGGATCCGGCGGATGCCGGACCGCAGAGGTTCGTCATGGTGCTGGAGGACTTGACCGAGCTGCTCAGAGCCCAGAAGGCCAACGCATGGCGAGAGGTGGCTCGGCGCATGGCTCACGAGATCAAGAATCCACTGACCCCGATACAGCTCTCGGCCGACCGAATACTCAAGCACCTGTCCAGAACCAGGGGACCGAGGGACGAGGCTGATCCCCGTTTCCCGGCCTCTTCCGGCTTTCGGGCCACCGTCAAGGAGTGCGTGCACACCATTACGCAGGAAGTCAAGACCTTGAAGGGGATGGTGGACGAGTTCTCCCGATTCGCCCAATTGCCTTCGCCAAGCATGGTGCCTTCCAACCTCAACGCCATCATGGAAAGCACCCTGGCTTCCTACGACGGCCGGCTCGACGGCGTGGAAGTGGTCAAGCATCTGGCTCCCGACCTCCCGTTGACTCAGGTGGATCCCGAACAGCTGAAGCGGGTGCTGGTCAATCTGATTGACAATGCGCTGGAAGCCATGGATCGATCCGAACGCAAGCAGCTCTCCCTTGCCAGCCGGTTCTTTCCCGCCCGAGAGACGATCCAACTGGCCGTCAGGGACAGCGGGCAAGGGATTGCCGCGGCAGATCGGGACAAACTGTTTCTCCCCTATTTCTCGACACGCAAGCGAGGAACCGGCCTGGGGTTGGCCATCGCCAACCGCATTGTGGCCGACCACAAGGGGTATATTCACGTTGAGGACAATGCTCCCCGGGGAGCCAGCTTCGTGATCGAGTTGCCGGCCCTGTAACAAGCCGGCGGAGGCAACGGTCTCGGCCGCGCTTGGGCCGACAGGAAAGGCAGCGGCATTGATCGCGGCCGGCGGCCCGAAATTGCAGCGATTCCAGTCCAGGTGAGGAAGTGGCAAGAAACTCCATTCTGCTGGTGGATGACGAGGCCGGGATTCGAAAGTCCCTGGGCGCCGTGCTAAGCGAGGAGGGCTTCAAGGTGACCACGGCCCGCACCGGGGAAGAGTGCCTGCGTCTCCTGGGGAAGAAGACCTTCGAGCTGATTCTATTGGACATCTGGCTGCCCGGCATCAATGGACTGGAAACCCTGGAGGCCATAAGGAGGAGGAAGGTGGATGCGGCCGTGGTGATGATCTCGGGCCACGGCACCATTGAAACCGCGGTCAAGGCGACCCGCCTGGGAGCCTTCGACTTCATCGAAAAACCCCTGTCCATCGAGAGGACGCTGCTGGTGATTCAGAACGGCCTGGAGAACAAGCGCCTGCAGGAGGAGAACAGAACGCTCAAGTCCCGGCTGGGTCAGCACTACAAGATCATCGGTCAAAGCATCCCCATGAAGGCCCTGCGCCAGCAACTGGCCATCGCGGCGCCCACCGACGGCCGGGTGCTGATCTACGGGGAGAGCGGCACCGGAAAGGAACTGGTGGCTCATGCCCTTCACCACCAGAGCCTGCGAAAGGCAGCGCCCTTCGTGGAGGTGAACTGCGCCGCCATCCCCGACGAGCTGATCGAGAGCGAGCTGTTCGGCCATGTCAAGGGAGCCTTCACGGGAGCGACCGGCACCAAGGTGGGAAAGCTGGAAAAAGCCGACGGGGGAACGCTTTTTCTCGACGAGGTCGGAGACATGACCCTGAAGACCCAATCCAAGGTGCTCAGGGCACTCGAGACCCAGCGCTTCGAACCCGTGGGCGCCCATTCGACGGTAGCGGTGGATGTTCGCGTCATCGCCGCCACCAACAAGAATCTCGACCAGGAAATGCAACGGGGCAACTTTCGCGAAGACCTCTTCTACCGGCTCAACGTCATCCCCTTCTACGTGCCGCCCCTGCGCGATCGCACCGAGGATATTCCGGTGCTGGCAAAGTTCTTCATCGGAGACTTCTCCCGCCATTACGGACAGCCGCCCAAGGAACTGAGCGCGGAGGCCGTGGATCTGTTGACGGCCTATCCCTGGCCCGGCAACGTTCGAGAGCTGAAGAACCTGGCCGAGCGGCTGGTGATCATGACGCCCGCACACAGAATCGAGGCCCGGCACCTGCCGGCCGGACTGCTCAAACCCAACGGCGCCCGGCAAGACCCGGTTGAGGCCAGGAGCCTGTCGGAGGCCCGCATGGCCTTCGATCGAGCCTACATCCTCAGGAAACTGGAGGAAAACCGGGGAAACATCTCGCGCACGGCCGAAGCGCTCGGGATCGAACGCAGCCACCTCCACCGCAAGCTCAAGTCCCTGAAGATCAACGTCAGTCGGGGCTCGGTCAAGACGGAATGACCTTTCCGGCCAGGACCGGCAATCCGATGATGTCGGGCGGCCGGCGGGGCCGCCGGCCGATCCCAGGCCGCCGAACCCGGAAGGCAGTTCCCTTCCAACCGTACTTGTGGATTCCAACAGCGATGCCATGAAGGTCGAGAACTCACGATCCAAGCGAAGCCTCTCCGATTTCCTCTCCGGATCGCTCCGGATCGGCAGCCGGACCGATCTGGACGAATTTCTGGCCGAGCCCGGCCCGGCCGAGAGAGTGCGCAGCGCCCCCTACCAGGATGTGTTCCTGGCCATCAAGGCGGTGGGTCTGGCTGACAGCCGGGAGTTGCTTCTGCTGGCGTCCTCCGAGCAGCGCCGCGGCTTCATCGACCTGGATTGCTGGCGCAAGGACAGCTTTCACATGGCCAGCTTCATGGAATGGATGGCTGCCTACATGCAATGCGGTCCCGAAGAGGCGGCCGCTGCCGCCAGGGCGGTGGACCCCAACCTGCTGGCGCTTTTCCTGAGGAACAACATTCGCATTCACGCCCTGGAAACGGACGAGCCTTTCCCCGAGCTACCGCTCATTCTGACGCCGGACCAGCGGTTCGGTATCGAGGTCACCGGCGATGCCGAGGGGGGACCCATCGCGCGCCTCCTGCTGGACGCCATCTTTCGACTGGATGACTCGCTCGGGTACGACCTGATCGATCGGGTTCGCTGGGACAACCGGGTCTCCATGGAGGAGGAAGCCTACCAGAGCAAACGGCTCCGCCTGGAAGAGATCGGCTTCGTCGATTACTACGAGGCCCTGAGCATCTACGGAGAGGTTGGCACGACCGCGGCTCCGCAAATCCAGAGGGCTCTACAGGAGGAAGATGACGCCCATCGGGCCTCGTCGACTCTACCGGCCCTGCTGGTGGCCTCGCTGGCGCCGGGGGAACATCTCTGGAGAGCCCTGGGCGCCATCCAGGACAGTCGCCAGGCCGAATTGATCAGCCAGCAACTGGCCGCGCTGGCCAATCGGATTCTCTCGGTTCACTCCGTAACAGCCGGAGACCTAGCGAAGGTGAAACCGGCACTGGAAGAAATGAGGGACACGCTGAATCTGGGCCTGGAGCGATTGACACAAGGACGCGCCTCCCTGGCGGCGTCAGCTCTGAAGCAGCAGGACATGCTGGGATTGTTCCGGATGGGGTTCAGCCTGCTGGCGGATCTGCGCGCCCAAGCCGACCGGGTCATGCATCGGGGGAGGCTCCGTTTGCAAGGAGCCCAGCGGACCCTGCTGGAATCGCCGCAGGCCGAATTACTGGACGGCTTGCGGCGTCACAGGCCCCTCTTCTTCGAGGGGGTGCAGGACTCGCGACGAGCCGGCTATCGAAACTTCCGCGGTCTGGCCGATGTCGAAGCGGCTCGACGGAGCCTGAACGAGATCGAGGCTCTGGGGCGAAACTTCTGGAATCTCATGGGCGGCCCCGAACCCGAGCTCACGCCGGAGTCTCTCCGGCAGGTGAACCAGGATGTGAATGATTTGCGCTTCGGAACTCTCTTTGTCACCGCTGCAGTCAATCAGGCCCTGGGGAAGCCCTTCAGGCCCGCCCCCATCGGCGTCCGACAGCTCCAGGGCATGCTGAACAATCCGGGGCCGACCGAGGCAGATGCCCGGCCCCTGGCCGATAGCCTGAGGGCCGTCGCCCAGGCGCGCCTGGACTCGTTGGGCGCCGAAACAGACGGGCTGGAGGCTCTGAACACGTTTGTCGAATCCTGGTGCCGGGCCGGAGCCGAAGAGCTGGCCCCCCTGCGGGGAGAATCAGAGATCATTCCTCAGTGGGTCACCACCGTACTGTTGTATTTGTCCCGGGAAACTTGACGCATGGTCTTCCAGAACTTCGTGCGCCTGATCCGACGCGGGAAACTGGTGGCTCCGGGCGACAAAGTACTGTTGGCTCTCTCCGGGGGAGCCGACTCAACGGCTCTCCTGTGCCTCTTCCTGGAGATTCGCTCTCAACTCGACCTGGAGCTGGCGGGTGCTCACCTGAACCATGGACTTCGGGAAAAGGAATCCGATGCCGATGCCGAATTCGTGCGTTCCCTGGCCGCGGACCACCATCTCCCCTGCGTCGTGGAAAAACTGTCTCCCCGGGAGCGACCCAAGGGAGGAAACGCCGAAGCCCGGGCCCGGGAGCAACGGTACCGGTTCCTTCAACGGATCGGCGATTCCCTGGGCGCACGGCGGATCGCCTTGGCGCACACCCGCAACGACCAGGCGGAGACGGTCCTGCTGCGGCTGCTGAGGGGCAGCGGCAGCCTGGGCCTGGCGGCGATTCCCGTTTCCCGCGCCGACCGATTCATCAGGCCCCTGCTGTCGATCGAACGGGAGGAGTTGCGCACCTATCTGCGATCCCGCGGGGTGGGATGGCGGGAGGATTCCTCCAACAGGGACCTGCGCTTCGCGCGCAACAAGGTGAGGCATGAGCTCATTCCCTGGCTGGAGAAATCCTTCAATCCCTCTATCGTGGACGTTCTGGCGAGGACGGCCGAGAACCTGCGCGGGGACGCGGAAAGCCTGGAATGGCTGGTGGGAGACCTGGCGGGTCGGCACGCTGACCCGGCAGACGCCCGGCTCGGCTGGCGGCGGAGCTGGCTGAACACGCTTCCTCCCGGATTGAGAAGCCAGTTGGTGCGTCATGCCCTGGGCATCCTGGACCCGGGCAAGCGGGCCCTGAAGAAGCAGGTGGACGCCGTCCTGGAACTGCTGCAGGACCATAAGAGCGGCAGGTCCGTTCGCATCGGCCCAATTCAAGCCACCAGGGAATTCGACCGCTTGCTCTTCCGGGAGCTGCCGGCTTCCCCGCCTGTTGACTCCTACCGCTACCCGCTCGGCATCCCCGGGCAAGCCCGGCTTCATCAGGTCGGGCTGGTGTTCCAAACCTACCTGAACCAGGGATCCCGCGGCTTGCCATTGCTGGACCGATGGGAAATCCACCTTTCGCCGCAAGCCGTCGCTCGCGGGCTGGAGGTCAGGTCCTGGCAGGCCGGCGACGCCTACCGGCCCCTCGGGTCCTTGAGACCCAGGAAAATCAAGGAACTGTTCCAGAAGAAGCGGATTGGATTGAGCGCCAGGGCCGGATGGCCGGTGGTGACCTGCGGTGGAAAGATCGTCTGTGCCGGAAGTTTCCCGGTGGCTGCCGGCGCCGAATGGCACCGGTCCTCGCAGGGTGCGGTCAAGGTGGTGATCGAGGAACGAGCGCTACGGGACGGCCCTGACTCGAGTGTTCCGACTCCGAATTAGGGTTGCCGGATTTCGGAGCGAAAGGGCACCGGATTCCGGGAGCGACGACGGCACAACAGGCGCTTAGTCAAAGATTCTTTTGCCTTTACGCCGGCCTCTCCGACAGATTTGATTCGTAAATTCCATGGCGAAATGCTATCTTGTTGGTGTTGGGGTTGCCTACCGGCGGCGCCGGGCCGCGCAGAATCAGCCGGGCGCCGGACCAATGAACAGGCGCCGTTCGACACCTTGACACGCTCCCTGGAGGGAGGCGGTGCAGGTCCTGAGGCGAACAAGCCGCGATCGGCGCCAGGTCTGACCTGACCGGCTCGACCTTGCAGCCGCCTCTGATTGCTATGGCAAAGACACTGCTATTCTGGATCGGCCTGGTCGTCCTGGGCGTCCTGCTGTGGCAATTCGTTCAGCGCAGCGGTTCCGAGGAGGAAAGGGAGTGGACCTTCTCGGACTTTATCGCAGAAGTGGAGCAGTCCAACGTGCGGGAAGTGGAGATCGTGGGAAGTGAAGTCAAGGGAAAGACCAAAGACAACACTCCCTTCACAACGGTTGCTCCCGACTACGATGAATTGATCGACCGCCTGCTGGCCAAGAACGTCAAAATCAAGGCCAAGGAACCTTCCCAGAGCCCCTGGTTGGCCGCCCTGATCACCTATGCCCCCTTTTTGCTCCTGATCGGGATCTGGATCTTCTTCATGCGGCAGATGCAGAGTGGCGGCAACAAGGCCCTTTCATTCGGCAAGAGCCGCGCCAAGCTGTTGTCCTCCCAACAGAAGAAGGTCACGTTCAAGGACGTGGCCGGGGCCGAGGAAGCCAAGGAGGAACTGCAGGAAATCATCGAATTCCTGAAGGACCCCCAGAAGTTTCAGAAACTGGGCGGGCGAATTCCCAAAGGGGTGCTGCTGGTCGGACCTCCGGGCACCGGCAAGACGCTTCTGGCCCGCGCCATCGCCGGCGAGGCCGGGGTTCCCTTCTTCTCCATCAGCGGCTCCGACTTCGTGGAGATGTTCGTGGGCGTGGGGGCTTCGCGGGTGAGAGACCTGTTCGAGCAAGGCAAGAAAAACGCCCCCTGCATCGTCTTCATCGATGAGATCGACGCGGTGGGCCGGCACCGCGGCGCCGGCCTGGGCGGCGGGCATGACGAACGCGAGCAGACATTGAACCAGTTGCTGGTCGAAATGGACGGGTTCGAGTCCAACGAGGGCGTGATCCTCATTGCGGCCACCAACCGCCCCGACGTGCTGGATCCGGCCTTGCTGCGACCCGGACGGTTCGACCGTCGGGTGATGGTGGCTCGGCCCGACGTGAAGGGACGGGAAGGCATCCTTCAGGTCCACACCAAGAAAATCCCCCTGTCGGAGGACGTCGACGTCTCGGTTCTGGCTCGCGGCACACCCGGCTTTTCAGGAGCGGACCTGGCCAATCTGGTCAACGAAGCCGCCCTCAACGCCGCCCGCTACGACAAGCAGTCGGTCACCATGCTGGACTTCGAGGGCGCCAAGGACAAGGTCCTGATGGGTGTGGAGCGAAAGTCCCTGATCATCAGCGACGCCGAAAAACGAAACACCGCCTATCACGAAGCCGGTCATGCCCTGGTGGCGGCCCTGCTTCCCCAGGCCGACCCGCTCCACAAGGTGACCATTATCCCGCGGGGGATGGCGCTGGGGGTGACCATGCAGCTCCCGGAGGATGACAAGCACACCTACACCCGCGACTTCCTGGAGAGCCAAATCGCCATCATGATGGGTGGACGGGTGGCCGAGGAGATGTTTCTGGAACACATGACCACCGGGGCGGGCAACGACATCGAGCAGGCGACCGAAATGGCCCGCCGCATGGTGTGCGACTACGGGATGTCCAAACTGGGTCCCTTGACCTTCGGCAAGAGAGAAGAGCAGATTTTCCTGGGAAGGGAAATCGCTCAGCACCGCGACTACAGCGAGGATACCGCGATCAAGATCGACCAGGAGATCAAGCGGTTCGTCAACGAGGGGTACCAACACGCTCGCAAGATCCTGGAGGAGAACAGGGAGACCTTGATCCGAATCGCGGAGACCTTGCTGGAGAGAGAGGTCCTGGACGCCGACGAGGTGCGCATGGTCATTCAGAACCTCCCCCTGGAGGAAAAGGTGGACCCGCTCTCCCGGGAAGACTCCGGCCCTCCCGAAGCGGAAAATCCCAGGGGAAAGAAGCCGGTCCCCCCGCCCGTCGGACCCCTGGTCGACAAGCAGCGCGAAAAGCCGGCGCCCGCTTAGCCCGCATTTCTCACCAGGGGGCATGATCATGGCGCAGGATTTTTTTCTCCAGCGCGTGCTCGCGACCGAAGAGCGTAGCGCTTTCTACGGTCGAGGGAGCATGTGCGCGCTGGAGGAAAAAAGACAAGCCAAGGCATGCCCAGCACCGTCTGTTTTTCTTGCCATTCCCAAAAGGGACTCATAACGTATTGAAAATACGCATTCTCTAACAATGCAGGTGCGTCCTGGTGAGAAATGCGGGCTTAGCCCGCATTTCTCACCCAAGGGACCCGGCGGCCTGTCGCGTCTCCTCGGTCCCCTTCCTCTCAATCTCATTCCCGGGCCGCGCTTCTCACAGGGGGCTGTGCTCTTGAGAAGAGGGCCGCGCTTTCACCCATGAGACAGCGCTTCCGCCTGCAACTTCCCAACGGCGCCCTGGAGTTGGGGCGGAAGACCCTGATCATGGGAATTCTGAACGTGACCCCCGACTCCTTCTACGATGGCGGGGCCTATCTGCGAACCGATCTGGCGATCAAGCACGGCCTGCAACTGGAAGACCAGGGAGCGGACCTGGTGGATGTGGGAGGGGAATCGACCCGTCCGGACCGCCCCGATTCCGTCTCCGCAACCGACGAGCTCCGAAGGGTTGTCCCGGTCATTGAACAGTTGGCCAGGCGTCTGACCGTCCCGATCTCGGTGGACACCTACAAGTCCGAAGTCGCCAGTCGCGCCATTGCGGCCGGCGCCTCGCTGATCAACGATATCAGCGGGCTGCGCTTCGACTCCGGCATGGCCTCCTGCGCCGCTGATGCCGGCGCCGCCATGGTGCTCATGCACAGCCGCGGCAGCCCGCAGCGGCTCCATGGACTGCCTGCGCTCAAGCGGCCCCTGCAGTCGGTGCTGGCGGGCTTGCGGCATTCGGTGGACAAAGCGCTTCGGGCCGGAATACCCAGAAATCGGATCGTCCTGGACCCCGGGCTGGGATTCGGCAAGGGCGTGGAAGACAACCTGGTGGTGCTGCGGCGACTGGAGGTGTTGAAACGCTTTCGGCTGCCCATTCTGGTGGGTCCCTCCCGAAAGTCCTTCATCGGCAACCTGCTCGATCTGCCGGTGGAGCAACGGCTATTGGGGAGCCTGGCCAGCACGGCCGTTGCCGTGATCCAGGGAGCGCACATCATTCGCGTCCACGACGTTGGGGAGACCCGCCAGGTGGTCCGTATGTGTGATGCTATAATGGGATTTTCCCGCTAGTGTTCCGTCTCAGAAATCCACCATGAATCTGATCGAACTTTTTCGCCTGGACCGTCTCACCTGGTCCTCGGCTGTCGACATTCTCATCGTCAGCATTCTGATCTACCACATCCTGTTGTTGATCCGCGGGACGCGTGCCGTACAAATGGCGCTCGGAGTGGGGTTCCTGGTGCTTTTCTATTACGTCACCCTCTGGTTCAACCTGGAGACTGTTCAGTGGATCATGACCACCATTCTTCCCTTCTTCGTGGTCGGGATCATCGTGTTGTTCGCGGCTGAGATTCGCCGGGCCCTGGCCAACATCGGCAAGAATCCCTTGCTGAGACGGTTCTCCCGAAATCCGCTCACCGAGACCTACGAGGAAATCGTCTCGGCGGCTACACGATTGTCCTCCCAGCGTGTCGGGGCACTGATCGTCATCGAACGCGAGATGGGACTCAAGAACTATACGGAAAGCGGCGTGGCCGTCGATGCCGCCCTGTCCTCCGATCTGCTGGTGAGCATTTTCTTGCCCGGTGCGCCCCTCCACGACGGAGCCGTCATCGTCCAAAAGGGCCGAATCACGGCGGCTGCCTGCTTCCTGCCCCTCACTCTCGACCCGAGGTTGAGCAAGGAGCTGGGGACCCGCCATCGGGCAGCCATCGGCGTCACCGAAGAGTCGGACGCCGTGGTGGTGGTGGTCTCCGAAGAGACCGGAACCATTTCCGCCGCGGTCGGCGGCGCCCTTCAGAGAAACCTGGACGGCCCCTCGCTGCGCCGGCATTTGGCCGCCATCTTTGCTGGTGCCGCTACGGCGTCCTCGCGGTCCCCATCCCACCTCTCCCCGGTGGCGGAAGGCAAATGAGCCGATACTGGAAGGTCCTCACCGGTCTTCTGCTCAATAACGCAGGGTTGAAGCTTGCCTCGCTGGGCCTTGCCCTGTTGCTGTGGGGCGCGCTGAACGACGAGCCCCGCTTTGTGGGCGAGGTCCGGTTCAGACCCAATCTCCAATACCGGATGCCCCCCCACCTGGAACTGGTGGACAATCCCGCAGGGTCGGTGGATGTCCGACTGAGAGGGCCGTCCAGCATTCTGAACAGGCTGGAACACTCCGACATCTCCGCCCACATCGACTTGGCCAACGCCCAACCCGGCGAACGGGTCTACTCCATTACTCCCGATGACATCCTGAGGCCGCAGGGAGTCACGGTCACCCAGATCACCCCCTCCGCCTTGCGCCTCAATCTGCAGCCGACCGCGAGCAAAGAGGTCGAAATCGATCCCCGAATCGTTGGACGGGTGGGCGAGGGCTACCGGCTCCGGTCGGCGACTCCCCGACCCGGCCGGGTGCTGGTGGAAGGTCCGGGAGGGCGCGTTTCCGGCATGACGCGAGTGACCACCGAAGACATCGACGTCACGGGTCGTTCGACCGGATTTGTGGCTCGAGTCTACCTGGATGCGGACGACGGGGTGGTGCGTTTTCCGCAAGGCCGACGGGTGGAAGTCGAAGTCGCCATCGAACCCCTGGAAAGTTCGGCGGGCGGGCAGGATTCCCTGCCACAAAGAGATTCCCCATGACAAAGCTGTTTGGGACGGACGGAATCCGGGGGGAGGCGGGGCGCTTTCCTCTGGATGAGAAGACGGTCTGCGCCATCGGCCTGGCATTGGCCGAGTTTGCCGGTTCTCCAGGCGCCGGCCGCATCCTGATCGGCAGAGACACGCGAGAATCCGGCCCCTGGATCACCACCCGGTTGAGCCAGGGCCTTTCCCATGGGGGCGTGGCCGGCATTCACGATTTGGGCGTGATCCCTACGGCCGGCCTGGCCTACCTGACCCGGGCCCGCCGCTACGATCTGGGAATCATGATCTCCGCTTCACACAATCCTTACCGGGACAACGGGATCAAGCTGTTCTCAGGACAAGGCTTCAAGATTTCCGATGACCGGGAGGTCGAAATCGAACGCCGCATCGAGTCCTGGAGGACTGCTCCGGCGGTGTCGGCCTGCCGCGGCCCGGCCGGACTCGAAAAACGGGAATCGCTGGCATCGGACTACCTCGACTTCTTGAGCCGACAAGCGGGAACCCGGCTGGAACCGCTTCGCGTGGGCCTGGATGTCTGCAACGGCGCGGCCTGCCTCCTGGCTCCCCGGCTCTTCCGCCGGTTGGGAGCCGAGGTCACCGTCATCAACGACCGGCCTGACGGTCGAAACATCAACCGCAACTGCGGGTCCCTGCACCTGGAGGGTCTGACCCGGGCCGTAAAGGACCACTCGCTGGATTTGGGCGTGGCCTTTGACGGGGACGCGGACCGGGCTCTCTTTGTCACTGGAAGCGGAAAGTGTCTGGACGGGGACCACATTCTCTTTGCCCTCTCCAGGGACTGGAAGGCCAAGGGGGCATTGGCCGGCGGGCAGGTGGTCGGAACCATCATGACCAACCTGGCCCTGGAAAAGGCACTGGTCCGGGAAGGCATTCCCCTGATTCGCACTCCGGTGGGAGACAAGCACGTCCTGCAGGCGATGCAGGCCTCGGGAGCCGTCCTGGGAGGAGAGCCCTCGGGGCACATTATCCTGGGGGACCTGCATACCACCGGAGACGGCCTCCTCACGGCGGTCAAGCTGGCCGAGCTGCCGGTTGGCCGTGGCGCGAGCCTGGACGACCTGGTTGCCGGATACCGGCCCTTCCCACAGGTCCTGGACGGGCTCAGGGTTTCCCGCAAGGTCCCCATCGACCAGTCTCCGGATCTGTCGCGCCTGATCGGCAACGCTCGAGCGCAACTGTCCGATTCGGGCCGCATGGTGGTTCGCTACTCCGGCACCGAACCCCTGTTGAGAATCATGGCCGAAGGGCGGGAACTGGCCCAGGTGCAAGCGGCAGTGGACAGCCTGAAAGCCGAAGCCTCGCAGTTCTTCGACTCGCTGGAGTAGACACTCCCCTGCCATCCCCTTGACAAAGGCCGGTCCCCCCCATAGGATGAGCCGGTAATCTCCCTCAGTTCAACACCCGTTTCAATCCCGATTCCTGCGTTCGTTGGCGCGGGTGCGCCTGGGGGAGTCCTGATTCATGGCGGTCAACCTCGGTGACCTGCTGGTCAGAGAAAACCTCATCAGCCGGCAGCAGCTCCGGCAGGCCCTGGAGTACCAGAAGGTCCACGGCGGCCGGCTGGGATATTGCCTGATCCGGCTGGGATGCGTGACCGGCGAGGACATCAGCGCTGTCCTGTGCCGCCAGTTCGGCCTGCCCTCCATAAACCTCCCCTTCTTCACGGTCGATCCCTCGGTCGTCAAGCTCATTCCGCCTGAGACAGCCCGGAAATACCAGGTTCTGCCGCTGAGTCGGGAAGGCACGACCTTGACCGTCGCCACCATCGACCCCACCGACGTCCTTGCCATGGACGACCTGCAGTTCATGACGGGCTTCACCATCGAGCCGGTAGTGGCCGCCGAGTCCGCCATCCGGGGGGCCATCCGCAAGCACTATGGCGGCGGCCGGAACCTGGAGGTCGGGAAGGGAGGCAGGGGCGCCCCCGTCGAGAGCGGACCGACGTCCCGCGACGAGCCCGAAAGGGGCAGGGCCAATCAAGCACCCGCTGCCGTGGAAGACCTGGGGCAGGCCGCCCGGGAAGCCCCCGTCGTCAAGCTGGTCAACCGGATCCTGTCCAGCGCGCTGAAGCAGGGGGCCAGTGACATCCATATCGAGCCCTACGAGCAGGAGCTTCGGGTGCGCTTTCGCATCGACGGTCTCTTGAGCACCGTCATGACCCCTCCCCTAAGCCAGAAAGACGCCGTGACCTCCAGAATCAAAATCATGGCCAAGCTGGACATCTCGGAAAAGCGCCTGCCACAGGACGGCCGCATGAAGATCCGACTGGCCAGAGAGGGCCGCGTCGGAGACCTCGACCTTCGAGTTTCGGTCCTGCCCACCCTGCACGGTGAAAAATTGGTTCTGCGGCTGCTCGATCGGGATCGCCTGATGTTTGACATGACTCAACTGGGTTTCGAGCCGGATTCCCTGCGGCGGTTCGAGTCGGCCATCCTGAAGCCCTACGGCATGGTGCTGGTGACGGGCCCCACCGGAAGCGGCAAGACCAGCACCCTGTATTCCTCCATCACCCGCCTGAACCGCATGGAAACCAATATCCTGACCGCCGAGGATCCGGTCGAGTTCAACTTGCCGGGAATCAACCAGGTTCAGGTCAAGGAGCAGATCGGATTGACCTTCGCCACTGCCCTGCGGGCCTTCCTGCGACAGGATCCCAACATCGTGCTGGTGGGCGAGGTGCGCGACCTGGAAACGGCCGAGATCGCCATCAAGGCGGCTCTGACCGGCCACCTGGTTCTCAGCACCCTGCACACCAATGATGCCGCCTCCACCGTCAGCCGTCTCACCAATATGGGTGTGGAACCCTTCCTGGTGGCAACCTCGGTCCACTTGATCTGCGCCCAGCGGCTGGTCCGCCGCATCTGCCGCCAATGCAGGCAAGCGGACGAGCTGCCGGTCGAAAGCCTCATCCACGCGGGATTCTCTCCTTCCGAAGCCCGGGAGATCCTCACCTATCGAGGCCGGGGTTGCGACGCCTGCAACCACACCGGCTACAAGGGCCGGGTGGGACTCTTCGAGGTGATGGAGATCGGGGATGGCCTCAGGGAACTCATTCTGAGAGGCGGGCACTCGGCCCAGCTCAAGCGGACGGCCATCCAGGAGGGGATGATCACCCTGCGGGCCAGCGGGCTGCAAAAGATCCGCGACGGCGTCACCACCCTGGGAGAAATCCTGCGCGAGACCGCCAGGTAGCGTCTGCCGGCCCGCAACCGGTTGCGGGCCGACCCGAGACTTTCCATGCAACCTTCGTCCCTGCCCGAACTGCTCGAGACAATGACTGAAATGGGAGCGTCCGATCTCCACCTCGCCACCGGCGCTCATCCCCGGGTTCGGGTGGACGGACAACTCAGCCCCCTGAGAGAAGTTCCGCTCCTGACGGCCGAGGATACCCGGCGACTGGTTTACAGCGTGCTGACCGCCGATCAGCAGCAGCACCTGGAGGACCACCTGGAACTTGACTTCTCCTTCGGAATCGGAGGGCTGGCCCGGTTTCGTGGCAACTGCTTCAACCAGCGGGGGGCCGTGGGTGCCGTTTTTCGGGCCATTCCCTTCCGGGTCAAGAGCCTTGACGCCCTCAATCTGCCGGCGGTACTCGAGACATTCTGCCGGAAGGCCCGGGGACTCATCCTGGTGACGGGCGCCACCGGCAGCGGCAAGTCCACCACCCTGGCCGCCATGATCGACCGCATCAACAGCGATCGGCAGGCCCATATCCTGACCATTGAAGATCCCATCGAGTTCCTGCACGACCACAGGAACTGCCTGGTCAACCAGCGGGAGGTTCACTCCGATACCCGGTCCTTTGCGGCGGCCTTGCGGGCCGCCTTGCGCCAGGACCCGGACGTGGTGCTCATCGGAGAGCTGCGCGACCTGGAGACCATGGAGGCGGCCCTGCGCATTGCGGAGACCGGGCATCTCACCCTAGGAACCCTGCATACCCGCTCGGCGGCCTCCACCATCCATCGCGTCATCGATGTCTTTCCCGCCCACCAGCAGTCCCAGATCCGCGCCCAGCTCTCGCTGGTATTGGAGGGCATCGCCTGCCAGGCCCTGGTTCCCCGGGCCGGCGGTTCCGGCAGGGCGCTGGCCATGGAGGTCATGGTGCCCAACGCGGCCATCCGCAACCTGATCCGGGAGGACAAGGTGCATCAACTGGAATCGGTCATGCAGATGGGCCGGGGAAAGTATGGAATGCAGACCTTCAACCAATCGTTGGCCGATCTGTTCCTGGCCGGTCGGATCGAACGCGATACGGCCCTGGAATACTCGATCAATCCGGACGAGTTGCGCCAGGTGCTCAATCGTGGAAGGGCGTCGGGGACGCTGGCGGTCAGGCCGACTCGCGCGCCCCACCCAACCGCCCGGCGGTCCCGTCCCGACGCCCATGGCCACTAACCGGCCCGGACGAAAGCGCCCGAGCCCGCTGGAAAGATCCATGCCGGTATACCTCTATCGCGGAAGATCCCGGACCGGAACCGAAGTACGGGGCCAGCGCCGGGCGCCCTCCAGGCAGGCATTGGCCAATATGCTGCGACGGGAGCAGATCAGGCCCGTCATGATCAGGGAAAAGGCCGGACGCCGCCTCTTTTCCCGCAGCCGAGGTCGGGTCAAACCCAAGGAACTCGCAGTCTTCACCCGGCAATTCTCGGTCATGATCGACGCCGGCTTGCCTTTGGTGCAGTGCCTGGAAACCCTGGGACAACAGCAGCAAAACCGCGCCTTCCGAAGCGTATTGCAGGCGGTGAGGGAGGACGTCGAGAACGGGACTTCCCTGGCGGCGGCACTGGAACGACACCCCAGGGTCTTCGATGCCCTCTACAGCAGCATGGTGGCCGCGGGAGAGGCCGGAGGCATCCTGGATACTATTCTCCGGAGGCTGTCCACCTACATCGAGAAGGCGGTCAAGTTGAAGCGCGCCGTGGTGTCCGCCATGGTCTATCCGGCCGTGGTTCTGGCGGTCGCCATGGCCATCGTGCTCCTGGTCTTGTGGAAGGTGGTCCCAATGTTCGCCACTCTTTTCACAAGCCTCCAGGCCGAGCTTCCCTTGCCGACCCGGGTGGTCATATCCACCAGTCACCTGGTCGGCCATTCCTTTCCTTTCCTCATGCTCGGCGCCTTCGGGCTTGCTTACACCCTCCGGCGCTACTACGCGACCGCGGGCGGCCGCCACGCCCTGGACCGGGCCCTGCTGAAGATCCCCATCCTGGGAGGGGTGATGCGCAAGATCGCCATCTCCAGGTTCTCCAGAACCCTGGCCACGCTCCTCTCCGGAGGAGTGCCGATCCTGGAATCTCTGGCCATCACCGCCGGAACGGCAG
The DNA here is from genome assembly GCA_022826755.1 of Acidobacteriota bacterium. Taxonomy (GTDB): domain Bacteria; phylum Acidobacteriota; class Terriglobia; order Versatilivoradales; family Versatilivoraceae; genus Versatilivorator. The sequence continues at coordinate 143,967 of JAJDUG010000077.1, forward strand.
GCAACGCGGTGGTGGAGGAAGCCGTCTTCAAGACACGCGGCGCCGTCCAGGAGGGGAAGGCCATGGCCGAGTCCCTTCGGAGTTCCCGCATATTCCCTCCCATCGTCACTCAAATGGTGAGAGTGGGGGAGCAGACGGGCGCCCTGGACGCCATGTTGACCAAGCTGGCTGAATTCTATGAAGACGAGGTCGACGCCGCCGTATCCGATCTGTTGACCGCCCTGGAGCCTCTGCTGATCCTGCTGTTGGGACTGCTGGTGGGCGGGATCGTCATTTCAATGTATCTGCCCCTGTTCTCGCTGATCTCCAGGCTGTCGGTACTGTAGGATACCGGGAATTCCAGGATTGTCGTTGACAGGGAACCCCTCGTCGTGGTCTTTGTGGCGGCGCTGGTGGCATACGTATTCGCGAGGGGCTTCGAGTCAAGGCATGCTCGATCAAAATCTTGACAGTTTGGGTGTTTTCCGTATATTTTCGCATTCGTTGTAATGTTTTTAGGGATTTGAGATTGCAAGCATGTCGAAAACGAGGTTGTTCCCCCTGGCGGTCCGGTTTTCTGCAGGTTCCCCTTTTTTTCGAGGCTTCTTCAAGTTGTAAAAACATCTACGACACCTCCCCCATGATGCGAAAGGAGTCTCGAAGTCCATGAGTAGAGAGACCGGAAGAGTCAAGTGGTTCAACAATTCCAAGGGTTACGGCTTTATTGAGCGCAGTCAGGGTGGCGATGTCTTCGTCCACCACACTGCGATCCAGGCCGAGGGCTACCGCACCCTGGAAGAAGGACAGTCGGTGGAATTCACGGTTGTGCAGGGACCCAAGGGTCTGCAGGCACAGGAAGTGACCAAAGCCGACGAAGATGAGACGGCTATATAGACTGGTTTCCGTCAAGACGTCGTTTCCCGGCCCTGAAGCTGCTTCAGCTTCAGGGCGTTTTCATTTGGTTGGAACTGCCGGGCAGCCATTGCCCTTCTCGACTCGGCAGGGGATTCGGCCCCGTTATCCCTCTCCTCTCTTGACTCCGTTGCCGCGGCCGTTCCGGCTTTCCCCGCAACCCGGAGCTGTGATCTGACCGATTCCTTGGTGCTGCAACCAGACCTTTCCAAGATCGAAGACCTGCACCGCCTGCAGGCGGAGATTCCCGGTTGCCGCCTGTGCCCTCGTTTGAACGGCTGGCGGGAGCAGACCTCCCGCGACAAGGTGGCCCGATTCCGGCATTGGGACTATTGGGGCCGGCCGGTGCCCAGCCTGGGGCAGGACGATGCCCGCCTGCTGGTGGTCGGACTGGCTCCGGCAGCTCACGGGGCCAACCGAACCGGCCGCATGTTTACCGGGGACCGAAGCGGGGAGTGGCTCTATGGCGCCCTCCATCGACACGGCTTCGCCAACCATCCCCGATCCACCCGCCGCGACGATCCGCTGAGACTGATCGACTGCTACATCACCGCCGTCATCCACTGCGCTCCTCCGTCCAACAAGCCCAGCCCGCAGGAAATCCGCAACTGTCGCCCCTACCTGCGATTCGAATGGGAGCGGTTGAACCGGGTGCGCGTGGTGCTGGCGTTGGGCCGAATCGCCTTCGATAACGCCTGGGACCTTTACCGCGGTAACAGCCGCACCAGGCGTCCCCGCTTCGGACACGGGCTCGAGGTCCCCCTGAGCGGCGACCGCCTGCTGCTGGCGTCCTTTCACCCCAGCCAGCAGAACACCTTCACCGGCAAGCTCACTCAGCCCATGTTCGATTCCGTCTTCCGGAGAATTCGGCAGGTGATCGATACCCGATGAAGTGATGGAATGCTAGCCCGCATTTCTCACCAGGGGGCACGATCATGGCGCAGGATTTTTTCCTTCAGCGCGTGCTCGCGACCGAAGAGCGTAGCGGTTTCTACGTTTGAGGGAGCATGTGCGCGCTGAAGGGAAAAAGACAAGCCAGGGCGTGCCCAGCACAGTCTGTTGGTTTCGCGCCCTTGAAAAAGACCGATAACGTATTGAAAATCAATCGAGCCTTTTGCAAAACTCGGCAAAAGGTGGAATTTTGATGTGTTGAGAGGCAGGTGAGGGTAGGTGAATGGAGGGGTAAGACCACTCCCTGATGTATCATGAAGGTGACCAAACCACATGATGAAGGAGATTGAACTTGC
>JAJDUG010000047.1 GCA_022826755.1 Acidobacteriota bacterium
GAAAGCCCACCAACCAAGAAACTCAGTGCTAAGGAGCGGGCCAAGGCCGAGGCCCTGGCCGCATCGCCGATGGCAATCAACTAACCCGGGTGACATTTTCGCTTTTCAAAAAGGGGGACGTAATCGCTGGACAACAACATATTTCGCAGTTTCCTGGACTAATGATCCTGATTATTGACCGTGGCAGTGCTCTACCACGTGGCCGCCATGATCGCCAATGCCGACCCCGACGCAAAACCCATCCGCGTGGACCACCACCGCCAGGGTCCTTACGACCTGCTGATTACGCTCTCCGGCGGCCGTTCCCTGGGCATCGTGCGCCAGGGGCCGATGCTGTCCTCGGCCAACCTGCGCTACCGCTTCCGTACCCTGGAGCAACTGCGTACCCGGCATCGGCCTACGGCAACGCTGGTATTGACCCACTCGGACCAGGCCACCCGCCGGGCCTTCCGCACCCTGGGCAATCCCATTGAGCACCGCAGCACCTTCGTCGCCACCGAGGGGGAACTGCTGGCGGGCGACGCCGAGGCCCAGGTCTGGCAGCAATGCGGTTCCGACAACAGACCCTTCCTGCCCGAGGCCATCAACCCTGACCTGTCCCTGGACGACGTCATTGGCTGGCTGGGACGCCGGGCCGGGCACGCCACCGGCGACCGGCCCAGGCCCGACCCGGAGGAACTGTATCCCATCCGCCTGCGGGCATTGATGCCCCAGCCAACGGAGCAGGTGGAAAACTCCCTGGCCGTCAAGTTAACCCGTGGCGAGAAGCAGGCCCTGGACCTGCTGGCCGCCTGGCCCCTGTGCGACACGGAGCAACTCAGGGGGCTGATGGGCGGAGTAACCCGCCGCCGGGCCAACCAGGTGATCCGTTCCCTGGCAGATTACGGTCTCATCCGAGCCGAGGGTAAATCCCACCTGCTCACCGACGAGGGGCTGACGTGGCTGGCCCGCCGGGACCGGGCCTCCGTGGGGCAGGTCCTGGACCGCTGGACCGCCGAACCCGGCCTCAGCAACCCCCAGGTCTACGCCGGAACCGCCCTGCGCTCCGTGGCCTCCCAGCCCGACCACCACGCCGCCCTAATCACCCTGGCCGCCGCTCTCACCGCCGAAGGCGCCAAGTCCCGGGAATACGGCGTCCTGGACCTGCTGCCGACCTCCCGCTCCGCCGTGGGCTACTGGTACGACGACACCAGCTACGTGGTCCACCCGGACATCTCCTTCACCCTGGATCTGCCCGAGGGCTACCGCCACTGCTTCATGGAATACGAACGCCGGGCCACCACGCCCCGGCGGGTGCGCGCCTGTCTGGAGAACCACCGGCGCTACTTTCTGAGCGGCTACGCCCGCCGAGACCACGGCGGGGAACTGCCCCTGGTGCTGTTCGTATTCGAGACCCCCGACGACGAGGACGCCTTCATGGACGCCGCCAGCTACGTTGATCACGCCCCCTTCGCCAGCTCCAACCTGGAGACCATCGCCCAGCACGGCATCCTGGCTGACACGTGGCTGCCGCCCGCGCCGGAACCCTGGGAGAGGCTGCCATTGCAGCGACTGGTCAAGGTGCAACTTTTCCGGTAAGGCGGCTCCCGGGGTTTCCTGTAGGAGAGGGCCAATCCAATAGGGATGACGGGGGTTTTTCCCCTTCTCAACCCTGTCTGACCCCAAAAGCCCTCCGGCTTGCATTTTGTTGCAGAAATCGGGGCTTTCGCGGCGGAGACGCCGACTCCGCCCAAATCGGCGGAAGAGCCGCTGACACATATGACACATGAGGGTTGACCCGTAAATGAAACATGATGACACACGGCGAGGTGATGGTATGAGACTCCTGACCAAGAGGGAAGCCTGCCGCGAGCTGAGGCTGTCCCTGTCCACGCTGAACCGGCGCATCGCCGCCGGGGAGGTGCCGGTAAAGAGGGAACCACGTGGCCAGCGGCACCGGGTGTACGTGATGCTGGACGACGACCCGCCGAATACCCCTGAAGCCTCGCAATCGGCGCTGGCCGTGGCCCGGGAGCGGATTCGCGGCCTGGAAGCGCGGCTTGAACGGGAGCGGCTGCGCAACGCCGAACTGGTCAGCGAGTTGAAAGCGACGCAGAAACGGCGAAGACCCTGGTGGCGATTCTGGCAATCGTGAAGATTAAGGCCGGTGTACTTACATCCCCGGCTGCCCCATTCGTCCCGGATTGGAGAAGTGTAGCCTCCGAAACCGGCGGCCCGAATAACAGTTGCCCCTTGCGTATAGGGTATCCGGTGGGATAACATAGCAGCGATGGTCAAACTCGCGACGGCGGGGGAGCGGCGATGGACAGCACTGAGACACGGGCAGAGTACCCGGCCACATCCGATGAGACGACGGCTGCCCTGAACGCCGCCCTGGAAGCGGGAGACTTGAATACCATCATGGGCATAATGGGGCAGATGGCCCGTGTCCACCGGATGCGGCGGGTGGCCCGGGAGACGGGCCTGGGCGAGAAGAGTCTCTACAAGTCCATGCGGGCCGGGGCCAGCCCCGAGTTCAACACCGTGCTCCGGGTGCTGCGGTCCCTGGGCTTCCAACTCCAGGTCCACCTCGTCCCTGACTCTGACCAGAACGATTCACTGCAAGGGAGGACGAATGAACAATGAACAAGGATAGACGGATACAACCCCTGACCCCAGCGGCCCTGTACGCCCGGGTGTCCAGCGACCGTCAGGACGTGGACCTGTCCGTGGCGGCCCAGATGCGGGCGCTCAGAGACTACGCCAAGGCTAACGGCTACTCCGTGGCCCGCGAGTACGTGGACGAGGCCGAGAGCGGCCGAATCGCCGACCGCCCCCAGTTCCGCAAGATGATCGACGAAGGCAGCAAGGCTGCGGCGCCTTTCCAGGTGATTCTCGTCTGGAAGTTTTCGAGATTCACCCGCAAGCGGGAACACGCCGTGGCCTTCAAGTCCATGCTGAGAAGGAAGGGCATCCGCGTGGTCTCCATCACCGAGCACGCCGACGACTCCCCCACCGGCAAGCTGATGGAGGCCATCATCGAGTCCGTGGACGAATTTTACAGCGAAAATCTTGCCACAGAAGTGGTTAGGGGGATGCGGGAGGCCGCTTCCCGAGGTTTCTTCCTGGGTTCCAAGGCCCCCTTCGGCTACATCAGGATCAAGGTCAGCGACGGGGTGAAGGACCGTCCCACCCTGGAGGTTGACCCGGTGGCCGCCCCCATAGTGAAGGAGATATTCGAGAGTTCCCGCCGGGGCTACGGTCTGATGGAAATCTGCAAGGAGCTGAACGGCCGGGGCATCACCCACAAGGGACGGCGCTGGCAGAAGAACGTGGTCCACTACCTGCTGACCAACGAGGCGTACACGGGAACAGCAGTGTGGGGAGTGAAGAGCAAGGACGAGAAGGCGGGTGAGCCGGTGAGGGTCGAGAACGCCTGGCCCGCCCTGGTGTCCCGGGAGACCTTCGACTCCGTGCAGCAGGGGCTGCACGAGAGGGCGCCGGCCCGGCAGCGGCCCGGACGGGTGGGCAGCCAGTACCTGCTCAGCGGTTTGCTCAAGTGCGGGGTGTGCGGCAAGCCCTACTCGGCCCAGGGAGCCAAGAGCGGCCAGTTCGCCTACTACGTCTGCTCCAGCCTGTTCCGCGAGGGAGCGGGAGCGTGCAGCAACGGGCGCTACCTGAACGCCAGCAAGGTGGAGGACCTGGTGGTCGGGAAGATCAGGGAGCGGATTCTCACCGAGGAGACTATCACCGAGCTGGTGACCCTGGTGGCCGAGGAGATCGACAACATCGCCGGTGAGGTCAACGGCAGGCTGACCGCCATCAACAGCGAGCTTTCCGACGTGGAGAGCCGGCTGGAGAACCTCTACCAGGCTCTGGAGACCAAGCAGTTGCCCCTGGAGGTGCTGTCTCCCCGCATCCTGGCCCTGAAGAGCCGCCAGGACCAGCTTACGGCGGCGCGGGAAGAGGCGGAAGGCCAGTTGGAGCAGCGACGGGCGGAGTTGCCCACCAGCAAGGAGATCAAGGGGTACGTGGCCGACTTCCGCGCCCTCTTCCAGGAAGGCACCTTCCCCGAGCGGAAGGCGCTCATCCGCAACTTCGTGCAGGGCATTGAAATCGTGGACGACCAGGCCGAACTGACGTACACTATCCCCATGCCGCAGGATGGTGTGACGTCGGAATCGGCCCCGGTTCTTGATTTTGTCCAGTCCGGCCCACCAGATCGTACCGTATTCATAACTTCCCCATTCAGGGCTATCTCCGAGGCGTCCGCTCCCCCTATGGGGCTGTCCTCCGGCGTGGGGATGGTGATTCCTCTTTCTCAAACGACACGAGGTCTTCGGTAGGGATGCCCAGGGTGATGTTGACGTTGTTGTCGCCGTCGATGGTTACCCGGTCCACCAGCAGTTGCAGGACCTCCCGGCGCTTCTCTTCCGGCAGCCCGTCCAGACCCTCGCCGAACCTCTCGGCCCACTGAAGCAGATTCCTCATTAGCTGACGCTTTTCCGACGCCATGGAGTCCCTGGCGCGGAGGTCGTTCAGCGTGGCCCGGGCCGCTTCCAGGCGCTCGGTAATGAACCGCCGCTGCTGGTCGAGCTGTTCCTCGGTGATCTTCCCGGAAACGTACAGCCTGATGGCCCGTTCCTCCTCCACCTGGACCTTCTGC
>JAJDUG010000071.1 GCA_022826755.1 Acidobacteriota bacterium
CCGGACGCTGGCGTTGTCGACGGCCGGCACCAGTCGATGTCCCCTGTGCACGGAGGGCGCCCGGACCGGATCGGCTCGCTGTTCGACAATGCTTGTCCGGCTGCCGTAACGCCGGATACCGGCTTGACCGAACGCTTACCCACAAACGTCCTGGAGGGTCCAGCAAATTCCTTTTCGAAAAGAGGGACGCAATGAGGGAACCGCAACAGGCTGATTCGTATTAAGTCTCTTATAATTAGTGGCTTACAATCGATAGGTTGCAGGTCGTGCAGAAACGTCCCGTTCCGGTTATCCTGTTCGAGTCTTGCCGATCGGTAAGTGGGTTCAATAAACCGGGGACATCGTTTACATCATGCCCGGAGATCGGGCAAGACGCCTGCTTCAGCGCTCAAGTATCACTCCCCCCTTGAGAGGGAGTCGCGGAAGCCGAGCCGAATGGCGAAGGCTGATGCGGAGGGGGGCCGACGCGGCGCCGCGAGAGGGCGCAGCCCGCAGTCGAGCCGGTGGGAGGCCAACGCCGCTTCCCGGGGATCACACCCCTTCCCGGTAATGGATCCCGCTTACTGATGGCGAGAAAAAGCGGCAGCTCCTAGGTTCGAACGGTGAAGAGCAGGTAGACGCCTCCCGCCCCGAAAACCAGGTTGGGAGCCCAGGCGGCCAATAGCGGCTCCAGCTTGCCCGCGCTGCCGATCTGCTCGAAGAACCCCTGCAAGACCCAGTAGCTGATTCCGACCGCGATGCTGATTCCGATGCCGTAGAGTGAACCTCGCCGGCCCGTCGAAAAAGCAAAGGGAATCGCAATCATGGCCATGGTCAAACTCACCAGCGGAAAGGACAGCTTGCTGTGCCAGGCTACCTTCAGCCGCACCACGTCGAATCCGCTCCGGCTCAAGTCGTCGATGTAGCTCCCCAATTCCCAATAGCTCATTTTGGACGACTGACGCACTTCCTTCTTGAAGTAGTCGGGCCGCTCTCCAATGGTTCCGATCAGTTCGCGGTCGATAGTCAGAAACCGGGTCTGCCGGGGGCGGTCATCACTGAAACCCTGAGCCCAGCCTTCCTCGAATACCCATCCGGATCTATCCCGGTCCCAGGACGCTTTCTCGGCAAAGACCATCCGGGTCACCGCAAGTGTCCGCGGATTGAAGTCAAACACCGAAATCCGATTGAAGACGTTCAGTTCATCGTCGAAGTAATTGTAGTGAAAGATGCGGTTGCGTTCGCCCATCATCCATTTGCGGGTGGGGCGCTTGGTCTGAGGATTGCGCCCCTTGATGACACGCCTCAGGTCGTCCTGCTTCTGGTTGGCGGATGGGAGGATGTATTCCTGCAACAGGAAGGAACCGGTGCTCAACAGGAGGGCGGTCACCAGCACCGGGAACGACAGTCGGTAAAGACTGATTCCGGAAGATTTCATGGCCACGATCTGCGAGGTTCGGGTCAGGAGGCTGAAACTCACCAGCGCGGCTACCAGGACGCTGAACGGGATCATCTGCACCAGGATGTGCGGAATCAGGTATAGGAAGTAATCGGACACGACCCAACCGGAAATGCCTTGCTCGACGATGTCGTTGAGCAGTTCAAAGAAGGTAAACAGCACAAAGAGAACGACGAAGGCTGAGAGCACCAGAACGAAGAACTTCAGAAAGCCGCTGAGGATGTACTTGTCCAGCGTCCATCCGGCAGGGAAGTACAAGATAGCGCCCCGCGGGCCCCTGTGACTCCGGGCGGGAGCATCGGAGCTAACGGGGTTCTCGCGCAGGTTCCGGGCTGAGCTCCAGAGAGCGTTGACCAGAGGACGAAACAGCCTCCCCCAGGAAAACTGTCTCTCCGAGGTCAGCAAGAGAAACAGTCCCAACACCAGAAAAACCAGGTTCGCCAACCAGGGACCCAGGAAGGCCGGGATATGACCGCTTTCGGCAAAGGCCAGACCCTGGGAAAAGAAGATGAAATAGACCAGGAAGATGATCAGGCTGATGACGAACCCGAAAGACTTCCCGCTCCTCTTGGTGACAACGCCCAGAGGAAGGCCGAGAATGGAAAAGACAAAGACGGCCAGAGGAAGCGCCAGTCGACGATTGAGCTCAATGACCGCCTTTCTGCGGTGGAGGTCGCTACCGGTCGAGGCCCGGGCGAAAACCTCGTCATAGAGCTCGAGCGTGTCCATCTCGGCAATGGTCTTTTCCTTGGGAGCGCCCGCGGGGGCGCCCATGGCCTTGAAGAGGGGAACAGTCGCCTCCTCGAATGAAGTGACCCGCACGGTGCCTTCTTTTCCCGGCACCACCTCGTAAGTCGCACCCTGTTGGAGGTTGAGCTGCAGCTCGCGCCGGCCCAGGTGGTTGAGCAGCCCACCCTGGCGGGAAAAGGTGGTCTTGGGCCAGTTGGCCTCGGTTACCTCGGCCAGGAAAATGCCTCTCCAGGAGCGCTGGTCGGGGGTGGTATCCATGACGTAAACCACCCGACCGGGAAAGCGTTCCTCGAAAACACCTCTCCGGACGGCGGTGTTGAGCGACTTGAGCGCAACTTCATCCTTGATCAATGTCAAGCGGTGAGTGGCTCTTGGAGACCACAGGTTGGAGTTCAACAGGGCCAGAGTTCCCACTACCGCCGCAAAGACCAGTACCGGCCACAGCAGATTTCTGAGACCGATTCCGGAAGATCGCATGGCGGTGATTTCACTGTCGGCCGAAAGGCGCCCGAAACAGATCAGAATACCCAACAAGACCGACATGGGAATGGAGAAGGTCAGCACCTTGGGCAGGATGCACAGGAAGAGCAAACCGGCTTCCTTCAAGGTGATGTTCTCTTGAACCAGGGTCTCCATCAGCCGACTGGATACCTCGTTGGTCAACAGGACAGCACTGAATACCAGGATGCCCAGACCGAAGGAGCCGGCGATTTCCATAAAGATCGACTGTCGGAGGATTCTCATTGGGCGCCGCCGGCAATTGTTTCCATTCGCATCTGCATACCTGCCACGTTTCGTCAACCGCCACTATGCCCATTCTAGCCCAGACAGTGGCTTCGATATGATCTTCGCGCTCCGGGCTTGTCCCGCTCGGCGGGGAAGCGAGCTTCAGTCCGAGATCTCTCCGCGCAGCTTCAGATTCAGCCAAGTTGATAAAAGTTTACATAATACTCATTATCGGAAGTTGTGTTGGAACTCCGGAAACCTCCTTTCTCTCTGAAGTCCTCGCCGTAGCCCCGGCCCGAACAGCACGAAACCACTTCACAAGCGTTCGATATATGGTGATATCTTTTGCTCCGTCTCTGGTCGACTGCCTTAGGATATTACAGGTCCCTTGCCATGTCGTGCTCTCGAACCGCCTGCGTCAAGACTTTGGATTTCCTCTTGGACCATGGATGAAATAGGCCTCGCAAACGTTCTCCTGCTTCTGGGATCCGCCGTGTTGGTGGTAACGGGTTTCAGGCGCCTGGAGCTTCCAACGGCGCCGGGATACATCCTGGTGGGCATGCTCCTGGGTCCGGCGGCCTTCGGCTTGTTTTCCTCGACCGGCGACACTGGATTTCTGGCGGAGTTCGGGGTCGTTTTCCTTCTCTTCACGCTGGGCCTTGAATTCTCCTGGCCCCGTCTGGTCGCCATGCGCTGGCAAATGATCGGCCTTGGAGGCGCCCAGGTTCTGGTGACTACGTTACTTGCCGCAACGGTTGCCTCCTGGTTGGCGGTCCCGCTCCCCTCGGCGGTCATTCTGGGCGGAGCGGTGGCCATGTCTTCGACCGTGATCGTGATCAAGCAGCTTCGTGAGCAACTGGAGCTGGACCAGAGCCACGGCCGTTGCGCCGTGGCCACTCTCCTGTTTCAGGACATGGCGGTTATCGTCTTTCTCATGCTGATCTCGCTGGCTGCCCAAGGCGATCGGCTGCCGCCCGTCCAGATTCTATTGGCTGTGGCGGAAGCCGTGGCAGCGCTGGTCATCGTCCTGGCGGCGGGCCATCGGTTGCTGCGGCCTCTCTTTCACGAGGTCGCCCACAGACGCAGCCCCGAGCTCTTCACCTTGACCATGTTGCTGATTGTACTGGGAGCGGCCTGGTTCATGCACGCCGTCGGCATGTCGCTCGCCGTAGGAGGTTTCCTTGCCGGCTTGATGCTTTCGGAAACCGAATACCGGCACCAGGTTGAAGCCGACATTCGGCCCTTTCGGGATATCCTGCTGGGATTGTTCTTCATCGTCATCGGGACCCGGCTGGATTTTCTGGTGCTGGCCGACCAAATCGCCTCGGTGAGCTTGATCGTCCTGGCTCTAATTATTGGTAAAGCATTCATTATATGTATTTTATCTCGTTTTTCCCTTGGTGGTTGGCACGCCTCCCTTCGCGCGGGGCTGGTTCTGGCCCAGGGAGGCGAATTCGGCATCGCGCTCCTGGCGCTGGCACTACAGGAAAACGTGCTGGACCCGGCCGCCGCCCAGTTGCTGCTGGGCGGCATCGTGGTCAGCATGATCCTGAGTTCCCTGATGATTCGCCATAATCGGACCCTTGCGGGCTGGCTGATTTCCGGAGAAGATCCCGAGACTCATCGGCTGGCGCTTCAACAAGATGCCACCCAGGCCGTAGCCAAGCGGCGGCACGTCATCATTTGCGGCTACGGCCGGGTGGGACAGAACCTGGCCCGCATTCTCGAGCAAGAGGGTTTCGAATACATTGCCCTGGATCTGGAAGCCTATCGTGTTCGCACTGCCAGGCAGGCCGGCGATCCGGTCAACTTCGGGGATGCGTCTCAACGCGATGTCCTGGAAAGCGTCGGCCTCGCCAATGCCAGCGTGGTGGTCATCAGCTTCTCCGACAGTCTGGGAGCCCTCAGAGTGGTCAAGACGGCCAAGGAACTACGCCCGGAGGTCCCCATCCTGGTTCGCACGCGCGACGATACGGAACTGAACAGCCTTCAGAGTGCCGGCGCCACCGAAATTGTCCCGGATTCCCTGGAAGCCGCGCTCATGCTGGCATCCCACCTATTGCTTCTTCTGGACATGCCCATCTCCCGGATTGTGCACAAGGTCGCCAGAATCAGGGGCCAGCGCTACCGCATGCTCCGGAGCGTCTTTCCCGGGGAAGACGCCGAAGTGCTGGACGAGTCCCATGCATTCCGGGAACAACTGCAGACCCTGACCCTTCCGGAAGGAGCCGTCGCGGTGGGTCGCTCCCTGGCCGAACTGCGCCTGCCCGATGCGGGAATTCTGGTTACCGCGATTCGCCGGCACGGCATCGTCGGACGGCAACCCGATGCGGACATGGTGCTGAAGAAAGACGATGTTCTGGTGCTTTACGGGACTCCGGAATCGCTGGAAGGGGCGGAAACCCTTTTGCTCAGCGGCTGAGTTGCCGGTCTGGGCCTTCTTGAGGGTCGCGGTCATGCATTCATGGCTACGGGCCTTGTGATAGCCTGATTGCCACAACGCCGGATGAGGAGTGGAAATGGAAACTAGAAGATTGGGCAAAACCGACATGGAGGTCAGCATCCTCGGCTTCGGGGGCGCCGAAATCGGCCTGGAGGGTCCTGGGGCGTCTCTGGAAACGGTGAAACGTCTGCTCAACGCCGCTTTGGACGAGGGATTGAACCTGATCGACACCGGCGAGTGCTACGGAGCCAGCGAGGAGCTTATCGGACGGGCCGTTTCAGGACGCCGCCAGGACTACTACCTGTTCACGAAGTGCGGGCATCCGGGCGGAATGCCGGTGGAAGACTGGCGATCCGATTCCCTGCTGCGCAGCATACAACGCAGCCTGCGGCGACTGCGGACCGACTGCCTGGATCTGATCCAACTGCACACCTGTTCAGAAGACGAACTGCTCAAGGGAACGGTGATCGATGCCCTGCAGCGCGCACGGGAGCGGGGCTATTGCCGCTACATCGGTTACAGCGGGGACAGCCGGGCAGCCTATTACGCCGTGCAATGCCAAGCCTTCGATTGCTTGCAGACTTCCATCAGCATTGCCGATCAGGAAGCGCTGGATCTGGCTCTACCACTGGCCCTGAAGCAAAACCTGGGGGTGATTGCCAAGCGGCCCCTGGCCAATGCGGCCTGGAGGACCGGAAGAAAGCCCGTGAATTCCTATCACCACACCTACTGGGATCGCCTCCAGCGGCTGGACTATCCCTTTATCAAGGATGGGCTGGAGACTTCTGTTTCGACGGCGCTGCGATTCACCTTGAGCGCCCCCGGCGTGCACACGGCCATCGTGGGTACGCTGACGCCCGGGAGGTGGAGGCAGAACGCCACCCTGTTGGAAGCCGGTCCCCTGCCCTCCCGTCAATTCGATGCCATCCGCAAGCGTTGGGGTGAAGTGGCGGAAGCATCCTGGATCGGACAGACCTGACTGAAACAACCCCGTGTCGCGCTACATGTGACGGGGTGAAAAGAGTTAACCACGAAGGAACACGAAGACACACGAAGCAGGACGGCGGGGGGAACCCGAATCTTTCCGTGTTCCCGGTACGCCATCCAGGTCCCCGGTTTCATCCTCGGATGATCTGCCCCGTCGTGGGGGGCGGGGGCGGAACCTGACTGAAAGGAGACAGGATGCGACTCAATGACAAGGTAGCTGTCGTGACCGGAGCCTCCGGTGGCCTGGGAGCAGGCATCTGCGAGGCCTTTGCCTCCGAGGGCGCGGACTGCGTGGTGGTCTATCGCAGCGACCGGGCGGAAGCCGAGAAGACGGCGTCCAAGGTGGCCGGCCTGGGGCGCCGGGCCGAAGTCGTGAGAACCGATGTCTCCGAGGAAGCCCAGGTCAAGAAGTTGTTCGCAGCCACCCATGACCTTTTCGGCCGCCTGGATATTCTGGTCGCCAACGCGGGGATCGGCGTCTCCAGACCCCTGCTCGATTCCACCCTCGACGATTTCGAGCGGGTCATTCGGACCAATTTGATCGGCACCTACCTGACGGTCCGAGAGGGAGCCCGGCTCATGGCCCGGCGAGGGTGCGGCAAGATCGTGACCATGTCTTCCGTCCATGGCCTCGGCGGCACCCACCAGGGATCGCTTTACGAAGCCACCAAGGCCGGCATCATCAACTTTACGAGGGGGGCTGCTTTCGATTTGTCCGAATGGAACATCCAGATCAATTGTATCGCTCCGGGAGCCGTCCCGGTTCCCAAAGACCCCCCGCCTGCCGCAGACTCGGCGCTCTACAAGGCCTGGATGCAGTACACACCGCTAGGCCGATTCGGGACACCCCATGACGTAGCCCGAACGGCAGTGTTCCTGGCCAGTCCCGATACCGACTGGATCACCGGCCAGGTGATCTCGGTCGATGGCGGCATTACCGCCGGTCCGCTGATTCCCTCCTTCAACCACTACGGCCCCAAGCCCAAAATGGAGTGATCCATATGCGAAGCTGGAAAACACTGGTTACCCTGGAGGACTGGTGGGCCGTCTGGATTGGACTGCTGGTGTTGGGGTCGGTATTTCTGGGAGTGGTTTCGGCGGTTCCCAAGATTCCCAGGTGGTCGACGCTCGGTGAGGCCCTGGCAGCGGTACCCGGGGTGCCATTGCTGCTCCTGTTGATTGGGCTTGGAGGGTTGTCTGTTCTGGCGGTGGGCGCCATCCAACGGCAGGCCGGCCGTTTCGCGGTCGGCTTCCCTGTCCTGTTCTGCCTGTCCGCGCTCAGTTTTCTTGTCGCCGGGAACCGAACCCTGGCGGCTTACGGCCTCAGCTATGCCCTGTGGGCGCTTCTGGTCGGACTGGCCTGGAGCAATCTGCTGGGAGTGCCCTCATGGCTGAAACCCGCGGTGCGCTCGGAACTGTTCATCAAGACCGGCCTGGTGATTCTGGGCGCCGAGATCGTATTCGGCAACATCCTCACCCTTGGCCGGTACGGGGTTATCGTGGCCTGGGGAGTGACTCCGATTATTCTGGTCTCCATGTTCTGGTTCGGTTACCGGCGACTCAAGCTGGCACCGTCCTTCGCCGTAACCATCGCCGCGGCTACATCGGTCTGCGGGGTCTCCGCAGCTATCGCCGCGGCCGGCGCCAGCAAGGCCAAGAAGGAGGAATTGACGCTGGCCGTGGCCATGACCTTGATCTTCACGGTGCTGATGATGGTCTTCATGCCTCTGGTCTCCCGCTGGTTGGACCTGGACAGGATTGTCGCCGGCGCCTGGCTGGGTGGAACCATCGACTCCACCGGCGCGGTGGTTGCCGCCGGACAGATGCTGGGAGATCAAGCCATGCAGACGGCCGCGGTGATCAAGATGATCCAGAACGCTTCCATTGGCCTGGTAGCCCTCCTGATCGCCCTCTACTGGGTCACGCGAGTGGAGCCAACCGAAGGCAGGCGTCCCGGAGCCATTGAGATCTGGAACCGATTTCCCAAATTCGTGCTGGGTTTCATCGCGGCCTCCTGCGTGGTCTCGCTGGTGTTGGTACCTCTGCTGGGAACCGAGTCGGTTGGCCAGTCCCTGCAGGCTTCCAAGGCGGTTCGTACCTGGTTGTTCTGCCTGGCCTTCCTTTGCATAGGACTTGAATCCGACTTCCGCGCGCTGGCGCGGCAGATGGCCGGGGGACGACCGTTGCTGCTCTACTGGTCCGGTCAGACACTGAACATTGCGCTGACCCTGTTGGCAGCCTGGCTGGTCTTTTCCGGGATCCTTTTCCCGAAAATCGTTCTCTAGCCCGGTGCCGGCCGACCATAGGAAGCGAAGGAATTTGGCGTTTCCCAGAGCCTGACTTCGGCAACCTGCAGTCCTTGAGCATGCGCATAGTCGAAGATGACCTTGGCGATATTCTCGGCAGTGGGGTTGGCGTCCATCAGGTAACAGGGCTGCCGATGCTGTTGAAGCACGGCGACCAGCGGATCCTTCCGATGCAGGAGCATCTTGTGATCCAACTCGGCATCGATCCAGGTCTTGATCACCTTGTTGATGTCGCCGAAATCCACGACCATGCCCCGGTGGTCCAGATGATTGCTGACAACTTCCACTTCAACTTTGCCGTTGTGGCCGTGGAGATGACGACACTTCCCCTCGTAGTTGAGCAGGCGATGGCCGTAGCAGAAATCGATGTGCTTGGTGACTCGGTGTGAAATAGGCCCTCCTCCCTCGTTGAACCCAAACCGGCCGGCCGGGGCTCGGGTATGCCTGAAGTCTCCTGAGCCGATCATAGCAGAATTCTCTGCCGGCTGGCGCTCACGATCTTCCCTCTACCCAGCAGGAAAAGCGGGCAATTCAAAGCGATGGTGCACCCTCCACTGCTGTTGCCGACGGCAGCGTTCTGTCTGGGTCTTGCCGCTCATTCCCGGGTCGCAAACTCGGCGGAATCCCTATGGGCCGCCGGCGCGGTGACGCTGTGCCTCTCATGGATTCTGTGGAGCCGCAAGAGAGCCTGGAGCTGTTGGGTCGTCGTGCTGCTGGCTTTCGGCTTGTCAGGAATGGCCTGGAAAGCCGTCCACGAACTCCAGTTCGATGGCAACCACCTGCGAACTCTGGTCCGATCCGACGCACTGGATCTGACGGCTCCCTGCCGGGTGAGGGGGCGGTGCGTCCGTGTTTCGGACGGAAAGGCCGGAAGTATCCACCTGGAGGTGGAAGTTCAACACCTGGCAAACCGGTTCGCCGGATTTGAGACCCGGGGAAAGATCCGCCTTCACCTCATCCCCCCGGAGGCGTCCTTCAACACTTCGCCACCTGCGCAAGCGGGCGATCAGGTCGAGATCCTTGCCTACCTGCGAAGACCGGAGAATTTCAACAATCCGGGACAATTCGACTATCGGTCCTACCTGGAGCTTCGCGGCATCTTTCTAACCGGAAACCTGAAGGATCCGCTCCTGCTGACCCGTCTCGGACGCCAAACCGAGTTTTCCTTGCAGGATCTCGCCAACCCAATGCGAGAAGGCTGTATTCGCGCACTGGATGCCCTCCCCGCATCGGAACCGGCCAGGGCCGTTCTCAAAGCCGTCCTTCTCGGAGACGACAGTGACCTTGCGGAGGAAACCAGGTCCCGTTTTCGATTGAATGGCCTCTATCACGTGCTGGTGGTCTCGGGACTGCATGTGGGGATGATGATCGCCATGGTCTTTGCCCTGCTCAAACATCTGAGGCTTCCGCGCTGGCTGGCCCTGACCTTGACCATGGCGTCGATCGCCCTTTACAACCTGCTGGCCGAGGGCCAGATCGCCATTGACCGGGCTTCGATCATGGGTTGTCTGTTTCTGACCAGCCTCTATTTCGACCGGGACCGCAACCTGCTCCACTCCCTTTGCCTGGCGGCCTGGTGGGTCCTGCTCAAAGATCCCGGATGGTTGGATGACTCGGGGTTCCAACTCTCATTCTCGGCCGCCCTGGCGATCGCCGTGGTGGGACTTCCCCTGCTGCGCCGCACCACTCAACCCTGCAAGGAAGCTCTCCGGTCTTTGGAATCCAGCCATCTGGACCGCAACTTCTCCCCCCGACTGGCCGCTTGGCGGGTCGGCTTGAGACTCCGCAGCTCCAGGTTGGCGGAATCCCTGGGCGTTCCGGGATCTACCGTCCGCCCCGGTCTGATGGTCTGGCCCTATAAGCTCCTCCTGGGACTTCTGGACATCGTCCTGGTTTCCGCTGCAATTCAAGCCGTGCTCCTGGTTCCCCTGATGGTCTATTTCCACAGAGTGGTGTTACCGGTCGTTTTCCTCAATATGCTGGTCATTCCCCTGGTCGGCCTGATCATACCCGTTGGATTTTCCTATCTGGCCTGGGCCAGTCTGTTTCCGCAGGCCTCCTGGCCGCTCGGCTGGGTCTGCGGACTGTTGGCCGAATGCCTCCTGAGCCTCAATCGCGCCTTTTCCGAAATTCCCTGGCTCGGATTTCCCCTCCCCCAGGTTCCCCTGGGCTGGGTGCTGGCCTATTACGGCTCCCTGGCCCTGTGGGTGGCCACTGGGGTTCCTCGACTCCTGAGGCTGTTCGGCGGCTCCATCTGGATCGCCTCCCTGGCGGTCCTGTTGTCGGGCGGACCGGGAGCCCAACCGGGCTCACACGAGTTGCGCTTGACTTTTCTGGATGTGCGGCAGGGAGACTGCCTCCTGGCAAGCTGGCCGAACGGCAGGCACATTCTGGTCGACGGCGGTGGCAGTTGGTCCGGGACCGGCCAACGATCCGAAATCAGGGCGACGTCGTTTGATGTTGGAGAGCAAGTGGTTGCGCCCTATCTCTGGAGCCGGGGTGTCCGATCTCTGGAAGCGGTGATCCTGACCCACGCCCACCAGGATCATATGGGGGGGCTGGACTTCATTCTGGACAACTTCGAGGTCAAGGAATTCTGGTTCGGAAACAGCGCCGTTGGCCCCGACTTGCGTCGTCTGCTCGAGAAAGCAGGGGCCCGCGGCCTCAATATCAGAGCATTCCAGGCCGGAGATACACTCGATCTTCATGGCTCCCGCCTGGAATTCCTCAACCCCGGCTGCGGCCCTGCCGACGACAATATCAACAACGACTCCCTTGTTCTGAGAATGACCTACGGCCGGCGCACTTTTCTATTGACGGGGGATATCGAGGAGCCTGTAGAGGAATGCCTGGCAGCCCTTGGACCCGGCCTCCAATCCGATGTCTTGAAGGTGGCCCACCATGGAAGCGGGACCTCAACCTCCTCGCACTTCCTGAATGAAGTGAATCCGGTAATTGCCGTTATTTCGGCCGGCAAGGTCAACCCCTTTGGCCATCCTCATCCTGAAGTGGTCAGGCGTTTGAGGACCTTCCCCTTGCAGCTGTTCCGCACCGACCGACAGGGAGCCGTCACCATCCGCAGCGACGGCAACTACCTGCGCGCAACCACCTTTTTGCAGGAAGTGGGTCGTTGATCACGTTTCAATCGATACAGGTATGCTTTGGAATGGACTGTGCGGTGGGACAACCGATCGCGTGCACCGACAAGGGGGCGGATCATCCGAGGATGACACCGGGGGGCGTTAATAAAGACGAACCACGAATGAACACGAATAGGCACGAATACGAATGGATCTCTTTCGGTTTTTCGTCGTGGCCTATCGGCAACAAGAACCTTGTCCCGTTGATCCGGAAGTCTACCTATTGAACATGGATACACAGGATTGACAGGACGAGACGCTGTGGCACGGACTGCAACCCATCAGTTGTAAAATACTAATTATAATAGACTTAATAGGGATAAGTCGATTGACATTCCCTCATTATATCCCTCTTTGTGAAATGGAATCCACTGGTCAATCCAGGACGTTGGCGGGTAAGCGTTCGGTCAAGCCGGTATCCGGCGTTACGGCAGCCGGACAAGCATTGTCGAACAGCGAGCCGATCCGGTCCGGGCGCCCTCCGTGCACAGGGGACATCGACTGGTGCCGGCCGTCGACAACGCCAGCGTCCGG
>JAJDUG010000003.1 GCA_022826755.1 Acidobacteriota bacterium
CGCGGCCTTTTCCCCCACCCCACCAACCCGCCGTGGTTGGGTGGTGGGGTGTTCCCCCCGCTGCCCCCCCCGGTTCGCCCCGCACCCGCGGGGGGGCTGGGGCCCGACCCTGCCACTTTCGGTGCCCATTGACAACCGGCTGGGAATCCGGTTGGCATGTCTCGATCAAGGACCGGCCGACCAGACAGGGCACTGGCCCGATCATTGGGGAGCGAACGGCGCGCCGTTCGAGGCGGGGCAGCGAGGCCGGCACCGCACCGCGAAGTGCCGGGGAGCCAGCCTACCCAATGTAGGACATTGGGGCTGGCGAGGGGCTCCCGTCCCTTCGAACCCCCGACCGGGGAGAGTTCTCCCCTGGCCCCTCCATCACCCCCGCCGCTCCCTTCTCCCTCTCCCATGACCGAGGCCTCGATGGCGCCAGAAGCGACAGCGACGAGGGTGATGCGGCCTTTCGGGGAAGCTTTCGACCACAACGGCGAGGGGGCCGCCCTCTGAGAGAAAAGCGTTGGGGTGGTTGAAGTCACGCGCCACCCATGTGCGCCACCGGGGCGTTTTAGGTGGCGCATTGGTCCGACTCCACCGCCTTGACCCCCAGAGGCGGAAATCTTCGAGCGGTCCCCCGATCGCCTCTTGGTATGCGCTGTAAGGCGTAATCAATGAGCGTCATGTCAGATTGGGCGGACTGACTCAGGCCTGAACATCTTGACCTTCGATTGTAGTATGTACGGACCTGTGGTCTTCCCGGAGGGAATTATGGATCGGGCAAAACACTTACGAAGAGTTTCTATTCTCGTAATTCTCGGAGGTTTGTATAGCCTCCATCACGGTTCGGCCAGAACGCCAGTCACGGAAAGAACATTGCAACCAATTCTATCCTACTATGAAGTGATTCGTATGGAGCCAAGTGACATCGAGGCGAGAGTCAAAACCTCCAACAGACTACAAGTGCAACTCACATCAGCATTGCTTGATTTTCGCGTCGAGCAGAGAGACTTGCTCTCTCCTCGCTACCGGGCTGAGGTTACTGGAGAGGACGGGATAAGGCGGCAGCTTCCTCCCCCTCCGGTGACTACCTACAAGGGAACGGCCGTGGTCGGCCAAGAGGTCGTTACAGGCCGATTCACCATCACGAAAGACAGGTTTGAAGGCGTGGTCTTCACTCCCGGAGACTGGCACTACCTGGAACCTTTAGGCAACTATCTCGGGAGTGCCGAGGCGGCTGAACTGGTGGTTTACAAGCAGTCGGACATCAGGCCCGGACAGGAGTGGCGCTGCGGTGTGCCCCACCACCTGCAAGAGGGCAGGGAACGTCTGGAAGCCCGGGCGGCTGTCACGGATACGACCACGACCTACAAAGTCGAGATAGCGACGGAGGCCGATTACGAGTATGTGCAGTATTGGGGGGGTAGCGCCGCCGTCGCCAACCGGGAAATTCAGGGAATACTGAACTATGTCGAGGGGGTCTATGAGACCGAGTTGAAGCTGAAACTGGAGATTGTTTATCAGCACGCCTGGACCTCCAGCAGCGATCCCTACTCTGGAACGGACGGTAGCGATCTCTTGGACCAGTTCAGGGAATACTGGAACGATAATTTCTATGCGGAAGGCTACGACCTAGCCCACCTGTGGACCGACAGGGACACGCTGACACGTGTGGACGAAGACGGGGAGGAATTTGACATTGGAGGCAACGCCTGGTTGGGCGCGGTGTGCCGGCCGTACCGGGGTGGCAGCGCCAGCTATGGAATCTCCAAGGGCTATACGCAAACTCCGTACAAGTTCATTATCCCCGCCCATGAAATCGGTCACAACTTCGCAGCTGTTCACCCTGATGAAGAAGAACCGCCAGTTGCAAGCTGCTACGGAACCATCATGCAGAGCAAGGCTACTCCTGCGGATCGTTTGACCTTCTGCCAGTTCTCCCGGAACGAAATCCGGGACCACGTCTCAACCTACAACTCTTGCCTGGAAGCCGAATCCGACACGATCACACTCAATCCGCCTTCCAATCTGGCGGCTACCGCCTTAAGCCCTTACCGGATCCGCTTGACGTGGCGCAACACCAATGGGGATAACGCCTACGGCTACGGACTGCAGAGAAGAAGTGCAAATGGGAAATGGGAGTTTCAGCACTATTTGTTTCACCCACGTCAAGAGTTCGTTGATGGCAGTGTTAGTCCCCAAACCACCTACAGCTACAGGATGTATGCCTATAACACCCAACAGGACAACATCGAGAGTTCTTCTTGGTCACTCACCGCGACCGTCACCACTCCGTCTTTGGACTCAGGTGGGGAAACTCCGGACCTGACCCGGTGGGTCATTCCCACCATGGCCAACTCTCCTGGTAGGGAAGGAGCCTATTACCGAACGAAAGTGATCCTGTCAAATTTCGATTCGGACCTGGACCTGACGATGAGGCTCTATGGCCCTGGCGGGTTGGTGACTCAACGCAACCGCTCGATAGAGGCGAATCACTACTGGACTTGGAGCAACTTTCTGTCGTCGATCTTCGATTACGAAGGGGCCGGCGCGGTCGAGTTTTCCGGCAATGCCCCGTTCACGGTCTCAGCCGAGGTCTACACCGCCTCCTCCGAAGGCAAGTTCACGACAGTCGTCCATAACGGGCCGACCCCGCTGACCCCCTATTTGTCAACGGCCGCGAGCGTGGGAGTGGTCACGGTCGATGGCTCCACCCGCACCAATGCCGGAGTCTTCAACAACTCGAATCGGAGCCAGACTGTTATCGCCCGCCTCTACTACCCCGACAGCGACGATCCCGACCAGACCATAACCTTTACGCTGCCGCCGAAAGGGTGGGCGCAAAAGTCGGTATCTGCAAGGGGAGAACGAGGCTATATCTTATGGAGAATGACCCGGGAAGCCTACCTGTGGGTGGTGAGCGTGGACAATCAGTCTAATGACGGCACGTTGTCAGTGCCTACTTTCCTGCCCTGATGCCTCTCCTTGCAACTGCGCTACGGTTTTCAATCGAATCCGTTGACATTCCAGTGCGCGACCGGAGATCCCAAAGATCCTTGGGCTGTGTCGGTGTCCTGCTCGTTTCTTCCCTTTTGACGGCGGTTGGTAACCGAGTAAGCAGCGCTGAGGACCACAGATGGGAAAGTTCCTCGGACTCCTTGCTCATACGGAAATCCTCTCCACGATATTGCGGGCAACGCGCCGGCGCTAATAGCCGCTGGGTGGTCCTGGGAGAGCAACTCAATCACCGCCAGGGCGCAGATGTCCATAGGTAGTTGACGAAGAGTACATGTGCCGCAGTCCCTGGCCAGCAGCCCTAGTGTTTCGGCCACTTCCTATCGCTGTTGTGGATCAACTGGCGCGCTTAGCCTAAAGTTAACCTCTTGATGCCGCCTTGTTTCGGCAAGGCGGCTCCGAGGGCTTCCCCGGCCGGATTGTCCATTCTGTAGCCTTGGGCGATGGCCCACTTCATCACCGTGCCGATCCGTTGACGCACCCGCCGGGCCGTCGTCGGCTTGCTGTTCCAGATGGGTGACAGGACGGCCATGACATGGCCCGTGGTGATCCCATCGACCCGCATCCTACCCAGCTTCGGGTAGACGTTGGCTCGCAGGCTCGCCTTCCACTGGTGGGCGTGATGGTCGCTTCTCCAGTTCGGACGGTACATGGCGAACACCTTGGCGGCGGCCTGCTCGAAGGTCGGGATGCAGTGGCGCCGGGAGGCCAGGGGATTGCCTCCCGAGCGGGCCAGCCGGCGGTTGGCGATGGCGGTCTCCCGGGCCTGGGCCAGGGTCACGAGCCGGATGGAGCCGAGACCCAGCTCACGGCGCTTGCCGTGGATGAAGAGCCGTTGGATCCATTGCTTGTATCCGGACGGCTTGACGCGTAGGATCAAGCCATGCTCGTCCCAGTACAGTCCGGGCCACTCGACGGACCGGACGAAGGCGGCGGAGAGTTTCTTGCGGTATCGCGTCACAGGATCACCCCCTGATAAATCACCCTATAGATCACCCCTTCAGTCCGGGAACACGACGGACATCAACAGACGCTAATATACCATAAGTGACTCACAACAGTATACTTACAATACATTAGGGGATATGTCTGGAACTCAATGGACTCTGCAACGGGGGATGATCCGTCTTCAGCCATTCGGGAATACTGGTCACGGTCCCGTTCCGCGCACACGCCGAGGTGAATCGACGCATCCATTCACGGCCAGGAAGGTCCACCGAAATCCGATTCCTGGCCTAACTCGTTGGGGACTACCAACCCGGTTACCGACCGTCCAGCCAGGGAATCTTGAAGTTCAGGGACTGAAGCTTTTCCTCCAGTTCCTTGCGCTCGCGGTTGGGCTTGAGGCGGGGGCCGTCATAGTTGAGAAACCCGAATTCGCCGGCCAGCCTCCTGGCATCCTCCGGGCGGCCGGCGGCCAGCATGCGGATAATCTGCTGCTCCCGGCGGGAGAGGGCGGTGGAATGAAAGCGGTAGTCCTGGAAGGCTTCCCAGGTCATGGGGCACCAGCGGCTGAGAATCTGCTCGCCGATGACCGTGGCGTAGCTGCGGATCTCCCACTGGGCGTGGGCGTCCATTCTCAGGGCCAGGAAGTGCAGCAGGTTGTGGAGGTCGATCTTCCAGTAGGCCTCGGTATAGGTTGAGAGCGGAAGGTCCTTGCGAGCCTGCTCTCTGGCAACCCCGGCCTCCAGCCGTTCGCGGTAGAGGCGGCGGCTGTCCCGAATCAGAGCTGCTTCTCTTTCGGAGAGCTCCGAACCCACCTCCCCATCCAGGAATCCGGTGCTGCCCTGCCGGTTGCCCCGGGATTGCTCCCGCCACTGGTCGTCGTCGGTCAGTTGAGCCGAATCGATCGCCTCGGAATAGCGGGTGGAGTACTCGTTGACACTGGCCGTTCGGTGGCGGATCCACTGGCGCCAGCAGTCCATCGGCACCCGCACGTGCAGCTTGATCTCGCACATCTCGAAGGGAGTGGTGTGCCGGTGCCGCATCAGGTATCGAATGAGGCCGCGGTCCTGGTGGACCTTCTTGGTGCCCTTGCCGTAGGATACCCGGGCCGCTTGCACGATGGACTCGTCCGAGCCCATGTAGTCGATCAATCGGATGAAGCCGTCATTCAGGACCTTGAAGGGAACCCCCAGGATTTCATCCAGAGCCGGAACCTTGACGCGCTCGATCTTGCCGCTGCCGTCCATACGGAGTCGTAACCTCGAGGAAGGATTCTCCCGCTGACGGCGGGAATGGCCTGGTGCCCAGGAGAGGGATTGTCCGGGATCGGGGAGGACGGAGGGAGAACACCCGGAATCGGGCTGCGCCGTCGGGCCGGCTCGGGGGCCGATCAGGGCAGCTCGGTCGATCCCATCAGGAACCGGTCCACGCCGCGAGCGGCCCGGCGGCCTTCGGCGATGGCCCAGACCACCAGCGACTGTCCTCGCCGCATGTCACCGGCCGCAAAGATTCCAGGCTGGCTGCTCATGTAGTCGTCATCGGCCTCCACGTTGCCGCGAGCGTCCAGCTTGACCCCCAGTTGCTTCAGCATGCCGTCGGACTCCGGTCCAAGGAAGCCCATCGCCAGCAACACCAGCTCGGTCTCTACCGCGAACTCGCTTCCCGGAACTTCCCGCATGGGACGGCGTCCGTTTTGGTTGGGCTCTCCGAATTCGACGCGAACCGCATGCAGCTTCTCCACTCGACCGTTGCTGCCGCTGAACCGCTTGGTGTTGACGCTCCAGTCCCGGAAGCCGCCCTCTTCGTGGGAAGAGGAGGTTCTCAGGATCATCGGCCAGTAGGGCCAGGGCATGGAGGGAGTCCGATCAGCCGGAGGCTTGGGCAGGAGTTCCCAGGAGTGCACCGCGCGGGCTCCCTGCCTGAGAGCCGTCCCGTGGCAGTCCGAACCCGTATCCCCGCCGCCCAGGATGATCACTCGCTTGCCCTTGGCGGTGATGGCCTTCCCCGGAATCTCCCGGTCTCCGGCCACCCGCCGATTCTGCTGCGGCAGGTAATCCATGGCCAGGTGGATGCCGTCCAGCTCCCGGCCCGGGACGGGCAGGTCTCGGGCCTTGGTGGCCCCGCCGGCCAGAACCAGAGCGTCGAAGTCGCGCCTCAGATCTTCCACCGCCACGTTGAATCCGACGTTGGCCCCGGTCTTGAAGACGACACCCTCGTCCCGCATCAGATCCAGGCGGCGGCGCACCACCCACTTTTCCAGCTTGAAATCCGGAATCCCGTAGGTCAGCAGTCCCCCGATGCGGTCGGCTCGTTCCAACACGGTGACCCGGTGACCCACCTTGTTCAACTGGTCCGCACAGGCCAGCCCGGCCGGACCCGAACCCACCACCGCCACCTCTTTCCCGGTACGAACGGCGGGAGGCGTCGGTTTGATCCAACCTTCTCGAAAGGCATGCTCGATGATGCTGATTTCGATCTGCTTGATGGTGACCGGATCGTCGTTGATTCCCAGCACACAGGCCGCTTCGCAGGGGGCCGGACAGACCCACCCGGTAAACTCGGGGAAGTTGTTGGTCTTGTGCAGCACCTGGATGGCTTCCTGCCAGCGGTCTCGATAGACCAGGTCGTTCCAATCCGGAATGATGTTGCCCAGAGGACAACCGGTGTGGCAGAAGGGTATGCCGCAATCCATGCACCGGGCCCCCTGGCTCTGCACCAGGGAGTCGGCAGGATCCCGGTACACCTGGAACCAGTCCTTGAGGCGCTCCTCGACGGGTCGGCGGGGGGCCATCTTCCGGCCGATTTCCATGAAACCCGTCACTTTTCCCATGGCTTTTCCGCCTCGGAGACACTGAAAGGGGCCCTGCGGCCCGCCCGGAATCGGAGCTGGAGCCGCTGGGTCTGGATTTGTCTTTCCTGTGACTGGGCTAACGCGACAGAGCCGGGGTCTTCTCGCGGTCGGCTTCGGCAGCCCGGGCCTTTTCCAACTCCTGGAGAACTCTGCGATAGTCCACGGGCATCACCTTCACGAACTTGGGTAGCAACGCCTCCCAATTTCGCAACACTCGTTCCGCAACCGGACTCCCCGTATAACTCCGGTGCCGGGAGACCATCCCCTTGAGGGTCTCCAGGTCAGCCGGCTCCACCACCGGCTCGAGATCCACCATGCTGTGGTTGCAGTTGCGGCTGAAGTGGCCCGACTCGTCCAGCACGAAGGCGATACCTCCACTCATTCCGGCGGCGAAGTTGCGCCCGGTCTTGCCCAGCACCACGGCCACCCCGCCGGTCATGTACTCGCACCCATGGTCCCCCACTCCTTCGACGACCGCCCGGGCGCCGCTGTTGCGCACCGCAAACCGCTCCCCGGCCACCCCCCGGAAGTAGGCCTGCCCCCCGGTGGCGCCGTAAAGCACCACGTTTCCGATGAGGATATTGTCTTCGGCCTTGAAGGTCGCCTTTCCGGAGGGAAACACAATCAACTTGCCCCCTGACAATCCCTTGCCGATGTAGTCGTTGGCGTCGCCTTCCAGTCTGAAGGTGACGCCGGACGCCAGAAATGCCCCGAAGCTTTGCCCGGCCGACCCTCGAAAGTCCACCTGAATGGAGTCTTCGGGAAGCCCCGAGTTGCCGTGGCGCTCGGCCAGGGCGGAGCTCAGCATGGTGCCCACGGTGCGTTGGGAGTTCCTTATGGGGTAACTGAGGGAAATCGGAGTTCCCTTCTCCAGGGACTCCCGGCAATCGGCAATCAACTGATGGTCCAGGGCCTTCTCCAAACCGTGGTCCTGTTCCTGGACCTTGTGGGTGGCGACCCGCTCCGGAACCTGGGGCCGGTAGAAGATGCGGGTGAAGTCCAATCCCATGGCCTTCCAGTGCTCGACCGCGTCGGTCACGTCCAGGCGATCCGATCGGCCCACCATCTCCTCCACCCTGCGAAAGCCCATTTCCGCCATGATCTCCCGCAGTTCCTCGGCCACGAAGGTGAAGAAGTTGATGACGTACTCGGGCTTGCCGGCGAACTTGCGCCGCAGAACCGGATCCTGCGTGGCGACGCCTACCGGACAGGTGTTGAGATGGCACTTGCGCATCATGATGCACCCGGAAGCCACCAGGGGAGCCGTGGCGCAGCCGAACTCCTCGGCGCCCAGCAGGATGGCCACCGCCACGTCCCGGCCCGTCTTGAGCTGGCCATCGGTCTGAACCACGATGCGGCCCCGCAGATCGTTGAGCACCAGCGTCTGCTGGGTTTCGGCCAGGCCCAGTTCCCAGGGAACGCCGGCATGCTTGATGGAGGTCTGCGGAGAAGCGCCGGTGCCTCCGTCGTGCCCGCTGATGAGCACCACGTCGGAATGGGCCTTGGAAACCCCTGCCGCCACCGTACCCACCCCCACTTCGGCCACCAGTTTCACCGAAATTCTGGCCCGCGGATTGGAGTTCTTGAGATCGTGAATCAACTGGGCCAGGTCCTCGATGGAGTAGATGTCGTGGTGGGGCGGGGGCGAAATCAGCGAAACTCCGGGGGTGGAGTGGCGCACCCGGGCGATCACCTTGTCCACCTTGTGTCCGGGCAACTGGCCCCCTTCTCCCGGCTTGGCCCCCTGGGCCATCTTGATCTGCAGTTCCTCCGAGTTGACCAGGTACTCGGCCGTCACTCCAAAGCGCCCCGAAGCCACCTGCTTGATGGCGCTACGGCGCCAGTCCCCGTTGGGATCTCGGACGTAGCGGGCCGGGTCCTCGCCTCCCTCGCCCGTATTGCTCTTGGCCCCGATGCGGTTCATGGCGATGGCCAGGTTCTCGTGGGCCTCCTTGCTGATGGACCCGAAGGACATGGCCCCGGTAGCGAACCGCTTCACGATCTCGGAGGCAGGCTCGACCTCATCCAGCGGAACGGCGTCGCCCTTCCTGAGCTTGAACAGGCCCCTGAGCGTGCACAGGTTTCTGCTTTGGTCGTTGATCAGGGTGGAGTACTGGTTGAACAAGCGGTAGTCGCCGTGACGGGTGGCCACCTGCAGCTTGGCCACCGACTCCGGGTTGAACAGGTGAAACTCGCCGTCGCGCCGCCACTGATACTGTCCGCCCACGTCCAGCAGGTGTCTCCGAGACTGTGCCTTGGGGAAACCCTGGCGGTGCCGGGCGATGGCCTCCCGCCCCAGAACCTCCAGGCCGATGCCCTCGATCCGAGAGGCGGTGCCGGTGAAGTAGCGTTCGACCAGGCGTGAACTCAGCCCGATGGCTTCGAAGATCTGGGCCCCCCGATAACTCTGGATGGTCGAGATCCCCATCTTGGCGATGATCTTGAGCAGCGCCTTGTTGATGGACTTGATGTAGTTCTTGAAGGCGAGCTCTTCGCTGACATCGGGACGAAAGAGTTTTTGCGCCACCATGTCGGCCAGGGTCCGGAAGGCCAGGTAGGGGTTCACCGCCCCCGCCCCGTATCCGATCAGGAGCGCAAAGTGCATGACTTCCCGAGCCTCGCCGGTTTCCACCACGATGCCTGTCTTGGTCCGGGTGCCTTCCCGAATGAGGTGGTGGTGGACCGCCGACGTGGCCAGCAGGGCGGGGATGGGCGCTCTTTCTGCATCGAGGCCGCGATCGGAGAGAATGATGATGTTGTGCCCCCGGCTCACCGCCCGGGAAGCCTGCCGGCAGAGCGCCTCCAGGGCGGTTTCCAACCCGCCGCCTCCGTCGGCCTCGGAGAAATGCATCTTCAGGGTCTCGGCGCTGAAGTCCTTGACCGAGGCGTGCCGGATTCGGGCAAGCTCGAGATCGGTCAGCACGGGGCACGGCAACTTGAGCAGGCGGGCGTGCCTGGGGGTTTCGTCCAGAAGATTCTGCTCGCTGCCGATATAGCTTTCTACCGACATCACCATCTCTTCCCGGATGGAATCGATGGGCGGGTTGGTCACCTGGGCGAAGAGTTGCTTGAAGTAGTTGTAGAGCGGCGGCGACTTGTTGGAGAGAACCGCCAGCGGCGTATCCGTGCCCATGGACCCGACCGCTTCTTCGCCGTTCCTGGCCATGGGAGCCATCAACAAACGAAGATCCTCCACGGTATAACCGAAGGCCTGCTGCTGGGTCAGCAGGTCTTCGACCACCGGTTCCTGGTCCGCCGGCGCCGGCGGCAGCTGGGAAAGCTCGATCCGGTTGGCTTCGACCCACTGCCGATAGGGCTTTCGGGTGGTGAGGGCCTGCTTGAGCTCCGAGTCGTCGATGATGCGGCCCTGTTCGGTGTCGACCAGAAACATCCTGCCGGGTTGGAGCCGGCCCTTGTAGAGGATTCGCTCCTCGGGTATTTCCAGCACGCCCACTTCGGAAGCCATCACCACCAGGTTTTCCTTGGTGACCACGTAGCGGGAGGGCCGAAGTCCGTTTCGGTCGAGAACCGCGCCGATGCGCGTCCCGTCGGTAAAGGCAATGGAGGCCGGACCGTCCCAGGGCTCCATCAGACAGGAATGGTATTCGTAGAAACCCCGCTTGTCGGGGTCCATGCGAATGTCCTTGTTCCAGGCCTCCGGGATCAGCATCACCACCGAATGCGCCAGCGAGCGGCCGCCCTGGACCAGGAACTGCAGGGCGTTGTCGATGGTGGCGCTGTCGCTGGCCGTATCGGACACCAGCGGGAAGATCTTGGGAAGGTCGTCCCCGAAAAGATCCGAGGAGAGCGTCTTGGAACGGGCCCGCATCCAGTTGCGGTTGCCGCAAAGCGTGTTGATCTCTCCGTTGTGGGCCAGGTAACGGTAGGGATGGGCCAGCTTCCAGGAGGGGAAGGTGTTGGTGCTGAAGCGCGAGTGGACCAGACACAGGGCGCTCTTCACTGCAGGATCGGCCAGATCCCGATAGTAGTTCGGGATCTGGGGAGCGGTCAGGAGGCCCTTGTAGACGACGGTGGCGGCCGACAGGCTGGCGATGTAGAAGCTCTCCCCCTGGTCCAACTCCCGCCTCTCCACCTCCCGCTCCACCCGTTTGCACACCACGTAGAGCTTGCGCTCAAAGTCGGCCGTTCCCTTCAAGCCGGCATGCTTGCCGATGAAGACTTGGCGAATAACGGGCTCCGACTCTCGAGCCAGGCTGCCGATAGCCTGGCTGTCGACGGGCACGTCCCGCCATCCCAGGAGGTGTTGCCCCTCGGCCTCGACCACCTCCTCCATGACCCGTTCCAGGCGGGCCCGGGCTTCTGTCTCCCGAGGCAGAAAGACCATGCCCAGGCCGTAGTCACCCGGCGGGGGGAGCTGCAGCCCAAGGGCCCGACAGTCTCGTTTCAGGAATTCGTGGGGAATCTGGATCAGGGCTCCGGCCCCGTCTCCCGTCTCCGGATCGCAGCCGCAGGCGCCTCGATGAGCCAGGCTGGAAAGCACTTCCAACCCCTGGCGGACGATGAGGTGGCTGCGCGTCCCGTCCACGTTGACCACGAAGCCGACGCCGCAACTGTCCCGCTCAAAGCGGGGGTCGTACAACCCCTGTTTTTTCGGCGGTCCGTCCTGGTGCATGGAAATCGTCTGAACCTCAACCGTGCCTGCCGTCAAATGGCGACAGATGCACCTCCGAAGCCGGCACCGGCGGGTTCCTGGAACGGCTCCGCGGTGCTGCCTTCCAGCTAAATCAGGTGGCTACGGTTGCTTGAGTTGGGGAAGCCAGCAAACTTGATTGACAGCCGGAAAGGGCATCTTGACTCATCGAACCAGCAATTGTACCAAACTTGGGCCCGAGAGTCTTGCTTCTCCTGGTTGATCCTCGGTCCGGTGAGCTGCCGCACAGGGAAATCCCTCTTGACGATACGGCTCCTGGCGAATTTTAGAAGAAAGGCACCGGAAAAATAAATTTATATTATTTATGGCTTCGATAACGGAAATTGATGGAAGGAAGCGGGGAACAATCGCAAAGAAGCCATCCAGGCTGGGACAAAAAGAGTTTACAAGGTATTCCAGAATTTCAACAACGTCCCCTATTCACGCCCGGCGCCGTCCCTGCGCTGCCCCCCAAGGTCTCTGACTTTGGTGCCGACTTGGTCTTTCTTCGTGGTACTTTGTCGTCCTTCGGCAGAGTCGTGGATAACTCTTTCGCGACGGCCCCGGGGAAACTCCCACCCCCAGCAAGCGATACGGGCTCGCCCGGAGCGCGTTCGGTAACGTATAATCTTGCCTCCATGTCCAAAGGCACCCGGATCCTCATCGCCGTCTCCCTTCTGGCCGTCCTGGGATATATCGTCTATTCCTCCATGTCTTTGGACCAGTACAGTTGCGAGGTCTGCATGGAGTTCAGAGGGAGAACCGACTGTCGCAAGGCCGTTGGAGCCACCGAGGCCGAGGCCCTGCGAACGGCCCTCGACACCGCCTGCGCCCAACTCTCCTCGGGCATGACCGACACCATCGCCTGCTCCCGAACCCCGCCCAAGAGCGTTGCCTGCGAGAAACGATAGACGGCCGGAGCCGCCCGGCCTCCAAGCCCGAAGGGGCTGACCGCTGCCTTCCTGACGCCCATTTTCCCTGTGTTAAGATTAGCGCCCGGAGAAACGAGTTCGGTGGAGGCCGGCATGGAGAATCCGGGTAGCGCCCGCGACGATCGGCAGTCCCGGAAAGGACTTCTGGGCAGGTTCAAGGCGGCCCTGTCGTCGACCCGCAGGAACCTGGTGGCCCGCATGGAACAGGTGCTGCAAGGCCGGAGCGCGATCGACCCGGATTTGCTCGAGGACATCGAGGAGATCCTGGTGGGCGCCGACGTGGGAATCGATACCACCACGGTGGTCCTCGACGGGGTCAGGAAACGGGTGGAGCGGAACCGCATCAATGACGCCGGCCAGCTCAAAACCTGTATCCGATCGGAGCTCCTGAATATTTTGCAGGCCGGTTCCGCCCCGAGTGACCGACCAGGCCCTCCCGGCCTCCAGGTCCTGTTGGTGGTCGGGGTCAACGGGGTGGGCAAGACCACCACCGCCGGCAAGCTGGCGGGCCGTTGGGTCCGGGAAGGGCGGAAGGTCCTGGTATGCGCCGCCGACACCTTTCGGGCGGCGGCGGTGGAGCAACTGGAGGCATGGGGCAGGCGCGCCGGAGCCCAGGTCATCCGCCAGCAGGCGGGCTCCGATCCGGCCGCGGTGCTCTTTGACGCCATTCATGCCGCCAAGGCCAGGCAGGCGGACATCCTGATCGTGGATACGGCGGGGCGCCTTCACACCAAGAACAACCTGATGGCCGAGCTGGAGAAAATGAAGCGGATTGCCGCACGGGAAGTCCCGGGAGCGCCCCAACAGATACTGCTGGTGGTGGATGCCACCACCGGACAGAACGGGGTGGTGCAGGCCCGGGAGTTCACCCGATCCACCGGCGTCAGCGGGATCGTATTGACCAAGCTTGACGGGACAGCCAAGGGCGGCGTCGTCATCGGCATTGCGCGGGACCTCGGAATCCCCATCCGATACGTGGGAGTGGGCGAGCGAATCGAAGACCTGGTGCCCTTTTCAGCCGAGCATTTCATCGCCTCCCTTTTCGACGGGGACCCATAGGGGCCGGCCCGGGGCCGCTTATTGGTCGAGCTTTTTGCGATATTTTGCAAAACGCTCGGTCTTTGCGATTTGCGTAGCGACCTGGCGAAAATGCCGGCTAAGCCGGCGCCAAGCCCATCCCGCCCAACGATCGCCGGCTGACACCGACCGGCCCCGGCACTCCACCATGTCCGAACGTGACCACGACTACATGGGGCAGGCCCTGGAGCTGGCTCTGCAGGGAAGGGGGCTTACCAGTCCCAATCCCATGGTGGGGGCGGTCCTGGTTCGGGACGGCCGCGTCGTCGGCCAGGGCGTTCATCGATTCGGCCAGCGCAAGCACGCCGAGGTCTGGGCCCTGGAGCAGGCCGGCGACCGGGCCCGGGGCGCCACCCTCTACGTCAATCTGGAACCCTGCTGCCACCAGGGCCGCACCGGGCCCTGCTGCCGGGCCATCGTGGACTCGGGCATCGCCCGGGTGGTGGTGGCCATGAGAGACCCCAATCCGCTGGTGGCGGGCAAGGGCTTGGAGTGGTTGACCTCGGCCGGCCTCCAGGTGACCGCCGGGGTCCGGGAGGACGAGGCGCGCAGGCTCAATGAAGCCTACGCCAAGTATATTTGCAGCCGGAAACCCTTCGTGACCGTCAAGGTTGGAGCCACTCTGGACGGCAGAATCGCCGCCGGCAGCGGCCCTCATCAATGGATCACCAGTCCGGAGTCTCGCCAGCGGGTGCACCGGATGCGCCTGGAGGCGGACGCCATCCTGGTGGGTATCGGGACCGTGCTCCAGGACGACCCCTTCCTGACCGACCGTAGCGGGCAGCCGCGGACCCGGCCCCTGCTGCGCGTGGTCCTCGACTCTCGGCTGAGGCTCCCGCCGGACGGCCGCCTGGCAAGCACCCGCGACCAGGGTGATATAATCGTTTTTTGCGGCCGGCGGCCGAACCCTGACCGGCGGCGCAAGCTGGAGCAGGCTGGGTTAGAGGTCATTCCGACAGCCGGCACCGCCGGCCGAATTGCCTTTGGCCCGGTCCTGGAGGAGCTGGGGCGGCGCCAGGTCGTCGGCCTCCTGATCGAGGGGGGGGGCGAGATCAACTTCGACGCCCTGCGCAGCCGGATCATCGACAAGCTGGTCTGCTTTCTGGCTCCCAGGATCCTGGGAGGAGCAGCAGTCGCCATGTTCGGAGGCGCCGGCTTCCCCGCGCTGGACCAGGTGCCCCCGCTGGCCTTCTCCAGAATCGAACGAATCGGGCCCGACCTCATGATCGAGGCTTACCCGAAGCCCTCGGGCCCCGTCTTGGACTAACCGAATTGAGCCGGGGGTTGGATGTTTACCGGAATCATCCAGGACGTCGGTCGCGTGAAGTCTCTGAGGCGGCGTGGAGACACGGCTCTATTGGAAGCGCTTGCCCCTCACTTGAGTTCGGAGCTCCGGCCCGGCGACAGCGTGGCCGTCAACGGCGTCTGTCTGACCGTGACTGACTGGGACGAGAAGGCATTTCAGGCGGACCTGTCCCGGGAAACGCTGGAGCGGTCCAACCTGGGAAATCTGAGCTCGGGGGACGCCATCAACCTGGAGTTGCCCTTGTTGCCCACGGCGCGATTGGGGGGGCACTTCGTCCAGGGCCACGTGGACGCCGTTGCCCGCGTAGTCCGGATCGAGAAGCAGCAGGCCTTCGCCCTGTTTCGCTTCTCGCTGCCCGCGGGGATGAGAGCCTACGTGGTGGAGAAAGGGTCCATCGCCGTCGACGGCATCAGCCTGACGGTCTCCGGACTGGGGAAGGACGTCTTTGAAGTCGCCATCATCCCCCACACGCTGGAGCACACCAACCTCTCCCGGCGAAGCCCCGGAGATCGGGTGAACCTGGAGTGCGACATTCTGGCCAAGTACGTGGAGGCCGCGCTGAGCCGGCGGCGGCCCAACGGCAGCCGGGACGGCCTGACCGCTGAGTATCTCCGCGACCAAGGGTATCGATAGACGGGTCCCGAGGAAACCTTCCATCCGGTACCTGCCGAGGAAGCCATTGGAAAGCTATTTTTCAACCATTGAAGAGGCCCTTGAGGACATCAGGTCGGGGAAGATGCTCATCGTGGTCGACGACGAGGATCGGGAAAACGAAGGCGACCTGACCATTGCCGCCGAGAAGGTGACACCGGAAGCCATCAACTTCATGGCCAGGTTCGGGCGGGGCTTGATCTGTCTTTCGCTGACGGGGGAACGCCTGGACGAGCTGCAGATTCCGCTGATGGTGAATGAGAACAGCTCCCGCTACGGCACCGCCTTTTGCGTTTCGATCGAGGCCAGGGGGAAAGTGTCCACGGGAATCTCGGCGGCTGACCGTTCCCAGACCATTCTGACGGCCATCCACCCCGAGACCCGACCCCGCGACCTGGTCAAGCCCGGTCACGTATTCCCCTTGAGAGCCCGCCGAGGCGGTGTGCTGATACGAGCCGGCCAGACCGAGGCGGCCGTCGACCTGGCGCGCATCGCGGGATTGAGACCGGCAGGCGTCATCTGCGAGATCATGAACGACGACGGCAGCATGTCCCGGGTTGGAGAGCTGCACCGGTTTGCCACGGAACACGGGCTGAAAATGATTACGGTGGCCGATCTGATCAAGTACCGGCTGCGGACCGAATCATTCGTGAAGCTGGTGGCCGAGGCCGAACTGCCCACCGAGTTCGGTACCTTCCGGATGCTGGCCTTCGAAAGCGAGATCGAGCAGGAGACCCACGTGGCCCTGGTTTTCGGCACCATTCGTTCGGACGAACCGGTGCTGGTCAGGGTTCACTCCCACTGCCTGACGGGGGACGTCTTCCATTCGGTTCGATGCGACTGCCGCGCTCAGATCGAACGCTGCATGCAGGTCATTGCCCAGGCCGGCAGCGGCGTGCTGCTCTACCTGCACCTGAACGGGAAGGGATTTCAGCTCAATAAGGAGGACGGCTGCTATCGCATCGCCTACCACGGCACGACATCGACCGTGGCCGAGGTCTACAGTTGGCGTCGGGCCCAGCGGAACTACGGCACGGGCGCCCAGATTCTTTCCCGGCTGGACCTCAAGCAAATTCGGCTGCTGACCAACCACCCCCGCCGCATCGTCGGACTGGAGGGCTACGGGATCCGGGTGGTCGAGCAAATTCCCATTCGAGTCCCTGCCGGGGCGACTCCGACCCCACCCGAAGTGGCCGGGGACAAGCGCTAACTGAAAGCCGGCAGGTGGACTCCCGTCAAGCGGACAGGAGCCGCCCGTTGGCCGAGAGGCGGGAATCGTCACCCAGAACCACCCCGTCCCCTACCACGGCGTGGGACCCGATGCGGCAACCGTTGCCCAGGATGCAGCCCCGCAATCGGGCCCCTTCCCCCACCTGCACTCCCTTCCAGAGCACTGAATCCTCAATGATCGCCCCGTCGCCGACCTGGCAGTCCCGATCGACGGCAGAGCCGAGAATCCGGGATTGGCTCCCAAGGCGGGCCGAAGCGGCGACTACCGAATTCCGCACCAGGGCGGAGCAACCCGCCGGGTCAGGAGGTCCCGCCGGGCTGAACCTGAAAGCGGCTGCAGGCGGAGCAAAGCGACCCTCGAAAATGTCCCGGTGAGCCTGCAGGTACTTTTGCGGGGTCCCGATGTCGATCCAGTAACCCGGAGAGATGTAGGCAAAGACGGGGCGGCCGTTGGCCACCAGGCCGGGGAACACGGTCCTCTCGAAGGAGGTGTTCACACCGGCCGGGATGGTCTTCAGGACTTCCGGTTCCAGCACATAGAGCCCGGCATTGATGGTGTCGCAGGTGACCTGGTCCCGGCCGGGCTTTTCCAGAAAGCGCGCGACCCGGCCATCTCCCCCGGTTTCCACCAATCCGTAGGCGGAAGGGTTGTCGACTCGGGTCAGAGTCAGGGTGGCCGCCGCCGAGCGCCGGCGGTGGGAGCGAAGGATCTCGGTCAGATCGAAGTCGCAGAGAATGTCCCCGTTAAAGACGACGGCGGGGCCATCCAGGAATGGCTCCGCGTTCTTGAAGGCTCCGCCGGTGCCCAGGGGAGACTGCTCCACCACGTAGCGGAGCCGAATCCCGAATCGGCTACCGTCTCCCAATTCCGCTTCGATCCTGTCGGGCCGATAGCCCAGGCTCAGGATGGCCTCGGAAATGCCGTGGCGCCGCAGCAAGTCGAGTTGATATCCCAGAAAAGGGACGTTGGCGATAGGGACCACCGGCTTGGGCACCTGGAGCGTCAACGGCCTGAGCCGGGTTCCTTCACCGCCCGCCAGGATCACCGCCTTCATGCTACGATCCCCTTGCCGGAAAGATCCGAACTCAGGACAGCCAGGAGCGCCGGCGCTCCACCTGGACTCCGACGAAACCCACTTTCTCGCTGAAGGGACTGGTCTTGCCGATTCGAACCCTGACCTTCCTGACCGGGAAGTCCTTCAGCACCTCTCTGCAGATCAGCAGGGCTGCTTCCTCCAGCAGCGTAAAGGTTCGACTATCGCATAACTTTTCGACCCGGCGGTAGACGGCGCTATAGTCCACCGTCTTGTCCAACTGTCCGTCCCGGGCATTCTCCAAGGGCCGCCACAGGGTCAGGTCGGCCCGGCAGGGTTGGGCCTGACCGCGTTCCTGCCGGGTGGTTCCCACTTTCATCCGCAATCGAATGTCCCTCAGCAGAATCTTGTCCATGGCCGGACGAACCCCGCGGGCTCCCAATGGCCCGATGATAGCATGGGGGATGGGATGTCGGGGCGTGGCATAATGAACCGGGAATGCCCCATGCGAGCCCTGGAAGAAAAGACCGCCGATCTGCCCATCGAACCGGGAGTGTACCTCTACAAGGACGGCAGGGGCGACATCATCTACGTGGGCAAGGCCAAGTCGCTGCGCCACCGCGTCAGAAGCTACTTCCAGGACTCCCGCCCCACCGACATCAAGCTGGACCAGCTTCGCTCGGAGATCGCCGATCTCGAGTGCATTGTGGTCGACAACGAGATGGAGGCCCTGGCCCTCGAGAACAACCTGATCAAGCAGCACAAGCCCAAGTACAACATTCTCCTCAGGGACGACAAGACCTACCCCTGCATCAAGCTGACCGTCAACGAACCCTTTCCGCGCATCATGGTCACCCGCCGGGTCAAGAACGACGGGGCCCTCTATTTCGGTCCCTTCTTTCCCGCCAGCCTGGCCTCGCGGATCTTCAAGCTGATGAGTCGTCATTTCCAGATCCGTACCTGCTCCATCGAAATCGACGGACACCGGCCCAGAGTATGCCTCGACTACCACATCAAGCGCTGCATGGGGCCTTGCGTGGCCTCGGTTTGCGGCCGGGAGGAGTATGCCGGCCGGGTCCAGGACCTCAGGTGGTTCATGGAGGGGAAGCGGCGCGAACTCATCAAGAGTCTGCGCGGCAAGATGTTGAAGGCCGCCGACGAGGAGCGGTTCGAGCTGGCGGCCCACCTGCGGGACATGATCAGGACCATCGACCAGCTCTCCGAGCCACAACGCATGTCCTCCAGCCGAACCGCCGACGTGGACGTCTTCGCGCTCCATCGGGAGGAAAACAAGGCGGCCGTGCAGCTATTCCATTTGCGAAGCGGCCGCGTGGTGGACCGGCACCAGTACTTTTGGGAAGACCTGGCCGGCGGCGCCGGCAATCGAGATATTCTTGCCTCTCTGCTCAAGCAGTACTACTTCGATTCCAGCTTTACCCCCGACGAGGTCCTGGTTTCCTGCGGATTCGAGGACCAATCCATCCTGGCTTCCTATCTTTCGAGCCGGAAGGGAAGAAAGGTGGTTGTGAAGGAACCTCGCCGCGGTCCCAAGAAGCAGCTCGTCGGCTTGGCCCAAAAGAACGCCCGCCTGACCTTCGAGCAACGCTTCCGCACCCTGAATCCCGGCAGCCGGATGATCGGCGAGGCTCTGACCGACCTGATGGACCTGCAGAACCCTCCCAAGCGGATCGAGTCCTTCGATGTCTCCAACATTCAAGGGTCGGATTGCGTGGCCTGCATGGTGGTCTGGGAGGAGGGCCGAATGAAGAAGGCCGACTACCGGAAATTCATCATCAAGACCGTCACAGGTCCGGACGACTTCAAGAGCATGGTTGAAGTCATCTCTCGCCGCTACCGCCGACTCCTGCAGGAACACCGCACCCTGCCCGACCTGGTCCTGGTGGACGGTGGAGTGGGACAGCTCCACGCCGCCGCTGCCGCGCTCGACGCCCTGGACCTGACCACCCAGCCTCTGGCCAGCATCGCCAAGAAGGAAGAGCTCATCTACGTCAGAGGCAGCGAGGAGGAGCCCATCCGCTTGCACAGGCATTCTCCCGTCCTGCGACTGATCCAGCGCATCCGGGACGAAACCCACCGCTTCGCAGTGACTTTTCATCGCCGGCGCCGCTCCGGCCGAACCCTGACTTCAGCGCTCACCCGGATACCCGGCGTCGGCGACAAGACGGCCAAGCGGCTGCTGCAACGTTTGGGGAGCGTCCCGCAAATCGCCGCCGCGCCGCTGGATCGCCTGATCGCCGAAACTTCTCCCCGTGTCGCCAGGAACGTCTACGATCATTTTCACAAACCCGCGGCCAGCGGCCGCTGGTCTCAGGAAGGGTGATTCAGTTGGAGTCGGCGGACACGGTCCGGGGTCGGCGCCGGAGAGTCTCGGCGGCCTTGGCCTGCTGGGCCAGGGCGGCGCCTTCCCGGAGGAGTTCATGGATTCTCTGCAGGGTGCGGGCGATGTCCGTCTGGCGGGAGAAGCTGGCTTCGGGCTCGCCGGAAATGAGGTTGGCCAGTTTTTCGATTTCCTGTTCCAGGGACCAATCGTGGGCTTCCCGCGAAACCAGGCCCTCTCTGAGTAGACCGGTTCGCCGCTGCTGGTCGGAAAGAGAAGCCTTGAGCTTCCGGATCTCTTCCTGGAGATTCTTCGATTCGTTCTCTTTATCGGCGGTCAGCCGCGAGAGAGATCCCCTCAGTTCCTCTTGCCCTTGCCGGGCCAGAGCCAGCCTGGACTCGGCCGATAGGAGTTCCCGTTTCAACTGGAGAGAGTCCTGCACAGCCGCCTCCTTTTGCCGTTGAAGGGCCTCCAGCAGCCGCTTCAACTCAGCCAGGCTTTCCTGGAATCCGGCAGCCGCCTGCTGTTGGCCCTGAAGCGCCACTTGCAGCGACTTGGCCTGTGCCGCCAACTCGGTCTGACGACGGCCGGCGATCCGCTGGTAACTCTGTCTTTGCTCGGTCAACTGCCGGACCTGAGCCTTAAGATCCTGCAGCGACCGGGTTGTCGCCTCGAGTCGGATCGATCGATCCCTGACCTCCCCCAGTGCTCCCTCCAATTCCGGCTGCAACTCGCGAATCAGGCCGTCCTGCCGCCAAGAGGAATAGGCCAGAGAAAGCAGCACCAACGCCACCAGCAGGACGGTCAAGGCGGCGAACCGGCTGCGCACTCCCAACCCCAACAGCCAGAATTCCGGCCTGTCTCTCCCCAGCCGCACCAATCCACCCAGGGCCAGACAGGACACCCCTAGCCCCAGCAGCACCAGGACGATCGGCACGACGATTTCCATACAGGCTCCCGGTTGGAATTGGCCAAACCTGGGTCAGTCTGACACCCCTTTCCCCAATAGCACGGGCCAAACTACAGGAAACAAGCCCGATCTTGCAAGTAAAAGGCAACCCGGCTCCAAGCACAGGGTGCGCTTTGGACGGCTCCGGAACCTGTGCTATGATTAGGTCTTTATTGTAGATAACCGTTTTTCAGCCCTGTCTTTACACGGAGGACGGATGTTCCCACTGGACGAGATCTCTTCCTTGCCAAAGCTGGAGCCCAAGTCGGAAGGAATAGAAACCCCACGCAAGAAAAAGCCCCGCGCCATCGCCGTCATCACCGAGTGCTGCACGGGTTGCGCCGGATCCCCCGCCTGTGTCCCTTATTGCCCCGTGGCCAACTGCATGTTCTGGGTGCCCGACGAAGACCATCCTCCCTTTGGCCACATCGAGGTGGACCCGTTTCTCTGCATTGGCTGCAAGAAGTGCACCAGCCAGGGACCCGACGGGGCCTTTCTGGACGGCTGTCCCTGGGACGCCATCGAGATGCAGCCCACCGACGAGGTTGAGGCCGTGGTCGGAGAGATGTCGGTCTAGGCGGCTCGGAGCCGCCCCCACACAAAAACTCTCAGGTGAGACATTTCATGGAGTTTGTCTGTCGACGTGTATCCTCATCTGTCTTTGGAGTCATCCAATGTAGAATGTTGTGGGAACGAATGCAAACAAGGATACGTGGAGGTCAACCATGGCAGATAGAAAACAGTTCCTGGGCGACATGTCGCCGGACCCGCACTTGATGGAATTGCTGGAAGCGACTGCAGGAGACACTGTGACTGAAGAAGTATTGAAAGAGCAGAAGATCAGCTTTGCTTTTGGCAATGCTCCTGCCGATGCGCAAGAGATCACCAAAGACAGCATAAAGTTGGCCTGTGAAAACCTCCGATTGAGGCGATCATAGCACTGCGCTGAAAAGCCCACGCTTGGTATGTAAGTCCTTTCCACACCCCCCATCCTGCAGAATTTGGTCTAACCGGATGTCTGTTCGCGAGAGAGAGCACCCTGATCTGTACAGGACAATCCAGGAACGGAATCTCTTGCGACAGTATGATCTATTGGTGAATTGCATCGAGATCGGGCTGGAAAAGGGCATCGAAGCCTTTGACAAATATATGCTGTGGGAACTCAACCACGTGGCCGTGGCAAACATCGCACAACAGGGTGGAAGATTTCGCAAAGAGCCTATTTTCGTGGGAAATCACATTCCCCCGCATCACGGGAAAGTTCCAGATTTGATGGATCGGTTCTTCTCCCTCATTCATGAGAACTGGACCATCATTGACAATCCCACCGGTCTGGCCGCATACGCCCTGTGGCGGCTCAATTGGATTCATCCATTCGTGGAGGGAAACGGTAGAACAGCGAGGGCGGCATGCTACTACCTGATTTGCATGAAGGCGGGACGGCTGCTTCCAGGTCGAAAAATTGTGCCAGAACGGATTCGTGAAAATAGGGCTCTATACTACGCGGCGTTACGGAGCGCCGACCAGGCATGGGAGCAGGGTCAATACAACATCGCTGATTTGACACAATACCTAGGCCGATTGCTGGCCGATCAACTGTCGGACTCTTGAGCAATCTGGCCGATCCACGGCCTTTGTGGCAGGGTGTCTCTGGCTCCCGACCCGTCCTGGCGGACTCGTGCAGCGCTTCCCGCGAACCCGATTAGTCTTCCTCGGGATTTGCCACGCCGGCTCTGTTGCGGATGGCGCTGATGGTGAATCCCGCCTGCTGCCGCACTCGATCGGACAGCATGGGATTTTCCGAGAGAAAGGGCTGGATGAGCGGCAGGTCTCGCATTTCCCCGATGAAGTACAAGGCCCGCAGGGCTTCCCACACCTGGTCCTCTTCAGGCGCCATGGAGACCAGCGGCTGACCCGCCGTTACCCCCGTCCCTTCCTCCGCCAGGCTCTCTTCCACAACCCCCGGCACGGCAGCGCGAACCTCCTCATGGGTCCCGGCATCCACCTGAATACGGGCCACCAGGGCTCCCGCGCGCAGGCTGTCCCCCTCGCTCCGCCGGAAGAGCAACTCCCCGGAAGCCGGAGCCACGATGCGCCGGCTGGCCAGCATGCCGCGCACCTCCTCCCGGCCGCTTGCCTCCCCGAAAGCCACCAGAGACAGGGCGGCGTTGCGTCGAACCAGCGGATCGGCATCCTGAAGCAGTCGGGTCAGACGGTCCCGGAATTCAGCGGCGGCAGGGTCCTGCCCCATCAACCAGGCGACCGTCATGCGCACTTCGGGGGTCGGGTGCCCCGCCAGTTTCCCTACGTCGGGGTACCAGGCAGCGACAGCGGCCGGACCTGAATCGGTCAGCCGCTCCGAGAGCTGCACCAGGGCATGCTGGATCTTGCGCGGCTTGGCGGCAGGATCCAGATTCTTGCCGATCTCCTCGTCGCTGAGGGCGGTGCCGAACCAGGTCTGCTGCCAGAAGAGGAAGGGAACCAGTATCGCCAGAAACACGAAGGCCACGGCCAGGAGGTTGGCTCCCCATCCCGGGCGCCGCTTGGGGGTCTCGAGTTTGTCGCGTTGGTTCGACATTGGATCAGGCATGGAACTCAATGATAGAGCATCCAGTAGATGACCACCCCGGTCACGGAAACATACAGCCAGATTGGGAGAGTCCAGCGGGCCAACCGCTTGTGGGACTCGAACCGCTCCTTCCAGGCCCGATAGACCGTGACGGCGGCCAAGGGCAGGACCGTGGCGGCCAGGACGATGTGGCTCAGCAAAATTGCATAGTAGACCGGTCGAACCCACCCTGTCCCGGTAAAGGCGACCGACCCGACCTGAAAGTGATAGATGAGGTAGGAGATCAGAAAAAGGCTGGAGAATCCCAGCGCAGCCACCATGAACCGCTTGTGAATGGCGACACGCCGGCGACGGATCCAGTAGTACCCCCCCAGCAGGCAGCAGGCGGCGGCGGTATTGAGGCCGGCATTGAGGGCCGGGAGGCCGGCAGGTTCAATCATGCATCCCGACTGGAGGAGTCTTTCCGGAAAGTGTAGACCAGGATGATCCCCATGATGGCCACAGGAGGGGTCAACAGGAAGAGGATGGCCCGTCCGAGAGCGGAGATCGCCGGCTCCGGCTGAGCCTCGGCGGCTGTCTTGCACATGGCGCAGCCCTGGGCGGCCGCCTCCGGCTGCAAGAGGCAGACCAGCGCGACGGCCGCCGCCAGAAACGGCCAGATCTCTCGCAAACGGCTGCTGCAGGTTTCAAGCATGGCGCAACCCGCCTCCCGTCACGGGCGCAGTTCCAACAACCGGAAGCTGTCGGGGAAAAAGACGGCCAGAAGACAGATGGTGACCACCATGGCGGGCATCAGCGTCCACACCAGGCTCCTCTTTTCGAACCGCAGGTGCATGAAGTAGGCGATG
Source organism: Acidobacteriota bacterium (assembly GCA_022826755.1). GTDB lineage: Bacteria > Acidobacteriota > Terriglobia > Versatilivoradales > Versatilivoraceae > Versatilivorator. Next base: position 24,379 of record JAJDUG010000003.1, read on the forward strand.
ATCAGGGCGGCCTTGACCACCGAGAACCCCAGCAGCAGGATCAGCATGGTGGTCACGCCCAGCTTGATGTATGCCAGAAACACTTCCACCAGGGTGATGAGCACCAACCAGAACCAGACCGTGAAGACCAGCCGGTTTCCCATGGCACTGTGCGCGCCATGGTCCAGAACCAGGGGCACCTCCTTGCGAACCACGGGGTGAGCTTCGGGCTCCTCCGATTCCTTCCTCTTCGGGAGCAGCCGTTGCAGCAGCGGACTCAGTTCCTGGCTGCGCAAGGTCCAGTAGCCGTTGAGAAAGAACACCAGGGCCAGAACCATGCAGGAGATGGACAGGAACAGTCCGTCGAGTGTCATCACGTCCTGGGGCGTCTGGCGCAGCACCGCAAATACGCATCCGGCTCCCAAGAGCAGGTTCAAGGCTAGCAGCAGCAACGTCTCAACCATCGGCGAATCTCCTCTTCTTCATTCCGCGCAGGACTTACGCTCCCATGTCGACGGACAGCAGGTAGACCAGGGGAAACACGAACATCCAGACCAGGTCCACGAAGTGCCAGTACAAGCCGCAGACCTCGACATGTTCGGAGTGAAACCGCTTCCTGGCGACCCCCCCGGCGATCGCCAGCAGATAGACCACTCCGGTAAACACGTGAAACATGTGCATGCCGGTGATCCCGAAGAAAGTGGCTCCGAACAGCGGCGTCCCCCAGGGATTCCCGGTCAGAGTCATTCCCTGGTTCATGAGCCCCATCCATTCCAGGCCGTGCAGCACGATGAAGGCGGCGCCGAAAAAGGCCGTCCACAGGATCCAGCGGATGGTCCATTTGCGATCGCCACGCTGGGCCGCATTGACGGCGAGCACCATGGTCAGGCTGCTCGACAGCAAAACGGCGGTCATCAACGTGGCAAAGACGACGGTCGGCCAGAAATGAAAGGGGGTCGGCCAGTCCGGGGTGGATATCCTGACATAGCTGTAGCCGAACAACAGGGCGGAGAAGGTCAGGGCATCGGAAACGATGAAGAGCCACATCCCCAACTTGATGTGAGACACCGAGTAGGGCAGGGTTCCACCCCCCCACACCTGCAATCCCGTATTTTCCACACGAGCGTCTGCCATCCGCGCTTACCTCCAGAAAAACAGCAAGACCATTAGATAAATCCAGAGCCCATCCATGAAGTGCCAGTAGATCGCCGTGACGTTCAAGGAAGTTCCTGCCGGAACCCGAGCCGCCGAGATCCAGGCCCTGGCCGTCAGATAGACCAGCGCCGCCACGCCCCCCAGCAGATGCACTGCATGGACCCCCGTCAACAGGTAAAAGAAGGAGCTATGGGGATTGCCGCTCAGGTAGATGCCCTGATCGGCCAACAGCCCCCAAACCCAGAGCTGGCCTGCCAAAAAGGCCGCTCCCAGTACGCAGGTCAGGGTCATCCATCGCTTGACCTCGGTCGCAGCCCCGGCTCGCCGCGCCAACTCCAGGGTAAGGCTGCTCGCCAGCAGGATCACGGTATTGACCCAGACATAGGGCGGAGCCGCCATGGCCCGCCACTGGCTGTTGGTCCCCTGCCCCAGGATGTAGGCACTGCTGAAACCGATAAACATCATGGAAATAGAGGCCAGAGCCAGCCACATCCCCAACTGATAGCTGTCGGGACCAAGGCGCCTGCCGCCGCCGTCTCCCCGCCGGCCGGGTCCCCCGTCCGATCCTGAGCCGCCTCCCGGTCCCCCCGATGCCGGAACTCGGTCTTCCCTGCCGGTTTGCGGCTTGACTTCAGGGGGTGCAATGGCCACGGGCATGGCCGGACCTCCACAGGCGACTCGACGGCCGCCCTATTTCGTAGATTCCAGCCCGCATTTCTCACCGGGGGGCGTGACTATGGCGCAGGAATTTTCCCCTCAGCGCGTGCTCGCGAGCGAAGAGCGTAGCGGTCACTACGGTCGAGCGAGCATGTGCGCGCTGAGGGGAAAAGGACAAGCCAGAGCGCGCCCAGCACCGTCTGTAACTGCATTCCCTCAAAACCGAGCTGACACGGTATTAAAGATAATCGACCCATCATAGTCTATCCAGCGTCCCGGTGAGAAGTGCGGGCTATAGGCGGATCGGTCTGCATCACGTAGTCCCGGGGCGCGTCCGGAACCCCATACTCGTAGGCCCCGTGGTTGACCACTAGCTCTCTCCCGCCAAAGTTGTCATGAGGCGGCGGAGAAGCGGTGATCCATTCCAGGGTGGTGGCCTCCCAGGGGTTCTCGGTGGCCTTCTTGCCCTTGAACATCCCCCAGACAAAATTCACCAGGAACAGGAGTTGGGCGGCCGCCGTCACGAAAGCCGCGAAGGTGACGAATTCCTGGTAGGGTTGGAGCGGTTCCATGAACTTGAACTCGGTCGACTCCGCGTAGCGCCGCAACTGCCCCATGATCCCCATCAAGTGCATGGGGATGAAGATGGCGTTCACTCCGATGAAGGTCAACCAGAAGTGCAGCTTGCCCAACCCCTCGTGAAGCATGCGCCCGAACATCTTGGGAAACCAGTAGTAGGTGGCCCCGAAAATTCCGAAGATGGCCGCCACTCCCATGATCATGTGGAAGTGGGCAACCGGGAAGTAGGTATCGTGAAGTTGCACGTCCACCGAGGTCTGCCCCAGGAACAGACCCGTGATGCCGCCCGAGACGAAGAGCGAGACGAAGCCGATGGCGAAGAGCATGGCGGTGGTGAAGCGGATCTTGCCGCCCCACAAGGTTCCCAGCCAGTTGAAGGTCTTGATGGCCGACGGCACGCCGATGGCCAGGGTCAGGATGGAGAACACCAGGGCGGAAAAGGGGCTCAAGCCGCTCACGAACATGTGGTGCCCCCAGACGAAGAAACCCAGCATCCCGATGGCGAAGATGGCCACCACCATGGCGTGGTAGCCGAAAATCGGCTTGCGGGCAAAGGTTGACAACAACTGGGAAGCCACGCCCATGCCCGGAAGGATGGCGATGTAGACTTCGGGGTGCCCGAAGAACCAGAAGAGGTGCTGCCACAAGATGGGAGAGCCGCCCGAGTTCTCGATGACCGTGTCGCTCACCACCAGGCCGGCCGGGATGAAGAAGCTGGTTCCACCAAGACGGTCGAGCAGCAGCAGGATTCCGGCGGCCAGCAGCACCGGGAAAGAAAGGAGGGCCAGAATCGCGGTGGTGAACCAGGTCCAGACGGTCAGCGGCATCTTCATCAGCGACATTCCCTTGGTCCGCATATTGAGAACGGTGGTGATGAAGTTGAGGGCCCCCAGCAGGGAGGCAACACAGAAGAGAGCGATGCTGATGATCCACAGGTCCTGACCCGATCCCAGCCCGGGTCCGGCCACCTCACCCAGGGCGCTGAGCGGGGCATAGGCCGTCCAGCCGGAAATCGGAGCCCCTCCCGCCACAAAGAAGGCCGCAAACATCACCCCCATGCTCAGGAAGGTGACCCAGAAGGACAGCATGTTCAGCACCGGGAAGGCCATGTCATGGGCCCCGATCTGAATCGGCAGGAAGTAATTTCCGAATCCGCCCTGAGGAGCCGTGGTCAACACGAAGAAGACCATGATGGTGCCGTGCATGGTCAGCATGGCCAGGTAGAACTCGGGCGACATCACCCCGCCTTCGAACCCCACCGGGAAAATCTTCTCCAGCCAAGGCCAGGATTCGGCGGGCCAGGCCAACCGCAGCCGCATCAGCACGGAAAGCGCCAGACCGGTGAAAACCGCGACCAGCGCCAGAAAGTAATACTGGATCCCGATGATCTTATGGTCTGTGCTGAATACCCATTTGCGAATAAAGGTCGTCGGCGCCGGATGGACGGCAGGATGGGCTGAATCAGACATGAATACTCTCCCTTGTTGGCTGGGACCGCGGGCCGGTCATTCGGATCAGAATTCGGCGCGCTCCTTCAGCCAGGCTTCGAATTCCTGGTCCGACATGACCATCAGGAACCCTTTCATCTTGTAATGCTGCAACCCGCACAACTCCGCGCAGGCAATTTCATATTCCCCCGTCTTCAGTGCCTTGAAATGCCCCGGGACGGCCAGCCCCGGAGTCGTATCCTGCTTGAAGCGCAGGGCCGGCACAAAGAAACTGTGGGTGACGTCCTTGGAACGAAGGGTGAGCCGGATATCGCGGTTCACCGGGACCGCCATGCGATTGAGGGTAACGACGTCGTCGTTGGACGCGGGATCGCGGGAGTCCAGTCCCACCGGGTTCAACTGGTCGTTGATCAGGCGGGTGACGGTCTTTCCGAATTTACCGTCGGGACCGGGATAGCGGAAGTTCCAGGCGAACTGCTGAGCCGTCACTTCCACCTGGACGGCATCCTCGGGCATGTCCTCCAGGTGAAGATCGATCCAGACGCGCTGACCGATGATGGCAAGGGTCACAAAGGTGACCGCTGTGATCAGGACGGTCGCCACCTCGACCTTGGCGTTGCCGTGGGTATAGACGGCCCGCGCGCCGGACCGGTCGCGGTACCGCCACACGTAGTAGCCGAGAGCCACCTGAGCCAGAATAAAGCCGATGGCCACCACAATCAGGGTAAGGTTGAACTGGGCGTCCATGGCATCGCCGTGCTCGGAGACTTGCGGCGGAAACCAACCGAACTCCCCCGTAAACAGGACAACGGACGCCAGCACAATCGCCCAGATTAGAATTGCCAATGCAAGCGCCATGAATGAATCTCCTTGGAAGACTCCCTCTCAGCAAACGCTGAGGACGTTTTCAAGCTCCCACCTTGTCGAGCACCATCACCAGGTAGAGCAGCGGAAGGTAGATGACGGTGACGTGGAGCAACAGCCTGGCCTGCTGCTTGGTGCGCTGGGCGTAGGCCCGCCAGGCGTAATAGAGAAATCCGGCGCCCAGGCAAAGCGCCGCCGCCAGGTAGATCGAACCGGCCATCCCCAACCAGACCGGAGCCAGACTGGCGGGAACCAGGGCCAGCGAATAGCCCATGACCTGGCGGAACGCCCGCCTTCCCCCGGCATCGCCCCGCGGGAGCATCAGCAGGCCCGCCCTGGCGTAGTCTTCCCGATACATCCAGGCGATGGCGATAAAGTGGGGGAACTGCCACAGGAACAGGATGGCGAACAGTACCCAGGCTTCCAGCGAGAGAGAGGCGGCCGCCGTCCATCCGATCAGCACGGGAGCCGCTCCCGGGAACGCTCCCACAAAGGTACACCAAGCCGTCTTTCGCTTCAACGGTGTATAACCGCCCAGGTAGGCCAGGCAGGCCGTCAATCCGATCAGGGCTGCCAGCGGACTCACCCCCAAGACCAGGGTGGCGGTTCCGGCCAATGCGGAGACGACTCCCAGACCGTAGCCTTCCCACAGCGCCAGCCGGCCCGACGGCATCGGCCGCCGCACCGTCCTCCGCATCTTGGCGTCGTCGGCCCATTCCAGGCAGTGGTTGAGGGCGGCCGTACCGGCGGCCAACAGGCCGGTCCCCAACAGCACCCGCATCAGGCCCGGCAAGTCCAGCCGGGGAGAAGCCATGGCGAATCCCAGGCCGGCCGCTACCAGAACCAGGAAGGTCACCTCCGGCTTGGCCAACTCCAGGTAAGCCGCGGCCCGGGCTCCGCAGGCGGACAACACACTTCCGCGGCCGGCCGCCTTGGCCTTGGCGCGGTCGGGGCCGAGCAAAACCGGCAGCGCCGGAGCCTCTGCAACCGCCATTCCTCCGGCCTTAAGGATTTTTTCGGCGCTGCTCATGATTTCACCGGGATTGCCGGGAGGCGCGACTCGCCCCGGCGTCCTTCGGATCGGACACGAAAGGACTGCAAGGCCAGGATCACGCTGGCTGCCAGGATCAGGGCGCCCACGCCGACATGGGCGGTGGTGACGCCCACCACCGAAGATTGCGGTTGTACGGCATCGGCAGTGGCCAGCCGCAACAGCCAGGAGGCCAGGCCCAGCAGGAGTTGAAGCGCCAGCAGGATCCCCAGCGAGGTTGCGGCGGCGGCCAGCCCCGAGGGGAGCCCCTCGGATCGGTACACCCGGGCGATCAACCAGCCGGCCAACAGCGTGACCAGGAGAGCCCCCAGCAGGTGCGGAAGGATCCCGGACTGGGTGTGGCGAAATATGGCGCCCAGCAAGAGCTGGAGGTAGATGGCTCCCGCGGTGGCCATGGCCAGCCGGTTGAGCGGAAGGCTGCAGCTCGCGTCTCTTCGCTGCCGCGTCCAGGCCGGAGAGGACAGCCAAGCCAGGCTGACCACCAGGCAAAAGAATGTCTGGGCCAGGCAGGCGTGCAGGACCGATATCGGGGCCGGCAGATACCACAGCACGGTGATGCCTCCCAGGATGCCCTGGGCGACCACCACCCCCAGAGCAATCCATCCCAGCTTGCGCACGGGCCCGCGGGTCTCTTTCTTCCACACCCAGACGGCCAGCGCGATGGTCAGCAGTCCTACAAAGGCAGCCACCAGGCGGTGCCCGTGCTCGTAGCGGATATTCCCTTCCCAGGGCGGATTCAACGACCCGTAGGATAGGGGCCAATCCGGGACGGAAAGGCCCGCCTCGTTCCCCGTGACCAGGGCCCCGGCAACGATCAACAGAAAGGTGAAGCAGGCCGTGAGCACTGCAAAGTAGTGGTAACTTCCGGCACTACCGATGCTGGTCGGCATTGAGTGGCTCATCAGGAATTCAGCGGGCCCGCGGGATGATGGATTCCACACCGACGCCCTCTTGGAGAAGCCGCCTCCTGGAAATTCGCTGGTCTCAGGAAGCCTGCTTCAGAGTGAAATCCACCGATTTGGACTCGCTGGCAGCCAGAGTGACCTTGTGGGTGGTAACGCCCTCTTTCAGGAACTCGTGCCAGATCCCGATGGTGTATTCGCCGGGAGGCAATCCCGTGATTTCGAACGAGCCATCCGCGCCAGTCACCGAGAAGAACGGGTGCGGCAAAACGCCGATATAGCTCTTCATCCAGGGGTGGACGTTGCACTTGACCGGGATCATGACCTCTTCGCGAGGAAACTTTTTCATCTTCGGCGGCACGTTGGGAGCCATGGATTCGTTCCACTCGCGATTGTTCCTGGGGGTCGGATGGACGTTGTGGGTGGTGGGATCGCTGTTCAGGATTCTGACCGGCTGATTGACCTGGACGCCCAGCATGTGGGGCAGGTAGATGCACCCCTTCTGATCCAGGATTGCGGGTTCGGTGGGCGTCTCGAACCTCATGGCCTCCAAGCCCTCCTTGACATACACGAAGACGTGCCTCAGCGTCTTGTTGTCGTTGGGGACCACCACTTCCGAGTAGACGGGCGCGGTGTGCAGGCCGGCGCAAGCCGGTTCCGCGTCCATGGCCAGCCGCCTGGCCCTGGGCAGGTCGCCTTCGAAGTAGACCTTTCCGTTGACCGTAGCCGCGGTGGCGGGATCCACCCTGGTGACCATTGCCGGAGCCTCGGCCCCGTCCACGTCATCCAGATCTTCATCGTCGATGTCGACGCTGCCGCAGCCTCCTGCAAAGAGAGCCGCCAGCAGCGCAACAGGCAAGCACAGGTAACTCTTCAAACGCATCATAAAGACCTCTCTGAGCTAATGATAAAAGGTTGGGGCCGAGGAAAAACCAGGGAACCGGCCACCCCGTCACCCGATGATTAATGTAACACTTCCGGCCCTCGAATTCGAGGGCGGTCCCGGCCACTGCTAACGGCTGGCCACGCTGGTTGCCGCGGCCGGCATTCGCGACATCAGTCGCCGCTGTTCCTGAGGCGTCAACTGGAACATGTAGCGCACCAGCAGTTCGGCGTGGTCCTCGGGGTAGTCCCTGAAGGCGGGAGGCAGCGACCCGGCAAAGACCCAGCGCTCGCCGTCTCTCTGGAACAACCCGGAGGGCATGGCCGTGCCTGGAGCGATCATTTCCGGCGCCACCATCCACCGTTCGGTCCAGCCGGGCTTCAGCCTTTCCTTGGCCAACAGGAAATTGGGCGCGGTGGCGTTGCGGTCGTGAGCCGGGTTCCCGGTGGCGTGACACCTCAGGCAGGGCGCCGCCTTGGAGGTGAAGAGTTGCCGGGCCAGTTCGAGCTCCCGGTTGCTGAGCGGTTCCAGCCGGGTTGGAATGTAGGGCCGATCCTGAGCCGCCAGGGCTTCGAAGAAGCGAACGATCTTCTGAATCTGGCTGTCGGAAAAACGGAAGGTGGGCATGCGGGCGTGGAGATAGCCGCGCACGCCGTTGCGTTCGGTGCGCTCGGCGTCCATGGCCGGGTTCCTGAGAAAACGGGCCAGCCAATCCGGGTCCACCCGAGCGCCCTCGCCGACCAGAGTCGGCGGAAGCTGCTCCTTCCAGTCCGGGTCCTGATAGCGGGCCATCCCTGAAAGGTCGGACTGCTGTCCGGGCCGCACCTGGTGGCAGCCCATGCAGTTGTAGCGCTTCACCAGCCACCAGCCTTCCCGAATATCCTGCCCCCTGTCGCCGGGAACGTAGAAGAAATGTTCCGGCAGCGTGGAGTCGACGCTCCCCAGCAGAAAGGTGGTCAAGGCCGTGATTTCCTCGTCGCTCAGCCTGAAATTCGGCATCCGGAGCTTTTCCAGGGGGGTCTTGATCTTGCCCTGGTCGAAGATGGCCGGGTCTTTCAGCTTGCGCTCGAAGAAGCCCTTGTGGTTGTACCAGCCGTCATGCTTGGCCTCGTGGGTCAGCAAGGCGAAATCCAGCCGCTCGATGGGTTTGCTGCCCTCGCGGGTCAACTCCGTTCCGATGCGCCCTTCCTCCTCGAAGCCGGCGATTTCGTGGCAACCGGCGCAGCCGAAATGCTTGACCCACATGGAACCTTCGCTCCTGAGGGCCGGATCGTCCAGGTAGTCGGCCTCGGGATAGGAGGCGTCGGCCTGTTTCAGCGTCACGAGGTAGCTGGCGATGTCACGGGTTTCCGCCAGGCTGAGCCGCAGGCTGGGCATGACCGAAAGCGGCTGGCGCTCCTGGGGATTGTGGATCCAGGGGACCAGGTAGTCGTAGTGCACCTTCTCCCCCACCCGCGACAGGTTGGCCGCGAACGAGCTTCCCTGGGCCGCATCCCCTTCGCCCACCGCGTGGCAGCCCATGCAGCCCCGGGTCTCGAACAGTTCCTTGCCCCGAACGGCGTTCCCCCGAGGCTGGCTGGGCAATTCCCCTTCGACCCCCGTCTGCCAGACAAAGGCGGCAATGGCGCGGCGCTGCCCCTCGTCCAGGCGAAAGGCCGGCATCTTGGTGGAAGGCCGGTAGGCATGCGGGTTCTCCAGCCAGGCCGGGATCCACTCCTTGCGCATCTTGAAGCGGACTTCCTTCAGGCTGGGCCCGATGTTTTTCTGTTCCATCTGCAGGTCCGCGGAACGCACCTCCAGACGCTCCATTTCGTGGTCGAGGTTGCTGATCTGCTGCTTGAGCTCGTCCGCGCGGGCATAGAACCGCTGGGCCTCCGCGTTGTCCTGGGCGTTGTCGCCGGCCAGAACGCTCTGCTCGATCTCCTTGCCCATCTCCTTCCGGTCCTCCACCAACGCGTGAATGGAGGACTGGACCCCGGTCAGCGCCTCGGCCTCGGTGTCGAAGCCCTCGAAACGGTGGCAGCCCACGCAACCCTCGACGTAGTAGATCTCCTTCCCCCGATTCAGGACATCGGCATGATCGAGCACCAGGTCCTGAGCGTGGCACTGGTGGCAGCCCGCCTCGAAATTCTCCCGGTAGAACAGCGGCCACAACCAGTACTTGTGGCGCCCGTGGCCCTTGCGCACACTGGTGGTCGCCCTTCCGTTGCCGTTATGGCAGGTGGAGCAACCGAACTGCTCCGGATCGTGCAGGTCCAGCAGGGCGGGATTGGGGTGGCTGACAAATACTTCTTCGCCCCGCATGTCGGCCTTGGTCAGCACCACCGGCTCCCTGATGCCCAGGTGACAGGACTCGCACCGGTCCACCAGGTCTACCTCGGCCACGTGGATCTGCCGGATCCCCAGCTCGAAGTTGCGCATCTTTGCCCGAAGCCCCCGCACTTGTGAGGCGGTCAAACCGGTGAGGCGGTCGCCAAGCAGGGTATCCCTCTCCCCTCGCAACTCGCTGGAGGGCTTCACCAGTTCCGCCCGTTGCGCTCCCAGCTCGGCCCGCCTGACCTGCAAGCGGTTGAACTCCGCTTCCAACTGGTCGAAATTGAAGCGTTCCTCCCGCTCCACCACTTCCCCGGAACCATTGGGGGACGCAAGCCTCAGGGTCATCTCCCGGGCCTTGATGGCATCGATCTGCCGCTGCAGCGCGTCTCTTTGACTCTGGCTGGTGGAGGTTTCGATCTGGTAGATGAGGGCCGCGATCTCGCTGCGGGTGATGGCGAAGGGCTCGGTAATGACGCTCAACCGCCTGCCGACGATCTGGTTGGTCTCGCGGTCCAGGTCGGAGATCCGGGGGGCGATCGACTCCTCCGCCTTGGTGACCGCCTCACTCAGCTTCCGGTACTCCGCGGATTGGCGGACGGCCTGCTCGGCCCGGGCCTGGGTCGGCTGGATCCGCTTCAGGTGCCGGCTGTACAGACTGACGAAGCGCTTCTGGTAGTCCTTCCAGGGTCTGAGGCCGTAGGTCTCGTCGTACAACGCCCACAGGAGAGAGGCGATCATCAGCAGAGATGAGATCAAAAGGATGCGACCGAGGGATCGGTTGAGGACCGGATCGTCTCCAACCGGGGGTTTCTTCGGCACCGATTTCTCCTTAGATAAATAGTGATCAGTGGCTAGTGGTCAGTGGTCAGTTCCAAAAACAGAAACTCTGGCCCCTTTTCTCCAACTCTGAAAGATTTGACTCCCTTGTCAACAGTTACGGTCTCTCACGCAGGTCATCCACTGATCACTGGCCACCAGCCACTGACCACTAGATGTTGAACCAGGGAGTGACCCACACGTACTTGATCCGAAACAGCAGTCTCGCCACCATCTTGGCCGGCAAGAGCATCATGGTGACCAGGAAAAATTGCAGGAGCACGTATTGAATCAAGCTCATGCGGTTGTAGATTTTCCGGTTGAACGCATTCCAGGTAAACAGCTTGTGCACTCCCAGGGCGGTCACCAGGGCAAACAGGCCGACGACTGCCGCCCCGAAGAGGCTCTTGCCCAGCATGCTGGTGATGCCGAACATGTCCGGCAGATCCCGATTGGCCTCGAAGATCAGCTTGTTGTGGTCCCAGGTCTGACCCGGCCAGAACCAGATCCACCCCGGACCCCGAATGAAAGTGCCGATGACCACCATCGACAACCACAACACGATAAAGCCGAAGAAGAAGGCCCAAATGGCGAACTTCCGCTGCTTGTAAGTGTAATAGCCGTTCCCGAGCGGGTTGGTGTCCATGTAGGGAATCACCATGAGCCCCACCAGAATCAGGGTCGGGAGCACCACGCCGGCCATCCAGGGATCGAAATAGACCAGCATCTCCTGCAGCCCCAGAAAGTACCAGGGCGCCTTTGCCGGGTTCATGGTCAGGGAGGGATTGGCCGGCTCTTCCAGAGGCGCGTCCAGGGTTATCGACCACACCATCAGAATGAAGGTGACGATGATGGCGACCAGGAACTCCATGCGCAACAGGTAGGGCCAGACCTGAACTTCCCGAGCCCAGCCCGGTTTCCAGGGCTGCGTCTTGCGGTGGTGGGTCTTGGCCATCTCCGGGTCGGCTTCCAGCCTGTCGATCAGCCGGTCGTTGGCGAACGCCTGCCGGAGGCCGTACCAGGTGTAGAAAGGGATGACCAGGATGAGCAGGACGATCGGAACATTGTCGGGCAGGGTGGTGATTTCCCAGAGCTGAACCCAATCCACTGATTTCCTCCTTATCCTTTTCCGGGTCGTTCCCGGTCGAAGGGCCTCGAACGATGGCCCCGCCAACGAACGCTCAGAACCTTCGCGGCTCTTTGATTTCGGATTCCAGCATCACGGGAGCCGGTCCCGAGATGCCGCCGTCCTTGCGGACCCTCCAGAAGTGAACGGCCATGAATATCCCCGCGATCAGGGGAATGGCGATGCAGTGCCAGATGTAGGCGCGCAAGAGCGCGTTGGAGTCCACGATGGAGCCCCCCAGCAGAGCAAAGCGAACGTCGTTGAAGGCGGTCATGCCGAACTCCGGTCCCAACGGACCCTCGTGCCCCAGCAAAGGCGTCGCCCGCGCCATGTTGGTGCCCACGGTGACTGCCCAGAAGCCGAGCTGATCGTCCGGCAGCAGGTATCCGGTGAAGGACAGCAGCATGGTGAGCAGCATCAGAATGACGCCCACCATCCAGTTGAACTCCCGCGGCTTCTTGTAGGAGCCCGTCAGGAAGACCCTGAACATGTGCAGCCAGACCGTGATGATCATCAAGTGGGCGGCCCAGCGATGCATGTTTCTCAAGAGCTTCCCGAAGGGCACGTCGTGTTCCAGGTAGAGAATGTCCCGGAAGGCCTGGACCTTGGTGGGGTGGTAGTAGAACATCAGCAGGACGCCGGTGAAGGTCAACACGATGAACAGATAGAAGGTGATCCCTCCCATGCCCCAGGTGTAATTGTAGGCGACCGCGTCGCGGTTGATCTTGGCGGGGTGCAGGTGCAGGAAGACGTTGGACAGGATCCCCAGCGCGCGGTTGCGCGGCTTCTCGTCGTGGGTTACCCGGAAGATCGACTTGTAGAGTTGGGTCTTCTGCGGCTTCTTGAGCGACTGGACATCGTCGAGAGCCTTGTCCTTGAGACCCTTCACCTCCTTCAGGACACCGCCGATCAAGGCCGTCGCCTTGCCCGCCGGTTTCTGCTCTTTCAGATCATCTGCCATGGAAAAACTCCTCGCATAAATGCTTGCAATTCCCGTTACGCAGGATCGGCTGCCGACTACAACTGGAGGAACGCCCCCGGGTCCCGGAACTCCGACCGCATTCCCTTGGGCCACTCGTAGAGGACGCTGGTGTCCACCACGATCTGCCCTTCGGCGTCGAGCTCAACCTTGGCGCGGTCCAGGGGCCGGGGAGCCGGGCCTTCGAAATTGATTCCCTCGCTGTCGTAACCGCTTCCGTGGCAGGGACACTTGAACTTGTTCTCGCTGGGCTTCCAGTCCGGAGTGCATCCCAGGTGCGTGCAGCGGGCGTAGACCACAAAGAGCCCCTCGGCATCGCGCACCACCCAGATCCGCTGTTTCTGGAACTTGGTATCCACGCCATAGCCGAAGTCGGAGGGGTACCCAATGCGGAACAGCGTCTTGGGTTCGAACAGGGTCCTGGGAAAGAAGAAGCGCAGGAACATGAAGAAATTGATTCCCAGGAACCCCGTAACCAGGGCTTGCACGGTGCGACGGCGGCGCTTGGCGGGATCGACCGACTCGCCTCTCCCGAACAAATTCAGGATCCTCGCTACCAACCCTGCCTTGGGTTTTTCCTGAACCTTGGCGGGCGGCTTCCGCCTGGATGGCGCGGCTCTTGGAGTCGCACCGGTTCGGGGCTGCTTGGGACGGTCACTTTCAGTATTTGGCATCCACTCCTCCAAGGGTTCCGAGGGGTGACTGGCGGAGTCTGGTTGAATTTTGATTGCTAGGCAAAATGTTGGGCGGCGAGCACGAAGGTGCGCCGACTACGGAAGTATCCAGATTTTAGTCTAAAAACGCGGATTGTCAATAGCCTGGTGACAGGGATTCTCTGTGGAACCTCCATTGGAGATGGTAACCTTGTTTCTGAAACAGGACACCGCAGCCGCCGGCGCCCTCAAATTTTTCTTGCCCCGTCCTTTTCCATTCAAAGTATAATACCTCGCACACGTGACCAGTCAGCAATGATCCCCCATCCAGAGTGCTACTGAGCAAGTGGACCGGCACCCGGGCTTCCGTCCGGGCCTGCCTGCAACCGCGAGAAACTGATGTCGAGAAAATACCGCCAGCCCGGTTATCAGGACAATGAACGGGAGTCGCGGCCCCGGGTCCGAAAGCCGTCCAGGCCCCGGGGCGCCCCCGAGTTCCGCGCCAAGCCCATGCCCGGCTTTCAGGAAGTGGTCCGCTGCACCATGTGCGGGGCGACCACATCACACGATATCGGGCTGGAGACACGGTGTCCCAAGTGCGGGGCCGACCTCCATACCTGCCGGCAGTGTGTATTCTTCGATACCTCGGCTCGCCTGGAATGCACCCAGAAGATTCCTGAACGCATCCCCCGCAAAGGGGTGCGCAACCAATGCGGCCTGTTCGTGGCCAAGAAGACCATCGAACGACAAACCACCTCCTTCACCCCGGCGGCTCCCGGCCCCAAGACGGCCCGGGAAGCCTTCGACGCCCTCTTCAAGAATTGAACCGAACCCAGACGGCGGACGGGACACCCGTGCCCCGGGCGGATGGAAGCGAAGCTGGCGCGGGGGCATCGACGTCCGGCCCGACCGCGCCGCTTCCCGAGCAGCGGGTCCGACGGAGGGAAACCTGTAGCGTTGGTGTCTCTGCAGATGGGTTGAACGCGAGAAGGAACGGGTAGAGTGTTGGTGCGGAAGGCGGGACTTGAACCCGCATGGCTTGCGCCGCCACCCCCTCAAGATGGTGTGTCTGCCAATTCCACCACTTCCGCACGCCGGACTGGACTCCCCGGGAGGGCGCGTGCTATTCCGCCCGCTGGGAGCCGGACTCATCCTCCTCAACCGGTGCTGCCGGGCTCTCGGGCGACTGAGGGGCTGGTGTGGCCGCGGGGCTCTCGGGGGGAGCCTCTTCCCGGGGCGCAGTCGCGGCCGCGTCCTGCATGATGGAGCGACCTTCGTCCTGAGTCGTCAGCAGCGACAGGGTAAAGGAGGTAGCCATGAAGATGATGGCCGCACCGGTGGTCAGCTTCGAAAGAAACGTGGCCGTGCCCCTGGCCCCGAAGGCTGTCTGGGAACCGCCCCCGCCGAAGGCGCCTGCCAGGTCCGCCCCCTTTCCCGACTGCAGCAGCACAATCAGGATCAACAGCAGGCAGACGATTACATGGATGATTTGCAGTAGCAGCGCCATCAGGTCTGGAAGTTGACTATTGCGGCAAAGGATTCGGCCTTCAGACTTGCCCCGCCCACCAGGGCGCCGTCGATGTCGGCCCGGGCCATCAACCCGTCCACGTTTTCCGGCTTGACACTGCCGCCGTAAAGGATGGGCAATCGCTCGGCCGCCAGCCGACCAAAGACCTCCGCGGCCAAACCCCGAATGAAGGCGTGTACATCCTGGGCCATCTCCGGTGTTGCCGCCCGCCCGGTGCCGATCGCCCACACCGGTTCGTAGGCAATCATCGTACGGGAAAGGGCATCCTCTGTCAAGCCGGCCAGCGACTGGCGAAACTGGGCGCCGACGACCTCCCGGGTCCGTCCGGACTCGCGCTCCGAGAGATGTTCTCCCAGGCAGACGATGGGGTTGAGGCCCGCTTTGAGAGCCGCCGCAGCCTTGCGACCGACGGCCTGGCTGGTCTCGCCGAACAGGCTCCGCCGCTCGGAGTGTCCCAGGATGGCGTAGCGGCAGCCGGCCTCGGCCACCATGCCCGGGGATACCTCTCCGGTAAAGGCCCCCTGGCTCTCCCAATAGAGGTCCTGGGCCGCGATGGCGATGGGGCTGCCTTCAGCGGCCCGGGCCGCGGCCCAAAGGGCGGTGAAGGGGGGCGCCACCACGATGTCGCAATGGCGCGATGCTTCCACCAGAGGCTTCAGTTGCCGGATCAACTCCACGCTTTCCCGGACCGTCCGATGCATCTTCCAATTCCCGGCGATGACCGGGCGCCTGCTGGGGGTTGGGGACTCCATGGGACTGTTCCTCCGAAGCCGGCGGTGGCTCAACCCGCATTTCTCACCAGGACGCGGTTGCACTGTTAGAGACTGTGTATTTTCAAACCGTTATGGGTCCTCTTGGGGAATGGCAAGAAAACAGACGGTGCTGGGCATGCCCTGGTGAGAAATGCGGGTCAAGCTCTGTCGCTCAACGACTCCACGCCCGGCAGTTTTCGGCCACTCAGAAATTCCAGCGAAGCCCCGCCGCCTGTCGAGATGTGCGTAATTCGCTCGGCGACACCCGCCCGGCGGACGGCGGCGATCGAATCGCCCCCGCCCACGATCGTGGTGGCCGCGCCGGCCGCCGCGGCTTGCGCCAGGGACAGGGTGCCCCCGGCAAAGCGGTCGATCTCGAACACGCCCACCGGCCCGTTCCAGAGAATGGTTCCCGCCGTGGAGAGGATCTTCCGAAAGCGGGAGCGGGTTTCAGGACCGATATCGACCCCCATCCACTCCGGACCGATCTCCCCGATGGAAATCACCCGGCTCGGGGCGCCGGGCTCCAGCTCGCGGGTGACGACGTGATCGACGGGCAGGACCAGGGGAACCCCGGCCTGCTCCGCTTTCCGCAGCAGACCCCTTGCCAGCGGAATCTTGTCCTCTTCCACCAGGGACCTCCCCACCTCCACCCCCAGGGCCCGCAGGAACGTGTAGGCCATTCCGCCACCCACCAGCATCCCGTCGACCCGCTGCACCAGGTTCTCGATGACCTCGATCTTGTCGGAAACCTTGGCTCCGCCCAGAACGGCCACAAAGGGCCGGTCGGGATGTTCCAGGGCCTTGCCGAGATAGGAGAGTTCCCGTTCCATCAGGAGGCCGGCCGCTCCCCCGCCGACGAACCGAACCATGCCGGCCGTGGAGGCATGGGCTCGATGGGCGGCCCCGAAGGCGTCGTTGACATAGCAGTCGCAGAGGCGCGCCAGCCGCCGGCAGAAGGACTCGCGGTTGGCCTCCTCCTCCGGGTGGAAGCGCAGGTTTTCCAACAGCAGAACCTGGCCCGTGCCCAGTTCCGCGCATTGCCTCTGCACCGCTTCCCCGACGCAATCCCCGGCCATTTTGACCGGCTTGCCGATGGCATCTTCCAGCGCGCCCGCCACGGGCTTCAGGCTCAGGCCAGGATCGACCCGCCCCCGAGGACGTCCCAGATGGGAGGCCAGCAGCACTCTGGCACCACGGGACAGCGCATAGCCAATGGTCGGAAGGCTGGCTTGAATCCGGGTGGCATCGGCAACCCGGCCCGAATCATCCAGGGGGACGTTGAAGTCGGCCCGAATGAAGAGCCGCCGGCCGTCGAGGTCCAAATCCCGAATGGAGAGCTTGTCCATGATGAGGGATTATCCACGAAGGGCACCGGGAAACACGAAGAAATATTCAAACGATCATCTCCGGGCGTCCGCTCCCAATTTCGCGAAGCGTCGTTCAAGAAACTCAAGTATCACTTCCCCCTCGAGGGGGAGTCGGAGAGACAAGGGCAAAGCCCGCCGTCGATCCGGTGGGGGGCCAACTCGGCGTCCCGTTAGCGGAGCCCGCAGCCGAGCCGAATGGCGAAGGCCGATCCGGTGGGGGGCCAACCAGCACTCATCACCCTGCCCCCAACCGGCCGTTCTTGACCTTGGCGACCGCAAGACATCACAATCGGACCGACAGGTTGCCAACAATGAACCCTCTTGCACTACTGTCGCTGGCGACCCGGTGAGAGGTGAGAAATGAGGGTTCCCGGTCGACGGCGGAATGGGCAGGCATTGATTCGGCGACTCTACAGCCTGGGCTTCACACTGGCCTTCCTCCTGGCGCTGCCCTACTTTCTGATCCAAGCCCTCCGGCATCGCAAGTATCTCTCCAGCTTGACCGAGCGCTTGGGATTGCTCCCCAGAGATATCGGCAGGGTGGGGGCGGGCGGCATCTGGGTCCACGCGGTGTCGGTTGGCGAAGTGCTGTCGGTGCTGCCTCTGATCAAGCAGATCAGGCGGCGATGGCCCGGACGGCCTCTCTTCCTCTCCACCACCTCGGGAACCGGTCAGGAACTGGCCCGCAGGAACCGGCAGGGGCTGGCGGGTGTCTTCTACTTCCCCCTGGACTGGAAGTTCGCCGTGCGCCGAAGTCTCGACCAGGTGCGACCCGGCCTGGTTCTGATTCTGGAAACCGAGATCTGGCCGAATTTCCTGCATGAATGCCGGCAGCGGCAAATCCCGGTCTGTCTGGCCAACGGACGCATCTCCGACCGGTCCTTCAGAAAATATCGCCGCTTCCGCCGCTGGTTGTCCCGGGCTGTGAGCCTGTTCGACTGCTGCTGCATGCAAGACCCGGTGGACCGGGAACGCATTGTCTTCCTGGGTGCGCCTCCCGACAAGGTGAAGGTGTGCGGCAACCTGAAATACGAAATCGAGCCGCCCCGGCGGCTCCAATCCAGGCTGGTCGAATTTCGCTCCCTGATGCGGCTCTCCTCCACGCCTTTCCTGGTGGTGGCCGGCAGCACCAGGAGCAACGAGGAGACTCCCGTATTGCGCGCCTTCCGGTCGCTGCAGCGGGAGTGTCCCCAAGCCCGACTGCTGCTGGCTCCCCGGCACCCGGGCCGCTGTGCCGAAGTGGAGCAGTTGTTGACCTCCCAATCCTTTCGTTTTGTCAAGCGATCCGAATTGTCCGACATGGTAATACCCGCGGACGGGAACCCGCCCGCGGAAGTCATCCTGCTGGATACCCTGGGAGAACTGCCGGTGCTTTACGCCCTGGCCGACCTGGTCTTCGTGGGAGGGAGCCTGATCCCCTGGGGCGGACACAACCTGTTGGAGCCCGCCCTGTTCAGGAAGCCGGTGCTGTTCGGTCCCCACATGAACAATTTTCGCGAGATGGCCCGGCACTTTATACAAGCCGAGGCCGGCATAATGGTTCAGAATGAAGTCGAGCTGGGTGAGCGCTTCGTCGAGCTCTTTCGGGACGGCGCCTCCCGCCGGCGGCTGGGCAGCAACGGCTACCGGATTATCCAGGCCAATCAAGGGGCCGGAGCCAGGATCCTGGACCGGATCGCCCAATGCCTGCCTCCCGGATGAGCGCAGCCCGCGTTTCTCACCGCGGGGCATGGCGAAGGCGGCCCGGCAGCGATCGATGCAAACGCCGATGGGGCGGCGGTTCGGCCCGGACGCTGCCGGCCGGGGATCTCAAGGGATGATCACCGCATTGCGGCTTGTTTCCGCCGCGTATGAGCAGGTCGTTCGCCTCCGCAACCGGGGTTACGACGCCGGCTGGCTAAAGGTCCGACGCCTCCAGCGGCCGGTGATCAGCGTCGGCAACCTGACCCTGGGTGGCACCGGCAAGACGCCGGCCGTCATCGCTCTGGGCACAATGCTTCAGGGCGCCGGCTACTCGGTGTCGGTGTTGCTGCGAGGTTACAAGGGACGCCACCGGGGAGGACCGCTGCCGGTTTCCGACGGTCGCCGCATCCGGAGCAACTCCGGCCTGGCCGGTGACGAAGCCCTGGTCATCGCCAGAAACCTGCCCGGGGCCATGGTCACCGTAGGCAAGGACCGGGCGAGGGCCGGGCGCTGCATAGAGAGTCGGGGTGGGGCCGACCTGCACCTGCTGGACGACGGCTTCCAGCACCGGCGACTCCACCGCTGCCTGGACCTGGTCCTGGTGGACGTAACCAACCCCTTCGGAGGTGGGCGATTGGCGCCCTCGGGCCGGCTGAGGGAACCCCCGGAAGCTCTCCGCAGAGCCGACGCCGTCATCCTGACCCGCACCCGTCCCGGACAGGACTACGACCCCTTGACCCGCGAGCTCCGGCGCTTCAAGCCGGAATTGCCCTGCTTCCTCTCGACCCAGACCGTCGAGCCCATTGCCCGCAGGACGGCCCGGGAAGAAAGAGTGGAAGCGCCGCTGTCAGGATGCCGAGCCCTGGCCTTCGCCGGGCTCGCCAACCCGCACCAGTTCTTCGACTGCTTGAGACAGCAGGGGGTGGAGCTGGTTCAACCCCTTCCCTTCGGCGATCACCATCGCTACTCCGTTCGGGACCTGACCGCCATTGGCGAGCGCTGCCGGGAGTTGCGGGTGGACACGGCCATCACCACCGAAAAGGACGCCGAAAACCTGCCCCCCGCTTCCCTACATCCAGCGGCCCTTCGGGTGCTGATTGCCCGGGTCTCGTTCGAGTTCGTGGGAGAGGGCCTGCGGGAAATGTTGCTGAAGACGTTAGACGAGGAGTCCGGGTGAAAACGCTTCTGGAAGACGGCCGGATCCGACGGCTGCTGATTCGGGGAACCAACTGGGTGGGAGACTCGGTGATGGCCATTCCCGCGCTGCGAGAGGTTCGGCAGATTCTTCCCCGGGCTCACATCACCCTGCTGGTGCTGCCCTGGGTCAGCGATATCTACCAGGGCAGTCCCTGGGTGGACGCCGTCTGGCTCTACGATCGCGAGGGCCGGCATGCGGGGACGGCGGGGCGGCTCCGGTTGGTTCGGCAGCTCGCCCGAGGCGGCTTCGATGCCGCGCTGCTCCTGCAGAACGCCTTCGAGGCCGCCCTGTTGACCCGGCTGGCCCGCATTCCCCTGAGAGCGGGCTACCGCAGGGATGGGCGGGGCTGGCTCCTGACCCATGCCGTCTCGATTGACCCGAGACTGAAGGCGCAACACCAGACCTGCTACTACCTCGACCTGGTGGAACGGCTGGCGGGCCGAACGAGATCCCTGGACACCCCCTCACCGGCCCGACACAGGACCACGCCGGAACTTCCGCTGGCGCCGGAGGCCCGCGCCCAAGCCCGGCGGCAACTGAAAGAAGAGGGCATTCGATTCAAGGGCAAGGTGATCGGCGTCCACCCGGGCGCCGCCTTCGGTTCGGCCAAGCGCTGGATAGGCGACCGTTACGCAGCGGTCCTGGACCGTCTGATCCGCACCCAGGGCGTCGAAGCCATCCTGTTCGGCTCCCGGCAGGAACGACCCATCGCGGAGGCCATTTGCGGGCACATGGCAACCTCCCCGCTGGTTCTGTCGGGCAGAACAAGCCTCTCCGAGCTGATCGCCCTGATTGCCTGCTGCGATCTCTTCATCACCAACGATTCCGGTCCCATGCACCTGGCTGCCGCGCTGGGGATCCCGACCCTGGCGCTGTTCGGCTCCACCGACCAGGTCGCCACCGGGCCCCTCGGTCCCGCTGCCGTGGTCCTGAACAAAAACGTTGAATGCAGTCCGTGCCTTCTGCGAGAATGTCCCATCGATCACCGTTGCATGACCCGGATTACGGTTGAGGAAGTCTTCCAGGAGGCAGTGCGGATGCTCCGGGCAGGTGGCTGAGGGACGCCGTTGCTTGGAGGAACGGCGGTTTCCGTCAACCTGGGGCATGCAATCCCGCCAACCATCTCCCCTCGAGCCAAGGCCGCTCTTCACTTCGCTTACCCCCCTTGCACCCATGGCTGAAATCGCGGCCTTCATCGATCGAGACGGCACCATCAGCGAAGAGGTCGGGTACGTGAACCATCTCTCCCGCTTTCAGGTCTACTCCTGGACTGCCGAGGCCATTCGCAGGTTCAACCGGGGGGGAGTGAAAACCATCGTGGTGACCAACCAGGCCGGGGTGGCACGCGGCTACTTCAGCGAGGAACTGGTCGTTCAGATCCACTCCAAGCTTGGCCGGGAAATGGAGCGCGCCGGAGCCTGGTTCGACGCCGTCTACTACTGTCCCCACCATCCCACGGCCGGCGAGCCCCCCTATCGCCAGGTGTGCAACTGCCGCAAACCCAAGCCGGGCATGTTGTGGCGCGCGGCCCGGGAATTCGGGGTCGACGTCGGCAGATCCTTCGTGATCGGAGATCGCTACAGCGACATCGAGCTGGCCCACAACGCCGGCGCCCATTCTGTTTTTGTCCTGTCGGGATACGGCCGGGGGGCCTACGAACACCAGAGAAGCCAATGGAAAGTCCAGCCGGAGTGGGTCGTGGAGAATCTGCTGGAGGCCAGCCGGGTCGTGCTGGAGGCGGTATGAGCGCCGCCGACGCCCAACGCTACGCGGAGATCATCGACGGCTTCCCCGGCTGTCCCATCGCCGTCTACGGCGACCTGGTGGCGGACGAGTTCGTGTTCGGAGAGTTCTCCCGGATTTCCCGGGAGGCTCCGGTGCTCATTCTCAAGCACAGGGAATCGCGCATTCTTCCCGGGGGCGCGGCCAACGCCATCAACAATCTGACGGCGCTGGAGGCCCATCCCATCCCCATTGGAATCCTGGGCCGGGATGATGCCGGAGAGGAACTCCGCCGACAACTCCGGAACGGGAATCTCCCCATGTCCCTGGTTGAGAGAAGCAGGGACTATTCGACTCCGGTCAAGACCCGCTTCGTGGCCGGCTCGGCCCACTCCACCCGTCATCAGGTCCTGCGCCTGGACCGTGAGAGCCGCTTTCAACACACCGGGGAGACCAGGCAAGCGCTCTGGTCCCGTCTGGCTCCCTTGCTCACCCGCTGGCGGGGCCTCATCATCTCCGACTACGGGCTCGGCTACGTGAGCCCCGAGGTGGTGGCTCGCCTGACCGGGATGCGAAAGGAGTTGCCCATCACGGTGGATTCCAGGTACCAGTTGCTGCAGTTTCCCGGACTGACCGCTTCCACCCCCAATGAGCCCGAGGTGGAGGCCCTGGTAGGGTACGAAATCGGAAACGACGAGGCCCGGCTGGAAAAGGCCGGCAGGCGCCTGCTGCGGCAGTTGAAGTCGGAGGCGGTCCTCATTACCCGCGGCCGGGACGGCATGGTGCTCTTCACTCCCCGCAAGCCTTCCCTTTCCATTCCCATTTTCGGGAGCGACGAGGTTGCCGACGTCACCGGCGCCGGAGATACCGTCATTGCCGTCTTTACCCTGGCCCTGGCCGCCGGAGCCAGCTTCGAGGAGGCGGCCCGGCTCTCCAACTACGCCGGCGGTCTGGTGGTCATGAAGCATGGAACCGCCACCGTGAGCCGCCGGGAACTCAAGGACGCTGTTGCCCGGGATAGGGCCCGCAGTTCTCATGGATAGTGGAGAGTGGAGAGTGGTCAGTGGAGGATTTCGGGAACCGGTACGTGCCTGTCGACTTGGTTGCGTTCTTTGAACGACCGCGCCGAGACCGACAAGATGCTTAGGCGTTTGGGTCTAGTAACTATCCACTATTCACAATCAGTACTGTCCCGTTAAAAGTCGAACAAAATCAACTGGTTAGAGGGAAGGCCTTCTGAAATAGTGACGCCTTGATTTGTAAGTGCTTGAAATAAAGGGGTTTTCTCGAAGAGGCCAATGCTGAGAATTTGCAGGATTT
>JAJDUG010000051.1 GCA_022826755.1 Acidobacteriota bacterium
GGGGGAGTGATTCTTGCAAACGGCCCCTTGCCCGGCGCAGCGTAGGCCGACTGCGCCGCAGGGATGGAACGGCAACGGGGCCTTTCCTTTCATTTGGACTGGCCAATGCCGTACACGCCGGCGGGGTGGCTGCCTGGCTGCAACGTTGCGCTGACGCTTCACCACCTCCAGCCAGAAATAAGGTTGCGGGCGGGACGCCCGCGTTCCCGGGTGGGGCTTCGCCCTTGTCCACTCCCCCGCGAGGGGGGAGTGATTCTTGCAAACGGCCCCTTGCCCGGCGCAGCGTAGGCCGACTGCGCCGCAGGGATGGAACGGTAACGGGGCCTTGCCTTTCGTTCGGACTGGCCAATGCCGTACACGCGGGCAGGGTAGCTGCCTGCCGGCAACCTTGCGCTGTCGCTCCATTTCCTCCAGCCAGGAATAAGGTTGCGGGCGAGACGCCCGCGTTCCCGGGTGGGGCTTCGCCCTTGTCCACTCCCCCGCGAGGGGGGAGTGATTCTTGCAAACGGCTCCTTGCCCGGCACAGCCTTGACCGACTGCGCCGCCGGGATGGAACGGTAACGGGGCCTTGCCCTTCATTCGGACTGGCCAATGCCGTACACGCCGGCAGGGTGGCTGCCTGCCTGCAACCTTGCGCGGGCGCTCCACCGCCTCCAGCCAGGAATAAGGTTGCGGGCGGGACGCCCGCGTTCCCGGGTGGGGCTTCGCCCGCAGCCGGGCCCCCGCCCCCAGGACGGGAGGGATCATTCGAGAGAGAAACAGGGGACCTGGATGGCCTGTCGGGAGCACGGAAAGGTTCCGGTTCCCCTCGGCGTCTCGCTTCGTGTGTCTTGGTCGTCCTTGGTGTGTCTTCGTGGATAACTCTTTTCACCCCGTCGCATGCACCGCGAAACGGGGTTGTTTCAGGTATGGTTGCGGGCGGGACGCCCGCGTTCCCGGGTGGGGCTTCGCCCTTGTCCACTCAATTTTGTCGTTGATGTTTCTGTAGGCGATGGTGGCATTGCGCCACGGGCCGATCCCGACCCCGAAGATCGCCATGAGAATGGCCAGAACCGATCCGAACCCGAACAAGGGCACCCACTGCACCCACTGGTTCTCCATCATCGATCCGCTCGCCTGGCGCTCTGCCTTACGGTGTTTCTGCCACAGGATAGTCGCATTCCCACCGCATGGCGGTCAATGGTCAGCCTGTACGTTTCACCGCGAACCACGATCGAAAAACCCATGGGGTGTGGTACGCCCGGCAGGATTCGAACCTGCGGCCTACAGCTCCGGAGGCTGTCGCTCTATCCAGCTGAGCTACGGGCGCATGGGTTGGCGGGACGGCGCTGAGCCCGCGTATCTTACCTCTTCGCCGAGGGCTGGCGCCGGGTTTCCAGTCTAGCAGATCGCCGGTGCTTTGAGAAATGCCGGCATGCCCAGCACTGTCTGCATTTATTACCATTCCCCAAAAGGACCCATAACGGTTTGAAAATACGCAGTCTCTGACAGTACAGGTGCGTCCTGGTGAGAAATGCGGGCTTTATTGGCAGGTGATCTGTCCGGTTCTCCCGTCGGGTGCCGATTCCTTGGGCAGGAACAGGGAGAGCAGGAAGCCGGATGCTCCCAGGCCGACCACCAGCAGCAGGGCCGAGCCCAGACCGATCCGGTCGGCCAGCGCGCCCACCACCGGGATGGCCAGTCCGGCCATGCCCCAGGCGAACCCCATCATCAGGGAAGAGGCGATGCTGGTCCGTTGCGGCAGCATCTTCTGGGCCATCACCACGTTGACCGGCAGGGTGGAGAGCAGCAGGGCGGCTCCCGATGCCAGGCAGGCAGCCGAAAGGACACCCTCGGTGAGAAAGAAGGTGGCCAGGAACGGCGGGGCCAGCAGATTGGAATAGACGATCACCCCGCGGCCGCCGACCCGGTCGGAGAGCAGGCCCCCGGTGAACCCGCCCATGGCGCCGAAGAGCGTGAACACGGAGGCCAGGCGGCCGCTGGCGATCAGGTCGTTTCCCTGTTGGAAGAAGTAGAGCGGCAGGAAGTGGACGAAACTGATCTGGACGGCCGAGCGGATCACCACCAGCAGGTAGAGGACCAGCAGCGGACGCCACATCGGCAGCAGCAAGTCCTTGAGGTTCGCCCGGGATTGGGGGGCGACGTTTTGGGGGGGGTCGTTCGGGATGAGGAAGTAGAGGATGGCAAATGCCAGCAGCCCCGGAATCATGATGAAATAGGACCGTTCCAGGCTGAACAGTTCCACCGCGTAGGGGGCGATGATGGGGGCCAGGGCAAAGCCCAGGGTTCCGGCGCCGATGAAGATGGACATGCCCAGGCCGCTCCGCTCCCCGCTGGCCGCGCCGATCAGGGCGGCCCCCTGGGGATGGAAGGAGGCGATCCCGACGCCGGCGGCGGCCAGCAGCAGGGCCAGCACCGTGAAATTGGGGGCTATCCCGATGCAGGACATGAAGACGGTGGTGATCAACGGGCTGAAGACGGCGAAGAAGCGCACCAGGTAGCGGTCCGAAAGGTAGCCGTAGACGGGCTGCATGAAGCAGGAGGAGACCGTCAGGACAGCACCCAGCCACCCCGCCTGGGCGATGGTCAGGCTCAGCTTGCCCACGATCAGAGGCAGCAGCGGGCCCAGAAAGTTGGCGTAGGTGTCGTTGACGAAATGGGCTCCCGAGAGGGAGGCGATGGTGGTTCGATCCCGCCGCCGGAGCGATTCCGCGGGCTGGACGACTCCGGCGGGAGCTGGCTCGGGACCGAGGTCCCCGGGATTGGGCGTGGG
Organism: Acidobacteriota bacterium; assembly: GCA_022826755.1. GTDB lineage: Bacteria > Acidobacteriota > Terriglobia > Versatilivoradales > Versatilivoraceae > Versatilivorator. The sequence continues at coordinate 2,774 of JAJDUG010000051.1, forward strand.
ATCGGTAGCGGGTTTGAAAAGGGCCAAGGGGTTTGCCTCGATGGGTCAGTGGGCGGTCCAGGTGTTGTCGCTGCCGTTGTGGGCGCCGCCGTTTCCGGCGGCCGGGGGCGGGGTCCGTCCCTCCCGGTCGGAACAGGGAGCGGCTTCGCCGCCGCCGCCGGATTCCGGCACGGGCCGGGGCCGGACCAAGGCGTCCGGGTGGCGCTTGAAATCTCCCACCAGGTAGAGCGAACCGGCAACCAGCAGCGTGTCTTCCGGCCGCGCCAGGTTTCGGGCCAGCTCCCAGGCGTCCTCCAGGCGGTCCCTGGAGCGGACCGCGCGGCCCCCGGTCCAACCGTTTCGGACGATGTCCCGGGGCGCGGCTGCGCGTTCGGAGTCGGGCCTGGTCAGGATCACCTCGCGTGCCAGGGGACTCAGAACCGAGAACACAGCGGGGATGTCCTTGTCCCTCAGCGAGCCGTAGATGAGGAGGACCTGCTCGGGGGCCAGGAAGGCGCGGATGTGGCGGGCGAGGGACTCGGCTGCCGCCGGGTTGTGGGCGCCGTCCAGCACCACCCGGGGCCGTCCGGGCAGCACTTCCAGCCGCCCGGGCCAGCGGGTCCGGGCGATTCCCCGCTGGATGGCCTCAGGCCGCAGCGGAAAGCCGGAGCCGTGCAGCACCTCCAGGGCGCGGACCGCGGTCAGAGCGTTTCCGACCTGGTGGCTTCCGGGAAGAGGGACCCGCAGCTTCAATCGCGTTCCCAGTACCGGGTGGAGTTCCAGGGTCGACTCTTCCAGGCGCTGAGCCACCCTCCGGCATTCCAGTTGCTGAAAGGCCGGGACCCAGCGGGCTCCGGCAGCCCGGCACTGTCTTCGAATGACCTCCAGCGCTCCTTCCTCCTGGCTGCTGCATACCACGGCGAGCTGACGCTCCTTTTCAGGTCCGGCGGGCCGGCGAGGCTTGACGATCCCGGCCTTCTCCCTGGCGATGGCTTTCAGGTCTTTCCCGAGGCTGGCCTGATGGTCGTAGCTTACGGGAGCGATCACCGAAACGACGGGATCGACCACGTTGGTGGCGTCCAGGCGTCCCCCCAGTCCGACCTCCAGGACAGCGATCTCGATCTCCCTTTCCGCGAAGTAGAGGAAGGCCATGGCCGTCACCATCTCGAAGTAGGTGGGGTGGCGCTCCAGCTTCAGACGGCGGCCGTTTCGGACGGTCCCGGCCAGGAGTCGTCCCACCGCCTCCTTGACGGTGTCCGTGAGGCGAGCCAGGTCCGCCGGGGGGATTTCCCGGCCGTCGAGGCGAATGCGCTCCCGGATGCGGACCAGGTGGGGGGAAGTATAGAGTCCGGTCCGGTATCCCTGAGTGCGCAGGACCGACTCGCAGAAAGCGGCCACCGAGCCCTTCCCGTTGGTGCCGGCGATGAGCACCGAGGGATAGCGGTCCTGGGGATCGCCCAGGAAGTCCAGCAGGCAGCGTATGTTCTCCAGCCCCAGCTTGGCGGTGGCCACTTCGTTGCCGAGCGAATAGAGATAGGATACCGCTTGGGGGTAATCCATGGTCGGAAGCCGGTTGCCGTAAGGGACCGCGCGCGCCCCCCGGTGAGAAATGCGGGAAAGCCCGCATTTCTCACCAGGGGGCATGATCATGGCGCAGGATTTTTTTCTCCGGCGCGTGCTCGCGACCGAAGAGCGTAGCGGTTTCTACGGTCGAGGGAGCCTGTGCGCGCTGGGGGAAAAAAGACAAGCCAGGGCATGCCCAGCACCGTCTGATTTTCTTGCCACCCCCGAACGGGCCCATAACGTATTGAAAATACGCAGTCTCAAACAATTCAGATGCGTCCTGGTGAGAAATGCGGGCTTAGACGCCAAAGAACTCCAGCGCCTTGATGCAGTAGTCCTTCAGGTCCTTGCGGTGGACGATGGCGTCCAGCATGCCGTGCTGCAGAAGAAACTCGCTCCGCTGAAAACCGGGGGGCAGCTTTTGGCGGATGGTCTGCTCGATCACCCTGGGGCCTGCAAATCCAATGAGCGCGCCCGGTTCGGCGATGTTCAGGTCTCCCAGCATGGCGTAGCTGGCGGTGACCCCCCCCGTGGTCGGATGGGTCATCACCGAGATGTAGGGCAGGCGCTCCCGGTCCATGCGGGCCAGGGCCCCGGTGATCTTGGCCATTTGCATCAGGCTGAGCGCTCCCTCCTGCATGCGGGCCCCCCCGGAGCAGGAGATGATGATCAGGGGGTGCCTTTTCTCCAGGCAGCGCTCGATGGCCCGGGTGATCTTTTCTCCCACCACCACCCCCATGGAACCGCTGATGAAGGAGGGCTCCATGGCGCACACAGCGACGGTCTTGCCGCCGACCTTTCCCTCTCCCGCCAGCAGCGCATCCTTCATGCCGCAAGCTGCCTGCATATCGCTCAAGCGCCGGCGGTAGGCCTTCTTGTCCACGAACTGAAGCGGATCGTCCGACACCAGGTCGCGGTCGTATTCCTTGTATCGGCCCTCGTCGAAAAAGCGCTCCAGCCGCTCGCGGGCGCTCACCCGGAAGTGAAAATTGCACTGCGGACAGACGCGGAAGGTGGGCTCCAGGTCCTTCTTCCAGAGAGTCTGCTTGCACTCGTCGCATTTCTGCCACAGCCCCTCGGTGCGCACCGTCCGGTCGCGGATGGGCACGATGGGCGCCTTTTCCTTCTTGAACCAGGCCATTGGGGCGGTCTCCCGATTGAAGGCGAGGATATTAGCCTACTCGCCGGAGGAAAGTCAAAAGGGCCTGGGGCCGGTTGGCGCTGGTTTTGGAGGGGGCCGCGCAGCCCCGCGCCGTGGTCCGGCAGGTGGCGTTCCCGGGGGGGGCGCCGAGGGTCTTCTTGGTCCTTGCCGTTGCAGTTCACGCCGGCGGGGTGGCTGCCTGCCGGCAACGTTGCGCTACCGCTCCGCCTCCTCCAGCCAGGAATAAGGTTGCGGGCGGGACGCCCGCGTTCCCGGGGGGGCTTCCCCCTCACGGGGGGAGTGATTATTGCTCTCTTGGAACGGGGACCCAGGTCATGGTTTCGAGTTGATAGCGGTTCTCGCCCTGGGGGGCCGGCCAGGTGACCTGCAGCCGGACCCGGGCCAGCCGGTAGGCTCTGCGGGGGCCTTCCTCTTCGTCGCCGCCGGCGGCTTCGATCTCGGCCTGCCAGCGGTACTTGTCGCCGAACCTCCCCGAGCGGGCGGCCGGCTCCCTGCCCTGCCTGAGAGCCAGGCAGATCTCGTTGAGCTTCATCTGAGAGGTGCGGACCAGGACCTCGCGGTCCTCGATGCGGGTAACGGTGCCCAGCGTGCCCGACAGCACGCCGAACAGCGCCACGAAGCCCACTCCCAGGATGGTCACGGCCACCAGCACTTCCATGAGGGTGAAGCCGGGGGCGGCGGCGGGCTTGGAAGCGGGTGTTTGGGCCTCGGTTTTCATCTCTGTCCCTTCTCCTTAGATCGTTTGGATCGCAATAAAGTCGAAGGAGGGGGCAAGAAATGAAGGCGAACCGCGAATGGACACGAATGGACACGAAAAGGCGTGGGTTGATGCCCACCCGGGAACGCGGGCGTCCCTCCCGCACAGTTGCCCGGCACGGCCTTGGCCGACTGCGCCGCCGGGATGGAACGGCAACGGGGCCTTGCCTTTCATTGGGACTGGCCAATGCCGATCACGCCGGCAGGGTGGCTGCCTGCCGGCAACCTTGCGCTGTCGCTCCGCGACCTCCAGCCATAAATTAGGATGCGGGCGGGACGCCCGCGTTCCCGGGTGGGGCTGCGCCCTTGAAGTTCTTGAACGACCCATTGCGAAATCGGGTCTTCCTGGAAATGAGTTGCAATCGGGACTGGCCCTTCGGATAATGCCTGCCATGTCCCTCTACCCCTATCGTCCCCTGGAAACCGGCTCCCTGCGCACCCGATCCATCAAGGGGCGGCCCAGCAAGGTGGACCTGGCGGCTTTCGCCCGCCCCTACCGCAAGGGCGAGGGTCTTCAGGGCTGGATGCGGTCTCTGCCCGGGATCCTGGCCGGAAACGACTTTCGGGATGCGGTAGAAGCCATGGAGCGGGCCAAAGGCAAGGGGCGCGCCATGGTCTGGGGATTGGGGGGGCACGTGGTGAAATGCGGCCTCAATGCCGTCATCATCGACCTGATGGAACGGGGCTACGTCTCGGCCCTGGCCTTGAACGGCGCCACCGCCATCCACGATCTCGAAATCGCGCTGGCGGGAGCCACCTCCGAAGAGGTGGAGAAGGACCTGGCTGAAGGGGACTTCGGGGTGAGCGAGGAGACCGGCCGGGAGATGAACGCGGCCGTGGCCCGTGGAGCCGGGGAGGACAAGGGCATCGGACAGGCCCTGGGAGAGTGGATCCTCGGACGTCCGGGCGACTACCCCCACGCCCACTACAGCCTGCTGGCCTGCGCCCTGCGGCGAAAGGTTCCGGTGACCGTGCACGTCGCCCTGGGGACCGACACCACCCATTACCACCCCTCGGCGGACGGGGAGGCTCTGGGTCGGGGCACCCTGCGGGACTTTCGCCTGCTGGCTTCCGTCGCCCGCGACTTGCACCACGGTGGGGTCTATCTCAATTGCGGCTCGGCGGTAATCCTGCCGGAGGTCTTTCTCAAGGCAGTCAACCTGGTGCGCAACCTGGGGCATCCCCTGGAAGCCTTCACCACCGTCAACCTGGACTTTCTGCAGCACTACCGGC
>JAJDUG010000042.1 GCA_022826755.1 Acidobacteriota bacterium
GACAAGCATTGTCGAACAGCGAGCCGATCCGGTCCGGGCGCCCTCCGTGCACAGGGGACATCGACTGGTGCCGGCCGTCGACAACGCCAGCGTCCGGTTGGCCCGGCCGCATGTCCATACCGGGACGACCGAACGGTTACCCGCCAACGTCCCGAAAGGTCCAGTGGATTCCGTTTCAAATAGAGGGATATAATAAGGGGATTGAAGCGGGCTGGTAGACTATAAGTCTTTTATAATTATAAGGTTACAGCTTACATAGTTCAGCCGCGTAGGCGGCGGATTAAGAATTGCGTCCCCGAACGCATAGCCCCCAATCACTCCCCCCTTGAGGGGGAGTCGGAGACAAGGGCTCCGCCTGCAGTCGAGCCGGTGGGGGGCCGACGCCGACCTGCCAAAGAGGATTGTCGGACTAGCCCTCGCTCGCCTCTCCACCCTCCAGAGCCTGCCTGACCACGTTGGCCAGCATCCGGATGAAGCGGGGATGATCGTTGACCGTCTCAGCCCGGTAGAAATCCATTTTCCACTTGCGGGCGACCTCCCGGGCCTCGACGTCCAGGTCGTAGAGAACCTCCACGTGATCGCACACGAACCCGATGGGCACCAGAAACACGCCGGGACATTTTTTCTTGCCCAGGCTCTCGATGACATCGCAGACATCCGGTTCCAGCCAGGGCTCCCGAGGCCCGCCGCTCCGGCTCTGGTAGACCAAGTCCCATTCCGATACCTTCAGGACCGAAGCTACTGCCCGGCAGGATTCCCGAAGCTGGTCCACGTAAGGGCTGTCAAAGCGGCTGGGAACGCTGTGAGCCGTAAAGAGCAGCCGGGCCTGAATCCGGTCCCGGCTTGGGATCCGGTTCCACTGCTGCCGGACGCGGTCGGCGACGGCCTCCACAAAGTCGGGGTGGGTAAACCAAGGCTCGCAATAGTCCACCGCCGGCGCCGGCCGTCCCAGTTTTTGCCCCACTGAGATCCCGGCTTCCCGAACCGCCTCCTGATAGCGCCCCCAACTGGCCTCCCCCTGGTGAGGCGCCAGGATGACCCCGACCGCCCGCTGCACTCCATCTCCGGCCATCTGTTCCAGGACGTCCGCCAAAAGCGGATGCCAGTTGCGCATTCCCACGTAAACGGGGATTGGAGGCCCCTCCCGTTCCAGCAGCTTCCGCAGGCCGTCAGCCTGGCGAAAGGTCAGCTCGTTGAAGGGCGATCGACCTCCGATCAATTCGTAGTGGTGGGCCACTTCCTCGATCCGCTCCCGGGGCACCCGGCGCCCGCGCAGGACGTTATCCAGGAAGGGACGGATTTCATCGCTTCGGGTCGGTCCCCCGAAACCGATCAGCAGAACGGCGGGCCCATTCTTGTCGGCATGACAGTCTTCGGGCACCGGACATCCCTCTCTTTCTTTGGTTTCAGTTTCAGTTGAGCGTAAACGGCCAAGGCAGCGTCATTCCTGTTTTTGCTTGATTTCCTTGATCGCATTCAGCAAGTCACCCAGCATACGCATCGTTCCGAAACGCGCCGCCGGGTGAGTAAATGCAACAACACACTTTCGGATGTCTCTCCTATACCAACAGACACCACCGGTCGTTTGTTTCCAACTCATCTTCGGATGTACCACCTTCCGAAATAGTTCCCCTGTTGTGTCCGCCCCTCCGCAGATCGTGATATCCGGATCGTAGAGAGCGTATTGCTTTTGAATAAATTCAGCATCGTCTCTGGTCACACTCTTCAGTTCTGAATTACGCGTCCTGGAACCTCCCGGTGATTTCTTCAGATTCATTGCCACAATGCCCCTGAGCACTTCCCTTCTGAATCGTGCACCTACGTTCTCATAGCAAGACCAGGCGCATTCTGAAGGCAAGTTTCGTATTCCATGAACCCACCTCGCTACGTTATTCCAGGTTGTCCCTTTCCCACCGTTTTGGTTTTGCAGGAATTGTCTTAGATCGAAATCGTCACCCGGATCATTCGCTTCCTTTAGGATGAAGGCGATTCTTGGACATGATGTCCGATAGCCATGCTCTGATACCACTCCATCACGAACAAAGGACTCTCGTCTCTTTTCCCACTCCTTGAATAGCTCTTCTTCTCTATTGAAAATGGTCACTGTTTACCTCACAGTCGTCAAAGGTGGTATCAACCACAATCCGAAACATGCTCTTATCTCATCGTCCTACTTGTTGTAACTTCTTGTGACAGCTGAGGGTTGGCTGGGCCTAGAGCTAAAAAAAAGTTGTCAAGTAATGTCCCTTATGTCTTAATTACACCAATAAGACCCACCGGACCATCGCCCGAAGAGGGAAAAACGAGTGTCCGGTTTATTGTGACCCCAGGGACGCCTTGTGCGTCCCTGTAATTTTGTGGGGTAGAAAGTGTCTGATCATGATCCGCTGCCCAGCCAGCTTTATCGCGTAAGTGTGTTTGTTGACTTCTGGAACTACTCGCTCTCAATGCGGGAAACAGAAGAAGAGTTCCGGACAGATTGGGCAAAGCTCGGGCCGGCATTGTCGCGTGCGGCAACCAAAATAATCAATAGTGCTGCCTCATCCGAGTACCAAGGATTGCATTTTTACGGTTCGTATGACCCTGCAAGAGAAGGGGACAAGAAACTGCATCGATGGGCAACTACGGTGGTCGATACGTTTCCAGGCGTGGATGTTTCTATCGTTCCACGTCAAAAAAGGCGCTCACCGCCCAAGTGTCCCGTCTGCCATGCAGCAGTATCCACCTGTCCCGTTTGTGCTGCTGACATGAGAGGAACTGAAGAGAAAGGCGTCGATGTTCGGATGGCGACAACCATGATCAGCCTTGCTTGGGCCGAAAACTATGATATTGCCGTTCTCGTGTCATCAGATCGCGACTTTGCACCAGTCGCTGAATTTCTCAAAACTAAAGGCATCAAGGTCATTCACGGGGCTTTCCCACCTAAGGGAGCATATTTGACGCAGAAGTGTTGGGGAAGTATCGATCTAGCCAAACTGCGTGAAGACTTCCGCTTGACGCGATAAGGCCGGGCTTCTTTGGCAAGGAGGTCCATCTGTTTTCAAGCCTATTCGTGTCTATTCGTGTTCATTCGTGGTTCATCTTTACTAACGATCAACGGTTTTGCATCGAATGATCCGCCTGTCGTCCAAGGTTGGAGCCGGGCTAATCTCCCGGTGCCATATCAACCGCAACAGTTTCTCTCCTCCGAGAGTCTCTTCCCCCAATCCCTCTTCATCGCTCGTGGTGCAGTAAATGGCACCGGACTATCGTTATGGCTCGCGAGCGGATAAGCTTCATGGGACATACAGTAGTTTTGGGCAACCCTGATCGACTATGGATCCTTACCAAAGGACCCGGGCTTTGGGGAACCGGAAGCGCCGAGGGATTTCGAAAACCGACGCAGGAGGATTTTCATCATGGAACCGACTCAAGACAGGGTGCAGCGAGGGTTCGAGCAATTCGTGGAAATGGCTGGAGAGGATAGAGCCCGCCAGCTTCGGGAGGTCTGGGGGCAGATTTCACCCGACTTTCAACAGTTCGTATTGGGAGTGCTGGCCGGGGAGGTCTGGACGCGGTCCAAGCTCGACCTGCGTACCCGGAGCCTGGTCACCATTGCCGGCCTGACCGCGCTGGGAAGGACCCGGGGACTGGAGCTCAACGTGGAGATGGCACTGCGCAACGGCGCCACCCGAGATGAAATCCGGGAGACCATGTTGCAAATGGCCTTCTACGCCGGCTTCCCATCCGCCTGGGAAGGACTGCAGTCCGCCGAGGAAATCTTTCGGAGAACCGACCGGTCCGATCCGGAAACCGGGTGATCCGACTCTGTGAAGGCGTGGACTACGTCACCCGGGAACCGGCCCGCATTTCTCACCGGGAGTGACCGGGACGGGCGCTCAGGTCCGCAACCAGGCGTTCCAGCAGGAGACGGCTGTCGGGACTGGACCGCTTGATTCCGTCATCAATGGATGCCAGGCGATCGATGGCCGTAACCAGGGCTTGACGGCGAAAGCGTTTGGCGGGGTCCAGGAGCCGCTTCAGGAAATAGGGGTTGGCCCCGATCTGACGAGCCATTTCCCCCAGCTTCATGGTTGGCGAGATCTCCTGGATTTGAAGCAGGCTGCGCAGCCGCCGCCCCAGCAGCGCGACCATGGACAGCATTCCTGCCGGCTGAGCCGACAATTCGCAGCACAACCTCAGCGCTCGCCGGCGGTCCTGGGCCAATACGGCATCCAGGAAGTCGAACACGTTGTGGTCCCGGCAATATCCGGCCGACTCCTGAACCATTTCCAAAGTGACGGTCTTCCTCTCCCCGGCAAGCAGGGCCAGCTTTTCCACCTCCAGGTGCAACCGGCCCAGGTCGGTCCCCTGGAGTTCGACCAGGCACTCCACTGCCTCCTCCTGGATGCCGAGCCCCCGCTTCCCCAGAGCCTTGCCGATCCAGTTTCGGGTCTGAGCCTCGCTCAGGACGGCCAGGTCCACCATCCGACTGCCCGCCTGCAACGTCTTGAAGATCTTTTTCCTGCGGTCGTCTCGACTCAGTTCCCCCGCCAGGAACACCAGGACGGTAGCCGGGCTGGGACGGGCCAGGTAGTCGGCCAGTTCCCTGACCTGCCGGTCTCGCAGCTTCATGACTCCCCGGATGTGCATCACCTGTCTGGGCGCAAACAGCGAGGGAGTCAATGCCGAGGCCAGAAGCTGATCCAGCCGGGTCTGGTCCAGGTCGATACCCGAACTTGGCGGTTCGCCCCCCCAGGCCCTGGTCAGGGCCTCCATGAGAGCCTTCCTGGCCGCATCTCTCAGGTAGGCGTCGGGACCGAAAATGAAATAGGCGTGGCTGAACTTTCCCTGGCGGAGGTGCGCCTGGAACTGGGCAAAGGACATGTCTGTCAGAATGATTCCAGAATCGTGCTGACCAGATCGCGCGAAAAGGCCTTGGCCAGCCGATCCAGAGCGGGTCCTTCCTCGGGAAAGAAATCCTGGGCAGCCCGACTGATCTCGAACTCTTCCCGGAAAAAATAGTTTCGATTCTCGAAGAGAAGCTTTTTGGACCTGGAGTCCTTCAGATCCACCTGCAGGCGCACCGTCACCAGAAAGGTCGACCCCGCCCTGCCCGAGAAGATCACCGGTGTCGAGGTGAACCCGGTGACGACTCCGGTCAGCACGGCCGCGGCCGAAGCGGGATCGGAGGAGATGCGGTACCGGGTGCGTGATGTCAGCTCATCCACCACCGCCGAGGTCAGGCGCTGCTCCAGCCGGTACTTGGTGGTCCGATTGGTGAAAATGGGAACGGCGATGGAATCGACCGACTCGGGGATGGCCGTGGCTTTTCCGGCCAGGCGGTATCCGCAGCCGGCCGCCAGCAACCCGCTCAGCAGCCAAACCGCCACCCCCGGAAAGCTCCCGGCAGGCGCGCGCCCGGATCTCCGCCGCGCACGTTTCCCCTCACGCCACGATATTGACCAGCTTCCCCGGAACATAGATCAGCCGTTTTGGAACTTTGCCGTTCAAATGGCGCTGCACCGACTCCTGGCTCATGGCCGCCTCCCGAGCCTGAGCTTCGGTCAGGTCGGCCGGAAGATTCAGTCGCCCCCGGACCTTGCCGTTGACCTGAAGCACCAGCGTGATCTCCTCCTCGGCCGCCAGCAGGCGGTCGGCCCGGGGCCAGGGCTGCTGGTGGATCGAGTAGGGACGCCCCTTCAAGGCCCAGAGCTCCTCCGCCATAAAGGGCGCCACCGGCGCCAGCATCAGCAGTAGCGCATCGATGGCTTCCACAAAGGCCTCCCGGCCAACCGGCTGCCTGGCGGCGTCGTGAAGCGCATTGGTGAACTCCATGAGCGACGAGATCACGGTGTTGAAACGAAATCCCTCGATGTCGCTCGCGACCTTGAGCAAGGTCTTGTGCGTCCAGCGGCGAAGGTCCCTGTCCTGCTTCCGGGTCCGTGAGGAGGAGGCCTCCTGGGTGAGAGGCCGCAAAATCACCTCCCAGGCGCGGCGCAGCCAACGAAAGGTGCCGGAGAGGCCGTTGGTGTTCCAGGGCGTGGACATTTCGAAATCGCTGATGAACATCTCGTAGGCACGCAGGGCATCGGCGCCCCAGGCCTCTACCATTTCATCCGGTGTGATGACGTTCCCCCGGCTCTTGGACATCTTTTCTCCGTCCTGACCCAGGATCATCCCCTGATTGCGCAGACACTTGAAGGGCTCGGCAAACGGCAGGTGACCCAGATCACAGAGCGCCTTGGTCCAGAAGCGGGCGTAGAGCAGGTGCATGACCGCGTGCTCGGCCCCTCCCACGTACATGTCCACCGGCAGCCAGTAGTCCACTTCCTTGCGGTCAAAGGCGGCCTGGGCATTGCAGGGACTCACGAAGCGCAGGAAGTACCAGGAGGAGCAGGCGAAGGTCCCCATGGTATCGGTCTCCCGGCGGCCCCGGACGCCGCCGGGCAGGGCCACCTGGACGAACTCGGGAATGGCCGCCAGGGGCGACTCTCCGCTGCCGGTGGGCTCGTAGTGCCGGACCTCCGGCAGCCGCACCGGAAGATCGCCGGCGTCCACGGGCACCTCGCCGTCGGCGGTGTGAACGATGGGGATGGGGGTGCCCCAGTAGCGCTGGCGGCTGATCCCCCAGTCGCGCAGCTTGTAATGGACACTGGATCTGCCCCGATAGGTCTCCTCCAACCAGTCGGTAACCCGGTCGACGGCCTCAGCGGTGGGGGTGCCGTCGAAGGAGCCGGACCGGCTCATGACTCCCTCGCCCGTCCAGGCCTCTTCCATGGTGTCGGACTGCAGCGGTTCATCCCGGCCCACGGGTTGGATCACCACCCGGATCTCGAGGCCGTGCCGGCGGGCGAACTCGAAGTCTCTCTGGTCGTGGGCCGGGACCGACATGATGGCGCCGGTTCCATACCCCATCAGCACATAGTCCGCCACCCAGATCGGGATGGCTTCGCCATTAACCGGATTGGTGGCGTGGGATCCCAGAAACACACCCGTCTTGGCCCGCCCTTGGGCCGTCCGATCCAGATCGCTCTTGCCCCGGACCTGCTGTAGATAGGTCTCGACCTCTTTAGCCAATGAAGGAGCGGTGAGGGCGTGTACCAGAGGGTGCTCCGGCGCCAGCACCATGAACGTGGCGCCCCAAAGCGTATCGGGACGGGTGGTGAACACGGTCAGCGGCCCGGCGGCGGTGGCGAAACCGACTTCGGCGCCCCGGCTGCGTCCGATCCAGTTGCGCTGCATCAGCTTGATGCTCTCCGGCCAGTCCAGGCCCTCCAGGTCGGCCAACAGCCTGTCGGCGTAGGCCGTGATGCGAAAGAACCACTGCAGCAGCCGTTTCTTCTCGACCAGGGCTCCGCTTCGCCAGCCGCGGCCGTCCACCACCTCTTCGTTGGCCAGCACCGTCTTTTCCACCGGGTCCCAGTTCACGGAGGATGCCTCTCGGTAGGCCAGCCGAAAGTGGCTCAGGTAGTCCTTTCGCCCGGCGGCCGGCAACTGTCTCCAGGCCTCGGCGGTCATGGCCGGAGCTCCGGGAATACCGTCGCTACCCTGCTTCGCCAGTTCCTCTTCCAGGCCGGAGATGGGACAGGCTTTCTGCAGCCGCGGGTCGTACCAGGAATGGTAGAGCTGCAGAAAGACCCACTGGGTCCAGCGATAGTATTCAGGCTGGGAGGAGTTGATCTCCCGGCTCCAGTCAAAGGAGATGCCCAGCAGCCGCATCTGCCGCTTGTAGTTGGCGGCGAAGCGGCCGATAAGCTTGGCCGGGTTGGTCTTCAGACGGATGGCCGCGTTTTCCGCGGGCAGACCGAAGGCATCCCAACCCATGGGATGGAGGACGTTTTCGCCCCGCATGCGGTAGTAGCGGCTCAGCACGTCCGTAGGGACGTAATTTCGGCAGTGGCCAACGCTGAGCCCGTCTCCCGAAGGGTAGGGAAAGAAATCCAGCACGTACCTCTTGGGGCGGCCATCGGCCGGAGCGGTCCTGTAAAGCCCGTCCCGTTCCCAGCGCCCGGCCCACTTGGCCTCGATCCTGTTGGGGGTGTATTTAGGGGTCATGACAGTGCAGCAGCCAAGAGGCCGAGACGCTCGAAATCCTTTGTCTGGTTTGACTTTCAGCCGTTCCACTCAACCGCCGGCGATGTTAGCAAAGGGCCGGAAGAAGGGTCAAGCCGGGGACAGGATCAGGGCACAGCAAAATGGGGTTGCCGGCGCGATGGGATCGTTCCATAATTGAGCTACCGTTTCCGGGCAGTCGCCCCCCAAAAAACAGGATCGGACCATGTCTCTCAGAGGGCCCCTTCTCCCTGGTGCAATTCTGGTGCGAACCCTGGTTGCCGTCTGGCTGGCAGCCGGCTTGGCGCCAACCCCGGCAAATGCGGAGGCCAAGCCCGCGGAAACCAACCAGGTCCGCGGCCAGTCCTCCTCCGGGTTCACCCTCAAGGTGCCGGTCGAAGTGGTGGTGGTCAACGCCATCGTCACCGACCGGGACGGGAACCCCGTCACCGATCTGACCGTCGACGACTTCGAAGTCCTCGAAAACCGCAAGAAGCAGGCCATTCAGTCGTTTTCCCAGGAAGTCTACCAGGGCTCGCAAAGCTCCCTGACCTGGGGCAGCGCGATAGGAGCGGAAGATCCGGCGCCTGAGGAGGCTCTCCCAAAGCCCCGCCTGCTGAGCCTGGTCATCGACGATCTCACCTACCCGCCAATGGGAACCCTCCAGCGCACCATCCAGGCCGTTCGCGGATTTGTGGACAGGGGGTTGAGAGCTGAAAACTACATCTCCATCCTGACCGCCTCCCGCGGCCATTTCGTTCCCTACACCCGGGACAGGGAACTGCTATTGGCGGAGATTGACAGACTCCACAAAAAGCTGGACTTCACCTCGGCCATGAACCGAGCGGGATGTCTCAGAATGACCGATGCTCAAGCCGAGGAAATCCATGTCATTTCGTCCTCGCCGGGCAGCCGGGCCTTCGACGTGGCCATGTCCGAAGCCGAAGACTGCGGGATTGGCGAAGCCTCGGCCAACGCGTTGAGCGAGAGACAGCGAGTCGGGGTCGGCGCGACCGTAATCGATCCAAACCAGCAGGCCCTGGAAGCCTTTGTACGCACCCAGGCGTCCCAGCACCTGTCCCTTAAAACGGGCCGCACCCGGCGCTTGCTGGACGTTCTGCGGGGGCATATCCGCTCTCTCGGACCGGTGGAGGCGCAGAAATCCATGGTGCTGCTCTCGGCAGGCTTCCTGCACCGGGCGCTTCGCTATGACCTGGAGCGCCTGGTCGACCGGGCGCTGACGACCGGCATCATCTTCAACACCATCCGGATCACCGGGCTGGAAACCAGCTCCATGTACGACGTCAGCGAAACTTTCACCGAAAACAGCAATCTCCGGCTTGAAAAGGCCTTGCTGGTCACCGAGGACCGCAGGCAAAAGGGCATGGCCCTCGATTACCTGGCCATGGCTACGGGAGGCATCTCTTTCAAGGACAACAACGACCTGGGGTCGGGTCTGAGCAAGGTGGTGGACCAGCAGTTTTCCTACTACGTCCTGAGCTACGCCACCCCTCCCAAGAAGCCCGACGGGCGCTACTACAGGCTTCGAGTGAAAGTCTCGCGGCCCGGAGTCCGGGTCACTCACCGCAAGGGCTTCTTTGCCCCCAAGGAGCGCTTGTCCCCCGAGGAACAGAAGAAGAAGGAAATGCTGGAAGCCATGCGGGCGCCCACTGATCTGAGGGAAATCCCGCTTCAGATGTCCTACCACGGCTCCCGCCTGGACCCGGACACCTTCCGGTTGGAGATCGTGACCCGGCTGGGCTTTAAGGATCTCCCCTTTCTGGTCGAAGAGGGCAAGCGGATCAATCGGATCAACCTGGCCGTGGTTGCCTTCGACGCCAAGGAGGAGTATGTCGGAGGCAACGAAAAGGCCTGGAACTTCAAGCTCGGCGACAGCAGCTACCAGGCTCTTCTTGGATCGGGACTGACCTCCAAGGTTGAGCTGGAGGTTCCAGCGGGGCGGTATCAGGTCAAGGTCGCGGCGCGGGAGAGCCTCAACGCCGGATTGGGGTCCCTCCGTCGAACCGTTGAGGTGCCGCTGCCGGCGGACCGGGATATCATGGGGACCCTGGAAAAGTCCGTGCTCCGTGGACTCCAGGCATCCGAGCAGCACCAGGATCTGAATCTGGATTTCAAGGCCAACTTCTTCTACCAGGAGTCCGAGCAGGCTCTGGTCCTGATCACTGCCAAGGTCTCCTACGGATCTGCAGGACACACCCCAAGAAGCTGGTTGCCGGGGAATGATCTTCGCCTGATGGGAGTTGCCTTTTCTGACGACGGGCAGGCGGAATCGCTTTTCGGCCAGACTCTCCCGCTGGCAAACGGGAAGGCGGAATCAGCCGTGCAGGGATTTCTCAAGCTGAAGCCGGGAGAGTATCGCATCAAGCTGGTAGCCGCCGACCGCCGGGGCAAATTGGGAACCGCCGAGCAGACCCTGTGGATTCCGGACCTTCCCCAGGATACGCTCATGACCAGCGGCCTGGTCTTGAGTCAGGATCTGGAGCCCTTTTCCCCATCCGTGGCCGGAATGCAGGTCCCGGAGGCCCGCTGGCTGTTTCACCGCGGGTTCCGGGTGAAGCCGGCGATCAGCAACGAAATTACTCCACCCCAACCTCTTGCCGTCTTCTACAAGCTCTATAACGCCTCCGAGCTTGAGGACGGCAATCTCACGGCCCACGTCCAGGCCGTCAAGGACACGGGTGAGGCCGTCGACTTTCCGCCGATCACGCTGGACCGTAACCACCTGGAAGAGCGGGCGCCCGGTCAGGTTGCGGTGGGCTTCAAACTGTCCACCCAATCCTTGAGCCCGGGCAACTACCGATTCGAGATTACCACCGAGGAAACAGGCAGCGGCCGAGCCACCATCACCGAGACCGATTTCGTGGTGAAGCAGGGCTCGGAAGTAGCGGCGTCCGTGGACGTGCCCGCGCCACTCAAACCCGCTGAGACTCCTGTCGACGAAACCTCCGGACCGAAACCGGTCGTTGGCCTTGACCTGAAAAAGATCAGGGACAGCCTGGAAATCCCACGGTCCTCGGGCAACGGAGCTCCCGCACCGCCCTACCGGTTCCGCGGCGATATCCTGGCCTGCGCCAACGACCAGGGAGAGCCCGGCTACAACCCGGATCATCCGGGCGAGTGCGGCGATCTGCGAGGAAACCGACTGCAGTCGCACGCCTTGAAGGGAAAGAATCTCTTTGGAGCCAACCTGAGCGGCATGGACCTTCGCGAGGCCGACCTTCGGGATGCGGTGCTGCTGAGAGCCGACCTGACCCAAACCAGGCTTTGGGGAGCCGACTTGCGAGGCGCCGACCTTCGGGGGGCCAAACTCGCCGGCGCCGAACTGATCAAGGCCAGGCTGGACGGCGCCCAACTTCAAGGGGCCGATCTGACCGATGCCAGCCTGACCCAGGCCAGCCTGGAAGGAGCCAACTTGCTGGGCGCCAATTTGCAGGGAGCCATCCTGAAGGATGCCCGCTTGAACCAGGCCAATCTGCAGGTGGCAGACCTGTTGGAAGCGGTACTGTTCGGCAGCGACCTGAGGCAAGCCGACCTTCGGGGCGCAAGAATGACCCAAGCTGCTCTGGTCGATGGAAGGGAGGCCAATCTCTTTATCCCCCTTGCCGGCAGTATCAAGATCGGCAAGACGCGTTTTGCCGGGGCCCTCTTTGACAACAGCACCCAATTGCCCTTCGATTCCCAACAGGCCCAGACCAGGAAAATGCAGCCCGCCGACACTCCCTCCGCCTACAGTCGGCCCGAGTTCCTCATGCAAACCGGGTCCGAGGAATTTACCGTCACCGGCTCCGAAGCGCCCACTCTCGCCTCCGGCAAGCTCGGCGGGGTGCCGACCGACGCCGAATGGCCGGACTTTCTGGATGCCGTC
This sequence comes from Acidobacteriota bacterium, assembly GCA_022826755.1. Taxonomy (GTDB): domain Bacteria; phylum Acidobacteriota; class Terriglobia; order Versatilivoradales; family Versatilivoraceae; genus Versatilivorator. The sequence continues at coordinate 11,921 of JAJDUG010000042.1, forward strand.
CGTCGCAGGATCGACGCAACCGCGCAGAACCTGCCCAATTTCGTCTGTCGCCGCCGGACAGAGCGATTTGAGCGGCTGTTCCAAGGATGGCAGGAAAAGGACCAGCTCCAGGAAGACCTCTTGTTCGCCAACGGAGAAGAAACCTATCAGCCGGTCGAGGGGCACAAGGGAAGGGCCAGCCTGGACGGCGCTTATTCCATCGGACAATACGCGGCCGCTCTCCAAAACGTGTTTCTTCCTCAGAGCAGGACCACGTTCCGTCTGGAGGGCGCCGATGAGATCGAGGGACGTCAGACCGTGCGGGTAGCCTTTCGGATTCCGCAGGAGACGTCTTCCCTTCAAGTGACCTTCCAGGGCAACCCCCTGCGAGTGGGTTACAGAGGACTGTGCTGGATCGACGTCAACACCTTCCAGGTGGTCAAACTGATCAAGGAGACGGTAGATCTCCCCGAGGATTTCCCCATCAAGACCTCGGAGGTCAGCATCGCCTACGACCGCATCCGGATCGGGGAGAGCCAACACTGGCTTCCGGTGCGGGCTCAGTTCAACATGTCGGTCGGCATCCTGCAGAGTGCCCGGGTCCATACCCGGAACGTCACCCGGTTCACCGACTATCGACAATTCGAAACCGACGTGAAGCTGCTGCTCGAGTAGAGCGTTCCAGTGGCTTTTCCACGGCTGCCCCCCGGCCCTCGATCAGCTTACCTGGACGGCTGAGCGCGGCCCCCGCATTGGCGGCTTTCCGGAACCCGGCGCCAGCTTGGCCGCCCAAGCGGCGGCCAAACAGCATCCTTCCGAAACGCAGGGCCTCTTCCGAATCGACCCTCCCTTTCGACACGCTTCTCAACAGTGCAACCCGGTGGGAAATGCGGACTTGGGCGGTTGCCGAGAATCTCGGGCGCTGTGCTATACTGCTCGCTCCTCGGGGCAGGGTCCCCGGGAACCGACCCCTCCCGACACCCGGCGCCGGTCCATGTCAAGGAACTGAATTGCCGATTCCCAAGTCGCAAAAGATCTGGTTCAACGGACATTTCGTCCCATGGGACGATGCCAAGATCCACGTTCTTTCCCACGTGGTGAACTACGGGTCCGCCGTTTTCGAAGGCATTCGCTGCTACCACACGGTCAAGGGCTCGGCGGTATTCTGCCTGGACAGACACGTGGAGCGTCTCCTGAATTCGGCCAAGCTCTACCGCATGCAGATTCCCTACTCAGGCGAGGATCTCTGCCGGGCCATCCTGGACACCATTCGGGAAAACAGGCTGAAGGAATGCTACATCCGACCCATCATTCTCAGGGGCTACGGCGAGATTGGCGTCAACCCGCTGGGCTGTCCCCTGGAGGTCGTCATCGCCGTCTGGGAGTGGGGCCAGTATCTCGGCAAGGAAGCTCTGGAGCGAGGCGTGGACGTCTGCGTCTCTTCCTGGAACCGCATCGCCCCCAATACGCTCCCCACCCTGGCCAAGGCGGGAGCCAACTACATGAACTCCCAGCTCATCAAGATGGAGGCCATGCAGGGCGGCTACTCGGAGGGCATCGCCCTGGACACCGCCGGCTACGTCAGCGAAGGCAGTGGCGAGAACATCTTTGTCATCAAGGAGGGCGTGGCCCTGACGCCCGCGCTGGCCTCTTCCGTTCTCCCCGGAATCACTCGCCGTGCAGTGATCGCGATCTGCCGCGACCTCGGCATTGAAGTTCGGGAGCAGGGCATCGCTCGCGAACTTCTCTACCTGGCAGACGAGTTGTTCTTTACGGGAACCGCCGCAGAAGTCACGCCGATCCGCAGCGTGGACAGGATCAGCGTCGGCAGCGGCCGCCGGGGACCGGTCACCGCCAGAATCCAGCAACGATTCTTTCAGATCGTTGAAGGCAAGAGCGATGACCACCCCGAATGGCTGGCCTTCCTATGACTCCGACAGCCCCAATCCCCCGCATCGCTCCGTGAGCCAGGAGCCTCGACCCCACGATTCAGAGTCACTCTTCCAATGGGCGCTCCGGGCCCTGGGCCGGAAGGCCCACTCCACCCGGGAGCTGGAAGCCAAACTGCTGGCCCGGACCGATGATTCATCCGTGGTGGCCGGCGTCCTTGGCCGTTTGAAGGCGCGCGGCTACCTGGACGACCGCCAGTGCATCGAGACCCTTGCGGCGGCGCGCCTCCGCCGGGGCGACAGCGGCCGGTCAAGGCTGCAGAGAGAGATGGCTGCTCGCGGGCTGCCCCGGGACCTGGTCAACCAGGTCCTGGACGAGATGTTCCCGCTGGCAGAGGAGCTGGACCATATGCGCCGCAGTCTGGAACGCAAGCTGATCTCCTTGCCCGAGCCATGGGATGAAAAAAGACTGGCCAGGCTCTATAATTACCTGCTCGGCCGGGGCTTCCCTGCGGAGGCGGTGCGCCGGGAGTTCAGGAAGCGATTCCATCGACCCGTCGAATGGGGGGATTGATCAACCCTTCGGCAGGACAGGTGGACGTACAGGAAACCGAAGTCGTGACTGGAAACGAAACCCGCAGGCAGTTCCTGGAATTTTTTCATCAGAGGGGGCACCGTATCGTCAGGAGTTCCTCGCTGGTCCCCGCCGACGACCCCACACTGCTGTTCACCAATGCAGGCATGAACCAGTTCAAGGACGTTTTCCTGGGGCGGGAAGCGCGGGACTACCTGCGGGCCACAACCTCCCAGAAATGCGTCCGGGCAGGCGGAAAGCACAACGACTTCGAGAACGTGGGCAAGACCGACAGGCACCACACCTTCTTCGAAATGCTGGGGAACTTTTCCTTCGGCGACTACTTCAAGTCGGAAGCCATCCCCCTGGCGTGGAAGCTGGTGACCGAGGTTTACGGGCTCGATCCGGAGCAACTCTGGATCACGGTCTACCGGGACGATGATGAAGCGCACCGGATCTGGAACCGGGAGGTCGGGGTTGGGTCCCACCGCATCTTTCGCCTGGGAGAGAAGGACAACTTCTGGGCCATGGGAGATACCGGCCCCTGTGGACCCTGCTCCGAGATTCACTTCGACCAGGGACCGGCCGCCGGCTGCGAAGCCGGATACACGAAATGCAGCTTTCCCTGCGAGTGCGGCCGCTTCGTCGAAATCTGGAACCTGGTGTTCATGGAGTTCGACCGGCAGAGCTCGGGGAAACTGGTTCCCTTGCCCAAGCCCTCGGTCGACACCGGCATGGGGTTGGAGCGCATGACGGCAGTGCTCCAGGGGAAGCGCAGCAACTACGACACAGACCTGCTGAAGCCACTCACCCGATACGCGGCCGAAATATCCGGACGGGACTACGGCAGCCACAAGGCCGACGACGTTTCCATGCGGGTGATCGCGGATCATGCCAGGGCGACGGCATTCCTCGTCAGCGACGGGGTGGTTCCCTCCAATGACGGCCGCGGCTATGTGCTTCGCAAAATCATGCGTCGCGCCATTCGGCACGGCAGGCTGATCGGAATCGAGGACGAATTTCTGCACCGCATGGCCGACCGGGTGGCGGACCTCATGCAGGATTCCTATCCGGAGCTGGCCTCTACGCGGGAGTACGTTTCCAGGGTGGTGCTCCACGAGGAGCAGCGCTTCTCTTCCACCCTGCGGATTGCATTGGACCAGCTCAGTGATGTGCTGGACCGGCTGGAACCGTCCGGGAGCCGGCAGGACAGGCTGCCGGGTGAGGTCATGTTCAAGTTCTACGACACCTACGGCCTGCCCCTGGACCTGATGCAGGAGATCGCGGACGAGAATGGACTGATCCTGGACGAAGAGGGTTTCAACCGGCGGCTGACGGCTCAGCGCGAGAGGGGACGCGCCAGTTGGAAGGAAACGGCCACCGCCGCCGGCTCAGCACCGCCGCCCACCGCGGAAAAAACCCGATTCCTGGGCTACACCCAGCTTGAAACCGGCGAGGCGATCATCAGGAGCATCCTGATCCAGGGAAAGCAGACCACCTTGCTGCCGGCCGGCAAGGTGGGAGAGGTCTTCCTGGACCGGACCCCCTTCTACGCGGAAACGGGAGGCCAGCTTGGAGACGCCGGGGTCTTGCAGGGCGGCGAGACGGAAGGCGTTGTGCAGGACACCTATCCCGCCCCTCCCGGCTACTCGGCTCACCTGGTCAGGTGCGCCCGGGGAGCCCTGCAGGTGGGCGACAGGGTTGAGGCTCGGGTGGACGGGACTCGCCGGGATTCCATCAGGAAGAACCACACCGCCACCCACTTGCTCCATGCCGCCCTCCGCCAACTGGTCGGGTTTCACGTCAAGCAGTCCGGCTCGCTGGTGGCCCCCGATCGCTTGCGCTTCGACTTCACCCACTATGCGGCCCTTTCGCCGGAGGACCTTATCGAGATCGAGGACCTGGTGAACCGCAAGGTGATGGAAAACCTGCCCGTCACCACTCTGGTCCAGGACTTGAACCAGGCGGTTTCGGAAGGAGCCATGGCTCTTTTCGGCGAGAAGTACGGCGAACAGGTGCGGGTAGTGTCGGTGAACGGGTTCAGCAAGGAGCTTTGCGGCGGCACCCACGTCTCCCGCACCGGCGATATCGGATTGTTCAAAATCGTCGGCGAGAGCGGGATCGCGGCAGGGGTCCGCCGCATTGAAGCGATTACGGGTACCGGAGCGCTGCGGCGCTTTCGCGAGGACGAAGAACTGCTCGGCCAGTTGGAGGGACTTTCCAAGGGAACCCGGCCCGAACTGGTGGGGTCGGTCCGCAGATACCAGGCATCCATCAGGTCCCTGGAGAAGGAACTCCAGGAAATGCGCTACCGGCTGGCCCAGGACCGCGTCGGGCAACTGCTGCATTCCGCCAGGAGCGTCAACGGCGTCAAGGTCTTGACTTCCGTGGTGGACCGGCTGGACAATGCCTCGCTGCGCAATCTGGCTGACGAGTTGAAGTCGCGGATCGGCCGCGGCGTGGTGGTGCTGGCCACTTCGGGTTCCGGCAAAGTCTCTCTGGTTGCGGCCATCACCTCCGATCTGACTTCCCGTCTGCACGCAGGCAGAATGGTCAAGGAAATCGCCTCGATGGTCGGCGGCGGCGGGGGCGGCAGACCGGATCTGGCCGAAGCCGGGGGCAGGGACCCGAGCAAACTACCCCTGGCGTTGGAGGCGGTTGCCGGCTACGTGGAGAAGCATGTTCAGGGGGTCGGTTGACCAGCCGATGTTTTCAGTGTCGAGGGGGTTATCCAGCAACGACAACCACTAAGTACCGAAAAGAGGTATCCATCTTCAATAACGATCAGCCGTTTTTCCTCGTATGATCCGCACGGCAGGGCGGTGGCCCGGCTAACCTGGAAGTCCCCGCCAAGCATCGGCCCATGGAGAATTGGTTAGACTTTTTCCGGTTCCGAACCATCTACATTTCCTGAGAGTGAACGTTGTCCCGTTATCCAGCTCCCGTTCCCATGTCCCCCACGAAAATCGACACTCCCGGTTGGAACCTGAACCGATACGTGACTTGGGCCGGCTGCCTGTTCACCCTGGTCGTATGCCCGACCTCGATCGGCGGCGAGATCGACAGCTTCACCGGACCCGACGGACACCGCATATTTTCCAATGCCGGAAATTTCGCCATAGGCCCGTCCGGTTCTGCCACGCTGCCCGAGCCGGGCGCGCGACTGAGAATTCGCCGAAGGGGGCAGCCTCCTGCCGGGATCGGACGACTCATCGACCGCTTCGCCCGAAAACACGGGATGGATCCGGAACTGGTCAAGGCGGTAGCCAGGGTGGAGTCCAACTACAATCCAACGGCAATTTCCCCCAAGGGAGCCCTGGGAGTCATGCAGTTGCTGCCGGCGACCGCCAAGCGGTTTGGGGTGGCCGACGCCTTCGATCCCGCCCAGAACATCGAGGGGGGCATACGCTACCTCAAGTTCCTGCGGGATCGGTTCCCCGGCAATCTTTCCCTGGTGCTGGCGGCCTACAACGCGGGCGAAAACGCCGTCCGCAAGCATGGCGGCATTCCCCCCTACCGCGAGACTCGGGATTACGTCCAAAAGATCCGGCAGCTTTATGGCCGGGATCTGCCGGACCCATCCTCGAGTGGAGTGAAACCGGAAATCGTCAGCTTCCGGGATTCCGCCGGCCGGCTGGTCTATTCCAACCTGGAATCATCCTACCGATAGCGCCTGCCTGCTACTCCCCTGTTTCGCCCTGTGTCAGTCACCCCGTCATATGCGACGGCGGTGCGGCAAGGCAGGCAGTGGAGAGTGAAGAGTGGAGAGTGAAGAGTTAATTGATCGATACGTAACGTGTCATTTCGGTCTCGGCGCGATCCCTCAAGAAGTGCAACTCGGTCATCAGGGGTTTGCATACTCCCGGAAAACTTCACTCTCCACTCCCCACTCTCCACTCTTCACTCTCCACTCTCCACTGCCTCAATGGCCACGCGGGTCAGGTAAGGTGTAGCATATCCGCGCCCCGCTCTCAGGGTCGCCCGGTACTGCAGCCAGCGGTCTCCCTTCCCGAGGGTGAACTCACCGCCAGGTCCGAGTTCCCGCCACCCCGCCTCCGCCAGCCCGTCCGAGGTTGCGGCCGTACGCACTCCGAAGCTCACCTCCGAACCCAGGGGAGTATCCGCCTGGAAGGAAAGAACCAGCTTGCGGGAACGCGGGGTCACCTCAATCGGAGCCGACAGGTAGGATTCCGCGGCCTTGCGGCTGGACAGGTTTCCAATGTCGACGTTTTGCATGAAGTGCGGTCCGTGGGCCGGCAGATAGCTGCGGTTGCGGGTGTGGTAGCCCCGGGGAGACCCCCAGTAGACGAAGCTCTCGTTGCTGTGATTGTCTTCCTTGTAGGTGGTCTTGTGGTTGAAGACCAGCAAGTCCGGGTGTCCGTCTTCGTCGAAATCCGCGGCCAGCAGTCCCGAAGCGCTTTCCGCCGGCAGATCCGTCCGTCTCCCGGAAGAAAACCGGCCGGCGCCATCGTTCCAGAAGAGGTAGACGGGCAAATTGCGCCGGTCGCGGGAAGCGTACTGCGAAACGGCAATATCCAGGTCGCCGTCGCGGTCGAGGTCGGCCACGGCCAGATCGAAAGCGCCCGAGGTGGGAAACTCGAAGCGGTGGGTTCGCGCAAATCCATCCGGCCCTCCCGGGTAGATGCGGATCCAGGAATCGTTGCGGTCCAGGGAGTTGTAGGACCGGGTGAGCATCATATCCAGCCAACCGTCCCCGTCCAGATCGGCAAACTCGCTGTTGGCGACATAAGCCGCCTCCACCCAGGCCGACCGGTCCAGCGAGAAGCCCCGGGCGCCTCCCAACAATACCCGGCTCCTGTCGCCCTGCACGTCGGCCACCAGCACATCCAGCCAGCCATCCCGGTTGAAGTCCACCAGCCGGCAGTTCTGGCTGGCCTTGGCCACGCCTTCAACCCGTTGAGGGTTGGTGGAATCCCCCGAGGCCGAGCCCCAGGCAATGGCAAGGGAATCGAAGTCGCAAGCCAGCGCATCCAGGAACCCGTCGCGATTGAGATCGGCCACCGACCAGGATCCCACCTCCTGCGCGGGAACATCCAGCCGGTCCTCCAGGACCGGGCCGGAGGGACCGCCGCGGTAGATGTAGCTGGCCCCCGCTTCCCCGCTGTAGTGGCGGCCGGAATTGGCCACCAGCAGCTCGGCGTGATCGTCGTCATCCAGATCCGCCATCAGGGTGGCCATCCCCATCACGCAAGGATAGGCCGTCATGGCGGCGGGGCTGTAGCCGCGGTGGGCTCGGCCCCAGTAGACGTAGATCTCTTCACCCTTTCCGCCCTGGATGCCGCTGCCCGAGTTTCCGAAGAGGAGGTCCAGCCGCCCGTCCCGGTCAATGTCTCCGGCGGCAACGGCCGTGGCGCCGAAGGTCTGGAGATCGGCGCGGCTTTCCGGACCGTAGCCCCAGGGTTCTCCCCAGTAGACGTAGGAGGCCACATCCAGATCCCCGTGGGTTCCCTGCCGCTGGTTGGCAAAGGCGATGTCGGGCCGGCCGTCGCCGTTGAGATCGGCCACCGCCACGTCGGTGGCCTGCAGGGTCGGCAACCACAGGGCCTCATCGGTCGACCAGCCTGACTTCCCCCACAAGACGGCGGAGCGGTCGCCGCTTGCCACCACCAGGTCGGTGTGTCGATCCAGATCCAGATCGGCCAGGACGGCACGGGCGCCTCCCAAGGCCAGGGTCTTCTTCTCCACCAGCCCTGCCGATTCCCAGGCAAACAGCCTCAGTCGCTTCCCGGACAGGGCCAGCACCACCCTGCCCAAACCCTCGACATCCCCCACGCGCACCGACCGCAGGTCGGGGACCGGAAGCTTGACCACGCCCTTCAGATCCGGTCCTTGGGGTGAGCCCGGATAGAGCCGCAGCCCGCCCCGGCCTTGCTCCGAGGTGGCGAAGATCAAGTCCGGATGGCCGTCACCGTTCAGATCGCCCAAGGCGCAGCCAACGGCGGAACGCGTCGGCAGCACGCTCCGGTGATGGGTCCCATAGCGGTCGCTCGAACCCCAGTATATGTAGGATCCCTGGCCGGTCTTCGGAGGCTTTGTGCTGCCGGAATTGGCAAAAACGATATCGGTGTAGCCGTCCCGATTCAGGTCGCCGACCGCCAGATCCCGTGCGCCGACCGTCGGCAGTTCCACCCGCCTCCGCGGCCGATACCCCGTAGACCCACCCCAGTAGATCAGGCTGTCGGTCGAGACGGTGTCTCCGGCTCCAGAGGAAGCAAAGAGTATATCCGTCCAGCCGTCCCGGTCCACATCGTGAAACCGGACCGCACCGGGACGCTCGACCGGGAAGCGGACCACCCAGTCGCGGCTGTTCTCTTCCTGGAGCCACAGGTCGTAGAGCGCAATGGAACGGTGGACGGGAGAGATGGCTGAACGAAATCCCCGCCCCGTCTGCAGGTATCCCAGCGCATCCACCCCACCCACCATCACGTTATGAGTGTTGCTGAAGACAAACTCGTAGAAACCATCGTTGTTGAGGTCCCACCGGTGAATGAGCTGGATGCGTCCGCCTCGCGAGACGTAGATGTTTTGGCCGGCATGCTCGAATTCGCCCCTGGAGAAGGTCTCGAATCCCTGGTGGACAACCCTGAAGCTGCCGTCGCCGGCCACGTCTCTGTCACCGGACTCTTCCGCGCCCCCTGACATGCCCCGTGGACAAAGCGCCAGCAACAAGACCAGGCTCAGCAACACAGATGGCTTCATCATGTTTGATCCCTCATGCTCCGGTTCGATTCGAAACGACGGTTCCCCTACGGATTCCACTGCTCCCGGGACCTTCTCCGGGACAGGCCGACAAAGGCATCCGGCAGCATCCCCCAAACATATCGCTCGCCGGAAAGGGTTGTCCACACCCAATTGATTGGTCGGGCCATCTGTTCCGTAGTAGATTATGGGTGCAGTCGGCAATGTCCGTTGTGTGACCGACCTCCGACCGAGAGATTCCATGGCCGATACACTCGACATCCATCCTGCTTCTCCCGAGGAGCGATTGCAGTGCTACGAGAATGTCTACGAGTTCTGGCCAATGGCTCCCTCGCTGGAAGAGCACCTTCGACTCCGATTGGCTTCTCCCAAGCACCAACGGGCTCACTGGTACGCCGGATGCCTCGGCGGAAGGGTGGTGGCTTCGCTGGGATGCTTCCCCTTGAAATTTCACATCGACGGCCAGGAGGTGGACGGCTTTTCCATCGGATCGGTTCACACCCGTCCCGAATATCGGCGGCGGGGCTTTGCGGCCGAGGTGATGGATTGGGCCGAGCGCGACCGGATGCGGCAAGGCGCTCGACTCAGTTCCCTCTATTCCGACATCGATCCAGGCTATTACGGCAAGCAGGGTTACCTGCGCTGCCCTTCCTGGAACGCTTGGGCGGCAACCGATCCAGTTTCCTTCGGAACCGGGGACCGCTCCTGGGCCTTGCAGCTATTCTCAGCCTCCCGTGCCCTGCCGGAGCTTCAAGAAGCCTACCGTGCCTATCACGGAGCTTTCCCTCTGGCCGTGGCGCGCTCGCTCGGCTACTGGAAATACACCTTGCAGAAGCAACCTGGGGACGAATTCTATTGGCTGAAGGACCCGGAATCGCAGACGCAGGGATACGTGCGGGTCACCGAGATGGACAGGGCCTGGCAGATCAGCGACTTCGCAGTCAGACAGGAACGGTCCGACTCCCTGCGCCGGCTGTTCGGGCTGGTCATCGACCTGGCTAAGCGAAAGGGAAAGACCGGAGTTGGAGGCTGGCTGCCCGACGAACCCGCCATCCGGGCCCTGTTCGACCTTCAAGCCCGAACCGAATCCGTCACCATGGTCAAACCCCTGGACGCCGGTTTGAAGATCGAGGAGAGGCACCTGGCGACCGCCGACCGATTCTGCAGGATCGACCACGTCTGACCCGGACGACTCATCCCCCCAGATAGGGCGGACGCGCGGCCATTCCGGCGCGGACCTCCACGTCCCTCTTCCAGTCCTCCAGGCCCGGGCCCTTGATGCCCTGAGCCCGGCGGCGCAGGGATGCCATCTGTTCCGGCGAATAGGGGCTGAATTCCCGGGCAATGCGCACGTCGTCCTCCAACTGCCCCAGGGTGGTGCAACCTACCGTGGTGCAGTGGATCGGAAGACTCAGGACGTAGTTGAGACACTCCCCGGCGCTGAAGGACTGCAGAAGCTTGGCGTTGGCGAAATTCTTCATCCCCTGTATGCCCAGATTCTGTTCGATGGCCAGGGGCAACACGTGCTTCTCGAAGCTGAGATAGGCAGGATCGGCGATGTGCAGCGGCATCAGGATGGTGTCGAATCCCTGATAGGCTTTGAGCATGGCCACGTGGACATGCGGGTCCCGGTGACCGGTGAAGCCGATGAATCGGCACTTGCCGGCTTTCCTGGCGGCTTCGAACGCCTCCATGGCTCCACCCGGCCCCAGAATCTGGTCGATCTCCTCTGTCTCGGACACCGAGTGGATCTGCCACAGGTCCACGTAGTCGGTCCGGAGGCGTTTCAAGGAAAGGTCCAGTTCGGCTTCGGCTTCCCGGCGAGTCCGCTTCACTGACTTGGTGGTAATGAAGACCTGCCGGCGGAACTCGGGTAGCACCTCCCCGTAGATTTCCTCGGAATGGCCGTTCCAGTAGCTGTGGGCGGTATCGAAGTAATTGATCCCCAGGTCCACGGCTCTGCGGGTCACGGCGATGGCCTCCCGGTCGCTGATCAGGGGAAAGCGTCCCCCTGCCTGTCCGACCACCGTCAGCTTTTCCCCCGTCTTGCCGAAGACGCGCTTGGGAATATCACCGGGTTTCACTTGCCGGGATCCGGCCCGGGCCGACCGCTGCCCCAGCCCTGCCAGCGTCCCCCCTAACAGACCCGCCACAAAGGTTCTACGCTTCATCCTCGACCTCCGCTTCACCGCCTCGTGGAGCCCCGCCTGGATGCCGGTCCGACAGCCCTGCAGACCCCGCGGACGGGCAGGCAGATCCCCCACCAATCTCAAGCTGCATGCATGGGTTGGATTATAATACCGAATCATCCTCCAGGTCACCGCCTGGGGAGAGTTTTTGCTGTCTCCGCTCCCGGTGGGCTCTCATTCCCGAAACAACATGGCGGATCGTTCACCCAGCCCCTCCATCACCGACACCATCGGCAACACGCCCCTGGTCGAGCTCAAGCGCGCGGTTCGCATCCTGGGGCTTCGGGGACGCCTGCTGGCCAAGCTGGAATACTTCAACCCGGGATTCAGCAAGAAGGATCGGATTGCGCTGGAGATGATACGAGAGGCTCGGCGGGACGGCTCGCTACGTCCGGGCCAGACGGTGGTGGAGCTCACCAGCGGAAACACCGGTACCGGCCTGGCCATCGTGTGCCGGGCGCTGGGACATCCCTTTGTTGCGGTCATGTCGCGTGGCAACACCCCGGAGCGAGCGCGGATGATGCGGGCCTTGGGCGCGGAGGTGGTGCTGGTGGACCAGGCTCCGGGATCTCCCCCCAACCAGGTCTCGGGGAAGGACCTGGCCCTGGTGGACCAGAGAACCGGCCAACTGGTCCGGGAGCGCCGGGCCTTCCGCGCCAACCAATTCGAGCTGGCAGCCAACGCCCTGGCTCACGAACGCTTCACCGGTCCTGAACTTTGGAAACAGTCCGGTGGCTGCATCGACGTGTTTGTGGATTTTGTGGGGTCCGGCGGATCCTTTAGTGGTGTGACCCGTTACCTGAGAGGACGAAACGCCGAGATTCGCGCCTACATCGTGGAGCCCGCAGGAGCCGCGGTGCTGGCCGGGAAACCGGTCGAGCGTTCCAACCACCAGCTTCAGGGCGGCGGATACAGTCTTCCCGATCTTCCGCTGGCGGATCGAAGCCTGGTGAGCGGTTACCTTCAGGTCACCGATGATGAGGCTGTTGCAGCCTCCAGGTTGCTGGCTGCAGAGGAAGGGATTTTCGGAGGCTTTTCGTCGGGGGCCAACCTGGCCGCAGCCATCCAACTGCTTCGAAAGCAGGAGCAAGAGGCCACCATCGCGTTCCTGGTCTGCGACAGCGGCTTGAAATACCTGAGCACTCCCCTTTACCCCGCCGTGTAACCCCTTGAGGGTCAGCTTACTTCTGGTACCACTCGGCGTTGATCTCCAGGTACTCGGCCCACTGTTCGGGAAGGTCGTCTTCGGCGAAAATCGCCTCCACCGGACAGGCCGGGACGCAGGCGTTGCAATCGATACACTCGTCCGGATCGATGTAAAGCTGCTGCGCACCCTCAAACTCATCCTCGTCGGTCTTGGGGTGAATGCAGTCCACCGGACAGACGTCCACACAAGCTGTATCCTTGGTTCCGATGCAGGGCTCGGCAATCACGTAAGCCATGATCGATTTCCTCCTTCCTTGAGCTCTAGGAGCATGAGGTTAAACGTTGGAGGGGTAACCCGTCCCCATCCCTTCAGCAAGCTAAACCGCTCACTTCTGGTACCAGTTGGCGTTGATCTCCAAATACTCGCTCCACTGGTCCGGAAGGTCCTCTTCGGCGAAAATGGCTTCCACCGGACAGGCGGGAACACAGGCCCCGCAGTCGATGCATTCGTCCGGATCGATATAGAGCTGCTCGGCCTCGTCGAAGCCATCCTCGTCGGATTTGGGATGAATGCAGTCCACCGGACAGACATCCACACAGGCGGTGTCCTTGGTTCCGATGCAGGGCTCGGTGATGATGTAGGTCATGCAAAACTCCTCAAAACAAATGATGCCTTCAGGAACATTTCAGCAAACCGCTCTTCCGGCCCCGGGCAGCTACTGTCTTAAGGTATCCGCCAGGAAAGCACTCCTGTCAACCAAAAATTAGGCGCCAGGCGGGAAGGGCGATTTCCTGCAGCCGGCAACACCGGCAAACAGCAGAAAAATAGTAACATGGGAGGCAATCCCAATCAATCTCATCTTGGGGGTCCGACAAGGATTTTGCTTCCCCTGTCACATCCGCGTCAACTGCTGATTCCGATCATCGGAGACAGCAGAGGAACGACCATTCACCCTTCGATGTCGTGCCGGGACTGTTTCTCGGCGTTCCCGGCGATGAGACGTTTGCGCTGCTGCCGGGGCACGAGCTCGTCAAGCAGGGCCAAGGGAACCTGGCGATTCGCCTTTCGGTTGCGGGCAGCGCCGCCGGTCTCATCATCGGCGTGGCCACCATTGTCGCCCTGCTGGCGTTCGGCAACGCGATCGGCGCCATGGAGGATATCATCGGTCCCTGGATGTTCTGGATCCTGCTGACTGTCTCGGTGCTGCTGATCGCCACCGATTCACCCCGCGGCTGGTCGCTGGCGGTCTTCCTGTCCAGCGGGCTGCTCGGGCTGATGGTTTTCGGAACGCCGCTTGTCGCCGGCGGACTGGACGCACCGATCAATACCCTGTTTCCGGCCTTGGCCGAACTGTTCGGCATGGCGGGCCTGCTGTTCGCCATCGCGACTACCGGCCCGCTTGGGAAGCGTCCACCGCCTGCCGAGTCTCCCGATCCGGACATCGCCGCCGTTGCCGGGCCCAGCCTCCGGGGCGGGTTCGCCGGCCTGGTGGTTGGCCTGCTGCCCGGACTCGGCGCCGCTAATGCCGCCACCTTGCTGCTACTGCTGGAACGGTGGTTCGGGCGGCGCGTGAGTCGTAACCATCAGCGCCGCGCCTTTCTGGTAACCACGTCATCGCTCAATACGGCAGAGGCGTTGTTCGCGATCGCGGCGCTGTACCTGATAGGCCGGAGTCGCAGCGGCGCCTCCATCGCAGTGGAGCAGATCCTGGGCGGCATTGTCGTGCAGACCGACCTGCTCCTGATTGCGTTCTTCATGTTTCTCGGCGGCGTGATCGCGGCGGCCTTGCTGTGGATGACGGGAAGGTCGGTTGCCTCATGGATCAGCGCGGTTGACGAGATCGGCCTCAACTGGGGCGTGGTTGCCTTTCTGTCCGCGATTACGCTGCTGTTGCTGGGTCTTGGCGGTCTGGTGATACTGGTATGCGCGACCGCCGTCGGGCTGGTGCCCCTGCTGTTCAACGTACGCCGGGCGCAATTGATGGGCTTCTTCCTGGTCCCTACCATTCTCTTCTATTCCGGCCGGCAGGGGCACATCGTCGACTGGCTGTTGCTGCAACAGCGAACCGCGCCCTTGCTGCCTTCGGTCACACTCTCCGACATCGCACTGGCAGTGCTGGCGGCGGCTGCCGTGGCCCTGGCGGCCTATTACCTGGCACGCAGGATCGTGGCCGTGATTCGGAAGCGCGACTGGACGGCATGCGAGATCTCGAAGCCGGGCAAGCTGGTGGGCTACGCCACCGGCGGTGCGGCGGCGGTGATCCTGCTGATTGCGCTCTTCGGTCGGGCCTATCCGGACGACGAGATCGCGGCGGATCGGATCCCGGATCCCACGGAATGGGCGGAGGGACGCATAGCCCGAGTGATTGACGGCGACACGGCCGACATCGCCAGTGGGTGCCGCCGGTTCCGTGTACGGTTCAGCGGCGTGGACGCGCCGGAACTGGGCAGCGCTGCCGGCGAGCGCGCTCGCGCATGGGCGCGATCGACCTTCGAGAATCGGGCCGTCAGTTGGAGAGCGGTCGGCGTAGACGTCTACGGCCGCTTCCTGGGAGTGCTCCAACTCCCGGACGGCACCTCAGTCAACCAGGAAATAATTCGCCAGGGTTACGCTCGGCCCTACGTCGCACCGTCGCGGGCGGGTCGAGCCCGGTCCCGAAGCGTGGCTGAACGCCCTGCCCCGCCCGGGCCCGAGCCGACTGCTGAACCGCTTCCATGGGACGATAACGGCAATGGCCGCATTTCCTGCGCCGAGGCACGCTCGCACGGCATCGCCCCGGTACGGCGCGGCCATCCCGCCTACGGCTACATGAGGGACGGCGACGGCGACGGGATCGTCTGCGAGTAGACCCATGGCCAGGCTGGCGCAGCTTCGTCCGCCGAAGGGTTTCTGAAGGCTCCGAGAAGTCGACGGCGCCTGCCCGGAAGGAAATGGTCCTGAGAGGACAACGAGGGAAATCGAGGAATGGGAACGGCACCCCGTGCGCCCTGGTCGGCGCCTCGGTTCACCCCGCTTTAGGGTGGCGGGCCTCGATGATGCTCTTCATGCCGCCGCGCACGTTGAACTCGCCTCGAACCACCGCCCGGACAGGCTGACAGGCCTCAACCACGTCCCGCAGGATTCGATTCACGGCATTCTCGTAGAAGATGCCCAGGGACCGGTACCCCAGGATGTAACCCTTGAAGGCCTTGAGCTCCAGGCAGACCCGGTCCGGCACGTAACGCAGAGTGATGGTGCCGAAGTCGGGCAGGTTGGTCTTGGGGCAGATGGAGGTATATTCCGGCACCTGGATCGTAATCTCGTAGTCCCGAAACTGGTTGGGCCACGCCTCCAGTTTGGGAAGTTCCGCATCGATCCCGGACCTGGCGTGATCAGGGGTGTATTCAGTCATCGGAGATCTCCTCCAGCAACCGGCCGGCCAGGGCTGAAACCTCGGGGAGGGTGTCCGATCCCACAAACTTTCCCGCCAGCCTGCCCCGACCATCGATGACGAAGAAGGTGGGCAGGACGGCCACGTCTCCCAAGGGATCCAGGTCGACCAGCGTTTCCAGTTGAAAGGCCGGAGCGGGGTGGGGGACGGCCACCTTGTAGTTGATTTCGGGACGCCGTTGCAGGAAGGGGTCGATATCGTCCCAGCCTCCGCGGTCCACACTCAACCCCACCAGGTCGAAGGGTGTGTCCCGATACCTCTCCGACAGCGCCACCAGGCGCGGGATGCCCTCCACGCAGGGAGCGCACCAGCTGGCCCAGACGTCAATCACCACCACCCTGCCGGAATAGTCGCCGATACCCTCGATCCCCCGCCGGGTCTCAAAGCGAAAGTCGCCGGCCCCGGGGCGGGAACTGGGATCGGAATAGCGGGCTTCCAGGCGGCCGGTCCGGATTCGCGGCGCCACCTGAAATTGGTAGTAGGCCAGGGCCGAAGCCAGCAGGAGGATGCCGGCGACGCCCAGCGCCAGCGGGTTTCGTTTCATCGGTCAAGTCCTGATTCTTCGGACAACTCCCGCCTGAGCAGGTCCAGGGCATGAGTCACCAGTCGGTCCCTGCGGAGCCGACGCCCCTTTCTCACGTTGATCCTGCGGGAGGCGAAGCCGGTCCTGACCGACCCGGCGGTAATCCAGACGGATGCGGCTCCGCCCTCGTCCAGATCCACCGGCCCCACCACCAGGCCCCAGGCCCCCTCTTCCCTTGCCGTCGCATATCTCGCCAACTGACTGACGAGACGTTCCGGCGACGGGGCCGAGTCCGCTTCGCCCCCGCCGCCCAACAGCCGGCTCAAGGCCGCGGGGCTGCCGGCCGCGTAGGTTCCGGCGAAACGGGTCGAGTCGCCCCGGGCGGCCAGCAGACTGGAAGAAACGGCTCCACCGCTGGCGATTTCCCCCAGCACCAGTGAAGCCTGCCTCTGCTCAAGCAGTTGCCAGATCCGATCCTCCAGCGACGATCCGGCGTCGGAGTACATGTACTCGCCGATATGCTCGAGCAGCTCACCCTTCAGACCCCGCAGGCGCTCCAGTTCCTCAGGGGAGTTGCCGGGAAAGGAAAAGGTGATATCCACGCGATTGGAGTTGAAGGAGGACCAGACTGCCAATTCCCCCGGCAACTTCAGTTTTTCGCGAATCACCCGGTCGATGCTGGACTGCCCGATCCCTGCGAATCGCATGGTGAGGGAATGGCCGACCTTGCGCAGTCCGAAGCGCTCCGACAGCCAGGGCACCAGCTCGTTCCGGACCATGGGTTGAAGCTCGCGCGGAGGTCCCGGCAGCGCCGCGATCACTCGTTGGCCGTCGTCGAAAACCAGCCCCACGGCGGTTCCATTGGGATTGGGAAGGTAGGTCCCCTTCTCCGGGGCCAGCGCCTGCCCCCGCAAAACGGGCCGCAGGATTCCCTTTTCTCCTCCGTATCTCCGCTTGAGATCGTTCAGGGCTCCCGGATGCTCCTTGAGGGAGATGGAGGTGTAGTCGGAGAGCGCCTTGCGGGTGATGTCCTGACTGGTGGGGCCCAGACCGCCGGTGGTCAGAATCAGGGGAGCTTTCCGGCGGGCGAAATCCAGGGCCTGGTGCAGGTCCGTCTGCAGGTCTCCGATGCTCATCGAACCCAGGCAGCGATAACCCAGGGGACCCAGGGCGCGGGTGATGAACTGGGTATGCCGATCGGCGTAGACACCCCGGAGCAGTTCGCTGCCGGTCACGATGATGAAGTAGTCCAGGCTATCGCGGCTTACCCCGTCTCCCGAACCCTCCCCGGGAGCGGCCTCGGCCTGGACACCCACCGAAACCAGGACAAGCACAGCGGCCCATAGCCGGCAACGGCCGGCCGTCGTCCTTCGCATCATTCCTCCAATGGGTGGATTCCGGCCTGATGCAGTTCCAAAATCAGACAATCCGGAAAGGGGCGGCTGCCCGCGCCGATTTCGGAGCGGACTCTTCCCGCGACCACCGGCTTCAGTCCCCCGCCAGCGCCTTCAGCATTCGGTCCACGTCCCGGCTGCCGTTGTAGAGGTGTCCCGAGATCCGCACGCGGCCCAGTTCGCCCCAGACCAGAATTCCGCGGCTCCTGAGATGCTCGTGTATCGTCCTGGCCTCGTCAGACAAGAAGCAGGTGTTTCCGGAACGGGCCGAGGATTCCCCGGGCGTGATGACGGTGTGTCCCAGCTCCTCCAGGCCGGCCGCAATCCTTGCCGACAACCGCCGGGCATGTTCCTGGATGCGGTCCATCCCCGTGCTCAGCAGCACGTCCAGGGCGTTGCTCAGGAACATCACCGACACCAGGCTGGGATTGCCGGGCTCCATCCCCTCCGGCATGGGCCGGACCGGTACTTCCGGGACAACCTCCATGCGCTCCCGGGGCCAGGCCACCAGGTTGCGCCAGCCGAAGCAGGTTGCGGCCGTGCGATTCTCGGCCCGGGGACTCAGGTAACAGGGGGCCACCCCGTGGGTGGCCAGCATCCACTTGTAGGAACTGCTCACGCACAGGTCGGTCACGTCTGCCGGAACCTCCACCACGCCCGAGGCATGGGTGGCGTCCACGGCCAGCAGGACACCCCGCCGGGAGGCGCCCTCCGCCAGGCGCTGCAAGTCCAGGCACTGACCGGTGTAGAAACTGACCTGGCTCACGGCCAGCACCCGGGTGCGGCCGTCGATGGCCGCCAGCAGGTCCTCTTCCCCGACTTTCCACCGGCAATGGGGAACCCTGCGGACCGCCACGCCCCGCGCCTCCAGAGACCTCCAGGCATAGGCCACCGAGGGAAACTCGATGGCGGTGGTCACGACATTGTCCCCGGCGCTCCAGTCCAGGCCCCGAGCCAGCCAGTTCATCCCCTCCGACGCCGAGGGCATGAAGGCCACCCGGCCGGCGGGCACCTTCCACAACCGGGCCACCTTCTTCCGGCAGGCCTCGGTCCGGTCGGCCACCTCCCCCCGGCCTTCGTAGCCCAGACTCTTCAAGCGGGCGAAATCGGCGTAGACCGCCTGGTGGCTCTTCATCCAGGGAGACTCCCCGCCCGTGCAGAGGTGAGTCACCCTTTCGAGTCCGACGAAGGCATCCGGAGAGACCAGCGGTTCTATGTCCATCACTTACCCATTGGACTCTAGATTGGAACTGCTACTGCGTCTTTGTATCAGCAGATCTGTTACGCCACTTCTCGAAGTCGAGTTGGTTACGAAGGAAGAGTTGGTACGGTTCAGCTTCGTCTCTACTTGGTTCTACGATTTCACGTTCTTGGGAACAACCAAGAAAACCTTCCAATTCTCCCGGGCGAAGGACCGGGATTTTCACAAGGTAACCCCATCGCAAGCGCGCTTCATCAGTGGCCTCCCCTTGACCTCTTATGGAAAGTGTCAAGGAATCGTCCCGCCTGAAGACGGTGGAGTAAAATTTGTGAACAGCGTAATTGATGCTGTCGCCCTCGTAATAATAGAAACGCCCAGCTCCACGAGCCTCCCAGTCTGGTGCCACCATTGACTTCTTGTGATCGTCAAAACTGACGTAACGAATGCGGGCTAATCGGGTCTGGTGAAAATAGAGTTCGTAATAGCCTGCATGATTATTGTCGCTTCGAATCTCTCCGCGTGTCCATTCCTCATGGCGAGCCATGCAATCGTCTGCGCTAGCGACTCTTAGCGTAAACTCAGGAAACGTTCTGTAATAAAAGTTCGCGTTACTTCCATCGCTTTCGACAAGTGGTGACCACGCATCAGGCTCACTCAAATAGCGCTTGGCCCTTTCAAGGGGCGGCAAATCCAGGCCGAAGCGTTCGCGCCACATTCGTTCGATCTCATGAGGCTGCGCGGCATCATTAACCGGGGTGTTGGTGTCACAGACGCGGGTATATATGTGGTGAGCGTCAATTTTTTCATATCTTTCGACGAGATAGTAAGGCTTATGTGGCGCATCCTCTATTACCAGAACATCGAGTAACTTCCCGTCGATTGTGACTTCTTTCAGATAGAACTCCGGGAACCTGGATTGGAAAAACTTAATAGCATTACTGTGAAACAAATCAGCTAGATCTGCTTGGGTTCTCCTCCCATCATCCTTATCTATTGGATACAAAGAAAAGTCCTTATCATCAACCCCGAATACCAAAAACCGGTCACCAGTATGTTTTGCGTTTGCGAGGCAAAGGACGTCGTGAATAAGGTCCGCGTTGCTGTTGTGATGCTGGCGTTTGAAATCCCAATACGTGCCTTCAGCTCTTCGACTAATGAGCATCGAGATAAGCTCATGTAGAGCATCTTGTTTGGTCATGAGAGTTGGTTTGAATTGCTTGAATAGTTTCTAAAATGGAACTTCGCCCTGTTTACGATATGCCCGATAGGCATCTTCCTATCAAGCCATGAAAGCGGTCTATGGTACTTGTAAAGTTCAGGAATTAGTCAATATCGCCACGGACCTCAAGACGCTATATGTGCCGGCACCGAAGTCAATAACAATATAGCCCCAATCCGCCTTGCTGTATCGGTTACGTGCTGGACTTCCTCGGGTGAGAGTGCGCGGCCGAGGATGGAGCGTTCGCGGTAGGACAACCATTTCTTGAGGACTTGGTAGCCACCGAGCTTGTAGGTCCATACAGCGGCCGGGATGTTTCGCCAATAGGCGCGTTCGTTCAGGTAAACATCGAAGGTCGTCTCGCCGAGGGTAACAAGCCTATCGCCCAAGGCGAACCGTTCGGCGGATGTGTAGACCCGTTCGTATACTCGTCCCTGGCCGGGCATGATGGCATCGCCCGATCCGAAATGTCCCCAACCGGACGACACCGCGAAGTCGCCTCCGGTCATGTTTCGCTTCTCGATCGTGGCGGGAACGGCGATAGCAGCGAATTCCGTGCGCAAGAATCCTTGGGTGACGCCGGGCACGGGCGTTTCGGAGTCGAGCAGGCGGGCGAGTTCACGACCGCGCTCCGCTGATTTGGCAAGCGCCTCAGCCGCGCCGTCGACCTCGCCATCGGGCCAGCCCGGAAGCGGGATGCGCGGCCACTCCATGCGGAATGCGTCAGCATTGTCTTTGCGGTAGGAAGGATCGTGCATGATCGCGAGGACACAGTAGAGCAGATCTTCCACACCCAGACCCAGACGGTCGAGATAGCGTTGTGCCGTCGGCGTGAGATTGGCGTGACGATCGCTCTCACGGTTGCCTAGGACATCGCCGAGGAGCCAAGCGGGGAAGAGATGGACTCCCCAGAAACCATACTTCCAATTCGTAAGGTCATGAACCCAGGTGCCGTGGGTGAAATCTGTTTGAATCTCCCGCTTGCTCGACCCAATCCACAGATTTCCTTCGAATGCATGCGGCTTGTAGTCGGGACGCGGACGATCCAGCAGGCCACTATCCGCCTCCCAATAGAGCCAGCGCTTGTCGAACGGCCGGTACGCGAAGCGGACAAAACCGGCTTCATCCGGCCCGCCGCGCGCGAGTAGCGCGTCACGCACTGCGCGGGCGTCGAACCGCGCCGTGGTCTTCATAACACCCGGGTAGCGCCGCGCAATCTCCTCGTGACTCAGGTTCGGGTCTAAGTAATCCGCGACACGTACCTTGAGCCGCTCTAGATCGATGTCCACGAGAAACCCGTCGCGGCTGGTCTTGACGCCGGGAAACGACACCAGGAACAGATCCGGCAGCGCCGGCCAGTCGAACCAATCCTCGTTCACCGCAGTTTGCGTGAAGGGCAGGCCGAGTGGCAGGACCGGGGAAACGTCATTGTACAACGCGGCCGGCGGCGCCTCTGCGGTCTTCAACAACTCCGCGCGTTTGGTTTGCCCCCACAGATGGCGAAAGCCAACCTCTCCGAATGGGACCAGATCGGCTTTGCGCACCAAGGTCGTGATGGCCGTGCCGACCTGAATGCCGACCGGATCCCCTTCGGTCGAAAAGATACTCGGGTCCGGCGAACCGTCCGGCGCCACCTTGCCGGTCTTGTACTTGTCGCCGTTCAGGCAGTCGATGCGGACCGCGTCGAACACCTCCAGGTAGCGCTCCCGCATCCCGGTGAAGGAGAGCCCGTCGAGCCAGGAGTAGTTGGAGATGAAGCAGACAACGCCCTGGCCTGTCTTTGCAATGCGCCGTTCGGCCATGCGGAAGAAGCGGACATAGAGATCGTTCAGACCCTGGCCCTCGGGACGGCGCACCTGCCGGGTCGTACGGTAGGCGTCCGACAGCTCTCGTTCCTCGTCCACCGCCATGCCGGCAAAACCGTTGTAGGGGGGATTGCCCAGGATCACGAGAATCGGCGTATCCCGCTTGACCCGCTCGGCGCGGTCGCGTTCTTCCTCCAGTTCGGGAAATGGCAAAGGCTTGGTCGTCTTTGGCTCCCAGCCGGTGAGCGCGTTGGTGAGGAAGACGCCGGCGCGCTCATTTACGTCGTCCGCCAACGGCGCGTCGAGATCCTGCATCGTGAGCCCGACCTGTAGATGGGCCACGACGAAAGGCGCGGGCATGATCTCGAAGCCGAACACGCGCTCGGTGGCCGCCTGTTTGACCCGAGCACCGGTAAGTGCGCCCAGGCCCTGCTCTTCGAGATTGGCGGCGATGCGGCGCAGCACTTCCGCCAGATAGGCCCCGGTGCCGCAACAGGGATCAAGCACGTAGACGTTCTTGGCCGCCAGCCCGTCGGCGATACCGAGATCGTCCTTGAGCGCCTTGTCCACGCGGGCGACCATGTAGCGCACGACGTCCGCTGGCGTGTACCAGACGCCCAACTGCTTGCGCAAGCCGGGGTCGAAGGCTTCCAGGAAGGGCTCGTAGAAATAGGGTACGGCCTCGCCTTCGTTGAAGCGCGCGAAGAAGGCGGGCCGGTCCACTCGGTCGAGCGCCGCAGCCGTCCAATCCAGCACCTCGACCAAACCCAGTGGTTGCAGGCGTCCAGGGCCGGAGAGTTGGTGAAACAACGCCCGCAGCACCGGCGCGCGCAGGTGCCAGACGGCTTCGCGCCAGTTGAACCTGCCCCTGAGGCGAGGCGTCTGGCGCGCCCACAGCACCCAGGCGGAGAAGACCCCGTAGAAGAGCGTCTGCACCAGGGTCGAGCGAAAGAAGCGCTCACCCCTCTGGCCCTCGAAGCGGACGCCGAGCGCCTCTTCCAGTGACGACCGCACCGCTTGGAGATACGGCGCGTCGCCTGCCGCCTCGACTCGGGCCAGCCCGTCGCGGGCGTAGGAGGCGAGCAGCCAAGCCAAGTCCTTGGGCTCGGCCAGAGCAGCCCGATGGGACAACGCGCGACAGAGATATTCACCCAGACCGGCGCCGACTTCGCGGGCAAAGGCACGCGGCTTCTCCAACCGCTGCCCGAACGTTTCCGCGTTGTCAGCCAGCCGGAAGGTCTCCAGCTTCGCCGGCCGGCCAACTGCATCCTCGCCGAGCAGCACCAAGTCGCGCGTATTGGTCACCAGCACCAGCCGATAGCGGCTCCAGTAGCGGCTTGCCTGCTCGCCATCTGCCGTCAACCAGGCGTCATCCCCAGCGGACTTCACCTCGACCACGCCGCGCTCCGGCACCTGCCCCTGGCGTGGCCGGCCCTTCTGTAACTGCTTTGCCGCATAAAGGCCGAAGTCGGGATGGCCCGCGCCCTGGTCGGCCAGCTCGCCGACGCAGAACACCTTCGGCTTGAGCGTCGCTCCGACGGCGTTCAGCAGGTTGGCCAGCGGTCCGTAGCTTGATCGTTCTGCGGTGGCGCCGCCGGACGCCCGAATCCGCCGCAAGTCGGTGAAGTAGGCTTCAACTGCCGCCGTCAGCCGAATTGTCGTTCTCGTCATCAGCAGTCATCGCTTCTACGGCGACTCCGCTCCAAGTTTCTCAAGTCGATCAATCCACGCACTGAAGTGGGGACACTTGGAGCGAATGGTCTTCAGGCCGATTCGCTCGGCCATCTGCGTGCCTACCGTTGTCTTCAAGTCGCTGTATTGGGGAAGCCGGGCGATGATTCTCTTCGATGGAGCGGTCTGTTGCCCGTCGTCGATCAGTTCCGGGGACGGGACGTCATCGACGATTGTCTGCAGAGCGGAGATTTGGGAACTTGCGTTGTCGAAGAAGAAAGCGAAATGAGGCACATCGCAAAACAAATAGGCTTCAAATTCATGTAGCTGAAGGAAAGGGATGAAACGGCGGTCACCCGTCTCATCAGACCACGCTGTTTCGAGGGCATGCACCCATCGATACGGGCTGTGACGCAGTTTCCGAGCTTCGCTACCTCCCGGAAAATCCCTATGCAGGGCATAGAGGTCGATCATCGTGGTGAAGAACACCTCATTGCCCGGTTCCTGCCTGAGAAAGCGATTGATGTCATTCTGCATTGCCGCAAAGCTTCTTCCGCCGCCCCGATGAACTTTACCTTTCTTTCTGGCATGGGCAATCAAGACCGGACTGTGCATGTAGACGCCAAAATTTGCCAAATGCCTTTTCAGAACGGCATTGGCAAACGTCTGCTCTGTTTGACCTTCAGCGAAGAGATAGAGGCGAACCACTAATGCGGCCCTCCGCCAATGATATTTTTCTCCCAGACCTCCCCAAGTAGGTAGTCTTCCAGCCACTCGTTCAGCTTTCCGGCATCCGGCCTGCTGAACTCTGTAGCATCACCCCTTCGTTCGACAACCACGATGTCCTCCGACTCACAGTTGTCCAGAAATGCGCTGGACTGGGTGCTGACGAGCACCTGCGTATGGCGAGATGCAGCCCGAAACAGCGAAGCGATCACCTTGAGCGCATATGGATGCAATCCGAGTTCCGGCTCATCCACCACGATGAGAATTGGGAGGTTTTCCTTGGGCTGCATCAGCAGTGAAATCAAGCAGATGGCGCGTAGCGTACCGTCCGAGAGCTGATGGGGTCCGAAAACCAGATCGGAATTTCGATGCCTCCAGTTGAGAATGATGTCCCGATGGCCGGGGCCAGTTCGATCAAGACTAAAGTCTTCGAAGAACGGCGCCACCTGCCGGACGGTCTCGACGATTCCACGGTACGCAACTTCCCTGTGGGACTTTAGCTCATACAATATCGCTGCCAAATTGGCTGCATCCGGCATAAGCCAGCGACTATCACCGACGTAGCAATACTGCCGAATTCTCGCAGTTGCGGACGTGTCGTGGAAGTGATAGACACGACAATGATTCAGTAAATATCTGAGCATTCTGGCCGCAGGTTCACCCTCTTCCGCTCTGTCTCCTATCCGCGTTTCTTGATGACCAGCCCCGAACGATGCGACCCTTGGGTGCGGATAGCCTGTTTGATGAAAGGAAAGAATCTCTTCAGCAAAAAACAGGGAATCACCGGCAACGTGGAACAGCCTCATCCGATAGGTGTCTGTTCCGTTCTCAACCTCAAACTCCATCTCCGCTTCCAATTGAGGCGTAATCTTTGGGCCGAAGTACAGATTGGCCGTGGCCCGACCCGTCGCGCTGATATGTTGCTGTAGCCGTCCTCCCATCAATTCATTCACCATCTTGAAGAAGGAAATGAGATTACTCTTGCCTGCGCCATTGGCGCCAATCAAGACGTTGAGAGGACGGAGTTCCAGCTTCATTTCTTTGATGGATCGAAAGCCCTTTATCTCGATTCTCTTCAGTCTTGCCATGCTGCTATCTCCTTCACTGTCTCGTCATTTGCGCCGCCCAGGCCAAGAACGCGGGTTTCATGTCCCCTGCCGCCCAACTCCGCGGCATCATTCCCAGCTGCTTCTGAGGAACTCGATCCAGTTGCCGTGCATGACCTTGGCGACGTCGGCATCGGCATAGCCCCGCTTTCGCAGGATCTCGGGAATGCGCTGCAGGTCGGCGATGGTGTCCATGTCGCAAGGGGCCTGCTCTTTCCCGTAGCCCCCATCCAGATCGGTCCCGATCCCCACGTGGTTGCAGTTGCCCGCCACCTGGCAGATGTGGTCCATGTGATCGGCCACCGTCTCCAGCGTGATGCCGCTGTTGTCGATGGCCTGGTGGTCCCACAGCGGCGAGAGCATCCAGTCGTCCAGGGCCACTCCTATGACCCCCGACCGTTCCACGATGGCCCGGACCTGGCTGTCCTCGAACTGGCGGTCATGGTCGCAGAGGGCCCGGCAGCAGTTGTGGGTGGCCAGAACCCGCCCCCCGAAGCTGTCCAGGGCCTCCCAGAAGGCCTGATCGGCCAGGTGGGTCAGATCCAGCAGCATCCCGGCTGCCTCCAACGCCTTCAGCAGCGGACGACCGCGGGGCGTCAAGCCCCCCGGAGCCTGGGTGCCGTGGGAATAACTGCTGACGCCGTAGTGGCACAGGCTCACCACCCGCAGGCCTTCATCCCACCACTCGGGAACCTGCTCGGGAGAGACGATGCCGTCGGCTCCCTCCATGGTGAGCACGAAACCCAGGGGCGTGGACCCGGAATCCCGTCCCCAGTCCGTCAAATGGGCCTCCAGACCCTGGCGGTCCCGAACCTGGCGGAGCACTCCCTTGGACTCCATCAGACGGTAGTAGGCCAGTTCGCCGCGGCACTTGGCGTAGGCGATATCCTGGTTTCGCACGCCGGAGAAGCGCTTGCCCATCGAGGCGACCCGGCAGGCAACGGTGACGAAAAACAGCCCGATCTCTCCCCGGCGCTGCTCTTCGTAGTTGACCATGTTGAGGCCACGGCCCTTTTGGGCCATGCCGGCTTCCGACTCCCGGATCCCGGCAATGCTCTGCAACAGGTCCCGGTCCCATTCAAGGGCATTGTGAGCAATATCGACGTGCGAATCGACAATCAGCATCTGGCAAGAACCCTCCATCCCGGAATTGGCATGCGCCGTCGGCCCGGTGCTCAGGTCCTCGGGCGGATCAAGCCTAGCACTGGCGCCGCACCAATTCCATCACTTTGTAGAACTCGAGTCTCGGCGGCAAAATGGGCTCCTTCGCCGCATTTGAAACGTTTGAGGGTCATCCACAGAGGTCAGGAAAGAGTAATCCACAAAGGACTTGGAGAAGGCCCGAGTGGGATCGGCCATGGGTCGGGAAGGGAATATTTCATTGCAGTAGTGTCTCGCTCAGCAATCGACTCAAGATTGTAATCAATACATAATACATGACATAGAGACGATTTGAGGTGGTGGCGACTTGACTCGATCTCAGGTTCGACCGTCTCATCGGACCTGCCACTTGCCGGTCGAATTGCCGGACCTGGACTGATTGCATAGTCTAGGCGAATGTACACTGGCAAGACTCTTTTCGCTCAAGTCA
>JAJDUG010000075.1 GCA_022826755.1 Acidobacteriota bacterium
AAACGTCCCCTCCCGTCCCAGCGGTCCGCCGATCGAGGCGCCGCTCTGCGCCCGGGTGTAGGCGGACTTCTCCGGATCGAAGTAATTGCGGGCCTGGACGTGGCGGTTGCGGAGCAGCCCGAACAGGCTGCCGTGCAACTGGCTGGTCCCGCCCTTGGTGACGATGTTGATGGCTCCGCCCGGCGCGCCGCCCAGTTCCGCCGAAAAGGTGTTGCGGTTGACCTGGAACTCCTGCACCGCCGCCTGGGTGATGGTGGACCGAACCGTGCCCGTGTCGAAGACGTTGTTCAGACCGTCCAGCATGAAGGTGTTGCTCCGCCCGCTGCCTCCCCCGATCCCCAGCCCCGAATGGGGCGTCACCACGATTCGGCCGTCCCGGTCATCGACCATGTGGTTGGTATCGACCACTCCCGGCGTCAGCAGCGCCAGGTCCAGGTAGTCCCGCCGGTTGATGGGCAGGTTCTCGATGCGCACCGAGTCGATATGGTCGGCCTGCGTCGTCTGATGAGTGTCGATCGCCGGGCGCTCGGCTACGGCTGATACCACGATGCTCCTGGTGGCCGTGCCCAGGGTCAGCTCCGGCGAAAAGGCCGCCGTCTCTCCCACCCGAACCTCGAAGTTCTCGGCCACGTAGGGGAGAAAGCCGTCCGCCTCGAAACGCAGCGTATAGAGGCCCGGCATGACGTGGCTGAAGACATATTCGCCCAGCGGGGAACTGACGGTTGTCTGCTCCAGGTCTCGTTCCTGGTCGGTGGCGGTCACGGCGACGCCCGGTATGACGGCCAGCGTCTGGTCGAACACCCTCCCCTGGATGCGGCCGCCCTTGGTCTGGGCTCCCGACAGGGAAGCGCCGAACAGAACCAGAATGACGACTGCCGCCCATCGGCGGCCCCCTTTGTAGAGTAGTGATGTCGATCGCATCGTCTGGCTTCCTTCGTTGGCGGAACACGGTTCCGACAAGACAGAAATTCAGTTGAATAACCGAATACTTGGGGCTACATTTTACGGCCTAAGTCAAGCGGGGGGCGGTTTTTTCACCGGATTTTCGCAATCTTGGGGTAATGTTTCACCGAAATAGGAGGATCCCATGACCCGACACCCCTGCCGCACGCGATTGCTGTCATCGCTTGCCACGGCTTTCCTGGTGCTGGCGATCCCCGCGGCGGCAGCCGGCCAGGCCGAATTCCACTACCAGTACGGCAAGCTGGCCAACCCCTTCTCGGGCGCGCAGGAAAATACCTCCATCCTCACCGTGCAGCATGCGACGGGATGGCGGTTGGGAGACAGTTTCTTTTTTCTCGATATTCTCAATGACGGACTTCAGGACGGATTCAACGACAAGGACCTCTACGGCGAATGGTATCCGACCCTGAGCCTCGGCAAGGTGTCGGGGAGGAAGCTCCAACTGGGACCGATCCGGGACATCTCGGTCATCGGCGGCATCAACTTCGGCGCCGACGCCAACGTCTTCAAATATCTGCCCGGTGTGCGAGCCTCCTGGAAGGTGCCGGGCTTCGCCTTCCTCAACACCGACGTGATGGCCTACATCGACGGCAACAGCGGCGCCGCCAGCGGCGGCGCGCCCCGCACCAGCAACAGCTTCACCGTCGACGTCAATTGGGCGCTGCCCTTCCGACTGGGTAGCCAATCGTTCCTGATGGGCGGTCATGCCGAGTACATCGGCGGGAGCACGGACGAGTTCGGCAACCCTGTCAAGGGGTGGGTTCTGGCGCAGCCCCAACTCACCTGGGACCTGGGCGCCGCCTTCGGAGCGGCGAACCACTTGCTGGTGGGAATCGAGTACCAGTACTGGCGCAACAAGCTGGGTGCGGAGGAAGATGAGTACGCCCCGCAGTTGCTGGTGATCTGGCGGTTCTGACAGGCGCAAGAAACAGAGTCTGCGGCGCGGCGCAGGCACACCGCCCCCTTCGCACGCCCGAGTACCAAACTGCCGGGGGCGCCTTCGCGAGGTCCCGCCAAGCGTCCCATTCATGAGTAAAGGATGAACAACATGGATGATCAAGACACCGTCCGGAATACCGCCGTTCGCTATGAGCCCGATGAGAAGCCGCCGGCATTGCTGTCCCTTGGCTTGGGACTGCAACTGGCCGTCCTCTCCGTTGCCGGCGTCGTCCTGACTCCAGCCATCGTGATTCGGGTGGCCGGAGGAACAGAAGCCTTCCTCTCCTGGGCCGTGTTCGCCGCGTTGGCCGTCAGCGGGGTCACCACACTCGTCCAGGCGGTACGCTTGGGCCGCATCGGCGCCGGCTACGTTCTGTTGATGGGGACCTCGGGTGCGTTCATCGCGGTTTGCATCACGGCCATTGCCGAGGGTGGGCCGGGGATGCTGGCCACTCTGGTGGTGGCCTCCTCGCTTTTCCAGTTCGGACTGGCTGCCCGGCTTTCGCTCTTCCGCCGGGTCCTGACGCCGGTGGTGGCGGGGACCGTCATCATGCTGATTCCGGTGACGGTCATGCCCTTCATCTTCAAAATGTTGAACGATGTGCCGGAAGGAACCCCGTTGAGCGCCTCCGGAACCTCCGCCCTGGTGACGCTGCTGGTCATCGCCGGCCTGGCGCTGAAGGCGCGCGGCAGCCTGCGGCTGTGGGCGCCGGTGGTCGGTGTGGCGGCCGGATCGGTGGTGGCCGGGTACTACGGAATCTACGACACCAGACTTATCGCCGAAGCGGCCTGGATCGGACTTCCCTCGGAAGGATGGCCAGGGCTGGATCTGAGCTTCGGACCCACCTTCTGGGCTCTGCTTCCGGCATTCGTGTTTGTGACCCTGGTGGGCGCCATCGAAACGATCGGGGACGCGGTCGCCATCCAGCGGGTCTCCCGCCGGCGGGCCCGGGCCGTCGATTTCCGGGCCGTGCAGGGTGCGGTGGCTGCCGATGGATTGGGGAACCTGCTGTCCGGTCTGGCCGGCACCGTGCCGAACACCACCTATTCGAGCAGCGTATCGGTGACCGAACTCACCGGGGTTGGGGCCCGCCGGGTCGGCATGGCGGTGGGCGCCGTGTTCATTACGATGGCGTTTCTGCCCAAGGCGCCGGCGGTGCTGCTGGCGATTCCGGGGCCGGTGGCGGCCGCCTACATCACGGTTCTGCTGGCGATGCTGTTCGTGATCGGCATGAGGATCGTCGTCCAGGACGGCATCGACTACCGCAAGGGGGTGGTGGCCGGGGTGGCTTTCTGGATTGGCGCGGGTTTCCAGAACGGCGCCATATTCCCCGAGTACTTCAACGACTTCGCGGGCGGACTACTGCAGAACGGGATGACTGCCGGCGGTCTGGCCGCCATTCTCATGACGACGTTCCTGGAGTTGACCCAGCCCCGCCGCAAACGGATGGAGACCGAGTGCCACCTGTCCGCCCTGCCCAAGATCCAGGAGTTCCTCAAGTCTTTCGCCGCGGACAACGGCTGGACACAGGCGATGCGCAACCGGTTGGACGCGGCCGTCGAGGAAACCCTGGCAACGCTGTTCCATCGGGGAGATTCCGCCGAGACGCGAGAGCCGCGCCGACTGCGGCTGGTGGCATTCAAGGAGAACGGCGGCGCCGTCCTGGAACTCATTGCCTCGGGCCGCGACGACCAGAATCTCCAGGATCGAATCGCCCTGTTGGGCCGATACGCCGAAGGTCCGGGAGTCGAACGGGAAATCTCGCTGAGGTTGCTGCGGCACGTCGCCTCCTCCATCCGTCACCAGCAGTACCACAACACCGACATTGTCACCATCCGGGTGAAGGCTCCGGATCCGGAGTCCGGTCCAGCTTCCGAAAGCGGGTCCACCGAGGCCGAATAACGGCTTTCAGCTCGCCGGCGCCAAAGATTCCATTGTCAGGACCCACCAGGAGACCGGGACGCCGCGCACCGAAGATCTGTCCAAAGCCAATGCAAGCATACGACTCAATTGCCGAAGAGTACCGGGACTCCAAGCAACTGCCGTTCCGGGACCACCTGGAACGGTATACCCTGTTCCAACTGCTGGGTGACGTGCGCGGGAAAACGGTCCTGGACATGGCCTGCGGCGAGGGGTTCTACACCCGCCTGCTCAAGCGAGCCGGCGCCTCGGAGGTCACGGGCGTCGACATCTCCGCGGAGATGATTCGACTGGCCGAGGATCAGGAGGCACGCCATCCGCTGGGTTGCAGGTACGTGCGGGCGGACGCGGCGGCGTTCCAGCCCGAAGGAACGGTCGACCGGGTGGTGGCCATGTATCTGTTAAACTATGCCAGAACCGCCGAGGAGCTCGGACGATTTTGCCGGGCCTGCCATGACGCCCTGAAACCGGGCGGCCGCCTCATCGGCGTCAACGACAACGTGCGGAATGTCCCGACCGGCACGGCTTCGCTGGCGAAATACGGCCTGGAGAGATCCTGTCCCAACCCGGCGGCCGAGGGCGATGTCATCCGCTACACCATCACCAATACCGACGGACGCCGGTTCCGGTTCGACAACTTCTACCTCACCCCCGAAACCTACGAGGCAGCGTTCCGGAAGGCCGGATTCAGGGGATTTCGTTGGGTGGATTTCCGGCTGCACCCCTCCCAGAAGGGCAATCCCTTCTGGGACGATTTCCTGAGCAATCCCCCCATCGCCGCTTTCATGGCCACACGGTGAGCAGCCGGGGCGCTTGTCCCCCACCGGCTCGACCGCGCGCTTCGCAAACGGGACGCCGCGTTGGCCCCCCTCCGGATCGACTGCGGGCGGAGCCCTCGTCGAGCCGAATGGCGAAGGCTGATGCGGTGGGGGGCCGACGCCGGCGCCGCCTAAAAGCCCCCCTATTGCCCCAGCTTCTTGAATGAGAAGGCCAGGCGGAAGTAGAAAAAGGCGCCGTTGAACCCCCAGGGCGTGTATTCGCTGTACTGCTCGCCCACGCTGGTCGCGTTGGGAGAGACATCGGGGAAGGTGTTGAAGGCGTTGCGGGCGCCAATCGCCAGCCTCGTCTGCTCGCTCAAGGGCACCCCGACCTCCAGGTCGAAGACCGGCTTGCCGCTGAAGAGGGTCTGGGCGCTGTCCCAGTCGAACCAGGCGCCATAGTAGTTCAGGCGCCCCAGAACGTTCACCGGGCCGATTTTCTGGCTGACGCCGGCGTTCCAGCGGTTCCTGGGGAGGGCTTCCTGAAGTTCCCGCAGGCGGCGCGCCGCGTTGAGCAGATCCGGATTGAAATGGGTCACCCGGGTGTCGGTGTGGTTGAAGACGGCGCTGAACACGGTGCCGCCCTTCAGCCGGGGCGGCGCGTAGCTGAAGACCAGGTCGACTCCCTGGGTGGTGGTGGAGATATCGTTGGTGAAGAAGCGAAAGCTCGCCAGGCCGCGAGCGTTCTCCACCCCCGCTTCCAGGAGTTGATCGACCTCTGCGGCCGTGAGCGTAAAATCCTGGGTTACGGCCATACGGTCATCCACATCGATGCGGAAATAGTCGGCCGTGAGAATCAACGCCCCTTGTTCCAGAACCGCCCCGGCGGTGGTGTTGACCGAGGTCTCGGGGTTGAGCGGCTCACCGCCCCGCAGCCGCGCCACGGGAAAGATCGACGGAACGGTGCCCCGTTCCACCAGGTCGCCGATGGTGGGGTCGAAAATCGTCGACAGGTTGAACCCGTTCTGCTGGCCGGGCGTGGGGGCGCGGAACCCGCTGCTCAGGCTGGCGCGGAGCGAAAAGGGATCCGCAAGCCGGTAGCGGCCCGACAGCTTGCCGTTGACGGTGGTGCCGAAATCCTCGAAGTTCTCGATGCGAGCCGCCGTACCCACCGTCCATCGGTCCTCCGCACCCGACAGTTCCACATCGCCGTAGAACGCGATGTTGCTGCGGTTCCACTTGCCGGCCGCTTGCGGGCTGTAGCCGCTGAAGCCGTTGGAACCGGCGCTGAACCCCTGAGCGGCATAGGGGCCGACTTCCCAGGATTCCCGTTGTCCCAGCCGTGTCTCATACTGTTCGTCGCGCCACTCGGCCCCGGCGGCAAGGTTGAGACTGTCGTTGACGGCATAGGAGACATCCAGGTTGAGACTGATCTCCTGCTGCCGATTGCTGCCCAGGTCGAAGTCGGTGGGGGTGGACGGACCGAGCGAGGCGTTGACCGTGTTGCTGATGAACAGATCGGTCCGGTGAGACCCGACGCTGACGCTCCCGTCCCAGACCAGACCCTTGCCGGTGAAGCCGCGTATCCCGGCGACCACCGCACCATCGGAAACCGAGCCTCCAAAGTTGGGCGTAAAACCTCCGGGAAAGAGTTCCTGGAAGGAAAAGCAATCGGCGCCGGCGAACACCCTTCCCAGGGGCTCCGAGTCAGGCACGTGATCGGTAACGGGTACCGTGGGGCAGTCGGCCGAGGGTCCGCCGCGCGCGGCCGCGACGTCGCCGATGAGCAGGGTTCGACCACCGTCACCGGTAAACACGCCCCCGCGCGTGTTGGGGTTGCGGAAGAAGAAACCGCCCGTCACCTCCTTGCCGGCGTAGCCGGTGTGTCCGTAGAACTGCAGGCGATCGGTGAGAGGGAAGCCGAAATTGCCGAACAGCTTGAGGTCGCCGTCGACCTCCGGGGAGCCCCAGATCTGGGCGGGGTCTCGCACGTGGGTATTGCCGGCTGCCACCAGAGCCGCCACGTCGCTGCGCCGGATGCTGCGGTCGGTCGGCTCGGCGCCGCCGTATTCGAAGCTGAGGTTGGCAAAACCGGTCGCGCCCAGCGGCAATCCGGCGTTGCCGGCAACACTGTAGGTGGCGCCGTCCCATCGCTCGCCGTAGATGCCGGTATTGAACTCGAGACTGCCGCCCGACCGACTGTCCTTGGGCAGCAGATTGATGACTCCGGCAATGGCGTCGGAACCGTACTGGGCGGCGGCGCCGTCGCGCAGCACCTCGGCCTGCCTCAAGGCAATCGCCGGGATGCCCGAGATATCCGTCCCCTGGGACCCGAAGGCCACGCCGTTGCCGCCGTGCCAGTCGATGATGGAGGAGCGGTGGCGGCGCTTCCCGTTGACCAACACCAGCGTGTGGTCGGGCGCCAGGTTGCGCAGCATCATGGGCCGTACGACGGTGGAGGCATCGCTGATCGGCTGGGTGTTGACGTTGAAGGAGGGAACCACCGCCCGCAACTGGGTTGCCAGGTCCCGGCTTCCCTGGCTGGTGAAGTCATCGGTCCGGATGACGTCCACCGGGACGGTGGACTCGGTCGCCGACCGCGGCTCGGCCCGGCTGCCCACCACTACAATGGAGGTGGTGACCGCTCCCAGTTCCAGCGAGAAGTTGCGCACCACCGTTTGGCCGGCAATCAGCTCGACGCCGGTGGCGGTGGCAGGCTCGAAGCCGGGAGCCTCCACCGTCACCGCGTAGACCCCAGGGGCCAGGGTCAATTGGTAGCCGCCCACGGCATCGGCGGTATCGGTCACCTGCGCGCCGGAGGCATTGTTGGTCGCCGTGACCTCCGCGGCCGGGATGGCCGAGCCGAAAGCGTCGTCGACCTCGCCTCTCAAGGTAGCGGTTCCCTGAGCGTTGGCCGTGCCGTACAACGCAATCAGGAGCGGCACAACCGTCGAAACAGCAAGTCTGAGAAACATTAACTCCTCCCGCCGGAACGATTCCTGGTACACAATCATAGCCTGCAATTCCGAATGAGAAAGGTAGCCTATCCCCTTGGATCGCGGAAGAGCCTTTTGGGCTCCGGACTCAACTTCAGGCGGCGGCAGGCCGCTCGTGCCCCGGCGTGAGGCTGGCCAAGCAACGCCTGCCCGGACCGTGGATGCGGTCGGTGCCTGGTGTCTGCTGGGGTATGCGGCGCTCGCCGTACTGGCGCGGCAGCCGGGCGAGCCGCCGTTGCCGGCCTTCTTCCTGCTGGTCGCCTGGACCGGTATTCCGGTGTTCGGCCTCACCCTGCACTTTCGGCGGCGAGAGGAGCCGTTTCCGCTCGGCCGCCTGCTTTTCTGGGCTATAGCCTTCCGCATCTGCGGGCTGGCGGGCGGCCCCTTCTACGAGGACGACTTCTACCGCTACCTTTGGGACGGGTACCGGTTCGCCACCGCCGGCAGCCCCTACGGGCCGGCTCCGGAGGTGTTTTTCCTCGACCCCGCCGTGCCGCCGGCCATGCAGTCCGTACTCAGCGGCATCAACACTCCGGAACTGCCCACCATCTACGCCCCGGTGACACAGGCCATCTTCCTGCTTGGCTACTGGCTGCAGCCGGGGAGCGTCACCGTGCTGCAGGCCATCCTGATCGGGTTGGACCTGGCCTTGGTGGGGCTGCTGCTGCGCCTGGCCCCGGCGCGCAACGTGCTGCTCTATGCCTGGTGTCCCCTGGTGATCAAGGAGATCGCCTTCACCGCCCACCCGGATGGCGCCGGCGCCTGCCTGCTGCTGGCGGCCGTGGTGCTGTCCCGGGACCGTCGCTGGCAAGGGGCCGCCGTCGCCCTGGGGCTGGCAGCGGGAGCCAAGGCGTTCGGTCTGGTTCTGGCGCCGCTGGTGCTGGCCGGAGCCCGCTTCCGGCACTGGCTGCTGTTCGCCGCCACGGTGGCGGCCGTCTACGCGCCGTTCGCGTTGAGAGGCGGAAGCGAGCTGGCCTCTCTGCAGGTGTTCGCGCAGGAGTGGGAATTCAACTCGTGGCTGTTCGGGCTGTTGAAGACCGCGCTGGCGCCGTTTGAGGCCAGGCTTGCCCTCGGGCTGGCTTTTGCGGCATTCTGGGGGTGGTACCAAGTCAAGTACTTGCGGAACCCCGCACGGGGAATCCCGCGGGGAGACTGGATCTTCGGTGGGCTGCTGGCGGCATCCCCGGTCATCAATCCCTGGTACCTGCTTTGGCTGTTGCCATTCGCGGCGGTTTATCCGACTATTTGGGCCTGGACGGCCTCGCTGGCCGTGCTGCTCAGCTACGTGACCGGGCTGAACCTGCAGGACTATGAGATGCACCCCTACGGGCAACCCCCGTTGGTGCGCGGGCTGGAGTTCGGACTGATCCTGTGCGGGCTCGGCTGTGACCTGATCCGACGCCGGTGGACCGGCCGCGCGAGCCGCGCCGGCGCCAAAGGATGAACGACCATGAAAGGAAATGAGATCGAATCGGCGCCGGCACGCATGGCGCTTCAGCGCAACCTGGCTTTGAGCCTGCTCGCCACGGCGATTCTGGTCACCTCCTGCGCTCCCCCTAAGCCCGAACGGATCTCGGAATGGGATGTCAGCGACGAGTCCAACCTCGAGCCCCTCGATCACGGCTCCTGGCAGGACATCCTGGACACCTACGTCGATCCCGATCCCCGGGGCGTCAACGTGCTCGACTATGCCGCGCTGGCAGCCAGTTCCGACGACACGGCCAAGCTGGCCGGATACGTCCGGTACCTGGAAGGGACCGATCCCCGCGAGTACCGCCGGGCGGAGCAGATGGCCTACTGGATCAACTTCTACAACGCGCGCACCGTCAAGATGGTGCTGGACTCCTATCCGGTGGATACGATCAGGGAAATCCACCAGGGCGACGCCCCCATGACGGGACCCTGGAAAGACGTGTGCGCCAACATCGCCGGCCGGGACCTGACCCTGGACCAGATAGAGCACGACATCCTTCGCCCCATCTGGCGGGACAAGCGGATTCACTACGCGGTGAACTGCGCTGCCTACAGTTGTCCTCAATTGATGGACACGGCCTTCACCGCCGCCAATACCGAGTCTCTGCTCGAAGCGGGGGCGCGGGCCTACGTGAACAGCTCCCGGGGGGTCGACGTGGTCGACGATGAGTTCGTCGTGTTGTCCAGTATCTACAAGTGGTACCCTGAGGATTTCGGCGACACCGAAGAATCGGTGATCGATCACCTCACCCAATACGCCGAGGGCGATCTGGCGGCCATTCTGAAAGGGTTCGAGGGCACGATCGACTACGACTACGACTGGAAACTGAACCGGCCCCAGCAATGATTACACACTTCACGCATACGGGATGCAGACGCCAAACTCCGCTCCTACCTTCCTTCGCAAATTCTCGTCGGCTGATGCCTAAAGCACGCGCTTGCACCTGACCACACCACCACTTTGAATTCGGCAAAAACACTTCTTGTCACCGCAACTATTCGGATTCTGTTTGTCAAGCGTCACTAACGGCAGTAAGGTATTCGAGTGCAATAAGAGGAGAATAAGGACATGAAGAAATTTGTATTGGCAGCCATCTTCCTCTCCGCAGGCATAGGGCTGTTCCAACTTTGGGTCTCGGCCTCCGGCTCCATCGGACCTGGATCCGGCAAGGTGAGTCCGCGCGCGGCCTACTCGAAGGGCAAGGCTCTGACGTTCGACCTGCTGGTCTGCGGTTCCTGCCCGATAAAGAAGGGCGAACTCGATCGTGACCGGGCCCGGAGCCTCACCGCCAGCCTGGTAGCGGTCTACCACGGAAAGAAGACGGGATCGCCGGACGACGAAGCGATCAAGGCGCTCTGCGGCAACGGTGACGTGCAGGGCGAAGAATGCAAAACGAGGATGGAGGTCGTCCACTACTTCCTGACCCGGCGCTTCAAACTGTAGCGTTCTGTCTCGGAAAACTACTGTCCGTCTTCCCGGAGACCCATTCGGCGCAAAGGAAGGTGCCCCCCAATGATCCGCGAAAATAGTTCGTTCGTGCCCGTTCTGGTCGGCTCGGGACTTGCCCTGTGCCTGTCCGCCCCTCCCTCGTTCGCGCAAGGCACGCCCTGGTTGGCTGAGCCGGGGACCGGCACCGTCAACATTTCCTTCGTCAATCAGAACGCCACCGAGTTTTACCGCCAGACCACCAAGGTGAAGGGGCCGCTGGAGGCGACCGGGGCCAACCTGGCGCAGAACACCATGTGGTTCGGGGT
Source organism: Acidobacteriota bacterium (assembly GCA_022826755.1). Classification (GTDB taxonomy): domain Bacteria; phylum Acidobacteriota; class Terriglobia; order Versatilivoradales; family Versatilivoraceae; genus Versatilivorator. The sequence goes on from JAJDUG010000075.1 coordinate 10,806, forward strand.
CAACTACGCCATCAGCGACGCGGTGGCCATCGACGTGCAAACCGCCTGGGCGCGGAGCTTCGTGGCAGGCGGAGTCGGTCCCTCCGGCGGCCAGGAGAGCTACAGCGGAATCTTCGATTCCACCGTCGCCGTCACCTGGCGGATCGTGGATGAGCTCATCAGCGATGCCCCCAGCGTCGCGGTGCGCGTGGGCGCCATCATCCCCGGCGGCTACGACACCGGCTACATCAACTCGCTCGGGGACGGCGGCGCCGGGGTCGAAACCTCGCTCATCGTCGGCAAGTTCGGCAGCGCGGCCGGGGTCTCGGCGGAGATCGGCTACCGGAACCGCACCAGCACCGAGGTCAACACGCAGGCGGTGGGTGGCGCCGCGGCGGGTGGGGAGAAGGTCGACATCCCGGCGGACATGTTCCTCAACCTCGGCCTCTTCATCCCTGCCGGCGAGGCGGTTACGGTCGGGGCCGATTATCGGATGGTCAATGCCCTGTCCGGAATCGACATCGGCGGGCCGGGCTTCTCGCCCAGCCGGTTTCCGGGGCTGCAGGAGGACGCGCACATCGTAGGCGGACGGCTGATGGCCGACGTCGCCGACAACGTCAGCCTGAACGGGTTCGTCGGACGAGTGGTGGCCGGGCGCAACACGGCAGCCTCGCTGCTCATCAGCCTGGGCGTCAGCTTGACCTTCGGCGGAGGCGGAGTGGGGTTCTAGCCGGAGAGTGTGCCCGAATAATCGCATTTTTAGGGAAGGATTTTCACTTGGGGGTTGATTACATGCTCTGAACAGGGCGGAAGATCCTTTCACAGGCGATGACATCGCCCATTGTAGGGATCGCGTCGTCTCCCACCGACAGACCCTGGCAATCCTTCAACTATTGGCAGTCCCTCCTGCCTCTTCACCCTCCGTTGGCGTAGAACAACTTCCCAAAGACCGCACCCGTGAGAGACTGGACACGCTCACGCATCCAGTCTTGTTGAATTACTAGAGGCAGATTGCGGGGCGTCGGCCCGAGCCGGTTCCGGCTCGGCGGCTACGGGGACCGGAAAACGCAGCCAGGTGCACCACAACCTTGTCTACCAGCAGAGCACCGGCCACCAGGTTCTCGGACACGCAACCCAGGTCCCGACCCAGCCCCAGGGCCGGGCGGTCATCGAACGATGCCTTGAGGATGCTGTCGAGGAAGGATCGGGCCTGGGAAGCCCGCCCGGACAGCTTTTGAGAGATGGGGCGTTCGATGACGTCGACGGCGTAGCTGCGGACGAGCCGGGGAAGCATCGAGGCGAAGGTTTCGGGTTGGTCGAACAGATCCAGACCAAGGCGCTCTTTCCCCACCATGAAAACGGCACCCACCTGGCCGGGAAGCGAATTCACCGATTCGACGTATTGGTCGAGCGTCGCGGCATGTCGTTCAAAGATCGAACTCATGGCTCTGCTGGGCGATGCCGCATCCATGGCGGCGGCCTTGGCCGCGATGGAGTGCCAGACCTGGGCCTGGTCGGAGACCCTTTCACCGGTCTCAGCCAACGAATGGAGCACGCTGGCCAGCCGCTCGGTCCTGCCCCGGGCGTACTGCAGTTGTTCGGTCACGACGAAGTCGTCTCTCTCATAGTCCCAGCGGCCTTGCTCCACGCACGACACGGGAATGACCACGGTGTGCTGCTCCGGGATGAGCATGGTGAGATTGGCGACGCGATTCTGCTTGGCTCCCACCAACTCTTCCCCGTCCAGGATGAGCACCGGCAGCTTCGATCGGTTCTCCACTGCAAGGTCGGGCACGCTGCCGGCCCGCGACACCTCCTTGACGGTGACCAGGCCGCCCCGCAGGCCGTCGGCCAGCATCAGGTATTGGAGGCTGCTGCCGACCTCCGACAGCAACGGAAACATCGTCAGTCCCTTCCAAGCCTGAGGATCTCCGAGCTTCAGACTGGAGAGGGCGGTTTTCAATGGATGCATAGGCAACTCCTTGATATGGTCAGCCAAAATCAGTAAAGTGCATTATTATAGAAGGCAGAGTGCTTATGTCAACAGTCACGACTACTAATTAACATTAAAAATCACTCACATGGCTTTTGACCGGGAAACGGAGAGCTACACGGCCGCGGAACTGCAGCGGGAGACCGGGTTCGATCGCAGGACCATCGCCTACTACGTGCACGAAGGCCTGCTGCCCAAGGTGGGAAGGCGCGGGTCGCGAACCCGCTACCCCAAGCTGATCCGGGACCGCCTGCTTTTTGTTCGGGCAGTGAGGGAGGCGGAGCAGCGGGGAACGGTGGCGCCCGTGTCCCTCCGAGACCTCCGCGAGATCTTCAAACAGGCGCCGCCGGCGCTGATTTCGGCCGTCGCGGACGGGCGGACCTCCGTGACCCCGGAAGTCGTTACCGGGATATCACCCAGCTTCCGATCGCTTGCCCGCCGGCGAGCGGCCATCGAGGATCGATGGGGCCCCGTGCGGGAGGACCGGGACAGGGCCGAGTCGCCTCGGAGGTTGGCCGATTCAAACTTCCACGAACCCGGCCAAGACGGCAGTGCGTTGCCTGAGGCTCCCTATCATCGGGACAGCCACCCGGAGGACGAAGGGAACCGCCGGGCCACCGACGGCGACCCTTCGGCCGCCGCCTACCGGCAGACAGGAGTTGGGGACTCCGAACTCAGCCACCAGTCGGAGCTCGGCGAACTGCTGGCCGCACTGCAGGAAGTCGCCCAAGGCCGCGGCAATCCGTCGCCCGCCATGGACCGCTGGCTTCAGGTAGAGGTCTCTCCGGATATCACGCTCTCGGTCCGGGGGGTGACCGACGAGGCGGCCCCGTTGCTGGAAAGAGCCGTCCACTGCCTGCGCCGCCTCATGCGCGGCCGCGCCCAACCGGCGAAGGATGAGGAGGAAGAAGAGTCGTGAAGGGCGTGAGTTGGACCAGCGTGCAGGTCCCGAGAGAAATCGCCGTTCAGCGCTGGTGGGAAAGTGGGTGGGGTTCGAAGGCGACCGCAGCGGCGCAAGAGCCCGAATGTGCTCACCGCCGACGCTCGTCACTTCATAGCTGCCGGCCTGCCTGCGCCGCGGGAGGAGCAGTCCTTATTTGCAGTTTCTCAATAACAGCATTCGCTATTTAACTTTAGACCTGCAATTACAATAGCGTAGGCGCCCCTACTCAACAAAAGCGGTCCGCCCAGGGCGAAGTCAACCGGCGTGTTTTGCGATACGGCACGGCCTCCAATGCCGAGTCCAGTGCTCATTTGTCTGCACATGGCCGACGCGAACGCTCTTGCAGACGTTCTCCGAAAATTCCGCTGCAGGGAATCCTCGAGCCAACCGCAAAACAACACCTTCCCGCTGGCCACCCAGCACCGACGGTTCGCGATGGGCACTCTCCACGAACGCGCGGATCTCGGCGACCGAACTGAAGTATCCCTCAAAAAGGATCGGAACGATCGGGATGCCCCTCTGTCTTGCGTATGACTCAACATCGGCAAAAGCCGCCAACGCCCCCTCGCCGTCCCGGAGCGCAAAAGCATAAAACGTTTTCTGCTCCTCCACCGGACCGTAGGTGATGCTGTGGACCCCGTAGATGTCCTCGCCGTAGAGATAGACGTCGGGCTCGGTCACCTTCCAGGCGTGGTGCTTCTTGACCATCGCCATCCATTTGCCCTCGGAAGGCGCCGACAAGCTGCGCCCGTAGACTCTGCCGGCGTGCAGCAGCGTGTTGCTTCCGTCGAGCTTCTCGGTCACGACCACGGCCTGTCCCACGAATCGACCTGAATTCTTGTGCACATCGTCGCCCCGACCGATTGTAGGGGACCAGGGCCAATAGGGCGTGGATGGATATTTGGCGATTGAGGGCAGGTTCTCCACGATCATGGCTGGCGTTGCCCGGTTTTGGAGGCGTACCGCGGACAGAGTTGATCGACCTGAACTCCAAGGGCCTCCGTAAGCGCCTTGTGTTCATCCCAATCGCTGTCGGTCGCGTTCAGAATGACAGCATTCGCGACGACGGCAACCGCCAGGAACTTGCGGTCTGCCCGGTCCAGCCTATTTTCAGGCAACTCTTCAAAGCCTCGCCCATCGTCCGCCGAAGGGGTGATAGCAACTCTTCGTACTCGGTCACTGCGGTACTGGTAGTTGAACACGTGCTTGAAGAAGGTGTCACCCACACCCGGCGTTCCCGAGAAGTTGAGGCGATTCTTGTATTCGCGCAGAATCTCCCCCTTGTCGTCGATGGCGACCACCTCATTCGCGACAACGGATCTGAGTTTCTTCACGCAAAGCATCTTGCATTGCAGGTCGGCGTGAGTCCGGCACCCATTGGCGGCGACCGCAACGTTGGTGTCCACGACAAATGCCATTATTGGGACGTTCCCATCCTTCTTTGCAAGGACGCCTCGGCGATTGCCGCGATCTCGCCCATTTCGTCGCCGAAGAACTGCTCCGGCCAGTTTTCGATCTCGCCCCACTCGTTCAGTCGCAGATCGAAAACCTGCGCCGAACCTCGTTGGGAGGAAACGAAATAGAGCTTCACGTCGTCGGAGGAGACTTGCTCTTCAGCCACACGGCGCTGCAGACGCCGCATCAAGTGCTCACTGTGGCTCTCGACAAGAATCTGCACGTTTCGCACTTTGGCCACATTCAGCATCACGTCGGCCAGTCCGCTTTGCACCGCGGGATGCAGATGGATCTCCGGCTGTTCCAGCAGCACCGTGGAGCCTTTCGGGACATAGTAGAGCAGCACCAGGGCCGGAAGAATCTGGGACACGCCAAATCCAACGTCGGTCAGTGATGTCGATGGGCTCCTGGGAGATGTCTTCACCATGGCACGAAACAAGTTGGTGCCCTTGGCGATTTCTTCGAGACGGAAGTCAGAGATCAGCCCAAGACGATTCAGCCAATAGGCAATCATTTCCTGAAAACGCTTCCGACGCTTTCGGTGTCCGAGACTCCTCATCTCCCGGTTGCGAGTGGCGGCAAGTATTGCGTCTACCGTGTGCTCACCGCGCTGACCGACGTCCTCGGGGCTTGACCCCGCCCAGTGATATTCACGCTTGGGGTACTCGCGCAATGGTCCGAGGTAGTAAATCGAGTCCATTAGATTCTCGTACGCCAGCTCGAAATCGCCGAGGAAATCCGAGTTCTGATAGTAGTTTCTTGCCTTGCTGGGAAACAGGTGTGTCTTGACCGGGTGTGGCAGGTGCCAAGGACGGCCTTGCGTGCGGCGGAACCGAAATTGCTGGTTGTCTGCGACTAACCTGAAGTCCTTGTCCGAGGCGGGCCGCAACTGGAGACTGAATTCTGTGCCGCCAAACTGGTATGCCAAATGGTAGGGCCAGAGACGCGCTTGTCTCAAGCCGACTTCGCAGTGCGTGCTGAGGCAGTCGCCGCTGAACAACGGTTTCTTCGAAGGTTCCGTTGGGTCCAGTATCTTCAGCGTCTTGGGGAGCTCCCATTCCAAAAGCCAACGTATCCGCGTTTCGGCGTCATGACGGTGAACCACGTCAGTGAAGGTCCCCAGGTTTGCCATGTCCGCGGGGCCTCCGAAATCGAGCACGATGCCACGGTCGGTGGCGTTCCTGGTCTGCTTGAGCAACAGAAGGAACTGGAGGAGGCTGCTCTTGCCGGCGCTGTTAGTGCCGAAGAAACCGGTCACCTTGCCGAATGTCAAATCGGCTTCACGCCAAGCCTTGAAATTCTCGAGTTTCATGCGGTTCAACATCTCTATGGCTCCTGCCAAATATTGTAAACACTTGTGCCTGGAAGGACATCCGCTTCTTCGTTGAGGACGGACAGATACCGGTCATAGACGAACAGCCGGTTCCGGCGTTTTCCGGTAATCTCCCGTGCGACACCGTGAGTGGCGAGCAGTTCCATGGCTGAGGCGGCTGCCCGGAAGGAAAGTTTCGCATCTCTGCTCGCCACCGGCAACGATAGGATAGGCCGCGCCTTGAGTGCGTCGTGTACGCGCAGCGCTGACCCGGTCTTCCGCCCCCCGGACACTTGAATGCGGTTGCGGTCATCCTGGAACATTTGAGACAGGCGTTGTGCGCTGGAGACCGCACCCTCAGCCGTTCGTTTCACTCCTTCCAGGAAGAAGCCAATCCAGGCCTCCCAGTCGCCGGTGCGGCGCACGTGGTTCAGCAAGTCGTAGTAGTCACCGCGGTGTTGCTTGAAATACAGGCTCAGATAGAGGAGCGGCTGGCTTAGCAAACCGGCGTGGCACAGCAGCAGCGTTATGAGCAAGCGACCAACGCGGCCGTTACCGTCGAGGAAGGGGTGAATGGTCTGGAACTGCACGTATGCAAGCCCTGCCCTCGGCAGTACGGGCAAGCCGTTGTCGGTGGCGTGCAGAAAGCGCTCAAGCGCCGACATGCAGTCGGGCACGCTGGTGTGGGGCGGCGACACGAAAGCGGCATGGCCCGGCCGGCTGCCGCCAACCCAATTCTGCGAGCGGCGGAACTCGCCGGGCGTTTGGGTCTGTCCCCGTCCGCTCGACAATAACACGCCATGAATTTCTCGGAGCAGGCGATTCGACAGGGAAAAATTTTGCCCCAGGCGACGCAAACCGTGTCTGAGCGCCGCCACGTAGTTCGAGACTTCAGTCACATCATCAAGCGAAATCCCGGGCACTTCCTCGAGCTCGAAGATCAGAAGATCCGACAGAGATGACTGCGTGCCCGCGATTTGAGAGGAGAGCACCGCTTCCTTGCGCACATAGGCGTACAGAAAAAGCGAGTGGTCCGGCAGGAGAGTCGAGACCGCGTCGAGGCGGCCCAGGGCAAGAACCGCCGATTCCAGGAGCTGTTGCAGCGGGCCGTCCAATACCAAGGCAGGTGTCGGAGGCAACGGTAGCGGCACAAAGGCTCGAACTCGCTCGCCGCCGACGCTGGTCACTTCATAGCTGCCGCTTTCTCCGCGCCTCATGATGGACTGTCCTTATTCACGGTTGTTCAATAACACTCCTCACTATTTAACTTTAGTGTCTAAATTACAATAATGAAGGCTCCAGGCCAATTTCAGCGGAGCCGATCAAAATAGAGAATACTGGCGGGCTTACATCCTGAACTGCCCTGCATTCACCGTCCGATACTTTGAAGACGCTCAGACTCAAGCGCAGCGGTCCGGCCAGGGTGAAGTCGACCAGCGTGTGGCGCGACCGCCACACTACTCTTCCGCAGTGGAGTTGGCAGAGACAGCCGAGTAACCAAGTCTGCCCTATTGCATTCCGCTTCGGTAACCTCACCTGCCTCCCCGGATCTTCGTCAGGGCTTCCCTCGCAGTACTGCCTAAGCCCCAACTGTCGTGCTTGCGGATCTTTTCGAGACCTCTCACCGCCCGCCGATCTTTGAGCTCGCCGAGTTGCCAAACAATCGTCTCGCCCAGGCCGTGCCCCAGGGGGTAATAGTCTTTTCCTAAATGGTCGGATAGGGATTTGAGCAAATTAAGCAGGTGTTGACGAATTTCCTCGGAATCGGGTGAGAGTTTCCACACATACCTCGGGGACGGGGAGGTGCCGTCGTTCCGCTCGTCATAACGGGTCACCGGGCCGATCGGTATGGGGTCGCGATCGGGCCTTCGATGGGGATGGTTGGCACAGTACGTATAGAAAGGATCCTCAATGGCCAAGTTCCTGATCTCGCAGTAGGGTGGCAGCGAACGGTCGGCATGCGTGAGCCAATCACGCTCGCCCTGGTTGGTTCGATTGAACCAGCAGGTCCCGCAGCAGTCTGACCCTCCGTTCGGCATGGTTCAAACCCTCCCGTCTACGGCCTGGAAGGAACGGAGAGTCCCCGGCACCCCCGCCTCACCCTCCAAAAACCTCTTCCAGCGCGGCGCGCATGACCGCGCTGTCGGGGTCCTGGCCGGTCCAGTAGCGGAAGCTGATGACGCCCTGGTTCACCAGCATGCCCAGGCCGTCCAGGACGGTGCAGCCCCGGTCGGCGGCGTCCTGCAGCAGGCGGGTGAGAGGGGGGTTGGCGATGACGTCGGCCACCACCATCTCCGGGGTCAGGGTGTCGGTGCGGAGGGGGATGCGGGCGCCGGCATCGGGGTGCATGCCGATGGAGGTGGCGTTGATGAGGATCTGCGTGTCCTCGGACAGCGCGTGGTCTCCCTCCCAGGGCAGGAAGCGGGCCTCCACCTCGGTTCGGGTCCGGAGCAGCTCCACCAGTTGGCGGCCCCGCCGGGGGCTGCGGTTGACAATGGTGATGCGGGAGGCTCCAGCCAGGGCGGTTTCGACGGCGATGGCCCGGGCGGCCCCGCCCGCACCCAGGATCGTCACCCGCTTGCCGGCCGGGTCGCTCACCTCCCCCAGCGACTGCAGGAACCCCTTGCCGTCGGTGTTCTCGCCCACGAGCTCCTCGCCGTCCACCACCACGCAGTTGACGGCCTCCATGAGACCGGCGGATTGTCCCAGGCGGTCCAGGTGGGGGATGACGGTGACCTTGCAGGGCATGGTGCAGTTGCCGCCGCGGAAGCCCAGCACCCGCACCGCCCGCACGGCCTCGGCCAGCCGCTCGTTGCCCAGCTCGAAGTTGACGTAGCGCCAGTTCATGCCGTGATGGCGAAAGGCCTTCTCCAGCATGTGCTGGGTGGGGTTGTCGGCCAGGTGGTGGCCGAAGCAGAACACCAGCTCCTGTTTGAAGTTCCACTGCCGGGCCATGTGCTCCTCCGATTGCGATAACGTCTGGATCGAGACTGGGCAGGCATTCTAATGGGGACGCCGGACCGCGTCAATTTGGGCTTGACCTCCCGGCAGCGATGGCGGTTAACTCTAGGGGCTCCGATTTTCCAAGTGTTTCAAACCGTATCAAACCGTGGAAGGGACCGGATGTCTGGAATCCAACGATTTCTCTCAATGCGCCCCCGCCGGGGGACGGTTGCGGCCCTGGCGATGCTGGTCCTGCTGGCGGGATGCCGTGCGGACCAGGGCGGCAAGACCCCGGGCGACGGGACCCCTTCCCGAGGGACCATCGGCCTTTCGGTGATGACCCTGACCAATCCCTTCTTCAAGGTGATCGCCGACACGCTCACCGATGAAGCCCGCAAGTACGGCTACGAGGTGGTGGTGACCAGCGGCGAGTTCGACGTGGCCCGACAGCGCAACCAGGTCAAGGACTTCATCGTGCGCAAGGTCAGCGCCATCGTGCTGTGCCCCACCGACTCCAAGGCCATCGGAACCGCCATCCAGGAGGCCAACCAGGCCGGTATCCCGGTCTTCACCGCCGACCTGGCCTGCCTGGCCCCGGGGGCCAAGGTGGTCTCCCACATCGCCACCGACAACTACGCCGGGGGCAAGGAAGCCGGCAGGGCCATGATCGAGGTCCTGGGGGAAGCCGGGGGCAAGATCGTGGTGCTCCACTATGAGCAGGCCGAGTCCTGCCTGCTGCGGGTCAAGGGATTTACCGAGATCATCCACGAATACAATCGGGAGCGGCAGGCGGGGAAAATCGACATCGTGGCCGTGCTGCCGGGCGGAGGCGCCAAGGACGGCGGATACAAGGCCGCCGAGGATGCCATCCAGGCCCATCCCGACCTGGTGGGGATCTTCGCCATCAACGACCCTTCGGCGCTGGGAGCCCGGGCGGCGCTGGAGAAAGCCGGCAAGGCCGACCAGGTCAGGATTATCGGCTTTGACGGCCAACCCGAGGGCAAGCAGGCGATCAAGGACGGGCTGATTTACGCCGACCCCGTCCAGTTTCCCGACCGCATCGGCCGGCAGACCATGCAGACCATCGCCAGGCACTTCGAGGGCGAGGAAGTGCCCGCGGAGATCCTGATCCCGACCGCCCTCTACCGCAAGGCCGATGCCGACAAGGACCCGACCCTTCAGTAGCCCCGGAGCCGGCCACTTCGCGGGGTCCCGGTCTGCCTGCCCCCCGAGCCCTCCGTCACCGTCAGCCCTGGAAGCGGACGCCTTGGCCCGGAAGGGAATCCGGGGCTCTTCCCTTTCCTGAGACCCGCTGCCGGAAGTGAACCCCATGGGCCATCCCCGCTTTCATCGGCTGTTGTCCCGACTTCTCTCCGACTACGGCATGGTGCTGGTCCTGCTGTTGCTGGGGGCCTGCTTCAGCCATGTCACCTGGGACGAGCAGCACCCCACCGGAGGCGAGGCCGCCGAGCAGTTGAAGGACCGGATCACCCGGGAGTTTTCCCCGGGCTCAGCCGTCCTGGTGGTGGCCCGGGAGCACGGCGAGGATGCGATCTTCGCCGACTCCCTCGAGCGCCGCCTGAGCGACGCCGGAATGAATGTGCTGGGAACCGTCAAGGGCCAGCCCTCAGACGCCCGGGGACGCCTGGAGGCGCTGTCGCGGTCAGGGGCGGGTCTGGACGCCATCGCCTGCACCGACGTCACCGGCCGCTGGGCCGTCTTCGACCGGCTGGGGGACAAGTTTCCCGGACTGTCCGGTGCCAGGGTCCTGACGCCGCCGAGCTACCGCTGGCCCAACTTTCTCAAGCGCGACAACCTGCTGAACGTGGCCAACCAGATCGCCGTCATTGCCATTCTGGCGGTGGGGATGACCATGGTCATCATCACGGCGGGCATCGACCTGTCGGTAGGCAGCCTGATCGCCTTCTCGGCGGTGGTGTGCACCTGGCTGATCCGCGAGGCGGCCTCGGCCGAAGCCGCCGGCCCGTTGGACATGGTGCTCTGCGGCCTGGGGGCCATCCTGCTGTGCGGCCTGCTGGGGGCCTTCTCCGGGGTCATGGTCACCTGGTTCGCCATTCCCCCCTTCATCGCCACCCTGGGCATGATGCTGGTGGCCAGCGGGTTGGCCTACATCCTGGCCGAGGGACAGTCGGTCTACCAGGTCCCCGACTCCTTCGTATGGCTGGGCCGCGGGGCCGATTTCCTGAGAATTCCCAACGCGGTGGTGCTGATGCTGGCGCTATACTTGTCGGCACACCTGTTGATGACGCGAACCGCCCTGGGGCGCTACATCTACGCCGTGGGCGGCAACCGCGAGGCCGCCCGGCTCTCGGGAGTCCCGGTCACGGCGGTGCTGATCTTCGTCTACACCCTGTGCGCGGCCCTGGCCGGACTGGGGGGCGTGGTCATGGCCTCGCAACTAAAGAGCGGCTCCCCCACCTACGGGCTCATGTACGAGCTCTACACCATCGCGGCCGTGGTGGTGGGCGGGGCCAGCCTGGCGGGAGGCGAGGGCAGGATCTTCGGGACCCTCATCGGGGCCTTCATCATCGCCGTGATCCAGAACGGCATGAACCTGACCGGGGTGGAGAGCTACACCCAGAAGGTGGTGCTGGGGGCGGTGATCCTGGGCGCCGTGCTGCTCGACATCGCCAAGAAGCGAGGCTGGGGAAGGCTGCAGCGGGCCGGCCCGGCGTGAGAGGCCGCGGTCGACCGGAGCCGCGGCCCATTGGGGATCAGCCTCCCGATGCGGCGCCCGGCTGCCGGAATAGAGAGTGACAGAGATCTGAAGGACAATTGGTTTGCAGGTCATTGAACAAAGGAGGAGCTTCGACCATGAACATCAAGCCACTGAGCAGGGCAGTCATCGCCGGACTATTCCTGAGCGGGCTGTTACTGGCCCTGGCGGCCCCGGCCGCGGCCGGGGAGGGAGACGGCCAGAAGGAAGTGATCTTCTATTCCGACGGGCGCCATTCCAGCGTCTACCTCTATGAGCCCCCCATGAGCGTTCGCCAGTACGTCGAGCCCATCGACGAGTTGCTGGATCTGGGCATCGATACCATCACCTACGCGGTGGGCGACTGCAGCGTGCTGCTCTACGACACCAAGGTCGGGGAGCGCTGGGGGCACAACCTGAACCTGGTCAACCACATCGTCTGGTACCGGGCCGGCCAGAACGCCCATTCGCTCATCCAGCGGGGCATGGACCCCCTGGACGTGGTCACCAGGCACGCCCAGCGCCGGGGCTTCAAGTTTCTTCCCAACATCCTGCTCAACATGCTGCACACGCCGCCCAACAAGGTCACCAACAGCCGCGTGGCCGACTTCACCACCCGGCACCCCGAGTGGCAGGTGGGGCCGGAACCCGACTACCCGGCGGCGGTGCACGACCTGCCCCACCGGCTCTCCTACGCCCGGCCGGAGATCCGCGCCGACCGCCTGGCGGTGATCAATGAGCTGGTGAGCCGATACTCCACCGACGGCATCGAGATCAATTTCTTTGACTACGCTCCGTTCATCGCCCGCCGGGAGGTCGCCGAACACACCGGCACCATGACCGGCTGGCTGCGTGAGATTCGCCAGGCTTGCGACCTGGCGGCCAAGGAGCAGGGCCGGGAAAAGCGCCTGGTCATTCGCATTGCCGGTTCCCTCGAGGGCAACCGCTCCCTGGGGATGGACCTGGAAACCTGGATCCGCGAGGAGCTGGTGGACTCGGTCATCGCCATGCCGGTGACCCACGGATACGAAGCCGGAACCCCCGAGCTGCGCAAGGTGGTCGAGGCCGCCAAGGGCACCAAGGTCAAGGTGCTGGCCGGGATCAACAACTCCCGCAATCCCCACGATACCCGCGAGGTCTTTGCCGCGGCCGCGGCCAACGCCTACGCGGCCGGAGCCGAAGGCGTGCTCTTCCACACCTACTACCCCGACCCCGACCGCTATCCCTACGACGACTCGGCCATGGAATCCATGCGCTTCATGGGCTACCCGGACGTGCTGGCCCACCGGGACAAGCGCTTCCGCATCGGAAGCAATCCCAAGGCGGACACTCCCCCCAAGTACGGGGTCCCCTGGCAGCTCCCCCTGGAGCTGGTCCCCGGAGAGAAGGGGAAGGAGATCCACCTGGACGTGGCCGACGACCTGGCCGCCAAGGGGGGCGAGGGCGAACTGTGGCGCTGCGAGCTGCAGGTCATGGTGCAGCACATGATGCATACCGACAAGGTGAAGCTGTGGTGGAACGGGAAGGAGCTCCCCGAAGCCAGGTGGCGCAAGGCCGACTGGACCTACCAGATGCGTCCCCGGCCCGAGCGCTACCGGGGATACCGGCTGCACGTGGACCTGCGCGGCGAGGACCTGCCCAGGATGGGCCGGAACACCATTCGGGTCGACGTCCTCGAGAAGGACAGCAAGCTGGTCTTTCCCATTGTGATCAGCGACGTGGAGCTGGTGGTGGAATACCTGCCCGGCCGCAACGGTTTGCGCCCGGGAGAAGGCGGGCCGGGACTAAAGCAATAGAGGTATCCACGAAAATGAAGGATCGGCCCGACTAGAAAAAGACCCGCTCGATCATCCAATAGGCGCCCATGGCGGCTATGGCCAGCGATCCGGGAATGACTACGGCCTTGCGGTAGCGGTCCGGATCGCGCAGCCAGATCGTCAGCACCAGGCCTGCGGCGATCACCGTCAACTGGCCCAGCTCCACCCCCAGGTTGAATCCCAGCAGTCCCACCAGCAGCGCCGATGGCGGCAGGTCCAACCGGCTCAGGGCCCCCGCAAACCCCAGCCCGTGCACCAGGCCGAAGACGAAGACCACCAGCAGCCGCCAGGAGGTGTACCTGGGGTAGAGGATGTTTTCCAGGGCGATCACCACGATGCTCCCGGCGATTACCGGCTCCACAACCGAGGCCGGGACCTGCACCGTCCCGGTGGCGGCCAGGCCCAGGGTGAGGGTGTGGGCCAGGGTGAAGGCGGTCACCTGCAGCAGCAGGGGCTTCCAGCGCCGGCTGAGCAGGAACAGGCCCAGCACGAAGAGAATGTGGTCCATGCCGAGCGGCACCACGTGCACGAAGCCCGAGCGAATGAAGCTGGTGAAGGTGGCCCAGTTTCCGGGGGCGGTGATGCCTTCGATCAGGTTCTGGTCGGGGTCGCCGGTCTCGGCCTCCGCCAGGTTGGAGAGGTCCAGGACCCGGCTGGTCTCACCGGGAAACAGCACCTGGATTCCCCGCAGGATGTCCCCCCGGTAGTAGTTGAGAAACAGCAGGCTCAACTCGGCCTCGGGCAGGGAACGGGCCTGGTAGCCCGTCAGGTCCGAGAGGTCCTCGAGACGCCAGGACCCGGTCAGCATCACCGGGTCGTCGGCCCGGGTGAGAGGCTGGCCCCGGAAGGTGGTGAACTCGAATTCCCACTGGGGCCGGGCCTCGCCCCCGGGCTCGAACGAGAGCTGCAGGACCTTTGCGGTGTACGCTTGCGCCTGGTCCCGCAGCCGATCCCGCTCCGCCTCGCTCAGCAGCAGGTACTCCTCCAGGAACAGGTAGGGCTCGGCTTCCGGATCCTGGCTGAAGCAACGGGTGTCCAGCTCGATCTTGATGACCGCCGAGCCGTCGTCCTCGAAGAATGACCTCAGGGGCACGTCGGGAATGGGGTGGGCGACGGCGATCGGAACGACGGACAGCAGGAACCATACCCCCAGCGCCATCCTTGCGACGACGGCCGGAGCAGAGGTTCGGCGGGATTGCAGGTTCCGGCCAGGCTCCAGGACCTCGCCGGGATTTGGGGCGGGGCAACTTGGGTGTTGTCTCATGGGTGCTCCCTATGCTTTACTATGAGTAGTTAGGTCCCAATACATTTGTACGCGCCTTGTATGCGGCCTGACCGCTGTCAGCAAAAAGGAGAATCCCATGAGACTCGTCTTTTCAATGATCCTGGCCGTCGTTCTTGCCTTTGGCATGAGCCTGGGTTCGGCCTACGCCGGCTGTGGCAAGAAGGTGACCAACAAGGGCACCCTGAAGAGCGTGGATGCCGACAAGAAGACCATCGTGGTCGCCAGCAAGGATGCAGAGACCAAGCTGTCGCTGACCACAGGCACCAAGGCCATCGGCGCCGACAAGGTTGCCGACATGAAGGGCAAGAAAGTCAAGGTGATCAGCGAGCACGGCAAGGTGGATTCCGTCGCCTTGCTCAACTAGCTGGACCCAGCCATTAGAGCCGGTCAGTGGTTGAAACCGACACTGCTAACAACACCAGGTGCGGATGAACTCGGCGTAGGTGTCCGCGCCTCGGTGTAGCTGCTCGACCAAAATCCACTCGTCGAAGGTGTGGGCCTGCTCCACGTCTCCCGGTCCGATCACAACCCGGTTTTTGAGGTCGGTGTAGACCGAAGCCTCGCTTCCGTACCCCACCGTACGGGCACTCTCCCGCCCCGTAACCCGCAATACTTCCTGGACGAAGGACGACTTTGGGTCGACGTGAAAGGCTCCGTGTCCCCGGTCGATCTTCAGTTCCACTCCGCAGTCCCTGGCCGCCCGGGTCACCCGCTCGATCAAGCGGTCGGTCCTGGTTCTGGGCATGGGCCGGAAGCCGATGCGGCAGATGCTGATCGGCTTCTTGACGTTCATGGCCTCGGGGAAGTCCTCGATTCCGATGTTCCCTCCCAGGGTCGGCGGGTCGAACTCCGGGTCCTGCCACTCGGGACTGCTCTGGGTTTCGTCGTAGAGCTCCTTCATCTTGACCAGGAAAGGGATCATGATCCAGTTGGCGTTCAACCCCAACCGGGTGCTGGAGTGGGCCGACTCTCCCCGGGCCGTGGCTTCGAATGAGCACCCGCCCTTGTGGGCGTAGACCACGTCCAGCAGGGTGGGTTCGCCCACGATGGTCCTGGTCTGGGCTTCCACCATCTCCCGATAGAAGCCGGATTCCTCCTTGACCTGGATGGCGCCTCCGTATCCGATCTCTTCGTCGGCGGTGCAGGCGACGTAGACGGGCTGTTTCAGCTCGGCGGCCTCGAATCGCTCGGCGGCGGCCAACATGCTGGCCACCGACCCCTTCATGTCGCAGGCTCCCCGTCCGTAGAGCTTTCCTTCCTGAACGGTGGGTGCAAAGGGACCGTGCTCTTCGGTGAACCAGTTGATGGCCGGCACCACGTCGGTGTGACCGAAATAGGCCAATCCACCCCGCCCTTCACCCTTTTTCCCGACCACGCTGGCCTTGCGGACCCCGTTCTCGTCCTCGTATTCCAGGCGTTCGGTTCGACAGCCCATCCGCTTGAGACGATCCTCCAGGTAGTCGGTCAGGGCCGCGTTGCTGAGGCTGCTGGTGGTGTCGAAGGCGATGATGTCCTTGGCGTATTGGAGGGCGTCCACGAATCGGTCCTTTCTGTTGACCAGAGGAGAGGCATTCCGGCGGAAGGGGTAGTGTACAACCGGCCGGTGCCGGTCTCAATCCCTATTCCGTCTTACCGCCGCCTGCCGGGCGACCCGGGCGGCCGGGATGGGCGCCGGCTCAGTCGTCGCTGACCTGGAGGGTGACCTCCTCCAGCACCGGAGTGCTGCCTCCGTCCGGCGTCGTGAGGAGAGCCCGATACTGCAGCCAGCGGTGGCCGGAAGGAGCCGGCGGAAGTTCAGAGGGCTGCCGGTAGGTGCTGCCGGGGCCGCCCGGCCCTTCCCAGGCTGCGGTCTTGACGGCCTCCGGCGTCGGTCCGCTCCGCAACTGGAACTTCACCGCGGTCCCGTGGGGCGTTTTAGCCTGCCAGTCCAGCCGGGAGGGCCGTTTGCCCGGAGGGATGCTCAGCAGAGGCGAACGGTACTCCTCTTTCAGTTTCCGGTCATAGATGTTGCCGACATCGTGGCGGACGCTGAAGTGCGGACCGAAGGTCTGGATCCAGAGCCGCCTGGCGAAGGAATACCCCTGGGGGGATCCCCAGAAGATGTTGGTGCCGACCCCGTGGTCGCCGTCGCGCAGGTGGTTGAAGGGGACGATATCCATCCATCCGTCCCGGTTCAGATCGGCCACGGTAAGAGCCAGGGTCGATTCTCCGGGCAGTCCCGTCCTGCGGGACTCGCTGTAGCCCTCCGGGCCGCCCCAGTAGATGAAGCAGGGCAGCTTGCGGGTGGTGTAGGCGTGATAGTTGGTCATGACGATGTCCAGGTAGCCGTCCTTGTCGAGGTCGGCCACCGACTGCTCCTCCGACTCGTAGGCCTCCAGCCTCTGGCTGCGGGAGAGGTCGAATCCTTCCGCGCCCCCCCAGAGAAGGGTGGCGTGGCGCATGGGGCGCCCGTGCCTGGCCATGTCGTAGACACCGCCCAGGACCAGGTCCAGCCAGCCGTCGGCGTTGAGATCGGCGATCTCCACCGTGGAGGCCGAATGGACCTTGAGCAGCGTGTGGCTGTCGCGGCTGTAGTCGCCACCGGAGCCGCCCCAGAAGATGTCCACGTTCTCCCGGTCCACGTCGGGGAAGATCAGATCCAGAAACCCGTCCTTGTTGAGGTCGGCGATGGCGGCGCTCTGGCTGATGTTGGTGTTCAGGCTCAGCTCGGTGCGCCGCCGGCTGCTGAATCCTCCCTCTCCGCCCCAGAGGAGGATGCCCCGGGAGGAAATCTCCCGGCTGTAGGCGGAGCCGGCGGGAATGACCAGGTCCAGGTAGCCGTCGCGATTGAGATCGGCCGTGGAGGCCCCGTGCCCCTCCTCCAGGTTCAGCTCCTCCCTCCTCTGGGCACCGTAGCCTTCGGCGTGCCCCCAGTAGATCCAGCCGTTGGGAAAGGCGATGTCGGTCCAGCCGTCCCGGTTCAGGTCGGCGATGGCCGGCACCGCGCCAATGGCTCCCGGCACCCTCGAGACGGATGCGGCCGAGTAGTGGTGGCGTGGATTCCCCCAGTAGATCAGCGAATCAATGGCATCGCGCGAGCCGCTGTTGCGGTTGACCAGCACCAGGTCGGTCCAGCCGTCCCGGTCCAGGTCGGCGCCCTGCAGGCTCACCGGGCCGAACCCCTGCAGTTGGCCGCGGTGGGCCGGATCGAAGCCCTGGGGACCGTTCCAGTAAATGTAGGAGGGCACGTCGTGGGTTCGGGAATCGCCTTCGTTGGCAAAGGCGAGGTCGGTCCAGCCGTCCCGGTTGAAGTCGACCGCCACCACATCGCTGGCGTCCAGGGTGGGCAGGTCGGTCCGGCGCCCGCCTTCGAATCCCTGCCGGCCGCCCCAGTAGATGGTAGAGGGCTCCTCGCCCCGGTTGGCCAGGATCAGGTCGGGAAAGCCGTCGCGGTTCAACTCGGCGACTTCGCAGCGAACGGCGCCCGCGGTGGGCAGTTCCGCCCAGGGCTCCGCGGGAAAGCCTCCAGGGCCGCCTTTGAAGAGTTGCGCCCGGTCGTCACGGTGGGTCACCACCAGGTCCGGAGCGCCGTCCCGGTCCAGGTCGGCCAGGCGAAGCCCCACCGGATCCCCGCCCTTCATCTGGTGGCGCCGCTCGACGGAAAAGCCTTTGGGGCCGCCCCAGTAGAGATAAACGCTCTTCTCCTCGGAGTTGTTGTTCACGAACAGCAGCTCGGGAAAGCCGTCCCGGTCGAGGTCTCCGGCAGCCACGTCCAGGGCGCTGATCGAGGGCACCACCGCCCGCCTCCCGCTGCTGAAGCCCGTGGGACCGTTCCAGTAGATGTAGGATTCCAGGTGTCGGGCCGTCCCGAAGCGTTTCCAACCCTCGATGCCGTGGTTGGCGATGGCCAGGTCCACAAACCCATCCCGATTGAAATCGGCCGCCGCCACCGCGCTGCCCAGCAGGGTAGGCAACAGCGTCCGCCGGTCGGGCCGGAACCCCTCGCGGGACCCCCAGTAGATCATGGCGTCGGTCTCGACCCCGTAGTTGTGAATGAAGTTGCAGAAGACCAGGTCCAAGTAGCCGTCCTGATTGAGGTCTTCCAGCAGGGAACGCCCGCCGCCCCTGCTGGGAAGCCGGGTCACGCCGGCCTCGCGCTTGCGAATCTCCCGCAGGAGCCTGCCCAACGGCTGCTGGTCGGGCAGGTCGGGGAGCAGGGAGCGGAACCCCCGCGGGCCTCCCCGGTAGATGAGCACGTCCTCGCTCTCGACCTGGTTGTGGTCCTGCCCCACGAACAGGTCCAGGAAACCGTCGTTGTTCAGGTCCCAGCGGTGAATCATCTCGACGGTTCCGGCCCGGCTGATATACAGGTTGGCTCCTCCGTCGGCCAGCGTCCCCCGCGAGAAGTCCTCGAAGCTGGAGTGACGCACCCAGGGTTCGTGGGAGACCGGACCGGAGGCGGCCGACAGCAGCAGCCCCGCCGCCACGCACCCGGCGATGAAGGAGGTCCTGGTCATGGTTGAGATTGGGCGGGCCGTGGCCCCTTGAACTGCAGGGGGCCGTAGACCTCGTAGGAGTGGAAGCCGCCGCTTTCGGTCACGGGGGCGGTAGCGGTATTGAGCGGCTGTTCCCAACGGGTGTCATAGTCATAGCGGCAGGCGGCCGCCTTCCACACCTCCCCCTCCTTCGGGATGGAGTTGCCGGCGTGATGCAGATCGGCCAGGGGAAGGGCCAGCTCCAGGGACCATCCCCGGTCGTCGTCCTCCGGATTATTGAGGGTGCCGTCCACCGACACCGCCACCCGGAGTTGGCTGTCCCAGGCCGTTGCTTCATCCAAGGGGGCGCCGCGCTTGACGAAGTAGGCGTCGAAGATCTGGTTGCCGGGACTGAACTCGAACTCGTAGTAGAGCAGGGAGGATTCCAGAGGCTTGATGAAGAGCTCCAGCACATCCTCCTCCCACAAGCGGGCGTCGCGGCCTTTCAGGGTGGAGCCGACATCCCGGTCCCGGGCCGTCATAGCCACGTAGAGTTCCTTCCCGTCCCAGAGAAACCTGGCCGAGGCCCGCGCCGGAGACACCGGATTGCCCACGCCGTCGAACCGCAGCGGGATCTCCGGCGCCTGCTCCCAGGCCGCCTCGTCCGGGCGCCCGTCGATCTCGATGGGATCGCTGGTCAGATAGCAGGGAATGGGGTCGGCTACGGCCGACGGCGGGGAGCTGACCTCCGGAGTGGAATCGACCTCCGGGGCCGGAGAGCAGGAAAACGTGAACAGGACGACAACAACTTGCGTGAGAAACCGAGTGTTGAATTGCATTGAATCCACCAACTTTCCATTTTCAGTTTTTTATGTGGCTTCAGGTAGTTGTGACTGTAGGGGCATCCCTGCAGCATCCACTCTTGGCTCCGGCGCATGCGACTCGCGGTGACCATCCACACCGCCCGCGTGTTCTTCTGTGTCGTCCACACACTCTATCATTCTACGGGTTTGCACGCCTGATCCAACAGTTGCTCTGCATTCCTGAGAACACCCTTCGTAGCTTCCAAATCAAGCAAACCCCGACCATCCGTCTGACGCCAATCGCCTTCCAGGACCGCAACCGTCATATGCTTACCGGTTCCGAAGTGGCCTGGCTTTCTCACGTCCATCCCTTTGAACCCCGCGGCCTTCAAGACTTGCTGGCTCCAGTAACTTCTGCAGTCCCTTCGCCTTTCCCTCTCTTCGACTATGATCTTGAAGCACAGCTTGCACTGTTCAGCTTGCAGATACAACTCGTCTTTCCCGACGTCCGCAAAGTGCCACCAAAGCCCTAGAAAATCACCGATCGGGATGTATTTCCAATCCATGTCTCCCGAATACGTCTCTTCCAGGTAGCGATAAAAACCCTGCCAACCTTCCCAACACCACCTCTCCAGGCGCGTTTCCCGCCAAGAGTTGGAGCGAGTTTCCAACGTTTCGAGGCGAGCGTGAAAGTCTCCGAGAATTTCTGACAGGTCCCGATCACAACCCTGCAGGATATTGAGGAAGTCCTTCCGCTCGAACACGCGATAGGGCGGATCCAATTCGAGCTTTTCGATACTGCACTTGTCCGAGAGCGACATGTTGCCTGTCTTGAGAAAAATGGGAAACAAATTGCTCGCGCAGGGTTTCACAGGCGTTCCCAAAAGTTCAAATTCGCCATCCAGCACTTTCTTATGGTACCTCTCCAGTTGATCCCCTTGCGCCCTGGAATCCGTTTTGTCCTCAATAAGCAGCGCGTACTTGTCGTTGACCCACACCAGGACGTCGATGCTGGACACTTGCATCCCAAGTTTGACGGTGCAGATGTGGTCGGCCCCGGGGCGTTCATGTTTGTCGAAAAGCGCCCGCGCGAACTTCTGGCCGCACTCGTGAAGATGTGGGTTCGTCTCCTTGTAGCATTCGTTGGCCCAGTCAAGCAGCCAGCAGATAATCGCGTCCTGCGACAATTCCTTGTGTCCGTAGTCAAACAGATTCGGGCATTTCTCATCATGTTCGTGCTTCCGGCAGCACTGCCCAAAAAGTATCGTAAGTATTCTCCCAACTGTTCCTCTCATAAGGCCCCCGTTCTGAACCGAATGTGCATGACCATCGTGACGGCAAACGGGCCGGTCAGCACCGGAGTCATTGCGGCACCACCCGCTCAAGATCCAACCGCATCAATGGAACGCACTCCAACGGTCACGTCCCGGACGGCAATTCACCCGTGTATCCTTCGGACTGCAACTTGCTCAACGCCTCGACCGCCCTGGAAGCCTGCCGTTCAGTCGGGGTCCTACCAGCCGGATTGGCCGCCACACCCAGCACCCCGACTTCGGTGGGTGTGAGCAACCCCTGTTCCGTGCCCCATGCGAGCGCGGCAGCCCAGAACGCGGGACCAGCGTTGACGACTGCTATCTGCGCCTCGACGCTGTTGAGTTGCCGCTGCTCGCGACGCGCGTTTCGAGCCAGGTCACGACGTTCGTCGGTTGAGATCAGGCCATTGAGGAACGGCCGAGGCCACGCAATGACGAGTTCGGCGACACGGTTCCAACATGCCTGCTTCTTCGACCACTCCGTCACGTTGCTGATACCTGCGGGTGGAGAAACCAAGACGACGTGCACCGATTCGGCCACCACATTCAGAGCTGACCCCATTGCCGGCGGCGGTGCCTGCCGGCGCCAGATGTCGTGGAAGTCGACGGCTTGACCCCTTTCCCTCACATCGTGCGCCGTCTTGGCGATCGCATAAGCAACGATGTTGGCCCGATACCCGCCCTGATACCAAGGCTGGTCCGTGACCAGCCGCTCGGTTGCCTTGAAGACGATCGCCTTGGCAACAGCTTCGCGGTAAAACGCCTCGTTGAAATCGTCCGGGGCGGTTTTCCATCGCTGGCCGATGCGTCGTGCGAAGGCCCCGAAGTTCTTCTGCGCCCCGAGACTCACTTCGTGGGGGAGTTCCTCCCAGACGTTGACGAACTTCGCCAAGTCAGTCTTCGTGAAGAGTTGCCGGCGCGGGTTTTCCAGATCGAACTTCTTGCGTTGCGCTGGCGTGAGCCCTCCGCGAGCGTCCGCGTACTGGCCTCGAGCTCGCTCGTAGAACCACTTCGACTGCCGGAACGTGCCGTCCTGTGATGGCGCGTGGATGCGCCGGGAGAAACCCTCCATGCGAACGTGGAACGGATGATTGGCGAAGAAGTCGGCCGCGCTTACTCGGTTTTGGCTGTTGGCGAACTCGGATATCTTGGGCACCAACCTGTTCGCCCGTTCCGGATCGACTACAGAAAGCTTCATCTGGACGAAGGTCTGCGACACGTCAACCTTGCGGCGGTGCGCCGAGTGGATTGATGCTGTCGTCTGTCCGCCGTTCACGATCTGGAAGTTCTTCAGTCGCCGCAGCAGCAGTCTGCCGGCGGCGTCCTCGATCTCGACTTTCTCGGCAGTAGCCGTGATGCCGTTGTTGTAGGCGAAGAACATGTTGGGTTCGTTCTCGATGGTCGACCTGATCCCCTTGTTGACCTTGCCGCGATGTTGCAGGAAGACCCGTACATTTTGTTCCAGAAGTCTGGTGCCCCACCGATCATAGATTGCTGCGAGTACCCTTCCGGGCATGATCGCAAGGTACGATTCATGGTCGGCCTCCGGCTGCTGGGCTGGAAGGACGGGAAGTGGGCCGCCAAAGCTGCCCGCCAGATCGACATCGATATCCTCTCGGCCGTGTCCGACTGTCGCCTGCCGGTAGAGCCGACCGATGTCCCACACGCTGTAGGTGATGGTCCTGCCGTGAAGCTCGTCCGCTTCGCGACCGTCGACTCTCTCGCTCAGCGCACGATTGGTGATCAGAAACAGGCGGACCCGACCGATGCGGCTCCAGCGCTTGGAAAGCAGATC
Source organism: Acidobacteriota bacterium (assembly GCA_022826755.1). Lineage (GTDB taxonomy): Bacteria > Acidobacteriota > Terriglobia > Versatilivoradales > Versatilivoraceae > Versatilivorator. The sequence continues at coordinate 33,614 of JAJDUG010000075.1, forward strand.
CGCAAGCCCGAAGGCCGGACTCGTCTCCTCGAGCGCGTCGCGCCACTTGAGATCCAGGGCATGCCGAAGGAAATTGGAAAGCCTCCGGAAGATCGAGTTCATCTCGCTTCCGATAAGACGCCCAACGTCGGCCGATGGATGGAAGTCGGAGATCAGGAGACTGAAGGTGTCCGAGTCGTCGGCGGCGGGATCGCCGCCGTATCCATCGACGCGAATACCTCTCCCCGGCTGGCCCTGATAAGCAACCCGGTCGGCCGAGTCCAACTCGCCTGCCTCCATCAGGTGTTCGCAGAACTTGTGGAAGAAGACATCCTCGACGAAGTGGCCTTCGGCATCGGCTTCGGCGAGAATATCCTGGAAGAACTCGGTCGCGAATTCTTCAACAGTCATCGCTGGCTCCCGAAGTGGTGATCGGAAGGGATGCGGGAACGACGAGGAATCCCTCGCAGTCCGGAAGAAAGATCATGTACCGGACGTTCCCGACTCCTCGTGGAACCATCGCGGGTGTTATCCGCGGGAATCTTCCACGCACTTCATAGAGAACTCCTTGCCCGACTACCCAGGACTTGTCCGAGTAGTCTTGCGTCCAGTCGAATCCGACGGCAGCCAGACGCTCCTCGAAGATTTCGACGGCGGCCATGTCCCGTCTGGCCAACACGACGCGGATTCTGGTCGCGATGTCGGTTACCGTCAGAGCGTCCGGTCCTCCGTCGGCCGCAGTGGTCACCTCCGTGACGTGGAGAAACAACCTGTCGGCATTGCCTAACTCGAGCTGGTGTTCGGAGGAGATCGTCACGCGGGGTACTGCGGAACCCCGCGCCTTTGCCTCGACGTGGATCCGGGAAATCTCGAAGTCGTGGGGCGCTTCCAGCGGACCAGTCCAGCACCGGACGGCATCCAGCGGGCCAAGCACGGGGAGCAGGTGGCTCTCCAGCACGACCAGTTCGCCGATCAATCCCCTCTGTTCGTCATCCCCGAGGCGCTTGTCACGACCACCCTGAAGAAGCCTGTGCCACCGCCAGGTACGCGCGAGGAACCGCTCTACGGCCTGCTCTTCGGTCTGCGCCAGTACCGTGGCGTCGACAATATCTCGACAAAATCGGAGAAAGATGTCTCTCTGTTCCGGGTCCGTCAGCCGAATGACGATCCGTTCGTCCGATCCGCCATCAGCAGGCTGCGCCTCGACCCGCAGGCCGCGGAGTCTCGGCAGGCGCCGTGACCGCTTGATCGTTCCCCTGTGCTGGAGGATCAGAAGCACGTTACGTTCGGCGTCCACCGCCCAGTACAGATCCCACGGTGTCGCCTGCGTGACACGTCGCGCGTTGATCTGAGAGACCTCCGGCGCGGCGATATCACGCCAAGGATCGTCACTCGCCATCACCTGCGTCATCCTCGTCGTCGTCCTCCGGGTAGTGTTCGCGCTCCCAGGTGGTGTTGACTACGTACTCGACCCTCTCTTCTTGACGGCTCGTCGCCGGGAAGCTGATGCTCCATGCCACCACGGGCTCGTGTCCACGCAAATCGTCGTGGGCAGCTCCGATTGCGATCAGGTGGACCACGAGCAGTGCCCTTTTGCGAACTGGGCCGTAAATCCGGTCCGGGTAGTTCGCTCGCTTCGTCGCCGTGGAGTTGTTTGCGTCGTACTCGTCCTCCGCCTTGCGAGCATCTTCGTCGTCGACACCTATCCTTGCGATTCCCCTTGAGCTTACGCGCTGCTTGTTGGTGATCAGAAGCGTCTCATCGTCGCTTCGCAGACCCTTGGCACGCCGCTGGCAGATGAGCCGGAAGCCGAGGCTGGAATCCACCAGGGGCTTGGCGGGGGCCTGCTTCGGTGTGACACCGGCGAAGAGAATGTCCCATTCTCGAAGCTCGTCGCCCTGACGTTGCCGGATGTACTCGCGAACCGGCCCGGTCTCGGTGATCGCGGAACCTACATGATTGCGGAAGGCATTGAGAAACGCGTCCACGAACTGCACCGGCACACGGCGTACGAGGCGACCGCCACCGACCTGTTCCCCCTGCTCCGGCGGGAATCCGCTGCGTCGAAGCTGTTCAGCAAGGATGACGGCGGCTTGCCGGTTGGCTTGCAGACTCGACTGGTCTCGCCGCAGGATCGCCGTCTCCACGAAGTGATTGGCCAAGCCGATCAGTACCCGCAGGCTCCTGCCCGTTCCCATCTTGTTACGGGCGGTGACGACGAGCGTATCCGGATGGCTGCGTACTCGAAGCCCAAAGTCCTTCGGCGTGGCGTTCACGCTCTGCATGCGAGCCAGCTCGTCGCGAAGCTCCTCGATGGACTCGGCAATGTGCTCGTACCAGCCCTGCGCCTCCTCGGGCATCCACACGCGGCACAAGTCCTCGTACCCGCGCCGATAGCCAAACCACCGGCCCATTTGCAAGAGCGTGTCGTACATCATCGAGTTCCGCAGGAAGTAGCTGACGACAAGTCCCTCCAGCGTCAGGCCGCGGGAAAGCGAGAATCCTCCCACGGCGATCACGTTCAGCCCCGAGGATTCGTGCGCCGCGTAATTCAGGGAACCGGCCGCTCGGCTATTCACCTCGACCACATTCACCGCGCTTGCGCTCTCGTGCAGTAGCGACTGGATGTCAGCCCAGGAAACTCCAGCGGAGTCCGCGTAGTGCTCTTTGAAAGCCTCGCGCAGCGCCGCGATTTCCGGGTCCCGCGTCGCTTGAGCCGGCGGTCTCGCACCGTTGACGCGAGCGCTGCTGCGGATTCGCCTGACTTGCGCATGGATCTCGTTGCGGATCTGGCCCTGTACGCGAACGAATCGCGAGACGTTCACCAGCATTGAGTTGTGCCGACCGATGTGCCCGCGGGCAAGCCGGATAGCGCGTGCGACGACAAAGACACGGATCGCCGTCTTCAGGGTCTCCGGTAGCTCCGTTACAGGGTGGTCAATTGGATGTTTCAGCGGCAACACGTCAGCGTGGTCGTCGACGTGGCGCAAAATGCGTTCCGAGTCGTCCGAAAACACCTTGGTTGCGCCAAAGTAGTTGTCCGGTGGGTCCAGACTGACGATGAAGTCGCGCGGGAACAAATCATGACCGAGCATCTCGTCGTCGCTGTCGGGATCGATGAAGATGTTCGCGAACGGAGTGGCGGTTTAGCCGACGTAGCAACTCCGATCAAAGAGCCGGAGAAGCTGCCTAATCTGCCCGTTGATCCTGGAAACCTCGTCCTGTCGATGCCGGATGTTGATCGAGGCGTTGTCCGCCTCGTCGTCGATAAGAAGCATCGGCTCACGGATAGTCGACGTCCCCCGTTGAACATTATGCGCGGTCAACCATTCGATCAGGTTCCGCAACGTGCTCGTATTCTTCTTGATCACGAACACCGCCGGCTCCACAAGGTTCTGGAGGGGCACACCGACGCTGTCGGCGATTGTCTTGTTAAAATCCCGCTGGGACGTCGTGAACGCGGCGGGCCGCCGACGGAAATCGAAGCGGCCAACGCCGACGACGCTCTGGCTCGGGAGCGTGTTCTGCAGCAGATTGCTGGTACTGTCAAATCCGACGAAGCCCTCATCGATTCTTCGTTGAGTCTGATTGCGGAGGTTGTTGTGGATGCCGGCAATGATGACGATCACCTTGTAGCCGGCGTCTGCGGCCTTGCAGACCAGTCCCGTATAGTTGGCGGTCTTGCCGGACTGGACATGACCGACGACCATGCCCCGTCGGTCCCACTCTCCTGGTCTGGTCGGATTCTGGAGAAATCCGAGTATTCGGTCCGTCACGTCATCCAGCGTGGCAAGCACATGTCCGGAGAAGTCCTTGCTCACCAGCAGTTTGTGGTAGCGGTCCCAATAGTAGGGATCCAATCCGGAACGCGCCTCCTCCAGCCACGGCTCGAATCCGGTGTCCTGAAGGGCGGCGCCGTCCCTCATCATGACGCCGTGCACCTCCTCGAACCAGAGAGCCAACTTGTTCGCGTCCTCGTCCGTCACACCAGGAAAGGACCGTCTAAGCAGGCCAATGTACTCACGAATCTTCTCTTGCGTTGGCAGTTCGGTGCCGAGAACGCCACTGACCGCTGCCTTGAGCTTGTCGAGATCCTTCACGATTCTCCCTGTGGTTCCGCCGTCAGAGCCTGGAGCACGTTGGCTGCCTCCTTCCAGCGTGCCCGGAACGGATCGGCCGATTGCATCCTTGTCTTCGCCTCGGGTTCCGACACCCCGTGTTCCCTTAGGGCGCTCCAGGTCGCTTCCACAATCTCCTTGAAGTCCTCCCGGGATAGCGCTGTCGGCACCACCGACTCGGCACTTGCGCTGACATCCGCATACAGTGCTTCGACGGGTAGCGTGGACACTATGAGCGCAACGAGCTTTCTGAATTGTTTGACCTTCGTCGACTCAAGCCGATCCTGGAATGCGATGAAAAGCGGATGCTCAATATTGAGCCCGTACGATATCCGGTTCTTGTTCTGCGACCGCGTCCATACCGGCAAGCGGCTGTTTGCGGCCAGCCGTGAGCCGCGCACCGTATACGTCCGCTTCGACGGGACGCCGATCCGTTCAATGATGCGACGCAACCTCTCGCGAACCGGCGGTGGCGGCTGCGCCCAAGCTTTCTTGACGTCGATCTTCCACTCCGCGTCGAGACTGCTGGGCATGTCTATGCGGACGCGGCACAGTTTTGTGAGTTCTAGCTGCCGCGCGAGACCGAACCACGTGCCGTGGACGATCAGCCGCCGATTCCGGTACAGGTAGAACCCCTGGTTCTTCACGTACCCTTCCGGTCCGCCGTACCGTGTCCAGTCGGCTTTCGAGACCTTGTCATGGTGGGGCAGAGTCACCGGCTGGATCCGGATCTCCCTCTCGGCGAGCACGAAGGGCTCTTCCTGATGGTGCTGCGTCGCCGGATGATTCGAATGGAATGGATCGAAGGGCTTCAGCTCCCGACCGTTGAGGGAAATCTCCACGCGTCCCTCCCTGCCTTCCCTACCTGAGAGGAAGCGGTGAAACACGAACTCCACATGCCGAGCTGTCTCGTCGAGTTGGCGAACGAGATCCCGGCGATCTCCCCGACCGTCGGCACCGACGAGGCGGTCGAGCTTCTGCCAGACGACGAGCGTTCCGTCCGCTGCAAGGCGGTTGGACCATGGAACGGTTTCGACACTCCCAGGAAGCTCGACAATCCACTTGTCGCGTACGGCAACGGTATCCAGGTCCCAGACCGCGCAGGAAGTCACACCGGCTCTGCGAGTGACCACGGTCAATCGACGGCACTGCGAGAACGACGCCGTCTTGAGTCCGAGACCAAATCGACCAAGGTCCCAGGCGGTTCTGTCGTCAAGGGGGCTCCGGCTGCCCGGTCGCATCGCTTCAAGGAGTTCCGCTTCGGTCATGCCGGTGCCATTGTCAAGTATCCCGATAATGGGGCTTTCGACATGCGTTTCCGCGAGCAACTCCACCGTCCGGGCTCCGGCGGTGAGCGAATTGTCTATGACGTCGGATATGGCTGTGTGCAACGAGTAGCCGATGTCGCGCAGGCTTTCCACAAGGACCGATGCCTTGGGCGGAACCTCCTTCTCCCTCGTGGCACCCAACGTCACGACCCCTCCATGGCCACCAGTGGCATTTGCCGCGCCGGGCCCGTAGGTTGTCGGCGCGAGGAAATCGAATCGTTGTTGCCGTGCGTTCCGACACTGTCATGACGGTCCAGCACGGTAGAAACCGTTTGAGCAATCTGATACGCGAGGAACGGTGGAACGGCGTTGCCAACCTGCACGTACTGTTGCGTGCGTGTACCGTGAAAGAAGTAATTATCCGGAAATGTCTGGAGACGTGCCACCTCCCTCACCGTGAGGCTCCGGCACTGGCCCGCATCAGGATGAATGAAATAGTGGCCGTCCTTCGACAGATGACTCGTTACTGTTGTAGATGGGCAATGGGCGGATTGCACCCGGAATCGGTCATCGAAATGACCGGTGTGCCAATTCGCGTGACTCGGCATGAGTGCCTTGGGAAAATCAAACGTCTTCGGCGAACGCCCAAAAGCATGGCCGAACGCCACCGCGAACAAGTAACGAGCCAGATCAGAGGCCATGTGCGCCCTGGTTTCATTGTTGGGTAACATCCGAATCCGTTCGTCGAAGATCCAGGCACGGAGTTCCGACGGGCAGTCTGCGGGAAGGGATGTCTTGCCAAGCACACCGCGACAGGGCGGCGCGGTCCCCTTCGTCGAGGCAAGAGCTCGGTCAAGTGCCCCTTGGAATCGGGCTTTCTCGACATTAGACATTGCCGGCTGATTCGCGTCGATCAGATCGTGGGCCGCTTGCACCGCGTCCTGCCAGGAACCGGGATGATCACCTCGGCTGAGGCGGCTGCGAAGCCTCGGCATCGCGCCAATGATGTCGTCCAGTGGCACCGCGCCGCGTTCAGGTCCGAGCCGTGGCAGGTGTTCTTCCGCGAGCGATTCAGCAACGTCCCGCCGGACACAAATAACAAAGACCCGATGACGGGCCTGTGGCACGCCAAATTTCTCCGCGTGCACGAGGAAGTCCCCAGACTTGTGTGCGCCGTTCCGGGAGCGCACTCCCGAGCGAGAAGCAAGTGCGAAAAGTCGGTAGCTGTCCGTGCCGCCTGAATGCCGCAGTCGGCGCGCCACTTCCGGAAAGATCAGGTCACCGTTCCGCCGTGCTGAGAGCATCCCCTTGACGTTCTCCATGACGGCAACCGCCGGGCGAAGCTGCGAAAGCACGTGCACGTATTCCTCGTAGAGCGACTGACGGGCATCCTCGTCAGCATCATATCCGGCATTGCCGGCGTTTCGCGACCTGCCGATCACAGAGTAGGCTTGGCACGGTGGACCGCCAAGAAGCACGGTTCGTCCTCCGTGTTCCGCCCGGATGCGTGCGATCCGGTCTCGTAGAAAGACACTAGCCTCGTGCGTGCCCAACTCCAAGCACCTGATCTCGTCTGAAGCAGCAGCCCACTGCTTGGGATAGAGGTCTTTCCAGTCGGGCTCGTCCGGGGTAACTCCGTTCAAGAAATCGTAGTACTCTGAAGGGAAACCCGTCTCGAACTTGTGCAAGAACGCACGTAACTTCAAGGTATGGTGGGCAACGCGGTCCTTCTCGATAGAAAGGGCGAGGCGGTACATGCGCCGACCGTTCAGTCGTTGGCATGCGGAAAAACCCTCTGCGAGCCCGCCGGGGCCCGCGAATAGATCCACAACTGGTACAATTGGCGTCACGGAGCGCACTCGGACGGTGAGTTGGCACCAAACCTTCCGCCATCTCCCATGGCGGCGGCTTGGGCGCGACTTGGTTTGACTGATCCAAACCGTTCAGCACCGCTTTGCAGCATGGCGACAAGCTGGATCGCGTCGGAGGCATTTGGTCTGTTCCGTCGGCATCGAGACTCCCCCAATGTACGGTGCAGGATGGCAGACATAGTGGATAGGACGACCCGCGCCCGCATGATGGCGAGGATCAGGAGCAGGGACACGCGGCCTGAGATGGCTCTTCGCCAAGCCATCCACAGTTGTGGACTTCGATTCCGCCTGCACGACAGGAAACTACCAGGGACTCCAGACCTTGTGTTTCGCCGGTTCAATGCTGTGTGTTTCGTGCACGGCTGCTTCTGGCACAGGCACGCCGGTTGTCCGTACACCACCATGCCGAGCACTCGCGAGAGGTTCTGGAAAGCAAAGTTCGACTCGAACACCCAACGGGACCGACGCAACCGACGAGAACTGCTCGAAGCGGGCTGGCGCGTGGCAATCGTCTGGGAATGCGCCCTGCGCAAGCAGGCTGCGATGGAGATTGCGCGGCAACTGGAACTTTGGTTGCACGGAAGCGCACCGGTGTTCGACACGAGTCCAGCTACCTAAAGCCCGGCGTGTCCTTGACCTATGCCATCCAGAGCCCGCAGGCCATGAGGGAGGTGGCTAAAATGGTACAGTCCAGATGGACTTCGGTCATCCACAAAACGGACAGGACTGTATCGGCTTGCAAGGAGGGTTCCCTTCCTGCGCTGCCTCCGCCGACCGAACCCTACAGCTTTGGCTGAACGCGAAGGCTCCTACTCCGCAATGGCGCGGCTGGGCCGAGGCAACCGTTTCGCGGACAGGCTACCGAGATCAGAGAAAATGTCGGAAGCGGAGCATGTTGTTACAGCGGGTCGCCTCCACACCCACCTGATTCTGGAGTGCCGGTACCGTGGCCATCCGCTGTTCCAGTGTCGCTCCAAGCTGTTGGCATGCTTTCCTGTGTCACCCGGTACACCGTCATTCAATAGGGAATTATAAACCAAATACGGATGGGAATTCGTCTCTGTTCCCTCACAGGCTATTCCGTAACGCCGGCCTGCTTCATGGCGGCCTCGGCCCGCTTCGCCATCTCCTCCTCGGAGACGTCCTCCACGTGGCTGCTGATCGTCCACACGTGGCCGAAGGGGTCGCTCAGCGTTCCGGACCGGTCTCCGTAGAACTGATTCTGCAGCGGACGCAATTCCTTGCCCCCGGCTTCGATTGCCTGCGGGTAGACCGTGTCGACATCGGCGACGTAGACCATCAGGCTCACCGAAGTTCCCCCCAGCGACTCGGGACCCTTGTAACCCATGTCGGGATACTCATCGGCGAGCATGACGGGGGAGTCTCCGATCCTGATCTCGGCGTGCCCGATCTTGCCGCCGGGAGCTTCCATTCGATACAGCTCCACGGCCCCAAGAGCCTTCTTGTAGAACTCGATGGCGGCGGCCGCGTCCTTCAGGATCAGATAGGGGGTGACCGAGTGGTACCCCTCGGGAATCGGTGAAACCGGCATGGTGCTTGTCCTCCTTGATCGAGTCCATGATGGCAAATGACGCCATCGAGGTATCGGGAGAATAGTGCCTCTGGGTGGCGAATTGTACTTGGCGGGGCTTGCACTTGGCCAGTTTCTCCCGGAATCCACGCTACGAGCGGTGCAGCACCGTGTCCCGCAGGGGCAGGCTGGGGCCCAGGTCGGGATCCTCGTTGCGGTGGTAGTTCCTGCCCATCAGGTAACGGATTTCCAGTTCTGCGTCGTGCAGAAGAATCTGGGGAACGATGGTGGGGTCCCGATGCTCCAGCGACACCTCTATTTCGTTTTTCCCCTTTCGAGGCCACTGGGAGGAATCCAGGCGATAGATGAACCAGTAGCCGAATCCTCCGCCCCGGTTGGGGGTGCTCATGCGATAGAGTTGGTTGATCTTGCGCAAACCCGAATCGGGCAGGGTCCGGCCGTTGAGGCGGAAGACCAGCCGATCCAGTTGATTGGTGTTCATCACCCGAAACCTCAGCAGCACCTCGTGGACACGTCCGGCCCGGTTCCAGAAGGGCAGGTCGTCGCTGACGGGCAGTTCCAGGCGCAGCGGCCGGCCTTCGACCAGCTTGCGGGGCAGCGGCATCCCGGGTTCCCAGGGAGGGGACTGGTAGCTGCCCGCGGTGGGGACGAGATAGAGCTTGTCCTTGGGGGCCATGATGTCGGGATGGGGGATCTCCCGAAGCTGTTCGTAGAAGGCGGCCCGATAGGGCCAGTTGGCTCCCTGAAACCACTGGTTGAGGTAGATGCCGTCGACCCCTTGATCCCAGTAGTTGCAGGCCGCCGCCCGGATCACTTCGATGGACCCGTTGGAGAGCCGGTCGGAGTCGACCATGCTGTTGAGCACGGCGAAAACGCGGGTGGGCGTGCCCTTGGCTGCCTCAAGCAATGGCCGGTAGTCGGCCGCATGGTCCACCCGCCCCCAGTAGACCCCGAAGGTCTCGCCGATGACCACGTCCACGATCCCCTGCCGCATCCACTCCCTCACGTCCAGTCCCAGCCCCAGGCAGGTGTCGAGGTCTCCGGGGACCCGGATGGCCAGCTCGCGGTCCGGTCCGGTCTCCTTCAAGGCCCGGTGGACCCGTTCGATCCAGGCGGTCATGATGGGCCGGCCGGCTTCGACTTCATCGGGATGGAAGAAGTGGGGCGAGGGGCTCTGGTAGGCCAGCGTCAGCTCGAACCCGTCCACCGGATAGTTCCCGAGTACCTCTTCGATGAGGGCGAAGCGCTCCTCCCGGACCTCCGGATGCTTGAAGTCCAGACTGGTGAGCCCGGGGAACTCCGGGTCGAGGTCTCCGGCGGCGCCGATCTCGAGGTGCTGGTTGTCCAGCCGGAAGAGGGAGCTGCGTACGTCTTCCTCGCGGGACCCGCGCCGGCCCTGGTTCACCAGCAGAGCGGGATAGAGCAGCATTCCCTTTTGGTGGGCCCGATCGCAGAGCACCTGCAACTGATCCAGCCCGGCGTCCAGCAGCGACCTGGCGTTCTGTCGGGCCCGCTGGAAGACCACGTGGGGCCACTTGCGGACATGGTGTCCGAACACCTCTCCCACCCGGGTGTCGTGAAAGACGGTGCGGCCGTCCCCCAGGCAGAAATTGAGCACTTCCACCGAGGTCTCCACCAGCTCGTCCACGGCAGCCTCCACCTCCTGCTCTTGGATGGGGGGCTCGTACATGTACATGAGGGGGTGGCGGCTGTCGTGGTAGAACATGATGCGCGGCTTCGTGCGGGCGTCGCCGGGCCGCGGCCGAATCGGCTCTACCGGCGCCGCCGGGGCCAGCAGGCCCGGAGCCAGGCCGGCGGCCAGGGCGGTTCTCACGAAATGGCGTCGTTTCATCGAGGCCTCCTTGCAGGATGGTTGGAATGAGTGTTGGTCGGGTCCATTATGGTACGGTAGGTGATTCGTTTCTCCGATAAACTGCGCCGCTTGCAGGCCAATGCTTCCAACGCTTTCTTGATTGCAATGCAATCATGGTGTAGCATTGGAATTGGTCGAATCGGATGGAGGCAAGAATATGGCAAGCATCACCATACGCAAGCTCGACGACGAGGTGAAGACCCGGCTGCGTGTGCGGGCAGCCGACAATGGCCGTTCCATGGAAGAGGAGGCGCGGATTATCTTGCGCGACGCGGTCGGTCCCGAATTGTTCCCGGCCAAAGGGCTGGGGACGGTCATCCACGAACTATTCAAGCCGTTCGGTGGCGTGGAACTGGAACTGCCGCCGCGGGACCCGATGCGGGACCCGCCCCGGTTCGATTGAGGCGAACGGGATGATCGTCCTGGATACGAACGTCATTTCAGAGTTGATGCGCGATCACCCGCACCCCGCGGTTCTGGCTTGGCTGGATGCCCGACCCGCTCGCCAAGTGTTCGTCACTGCGGTGACGGAGGCACAGGTGAACGCCGGCCTGGCGTTCCTTCCCGAAGGCAAGCGTCGGCGAGGACTCACTGAAGCAGCCGACCGCGTTTTCGGCGGACTGTTCAAGGGTCGCGTCCTCCCTTTCGAGAGCCGTGCGGCGCGGTCATTTGCGGAGATTGCCGCTGCGTGTCGGGCTGCGGGGCACCCGATGTCCCAGGCCGATGCCCAAATCGCGGCCATCGCCCGATCACGCGGCATGGCGGTAGCGACGTGGAACATCCGAGACTTTGAGTACGCGGGAATCGATCTCGTCGATCCGTGGGCGGGCGCATAAGCGGCCCGAGGAAGAGGACAGTATCGTTCAACCCGTTCCAGTCAATCCCATGAAGTGCTGCAGCCGGCCACTGGCTCGTTTTCTCCTGATTGTTACCGCCGGAGCGGTCCTGCTCTGGTGGGTCCTGAGCCCCTCGGACTGGGGCCGGTTGCCGGCGGGTCTGCAGGCTGCCAGGGGAGCGATGGGAGCCAAGTCGGAGTTGCGCCCCCGGCCCGCTTACCCGCCGGAAAAGGTGGTGCGCATCCAGATCGAGGCTCTGGGGAACAATGACCGGCCCCACCCGGATGCCGGGATCGAGATCACCTTCCGTTTCGCCTCGCCGGCCAACAGGAAGGTCACCGGCCCCCTGGCGCGTTTCATCGAGATGGTGCACAACCCGGCCTACCGGCCCATGCTCAATCATCGCGGGGCCCGCTATGGTAAACTCAAGCAGGAGGGAGATAACGCCTCTCAGACGGTGCTCCTGAAGTCCCGGGACGGCGGCCGGGTGGGCTATCTTTTTCAGTTGTCCCGGCAGACCGAAGCTCCCTTCAAGGACTGCTGGATGACCGACAGCGTGATGCGCTTCGAGGTTCGAGACGATTACCGGCAGGTCTGAGTCCGGCTCCAAGCGCTGCCTCAAATGGGGAGGCGATCGATGCCGGCCATAAAGCCGATGCGGACGAAATTCCTTCCAGTTCTGGCCCTGATTGCCGGACTCTTGAGCCCGGCAACCGCCGGCGTTGCCCAGGACAAGCCGTCGGTGTATGAGTCCGTCCAGGCCATCCTGGCCGAGAACTGCCTGAGCTGCCACGGGGCCGCCCAGATGTCGGGCCTGGACCTGAGGCAGCGGGAAGCCCTCCTGAAGGGAGGCACGCGAGGGCCGGCGCTGGTCCCCGGCAAGGCCGAAGACAGCCTCCTGTTCCAGGTCGCGGCCCATAGCGGGGAGCTGCGGATGCCTCCCGAGTCGCCCCGCCTGCCCCAGGAGAAGCTGGACCTCATCCGCCAGTGGATCGATACCGGCGCCGTCTGGGAGGAAAGCAGCGAGGACGTCGACCCGGACGCGGAAGAGCCCGACTGGTGGTCGTTCCGCAGGCCGCGGCGGCCTTCCTTGCCGCTGGTGAACGGCAAGGAGTGGCAGGGGAACCCGATCGACGCCTTCGTGTTGGCCAAGCTGCGCGAGAAGGGCCTGCCGGCGGCGCCTCCCGCCGACAAGCGGACCTTGATTCGACGCGCCTATTTCGACCTGATCGGCCTCCCCCCCACGCCGGAGCAGGTGGACCGGTTCCTCGAGGACACCTCGCCCCAAGCCTTCCAGTCGGTGGTGAACGAGTTGCTGGAATCGCCCCACTACGGGGAACGCTGGGGAAGGCACTGGCTGGACGTGGTTCGCTACGCCGACTCGGCCGGGTTCGAGACCGATGCCTTCTTTCCCCATGCCTGGCGCTACCGGGACTACGTCATCAAGTCCTTCAACGAAGACAAGCCCTTCGACCGCTTCCTTCAGGAGCAGATCGCGGCCGACGAGCTCTGGCCCAACAACCTGGACCTGGAAGGGACCTACGCCATCCGGGTGGAGAAGCTGCGGCAACTGGAGGCCCGGGTGGGGACCGGTCTCTACGGGCTGGTGCCGCAGACGGGCGAATCCAAGATGGACGCCAGCAGAGAGCTCAATGAAATCCTGACCGACTGGGTGGATACCACCGCCTCGGCATTCATGGGGCTCACGCTGGGCTGCTCGCGCTGCCACGACCACAAGTTCGATCCCCTGTCCCAGCAGGACTACTACCGTTTCCAGGCCATCTTCGCGGCCAGCGACACGGTGGAAATTCCGGTGGTGACCAAGCTTTCCATGTTCCACCGGTCCGAATCCTACTCCGGCTTCCTGACCCTGGCCGAACTCCGCTGGACCCACCGGCGGCTGGAGCAGAAAGTCAGCCGGCGCGTTTTCAAAGCCAAGAAGGCGGAGTTCCCGCCGGAGGTGGTCGAAGCCTACGAAATCCCGGATGACGATCGCACGCCGCAACAGGAAAAGCTGGCCGCCCCGCTGGCCGAGGCCCTGAAGAAGTTGGGCGATCCGAACGGATTGACCCTTCTGGACCTGGAAACGCACCTGACCCCGCCGGAAAAAGTCCAGCGCAAGGATCTGGTGGAAAAGCTGGGGCAGGCCGTGCTGAAGATTCCGACCACCGAAGCCTCCCACCAGACCCATTACGACGCCCTGTTCGACATTCCCAAGGCGGTGGTCATGGGCCACCGGCAGGCGGAGCTGGTTCCGGCGGTCCACGTGCTGGATCGGGGCGACCTGGGAAAGAACCTGCAGAAGGTGGAACCGGGGCTTCCCCGCATCCTGGCCAACGGAATGGATCTGGGCCGGCCTTCTTCGGAGTTTGAGGTTCCCCGGTCCCGGGCCAAGCTGGCCCTGTGGCTGAGCCGCCCCGACCATCCCCTGACGGCGCGGGTGCTGGTCAACCGCCTCTGGCAGTGGCATTTCGGGTCGGGCATCGTCAGCACGCCCAACGACTTCGGGCGGATGGGAGCCGAGCCCACCCATCCGGAACTGCTGGACTGGCTGGCGACCGAGCTGGTGCGCCGGGGCTGGAGCCTCAAGTCGATGCACCGCCTCATCATGGCCTCGGACGCCTATAAGAGGACCAGCCAGTTTTCCGACCCGGCGGCAGCCGCAGCCGACCCCAGCAATCTCTACCTTTGGCGCATGAACCGGCGCCGCCTGGAGGCCGAGGCCCTGTGGGACGCCCTCCATGCCTCCGCCGGAACCCTCAACCGCCAGTTGGGAGGCCGGTCCTTTTGCCCCACGCCGGAGGAAGGGGACCTCTCGGGCAAGAACTGGGTCCGGGTCTATGCCGACCCCGAGGAGCAGAACCGGCGGGCGGTCTACATCCTGGTGCAGCGGAACTTCGGATTCCCCATGTTCGAGACCTTCGACACGCCCGATCCGGCCGTGAGCTGCTCGGTGCGCGAAGTCACCACCGTGCCCCCCCAGGCCCTCTTTTTCCTGAACGACAAGATGGTTTTCAGCCAGGCCCAGGCCTTTGCGGCCCGGCTGGTGCGGGATGTCGGAGACAATCCTTCCGGCTGGATACGCCAGGCCTGGCGCATCGCCCTGGGGCGGGAGCCCACCGCCAAGGAGCAGGAAGAGGCAGGGACCCTGCTGGAGTCGCTGACCCGGTCGGAAGTCCAAGCCGGAAAGCCCGACTCACTGGCAGAGAAGGGTCAGGCCCGCACCCGGGCGCTCACCCAGTTGTGCCTGGCAGTCTTCAATTTGAGCGAGTTTTCCTACGTGGACTGAGAGTCCTTGTTAAACCCGGCCTCGGGCTGGTACCATCTCGGGTACAAGGAGCCAATTTCAATGGATCACACCTGTTGCCACCGGCAAATGACCGCCAGGTCACGGAGGGAGTTTCTGACTACTTCCGGATTCGGCTTCGGCGGCCTGGCCCTGGGCTACCTGCTGAATCGTGAACAGGCCCTGGGGAGCGTGGGGTCGTCCGCGCCCATCAATCCACTGGCTTCCCGGACGCCGCACTTCCCGGCCAAGGGCAAGAGCGTCATCTGCCTGTATATGAAGGGCGGCCCCAGCCAGATGGACAGCTTCGACCCCAAGCCCCTGCTCAGCCGGCTTGACGGCCAGCCCATTCCGCCCAGCTTTGTCACCAAGGACCTGGACCTGCAGTTCGTCAAGGTCGAGGACATGAGGCTGCTGGGGTCCCGGCGGACCTTCCGCAAATATGGGAAGTCGGGCCTGGAGATCTCGGACCTCTTCAGCCGGGTGGGTCAACACGCCGACGACCTGGCGGTGATCCGCTCCTGCTACCACGACTCCTTCATCCACGGGCCCGCCATGAGCGTCATGCTGACGGGATCGGTCCGGCTGGGGCATCCCAGCGTGGGAGCCTGGGTGGTCTACGGCCTGGGCAGCGAAACCGAGAACCTGCCCGCCTACGTGGCCATGTCGGAGGGAACCGGCGTGTCCACCAAGGCGGTCTACGGAGCGGGGTTCCTTCCGGCAGCCTACCAGGGCACCTTCATGCGGACCGAGGGAACTCCCCTGCGGAACCTGGCGCCCCTCATCGACCCCGGCAATCAGCGCAGGATCCTGGACCAGGTGGGTCGCTGGAACCAGCGGCATCTCGACCAGCAGCGACAGGACGACTCCCGCCTGTCCGCTCGCCTGACCAACTACGAGCTGGCCTTCCGTATGCAGACGGCGGCCCCCGAACTGATCGACATCTCCGGCGAACCGGAGCACGTCCGGCAGATGTACGGCCTGAATTCCGACAACACGGCCAAGTTCGGGCGCATGTGCCTGCTGGCGCGGCGCATGGTGGAGCGGGGAGTCCGTTTCATTCAGCTCTACAAGAGCGGCTGGGACGGCCATACCGAGAACGATCAGCTCCACGTGGGCAGCGCCGCCAAGATCGACCAGCCCATCGCCGGACTGATCGCCGACCTGAAGCAGCGGGGCCTGCTGGACAGCACCCTGCTGGTCTGGACGGGCGAGTTCGGCCGCACGCCCATCAACCAGGGAAAGATGGGCCGGGACCACAACCCCTACGGCTTCACCACCTGGATGGCCGGGGGCGGCATCCGCGGCGGCAAGGCCATCGGGGCCACCGACGAGCTGGGCTTCCGGGCCGTCGAGGATCGCGTGCACGTCCACGACCTGCATGCCACCATCCTTTCGCTGCTGGGTCTGGACCACGAGAAGCTGACCTACTTCTTCGAAGGCCGCAACCGCCGCCTGACCGATGTCGGCGGACAGAACGACCTGTCGGGCAAACTGGTGGCCGGCTGAACCGGGCGTCGGATCGGGTCGAAGTCCAACCAGGCGCCTTCCACCCGTTGCTCACGCCGCCACGGCCTCTTTCCCCCTTCCGACTGAGATCCCGGACAATGTCTTCATGTGATAGGGAGGGCTCTTGGATATTGCCCTTCCCGAGGCTGACGCAATGCTGATGCTGACGCTGGTCTTCCTTCTCTTCATCTTTCCCCTGGGCGCCGCGGCTCAAGAGGCCCCGCCGACCTACAAGGGAAGCCTTCGCCTACCGCTGGAGCTGCAGACCCCGCAGGGTCAACGCCTGGCAAAGGGGAAAGTGGACCTGGAGGTACGGCTGGAGCAAAAGGCCTGGCTGCTGTTTTCCCGGGGGGAGCAGGCCTTGGCCCGGGTGGAGGGGAAGGTTCTGGAAGGCGACGCCCCGGACCCGCCGGGCGCGGTTCCCCTGGTAGGCACCGTATTCCTGCAGTCCTCCGCCGTACCCATTCGCAGCGACTTCGACCGGCGCTACAGCAAGACCGGAAAGCCGCAATACCGGGAAGAGAGCTACGACTGGAGAGGCACCCTCAGGGTGCACCGCCCGCTGAACCCGCAAGGCCGGGAGGTCTACTTCATCTTTCACGAACGGGGCCAGGACGAAACCCACCGGCGTATACAGTTCACCTTGCTTCGATCAGGGAACGGGACGTGAGGCATTCAGGGGGAAATGGGTATAGGTGGAGCAGCCAGCTAACCGCGCTCTTCAACCTCGAATACGACGATAATTCCGCGTTTGCCCTGCGCCAGCCCGATACGCAGCGAGTCCATACGGCCGAGTGACCACACCGCACGAAAGTCCTTCTTCAATGTGCCCGGGTCAAACCTGTCTCCGGGCCCGGTCTCGATCTTCGAGCCGATAAGCTCCTTCAAAGGCTTGGGATCGCCGACAAAAGTCCCGCAAATCTCGATATTCTGCACGACCATCTGGTCCGGCGGAACGCCCGGCTCCAGGTTGGGGTGGGACGGACACGGCTCCGATACCGGACCCGAGGCCACGGCCGTCAAGACGAACAGGGGAGACAACAGGACGGCAACGAGACTTTTTCCGAGCAGGAATCGGACCATCGGGAAAGCTCCTTGATCAAGGGGTGTCCGAATAGTGTACAACCGCGACCCATTCTTGAAAAGGGCACGTGAGGGAGGGGCACACCGTGGGGCCGGGCTCCAATCCGGGTCGACCTCCCGTGTCCCAGAAAGCGATCCCCGTAATCGGGAACGTGGACCTATTCGGTAGGAGCAACCTCTTGAGAGACCGAAGCTACCATTGTCGAAACGTGTTGAATAATTCCTCCACGAACCGCTGGAAGGATCGATCCGCTCGTGCAGCACGCTGGATGTCCATTTGGAGCACGATGTCTTTAGCGTGCTCAATACCTCCCAGGTTGGGCATGTGGCCCGTGGCAAGAATGGCCTCAATGAGAATGTGCTTGTAACGGCCCCGATCACACTTCTGATCCGGCGCCTCGCACCCCGTGCCGAAGACCGCCTTGAAAGCAGCGCCGTCAAGCAGCAACCAGCGTTCGATGTGCGGGTCGGGAATCGCAAGCAACATCGGGGCAGGCGCATCTGCAACGCTCATTTCCCGCCCGCGCTCGTTCAGGCCTTTGCAGTTGGCGTCGGCGGCAATGATAATCAGGTCGGGCCAAGGACCGCCTTGGTGCCTGAGATCACGCAAGTAGTTTCTTAGCTGCGCGACAACTTCGCCGTGACCTCTGACGGCATTGTGCCAGTCGAGTCGTACTCTGATATTACATTCGGCGGCAATTCTCTCAACCAGCGTGCCGATAACCTGTTCATGCGCATAGTCTTCGACGAAGATTGCAACCTCACGCATCAAAGTCCCCTCTCAGGATGCGCTCCGATAGGGGACGTCTTTCCTGGTGGTCGCTGAGGACTGTTTCAATATCACCGCGTCGCGCCAACGGACCCCACGTGCTGAACGGACGGATGCTTGTCTTGCGGTCACGTTTGTTCACCACGAACAGGGAGTTGTCACCCAGCAGATCGGTCAGTAACGGCGAGTGGGTCGTGACAATGTATTGAGTCTGCCTCAGGCTTTCTCTCGTTTTGAGCAATTCCGCTACTAACTGCACACGGCGCGGGTGAACACCGTTTTCCGGTTCCTCGAAACCAACCAAAGCAGGAACTTCTTTGACTCCGGTCAGGGCCAGAAGTCCCAGCATCCGAAGAGTTCCTTCGGAAAGAACGCGGGCCGGAATGGCCACGCCTCCTTCCTTTAGGTGAAGTTCGACTTCTCCAAGATTACTCACTTCGACCTCGATGCCCTCAATATCCGGCATCAGGGTGTGCAATGACTTTTCGACTCCCCGGAACCCATTCGGATCAGTGGCCTTCATGGTATTGAGGAAGGCGGCAAGTTCTTCACCCATCAATCCGATGTGGCGTACTTCCTTGACAGGATTGACGGCACGCATGTGTTCCCGCGGCTCAAAGTAGAAAAACTGCCAGCTTTCCAACTCGAGCCGTGCTGCTTCCAGGTGGGGATAGTGGGGAGGATAGTGGGGCATGGACAGGATGCTGTGGTCCAAATATCGATCATAGTAGATTGGGTGCGCCTGCCCTTCGTGCCGCAGATGAATTCTCTCGTCCTGCCGTTCAAGAAAGGGTTTGCGCCTACCCGTAGGATCTCCCTTGCTGTTCAGAGCGGCCAGGTATTCGTCCGCAACTCGCAGAACGCCCGACTTGGGCAGCATCTCGACTTCGATGCGGTAGCGCAAGTTGCGCTCGCGGACACGGGCAGGAACATTGCTTCTCTCTTTGGATCCGGACTTTCCATTGGTAGGACGCATCTCCCGAATCCGTCGATTGACTGCCTCGACCACCGTATCCGAAAGGCTCAGATCGGCCTCGATGGAAAACGAAAGCCTCCGATGGTTGAGCAAGCCCTTGATACCTTCGTCGCCGAGGGTAAAGGAATCAAGCGGCTTGCCGCGATAGGGTGGATCGAAGGCTTCTTTGAGCGTCCGGCTCGCGCCCAGCTTCGACAGCAGTTGCAGGGCATCGAGCAGATTGCTCTTCCCGGCGGAGTTCGGTCCGAAAAGAACCACAAGTTGAGGGAGGCAAACCTCAACGTCTTCAAGCGACTTGTACCCTCGGATATGGATGCGCTTCAGCATGTGACCTTCTCCACGGCCTACACCTTGCAGTCAACTACAAATCATTCCGCGCCCAGGTCAAAGGCCACGATCTTTTTTCGGCTGCGGACGTAGAGCGTGTCTCCAACCAGGGAGGGCACCGTCCAGCAGTTGTACTTCAGCGGCTGAGCCTGGGCCAGGATTTCTATTCCCTTCTCGCCCGGCACGGCCAGGGCCAGGGTGCCGTCCTCATCCAGGATGATGAACTTCCCGTCGGCGTAGAGCAGGGTTCCCTTGGCGAATCCCCGATGGCGCCAGGCCACCTCGCCGTCGGAGACCCGGATGGCGGTGAGAAAGGCCGGTCCGAAGTCGCCGCTGAAGCCGTAGGCCATCCCATCCAGGCGAACGACGTTGCCGTGGTGCACCCGCATCCGCTTGGTGAACCACAACTCCTCCACCGAGGTCTTGCCGTTGCGGCGTCTGAGCTCAAGGGCACGGCTCCCCCCCTTGTAGGCCGTGGAGAGGAACAGGCGGTTGTCCGCTCCCCAGGCCGGGGTGCTGACCGTCAGGCCTCCGGCCAGGCCGTGGGTGTGGTTCCAGAGCAGGTCTCCGGTCTCGGGATCCACCCCGACCACCTCCTCCTCCATCATGCCCACAAACTGATCCTGTCCGTCGACGTTGATCAGGATGGGCGAGGAATGGGAGCGCTTGAAGTCGTGCCGGGTCCAGACCACCCGGCCGTCCGCGGCGTTGAAGGCCATCAGGCCGTGACCGGGGCCTCCCACCAGGCAGAGGACCAGGTCTCTGTAGCCGATGGGACTGGAAGAAAACCCTCGGCTCAAGGGGGTGCTTCTGAAATCCCCGGCCAGCTCGTACGACCAGAGAACCTCGCCGGTGTCCTTCTTCAGGCAGTGCAGAGTGCCGTTCCAGCCGATGGTCACCAGCCCTTCCCGGGTGAGCAGGGGGGTCGCCTGGGGTCCGACGCCATACTTGCGGTGGGTGTTGTCCAGCTTCCTCATGATGGGCGCCGCATAGCGGTGCTGCCATAGAGTGCGGCCGCTTGCAGGCTCCAGGGCGACCACCACTTCGTCCGCTTCCTGCCGGTACAGGGTGTAGAGGCGTTTCCCGTCAGCCAGGATCCCTGCATAGCCGTCCCCCACCTCGCGGCTCCAGAGCTGAGGTGGCCCCTCGGATGGCCACGTGGTCGAAAGACCGGCCGTCCGGACCTTGAAGTCTCCGCCGGGTCCGCCCCAACCGGGCCATCCCCGGGACGGGTGGATGGCGCAGCCGGCGGTCCACAGGAGAACGCAGGCCGCGGTAAAGGCCGACAGGCTCAAAAATTTGCAGCGGGTGGCAGAGGGTCGTTCTGCCTGCCGTGGTCTTGTCATTCCTTGCTCCTCTTGGGGCCGGGTGCGGGCGCCGTGAGCATTCGGCCCGTTCCCGTCTTCAACACTCATCGATTTCCAGCGACTCCGCGGTCTCCACCACCCGCTGCCAAACGTCCTCCGCGATGGGGATGCCCTCACGTTCCCTTCGAGCCTGAGTCTCGACCTCGGGATCGCCCGGAACCCGCACCCGGTCGAACCCGGCCGCCGCGGGTACCGCCCGCACCCGCTGCTGCATCCGGTCGGACCGCCGGGCAAAGGTGGAGTAGGGCTGGAACAGGTCGGCCCGAAAGACCAGGAAGGTGTCTCCCTGGTGGCGCAGGACGTCGTCGGAGACCTGGGGGTCGGCAAAGGAATCGGATCCCAGCAGGATGCGGCTCAGGAACTCGGCCGCCAGCATGATGGCCCAACCCTTGTGCTGCCCGAAAGGGGTGTGGCCACCCCCGTCGAAGAAGGCGGCCGGATCGGTGGTGGGCCGTCCTTCCTTGTCCACGATGCACCCCGGAGGGAGCGATTCCCCCCGGCTGAAGGCGTTGTCGACCTTGACCCCGGAGATGGCCGAAGTGGCGAAATCGGCCACCATGGGAGGTTCGTCTCCAGCGGGAATTCCCAGGGCGATGGGATTGGTGTGCAGCAGCGGGCGGCTGCCGCCGAACGGCATCACCCTGGGCTTGTTCTCGCTCAAGCCCCCTACCCAGACCATGGAGATCATCCGCTCGGCGGCAGCCATTTCCGCGTAGTGCCCCAGGCGTCCGACGTGGTGGGCCTGGACCAGGCCCACCAGGGCCATTTGTTCCCGGCTGGCCTTGCGGATGGCGGTCTCCATGGCGAACCGGGCCGCCACCTGCCCGAAGGTCCAGTGACCCGAGATCAGAGCCGTGTTGTGGCTCTCTTCCAGAATCCCGGGCTTTTGCTCAGGGGCGAGCTGCCCGGCCCGGATGGCTTTCACGTATCCGGGGATGTGCCAGATTCCGTGGGTGTCGACTCCTCTGAGGTTGGCCAGCACCAGGTGCTCGGCAACCTCTTGGGCGTTGGACCGGTCGGCGCCGGCGGCTGACAGGATTCGGCAGGTGAGTTGACGGAGAGCCTCCGCCGTTCGAATGATCATGCAAGCTCCACTTTGAATGACATGGTTGATGCAACAGCGGCGCCGAGGCACCGGCGGCTTACCGAATCAAGCCGGCCTGAACGGCCAGTCCAAAGACCACGCATCCGATGATGACCCCGGCCGAAGCCAGCAGCAGCACGGCCACCGGACGGCTCATTCTCAGAGGCCGCTCTGTGCGGAAGGCCAGCCAGCAGATGGCGATGGTGGCCAGGGGCGTGCCGGCCACGCCGATGATGTAGTGGCTGACCAGCACCATCAGGGCGGGCCGGGTGGGGACCAGCAGATAGAGGGTGAGCACCGACGCCAGAAAGGCGGTCTGGACCACCTGCTGGGACTTGCGCACGGCCTGGGGGCGGCTTCGGTCGACCAATCCCAGGCTGCACAGGAAGTCGGTGATGATCCGCCCGTTGACGGCCGTGGCCGCCAGCAGGGTGGAAAGCAGGGTGGCCATGGCGCTGACCAGGAAGATGCCCTTGGACCAGGGACCGTAGCTTTCGGTAAAGATGGAGGAAATCTGGTCGACCACGCCGATGCCCGCCGGCGTCATGCCCAGCGGAAAGAGAATGGCCGCTCCCAAGATGAAGTAGGCGGCCGTCACCGCCGTAGCCAGCAGGGTGGCCAGGCCGGCATCCACTTTGAGCATTCGGATCCAGCCCCGGGCCCGTTCGACCCAGCCCTTGGAATCCCTCGGCCCCAGAAGTCTGCCGTAGCCCTTCTCCAGCACCCAGTAGGGGTAGACCACCAGCTCCGCGCCGGAGACCCCCAGGGCGCCGATGAGGCTGATGACGGCGAAGGCCGCCAGGCGAACCTCGGTATCTCCCAGGGAAAAGCCCAGGCCTGACCACAAGTCGGCTCCGCTCACGCTGAAGGGGGTCCCTTGAAGCATGACCAGGCCCACCAGCGCCGACACGCTCAGCAGCAGGGCCAGGCCGATCATCATCTTCTCCAGCCGCCCGTAGAGACCCCGCCAGAGCAGCAGTTGGACCGCGACCACCACCAGCACCGCCCAGATTCGAGCCGATCCGATGGCGTTGGAGGAGAGCGGCACGATTCCATGCATCAGGCCGGCCATGGCTCCCACCAGCCCCGAGGAGCCCACCTGGGCCAGCAGCCACCCCAGCATGAAGCCCCACACCAGCCAGGAGGTCTGCCGCAGGCGGGGACCGGGAAAGGGGCTCAAGGCCTCGAAGACGGTCCGGTTGTGAACCAGGCAATAGCGGCCCACCTCGACCTGGAGAAAGTACTTGATCACGCAGGACAGCAGCACCGCCCACAGCAGAACGAAGCCGAACCTGGCCGCCTGCAGCGGCGTGTTGATCAGCTCGCCCGAGCCGATCACTCCGGCCGCCAGCACGATCCCCGGTCCCACGGCAAGCAGCATCGGCCAGGGCCTGACCGGTGCGTTTCTGATGGGAGAGTCGGAACTCATAGAGAAGTGGGTTGTGGTTGCGGCAGGTTGGCCGGCTCAGGGCTTGTCCGGCCGCATGCGCCGTTTCAATGCATCCAGGCTGAAGCGGTTTTCCACCAGGTCGAAGAATTCCGCCTCCTCATCCTGCACCTGCCGGGCCGCGTCCGCCAGGGAATCGACGGCCTCCGCCGGGATAGTGATCAGGCCGCTCTCGTCTCCGTGCAGCAGGTCGCCGGGGTGGATGGTGAGGCCGGCGACGGTCACCGGGGTGTTGAAGCTGAGGTAGGCCGGATACCCGTGGGAAGCCACCCAACCGGCGCTGAAGATCTGGAATCCCGGAGTCCTGCGGGCGATTCCGCTCTTGTCCCGCGCATTGACGTCGGTGACGATGCCGACGCAGCCCAACTTGTCCAGAACGCAGCAGAACATGTCGCCGATGAGGCAGCAGCGCTCGCGTTGGTGGCCATTGTGCTGGATCACCAGGACGATGGGCCGGGGAGCGGCCTCCAGCACTTCCAGCAACTCGTCCACCCGAGGCGGCCTGCGGTCCCCCGGAGTGGTGCTGTCGGCCGTCGCCGTGACCGCGTAGCCGACCATGGGTTCGAGCTGGGGAAACTGGCAACTGATCCGGTTGGAGGCATAGCCGGTGACCCGGTCCCGCAGGGCCAGCTTTTCGATGGCGTTGGAAACCGTGGCCGTATCGAAGGCCCGCAGGGCTCCGAGCACTTCCGGCGAATGGCGCGAATCGGGGGGCATAGGGTCTCCTGGATCTTCAGCCGGGGGGTTAGTGTCCTGAAACAGAACACCGAGCGAGCTCAGACGGCCTTGGCGATTCTCTCCTGCAGGGCCGCCGATTTCTCCATCTGCTTCATGAAGTCGATGGTGCCGGTGAGAGCGGTCCTCCAGTCGGGCTTGCAGGGAACGCTGTCGAGTGAAATGTAACCCGAGAAGTTCATGGCATTGAGCGTCCGCACCACATCCAGAAAGTCGATGTGGCCGGTCCCGGGCGTCTGGCGGTTGTTGTCGGCCAGGTGGATGTGCATGAGCCGGTCGCCGGCTGCCCGCAGGGCGTCGGTCAAGGGGCCGTCCTCCATGTTCACGTGGAAGAAATCGGCCAGGACTCCCAGGTTGGGGGCGTCGATCTCGTCCACGATCCCCTTGCCTTCAACCAGGCTGTTGAGGAAACCGGCATACCCTTCGAAGCGGTTGATGGGCTCGATGGCGATATCGACGTTTCGCTCGGCCGCATACTCGGTGATTTCCCGGGTGGACTGGATGAAGTTGGCCCGCAGCAGGTGGATCGGCGTCTTGGTCACCGGGTACTCGGACTGGGCCGGCGAGGCCACGATCTCGAAGACGGGAGGTTCCTCGAAGGTGGCCGCCAGGTCCACGCTCTTCTTGGCATAGTCCACCCCGTGGCGCCGCTCCGATTCGTCGGTGGAGGCCAGGTCCCGGACTTCCCCCGCGTGCCAGGGCGCCCAGGCTCCGATCAGGGCCGGAACCTTCAGGCCCAGCGAGAAGGCCATTTCCGTCACCTGGTTGAACAGGCTGGCCTCGATGCGGTCCGGCTCGGCATCCAGGTCCACGCCGTCATAGCCCGCTTCGGCCACCGCTTCCAGCACCTCCCGGGGCTTCTCCCAGACATTGCCGCCGGTAGACGCCAGTGTGCATAGAATCACCGAATACTTGTGCCCCATGGCTCAACCTCCGCTCGCTTCAGATGGGTCTGCAACCGGTCCTCCCGACCTTGGCTCGCCGGTTCTGCGGCCGCCACGGCAGTCTAATCGAAAGGCCGCCATCCTTCAAGGATTGGAGGAGAGGATTAATTGAGGCTGAGAGTCGTCTTCCAACCCGGCTAAACCGCCGCAAGAAAGACTTGTAAACTAAGCTGTAACATTGAAAGATCTGCATTCGAATCACAGGGCACAATCGGTGGAAGGAGGAAAGTGATGCGAAGAGCAATCGCAGGAGTGGGGGCATGGGTCTGGCTAGGCTGCTTCTCTGTTGCGACCGCCCAGCTTCCCCCGGAGGTATTGGTGGATCAGTATCTCCTTCGGGCCGATCGGCTGATGGAAGGCAAAGAAACGAAAGCTGCTCTCGACATGATGAGCAAAATCGTCGCAATACGACAAGCCCATGATCTGACATTGCCTGATGAGTTCCACTTCAAGTATGCGAAGGTTGCTTTTTCGGCAGGCTTACTCCAGAACGCTAAGGAATCCGTGAACAGGTATTTGATGGTCGCCGGGAGAGAAAGCGAATTCTATAGGGAGGCGCTGAACTTGTCGATCGAGATCGGGGAGCTGCAGGGTGAAAAGCCCTCTTGCACTGGCAAGCCAAAAGGCTCCGAATGTTGGATGGAACTGGCCAATCCGTCGAGAAGCTATGTATGGACTTCCGACTACCAGCCGTACCAGACCGTTATCTGGACTGGGGGATATGTCGGGAATGTGGCCCACGGGAAGGGTACGCTCAAGCGGATCTGGAAATTGGACCAACAGCTCCCCCATGCGTCGCTGTCGCGGCTCGACGGAGCCAAATGTACATCACAGTCGAAAGGTTCCTCGTGCTGGACGGAGCTGACGGGACAGGAGGGATGCTATGTCTGGAGTACTAACCCCCAGCCAAATCAAACTGTGACATGGACGGCAGACTGTTCCGGGGGACGGGCTCAGGGGAAGGGGATACTCACGTGGGTCTCGGACAGGAGCGAGAAAACTCGAGAAGGTAGGGGAGATCTCCAACATGGCAAAATGCACGGCCAGTGGATCTGGTTCAACCAAGATGGAAGCAAGAGAGATAGTTTTTATGTGGACGGAGAGCGGGTCGGGCGCACCGCGGAAGACGAATATGTAATGAAGGGGCGACTAGTGAAAGGAAGGTTGCATGGCCACTGGGTCCAGCGCTATGGGGACGGAAACGTCACGGAAGGCCCCTACGTAAGCGGCAAGCGGCATGGGGACTGGGTCTGGCGCGACAAGGACGGAAGGATCACTCGGGAAGGATCCTACGCGAACGGCAAGCGGCATGGGGGTTGGGTCGAGCGTTTCACCAACGGCGATGTAAATCTGGGCCCCTATTGGGAGGATAGGCGACACGGCAATTGGATCATTCGCTGGGCGAACGGAACCATTGAGGGCGTCTACTACGAACACGGAAGAGAGCGGAATTCCTGGTTCCACAGAGACGCAAACGGAACGACATACGACGGTCATGTTGTTGCCGGCAAGCGGTTCGGCAAGTGGACCATAAAGACCAAAAACGGCATGCTGCTCGGAGAAGGCCCCTATGCGGAGGGGAAGAAACACGGCTTTTGGACTGAATTTTATTTCAAAACGAAGAATCGCAAACTATACATCGAAGGCTCCTACGCCGACGGACTGAGGCAGGGACGCTGGAACATTTATCGGTTCCTGGACAGAAAAAAGAGGGTCAGGGGAGGCGGATTCTATATCGATGGAGAGAAGATCGGCTCTTGGGTCGAATTCAGGCACAATGACGGAAGAAAAACAAAGATCAGGTATGGCGGAAACAAGTGATGATGGATCGCTCTGAGCTAGCCGGCAGTTCTCACAAGTCACCGGAAACATCCTGCAACGATAGTTTATTTGTGGTTGGGATAACCTGACGGGATTGAAGCTCTCGGGGGGGAGCGGAGGAACTGAGCCTTGAAAAGAGGAATCATCCTGGCGGGTCTCTTGGGCTGCGCGTTGGCGGGCGTGGAGCGGCTGCCGGGGCACGGGGTGCTGGACCGGGTGGTGCAGCACCACATCGTGGCCACGGCGGGAGCCTCCCACCTGGACGTGACGGTGGAGTTGACCTTTCATTCCGATTTCGCTCAACGGGAGTGCCGGCGGCTGGATGCGGACGGCGACGGACTGATCCCGGCCGAGGAGACCCGGCGATATCCGGACGAGATTCTGGGCACTCTTGAAGCGGGCCTTTGGATCTCGGCAGGGAAGCGGGAGATCTACCTGACTACCCTGCATCCCCCCGAAGTGGATCTGCTGGAGAATGAGGCGGCAGGGGCGCATCCGTTGCGAGTGAGGGCCTCCTACGTGGCTAGGCTTGACGACCGGATGAGACAAGCCGGGCCGGTGGAACTGGAAGACCGACTCTGGCCGGAGGCTCCGGCTCTCTGCTCTCTGCAGGTTCGGAGCCAGGAACGCACGGGCGGGCTGGTCCGCAAGCCCTTGAGATTCTGGAACCACGACCGGGTTGAGCAGTTGATCGCCACCCGGCTGGACAGCCTGGACGAGGTGGAACGGCTGGTGGCCCGGGCCCGGTCGATCCACGGGAGCGAAGTCAGCGATGAGCCCCGGGGCGAAGGTGAACGAGCCGCATGGTGGGAGACCCGGCGACTGGCCGAGCAGGGACCCGAACTGCTGGACAGGGTGGCCGAGGCCAGGCGCATCTACCGGCAACTGCGCCAGCGCTGGAAGCGGGAAGGCTCCCAACGTCAGGGGATTCGTTGAGAAGCCGCCCCCCCTGGGTTGGAACCCGCTTGCCATCGACCGGGTTTTGGCTGTAGCCTGACTCATTGGAAACGGAGGAAAACATGCTGAGCCCAGAGCAGGTGCGCCAATACCACACCGACGGCTTTACCGTTTGCGACGGGTTCCTGCCGGAAGGGGAGGTCGACCGATTCCGGGAAGAAATCGAGGGCATCTGCTCCGGGAACACCCTGGCGAATCACGACAGCACCCTGATGGAAATGGAACCCGCCCAGACCCCTGAGGGAACCCGCGTGAGGCGGATCTACCAGCCCTGCCACCACTTTCCGGAATTCGGCCGCCTTTCGGTTTCGGACAGGCTGCTGGACTGCGTGGAGCAGCTTCTGGGGCCCGATCTGCTGATCCAGTACAGCAAGATCAACATGAAGCCCGCCGATGTGGGCTCGGTGGTGGAGTGGCACCAGGACCTGTCGTACTATCCTCTGACCAACCGGGACTCGCTGGCGGTCCTTTTCTATCTGGACGACGCCAGCCAACGCAACGGCTGCCTGAAGATCATCCCCGGCCGCCACACCGGGCCACTGCTGAGCCACACCCGGGACGGCCTCTTCCAGGGCCGGGTTACCGAACCCGTGGATGGCTCCGGGGCGTTGCCCGTGGAGGGCGGAGCCGGAACCGCCATCTTCATGCACTGCATGGCCCCCCATGCCTCGGCCCCCAACACCTCCTCCCACCCGCGGCGAACCCTCATTCTCAGCTACCGGGCCGCCGACGCCTTCCGCATTTACGACGGCGAGAACACGGCCACCAGCGAGGTCTTTGTCCGCCTGGTCCGGGGACGCCACCGCAGCGTGGCTCGCTTTGACATGAACGAGTTTCCCATTCCCACCTATCCTGGAAAGTTCGTCTCCCTCTACGATCTTCAGGGCAAGTCCCGCCAATCGGAGGTCCAGCAGGAATCCGTTGGATAGCCGGGGGCAGCGCGACCCGCCGCCAAGGTGCCACTCGAAGTGCCTCTGATCGTCACTTTCGGAACGCCGCGTTGGCCCCCTCCGGCTCGACAGCGGGCTGGGCCCTCTCGCGACGCCGCGTCGGCCCCCCTCCGGCTCGAAGACGGGCTTCGCCCTCTCGCCGACTCCCCCTCAAGGGGGGAGTGATTACAGTTGCTCCTTGCGAGGTTTCAGTTACCCCCCGCAGATCATCCCGCCCCTCAATCCCCCCAAACGTCCCTTCAAACACTCGAGTATCACTCCCCCCTTGAGGGGGAGTCGCAGAAGCCCGAGCCGAATGGCGAAGGCTTCTGCGGAGGGGGGTACGCACAAGGCGAGCCAACGGCGAGATCTTGTGCGCCGTCGCGGGTTCGCAAAGTCCAACCTACAGGCGAAGACCGATGCGGCGGGGGGTGGGCGCCGGGCTGCCAAACCGCGGGTCAGAGAAACGCTTCCAGATACTTCAGGGGTTGAGGCGACAGCAGGAGTTGGTCCAGGTGGTACTGCCAGCAGCGCTCGGTGTCGGTGGACTCGAACTCCACCCTGCACCGGGAGCAGTGGACCAGGGCCACCCAGTGGTGGGGGTCGCTGCCGAAAAAGGCTTCGGCGAACTCTTCGGAAAGCAGAATCCGGTCGGGGTGGTTGAACAGCCAGCTCTTTCTGTCCAGCCGGGAGGCGTTGACCCGGACCGTTCCCTGGTGGAGGACCACCCCGTCGTAGCGATAGCCCATGTCCCGAATGCCCAGCCACCCCTGGGCCACGGCCCGATCGACGGCCTTGATCAGGATCTCTCTTTCGGGCATGACATTGGGCTGGCAAAGGTCATGATCTGCAGACTCCGCCCTGTGCATCCTGCGCATTGATGTAGGGGATCCATCCAGGAACAAGGATGCGGGCGCGACGCCCGCGCTCCCGGGGGCCACGACCCATCCCGACAGCAAATCCCGCACCCTGACGAAATCAGAAAAAGGCTCGGCTCTTTGTAGTATTTCTTCGTGCCCCTCTGTGGAGTAGGGGCCGACATTGGGTAGAGACGGGCATGGCCGGTCTCAGCGGCTCACGCCATGATTTTTTGGGCGACCACGCCGTGAACATCGGTCAGGCGGAAATCGCGGCCGCCGTGGTGGTAGGTGAGGGCCTCGTGATCCAGGCCGAGCAGGTGGAGGATGGTGGCATGCAGGTCGTGAATGTGCATGCGATCCTCCACGGCGTGATAGCCGAATTCGTCGGTGGCTCCGTAGGTGGCTCCCGGCTTGACCCCGCCGCCGGCCATCCACATGGTGTAGCCGTAGGGGTTGTGGTCGCGGCCGTCGTGCTGGGCGAAGGGCGTGCGTCCGAACTCGCCTCCCCACACCACCAGCGTATCCTTAAGCAGCCCGCGGGCCTTGAGGTCGGTCAACAGTCCCGCGATAGGCCTGTCCACCTCGCGGGCGTTCTGGGCGTGCAGCCGCGCCAGATCGCTATGCTGGTCCCACTTGTAGCTGTGCCAGCAGCGCACCACCCGCACACCCCTCTCCACCAGCCTGCGGGCCAGCAGCAACTGCCAGCCGTAGTCGTGGGTGCGCTTGTCGTCCAGACCGTAGAGCTTCCGGGTGGCTTCCGATTCCCCCTTGATATCCAGGATCTCCGGAGCGTCCATCTGCATGCGGAAGGCCAGCTCGAATGACTGGATGCGGGCCTCCAGCTTGGGATCGAAATCGTTGTCCAGAGCGTTGCGCCGATTGATCTTCTGCAGCATCTCCAGCTCGTAGCGCTGCTGCTCCGAGGTCAGCTTGCCGCTGGTCAGGTGCTCGATGGGGTTGTCCTGGATGTCCGGCACCTTGACCGTGTCGTTGCCGATGGGAGTCCCCTGGTAGGCGCCCGGCAGAAAGCCGGAATGCCAGTTCCTGGACCCGCCGTGGTAATAGGAGGGCTTGATTTCAATATAACCGGGCAGGTTCTGGTTCTCGGTCCCCAGACCGTAGAAGATCCAGGACCCCATGCTGGGCAGGGTGAAGTTGAGCGTGCCGGTGTTGAGCTGGAGCAGGGCCGCCCCATGGTCCACGCCCTCGCCCACCATGGAGCGAATCACGCACAGCTCGTCGGCGTGGGCTCCCACGTGTCGAAAGAGATCGCTGACCGGAATGCCGCTCTCACCGTAGCGGCGGAAGGCGAAGGGCGACTTCATCAGGCCGCCCAGATCCTCGGTAGAGAACTGGAGCGACAGCTTGAAGGGGATGGGCTTGCCGTGATCCCTGTCCAGCCGGGGCTTGGGGTCGAAGGTGTCCACCTGGGAAGGACCGCCGTGCATGAACACGAAGATGACCCGCTTGGCCCGGGGGCTGAAGTGGGGAAGCTTGGGAGCCAGTGGATTGCCAGGCGCGGAGCCGGCCAGCAGGCCGGCGTCCTGCGCCAGTAGGGCCTGCAGTCCCAGAGCTCCGAATCCGCAGGCCGTTCGGCGCAGCATCGCCCGTCGGGAAATGGGTCGGGATGGGAGATTCATGGTTCCCTCAGTTGACAAAGTTGAACTCGTTGGAGGTCATCAGAATCCGGCAGAGGCTCTGCCAGGCGTCCAGGCGGGAGTCGCCGTCCTTCCCCGAACCCGCCGGATAGTTCCGCAGGTAGGCGAGTGACTCCTCCACCTCCTGGGGCGTGGGCAGCCGGGTCAGGGTGATGAGATAGGCTCTGCGGACACGCCCGGAGTCCTCCTCATCGGCCGCCGTCAAATGCCTGGCCAGGGAGCGCGACCGATCGGCCACGTTCTCGCTGTTCATCATGTAGAGCGCCTGGGTGGCGACGTTGCTCTCGGTCCGCCTGGCCGAGCTCAAGGAGCTGTTGGCGAAGTCGAACAGCTTCATCACGCCGGGGATCTTGTTGCGAATCACCGGAACGTAAAGGCTGCGCCGGCGGGTTTCGTTGGGATGAAAGGCCTGTTCCGGACCCTTCTGGGCATAGTCCATTTTCCGGGAGGCCAGCGTGCCGCCTATGGTCAGGTCCAGGGAACCGTCCAGCGCCAGGAAGGAGTCCCGCATTTCCTCCACCGAGAGCCGGCGGCGCCTGGCTCGGGACCACAGCCGATTGTCCAGATCCGATTCCATGGTCTTGGGAGAGGCCTGGCTGCTCTGCTGGTAGGTGTTGGACAGCAGCAGCAACCGGTGCATGGCCTTGAGGGACCATCCGCTCTCGACCAATCGGCGCGCCAGGTAATCCATCAACCGCGGATGGGTGGGTCTCTCGCCGGTGGTGCCGAAGTTGTTGGGAGTGCGCACCAGGCCCTCGCCGAAGTGCCAGTGCCAGATGCGGTTGACCATCACCCGGCTGGTCAGGGGATGGTCTGCTTGGGTCAGCCACTCGGCCAACTCCCTGCGCCCGCTGCCTTGAGTGATCGGCGTCTGCCGGCTTCCGGCCAGCACCACCGGGAACTGCTTCGCCACCGGCTCGCCAGGAGTCTGGTAACTGCCGCGGACGAACACCCTCTGGTCGACGGGTTCCCCCTCGGCCACGGCGGAAGCCAGGGGTGGCTCCGGAGGCGACGACTCCTCCAGAAGCTCCACCTCCTTTCTCAGTTCGCCGATGCGGTCCCGGGTCTCCTTGGGCAGCAGCTCTTCCCTTTCCTCTTCCTGTATTCCGAAGGGGCCGCTGTCCAGCTTGGTCCCCTCGGCCTTGGGAGGAGGACTGATCACCGAGTTGAAAAAGCGACCCTCCACGGTGATGAACTCGTCAAAGAAGTGCGGTTTCTTGCGGGGAGCCTTGCCCTCCCGGACGGCCACCTCCACCTTCTGCCTCCATTGCCGCAGGCGCTGGTGCCACTCTCCGGACAACCTGTCGAAGAGATCCTGGTATTCCTCCGCCACCCTGGCGAGCTCGGAGGACTCGGCCCGGTGCCACTTCTCCAGGTAGGGACGAAAGGCGTTGCCCGGTTGGAGGTATTCGATCCAGCGCTGCAGCAGTTTCGGGTCCAGATCCTCCGCGTCCGCCACCTGCTTCAGGGACTCGCCTTGCAGGTAGACACGCCGGGCCGCCAGCATGTATTCGGCCAGCAGGGGATAGAGCTTTTCTTCGAGATTCCCGGCGACTCCTGTCAGCACCAGTGCCTCGATCAGTGACTCCCGCCCCTTGATCTTGTCCTGGTGGCTCCGGTAGCGCTGATGGACCTCCTTGGGAACCAGGGGCTCGAAGTAGAACTTGGACACGAAGGGCGGCTTCTTGTCGGGCGGTATGAGGACGCCGAAGCTGCGGGTGCTGGCGAAGATGGAAGCCAGGGAGTAGTAGTCCTTGGTGGAAATCGGGTCGAACTTGTGGTCGTGGCAGCGAGCGCAGGCGATGGTCAGTCCCAGGAAAGTCTTGGAGAGGGTGTCGATCTGCTCGTCCACCAGGTCGTAGACCATCTTGGTCTTGTCCTGCTGGGCGATGGCGCGGGGGCCGATCGCCAGAAACCCGGTCCCCAGCACGGCCCGAACGTTGGGATGCCCCGGCCGGTCGGAGGGATAGAGGTCGCCGGCGATCTGGTCCTTCACGAAGCGATCGTAGGGAAGGTCCCGATTGAAGCTGTCGACCACGTAGTCCCGGTAGCGCCAGGCATAGGGCATGGTGATGTCTTCGTCCAGGCCGCTGGAATCGGCGTAGCGCGCGACGTCCAGCCAGTGGCGGCCCCAGCGTTCCCCGTAGCGGGGCGAGGCCAGCAGGCGGTCCACCAGCCGGGCAAAGGCCCCGGGAGCCTTGTCGCCGAGAAACTGCTCGATTTCCTCCTCCGTGGGCGGCAGGCCGTGCAGGTCGAACTTGGCCCGCCGGAGCAGCGTCAGCTTGCCGGCGCGGGGCGCCGGGTCCAGGCCTTCTTCCTCCAGCTTGCGCAGCACGAAGGCATCCACCGGCGTGCGAACCCAGCCCGGATTGCGCACTTCTGGCGCCTCGGGGTCGCCCAGGGCCTGAAACGACCACCAGGTGGAAAACCCGTTGGAGCCATGAGGGTCTTCCTCCCAGGGAGCGCCCGCCTGGATCCATTCTCGCAGGATCTCCTTTTCTTCTGGCGAGAGAGTCCCGCCCACCGGCATCTTCAACTCTCCGGTCTGGAGGACGGCCTGGTAGAGCAGGCTCTCTTCCGGGTGCCCGGGAACAATGGCGGGACCGCTGTCGCCGCCCTTGAGCAGGGACTCCCTCTGGCGGAGATCCAGGCCCGAGATGCGCGTCTCCCCGTGGCAGGACAGGCAGTGCTGCTGCAGGACAGACCGCGCTCTTTCGGGCAGCGGGGAGTCGGCCGCCAGTCCCTGGACCGGGCCGGCGAACAAAAGGAAGACAAGGATGGGAAGGGCTCTCGGATTCAAACCAGGTCCCCGAAATTTTAGTCGGACTCGGGTCTATTTGCACCTGAGCAGGGGTTCATTCTAGCATAAGGTCAGGAAGCGGCCAGCGGCCTTCCGATCCCCGGGTGAATTTTCCAATGACTACCGACCAAGAGTCCGAACCCCGGCAATGGGTGATGGTATTCGAGACCACCGACGTCGCTCTTCTGATGGTGGTCAAGTCGGTGCTGCAGGATGCCGGCATTGACTTTACCGTGCAGGGCGAGGAAGCCTCGACGTTGTTGCCGCTGGGTCCCTTCAGAGGGGGCCTGAACCACCACGGCTTCGGAGCCAGAATCCACGTCCCCGAAGACCAGGCCGCGGATGCTGAAGAAGTATTGGCCGTGCTGGACAACGAGCTGCCGGACAGTGACGGCAGCGAAACGTGACCCGTAACCGGAATCCAGGGCGCCCGGACCGCTCGCGGCTGCCGGCGCCAACCCGCTCGAGCAGGGTCCCGATGGCCGGTGGAGCCATTGGCGGGGGCTGCTTCCACCGGCGCCCGGGAACCGAGGAGGTGCTCCTTTGATCGATTGGACTCAAATGGGCGAGTTCGCGACTCGCTATGCGGGTGCAGGCGCCAAGATCGCCGGACTGTTTCTGATGGCCTGGATCGCCTCTCGCCTGATTCATCGCTACATCCCCAGGGTGCGCATGCGGCTGGTCAAAGTCATGCAGGCCCGCCGGCACGAGCCCGATCTCGAGTTGGACAAGCGGGCGGCCACGCTGGGGGGCATTTTCCGCAAGACGGTGGTGGTGTCGATCTGGGTGGTGGTTCTCATGATGGCCCTGGAGGAAGCCGGCTTCAACGTGGGGCCGCTGCTGGCCGGCGCCGGAGTGGCCGGGCTGGCAGTCGGATTCGGGGCTCAGAACCTGGTGCGGGACGTGATTTCGGGACTGTTCATGCTGCTAGAGAACCAGGTCCGGGTCAACGACGTGGCCATCATCAACGGCACCGGGGGGTTGGTGGAGCAGATCAACCTGAGGACCACCGTGCTGCGAAGCCTGGACGGCACCGTTCACATCTTTCCCAACGGCACCATCAACACCCTGTCCAACATGACGCAGGAATACTCCTACTACGTCTTCAACATCGGCGTGGCCTACAAGGAGGATACCGACCACGTCTCGGCGGTGGTCAAGGAGTTGGCCGACGAAATGATGCAGGAGGAAACCTATGAATCGTTCATTCTGGCCCCACTGGAGGTGATGGGGGTGGATGAGTTTGCCGACTCGGCCGTCATGATCAAGGCCCGCATCAAGACCGCGCCCATCAAGCAGTGGATGGTGGGCCGGGAGATGAACCGCCGCATCAAGAAGAGGTTCGACGAGCTGGGCATCGAGATTCCCTTCCCCCACCGCTCACTCTACTTCGGCGAGGTCAGCAAGGCCTTCGCCACCCGGTCTGTCGGCGCCGATCCCGGCGAGATCAAGGCCATGATCCGAGAAGTGCTGCAGGAAAAGGGCCTGCAGTCCGGCAAGGTGGAGCCTCCAGCCCCGACAAGGGTGACTCCTGCCGCCCCGAAGCCGAAAGCTCCCCCGCAGCCGGCCAAGCCCGCCGAACGCCGCCCGCGACGGCCGGCTCCCCTGGGAGAAAGCACGGCCGACTCCGAGAGTTTCGAATGATCCGGGGAGGGGCAAGGTCACGTCCATCCGGTTCGGACTTTTTTTGGAATTCTCCAACAAGCAGATCGCTCGATGCCTTCACATTTCCCGCGGAAACGTCGCCGTCCGCATGAACCGTGCCATCAGTCTGCTCAAGCGCCGCATTGACGCACGCACCCAATCCTTATCCCCCAAAGCCTCCGGGCAGTCCTGAACAGTCCCATCCAAAAAAACCTGTAATAAATCCCCGTTTCGACTGTTTATAGGGGTAAGGAAAAACCCTTTCCAATCCTAAACCAGCAACCGAGGAGGACGGGATGGATATCTTCGGAAGAAATTGGATGACGCCGGTGATTCACCTTGTGTTCGCTGCGTTTCGATGCCGTAACCATTGCCACCGTCAATTATTGCTGCGGTCTGACAGGGGATTGGGGAACGGAAGCCGCGTCCGGTTGGTAGGAGTCCAACAAGGCTGCCGACAGGCGCGGGAGGAGTGTCGGGGCAGACTCCCCTGTTCCTTTTGATGGTGTGCCCTGGAGGCTGGCCAGGGTGAGAAACAGGCGTGAAGGCCGCCGGGGCACCTCACTGATCGTGAGCGCCAACTCGACGGGTGCCTCATCTTCCCACGGTAACCGCAGCCGGGCCGCGCCAGCGACTTCCGTGACATCGATGATCTCGAAGCGAACACCGGCCAATTCCGTCAGGAGCGCCGGGCAAGCACACCGGCGCTTCTGCTTGCAGAGAGGGGTTCCGTAACCAAACCCTCGCCGAACAGGCTTGCGATCGAGCTGGGGGCGACACCGGCCGTGAAACTGGCAGTGTTCAAGGCCGCCGAAAGGGTAGGTCCGGTTACTGCACTGCTGGCGTCAGGATCCGGATCAGGCCGTTCCCCGAATCGGCGATGAAGAGGTTGCCCGCTCCGTCTACCGCCACACCAACGGGGCTGTCGAGCCGGGCCGCCGTCGCCGGGCCGCCGTCGCCGCTGAACCCGCGGTTACCCGTGCCTGCGACGGTGGTGATGACCCCCGCTGTGTCCACCTTGCGAATCCGGAGGTTGGCAGAATCGGTGATGAAGAGGTTGCCCGCGCCATCTACCGCCACGTCAGCGGGGAAGCTA
Source organism: Acidobacteriota bacterium (assembly GCA_022826755.1). Taxonomy (GTDB): domain Bacteria; phylum Acidobacteriota; class Terriglobia; order Versatilivoradales; family Versatilivoraceae; genus Versatilivorator. Next base: position 70,403 of record JAJDUG010000075.1, read on the forward strand.
AGCCGGGCCGCTGTCGCCGGGCCGCCGTCGCCGCTGAACCCGCGGTTACCCGTGCCTGCGACGGTCGTGATGACCCCTGCAGAGTCCACCTTGCGGATCCGGTGGTTGCTCCCATCAACAAAAAAGAGGTTGCCCGCACCATCCACCGCCACGCCATAGGGTCTGTCTAGCTGCGCCTCGGTCGCCGGGCCACCATCCCCGCTGAACCCGCGGTTGCCCGTGCCCGCGACGGTCGTGATGACCCCTGCATAGTCCACCTTGCGGATCCGGTAGCTGCGCCGATCGGCGATGAAGAGGTTGCCCGCGCCATCCACCGCCACGCCCCAGGAGGAGCTAAGCCGCGCCTCGGTCGCCGGGCCGCCGTCGCCGCTGAACCCGCGGTTGCCCGTGCCTGCGACGGTAGTGATGACTCCCGCAGAGTCCACCTTGCGAATCCGGTCGTTGGCCTCATCGGCGATGAAGAGGTTGCCCGTGCCATCCACCGCCACGCCCCAGGGGCTGAATAGCCGCGCCTCGGTCGCCGGGCCACCATCCCCGCTGACCCCGGTCTCTCCCGTGCCCGCGACGGTAGTGATGACCCCTGGAGAGTCCACCTTGCGGATCCGACGGTTGTCCCGATCGGCGATGAAGAGGTTGCCCGCGCCGTCCACCGCCACGCCAGAGGGTCTGTCTAGCCGCGCCTCGGTCGCCGGGCCACCATCCCCGCTGAACCGGCGGTTACCCGTGCCCGCGATGGTGGTGATGACCCCTGCCGTGTCCACCTTGCGGATCCGACGGTCACCTAAATCGGCGATGAAGAGGTTGCCCGCGCCATCCACCGCCACGCCAGAGGGGGAGCTAAGCCGGGCCGCTGTCGCCGGACCGCCGTCGCCGCTGAACCGGTGGGTACCCGTGCCCGCGACGGTAGTGATGACTCCCGCAGAGTCCACCTTGCGGATCCGACGGTTGTACCAATCGGCGATGAAGAGGTTGCCCGCGCCGTCCACCGCCACGCCAGAGGGTCTGTCTAGCCGCGCCTCGGTCGCCGGGCCACCATCCCCGCTGAACCCGCGGTTATCCGTGCCCGCGACGGTAGTGATGACCCCTACAGAGTCCACCTTGCGAATCCGGTCGTTGTACCAATCGGCGATGAAGAGGTTGCCCGCGCCATCCACCGCCACGCCATAGGGTCTGTCTAGCCGCGCCTCGGTCGCCGGACCGCCGTCGCCGCTGAACCCGGTCTCTCCCGTGCCCGCGATGGTGGTGATGACCCCTGCCGTGTCCACCTTGCGGATCCGACGGTCACCCAAATCGGCGATGAAGAGGTTGCCCGCTCCGTCCACCGCCACACCAGAGAGTTGGTTTAGATGGGCATTGACCGCCGGGCCGCCGTCCCCGTTGTCCCCGCCGAACACAAACCTTCCGGTGCCCGCGATGGTAGTGATGACCCCCGCAGAGTCCACCTTGCGGATCCGACGGTTGTCCCGGTCGGCGATGAAGAGGTTGCCTGCCCCGTCCACCGCCACGCCAGAGGGGCCGTCCAGCCGTGCCTCGGTCGCCGGACCGCCGTCGCCGCTGAACCCGGTCTCTCCCGTGCCCGCGATGGTGGTGATGACCCCTGCAGAGTCCACCTTGCGGATCCGATCATGGCCTCGATCGGCGATGAAGAGGTTGCCGGCTCCGTCCACCGCCACGCCAGAGGGGCCGTCCAGCCGTGCCTCGGTCGCCGGGCCGTTATCCCGACCATCCCGAGAACCGGCGAGGGTATCGATTCTCCAACTGGAGGAACTATGTGCGCCGCCGGGCGTGACCATTACCCGACGGCCCGGGGAACAGTTATTGCCGCTCCGGCTCTCCCCACTGACGGCGTCAACACAGGCCCCGTAGTAGTAGGTCCCAGCGCTCGACGGCGCCGTCAACCGGATCGACTCTTCCGTCAGGCCCGATGGGGGAAGGGCGCTCAGCGCGTCGGTTCCCACCGGCGTATCGCCGCTCGTTATGGTCGCATCCGTCGAACGGTAATAGCGCAGTATCGTGGCCGGGGAGGCTCCGTCCCCCGCGTTCCGCACCCCCGCCGCCAGCGAGAACGACCCTCCCGGAGGAGTACCGGAAGGGTTCGTAAAAGCTGTGATCGAGTAGACTGCCAGGTCTGGATTGCCACCGGAATGAGTGGCGGGGGGACTGACAGTTTCCCCCGGCGGTAACGAGGAGAATACGGGATCGGCTTCGAAGTTCAGCGACAGGGTGACGATGGGCTCGGTGGAGGTGACTTCAACCGATCCGGTAAAGCTGGCGAGACCGAACAGGGGTGCCATGTTTTGCGCACCATGCCCCTTGGGCGACAGGTTCCGATCGATGCTGGCCAGCACCTGCCCCGTCGCGTCCTTGGCCGTAAAGGTGAGGCGGGCCACCGTGTCGGAGAGGTTGGCATAGGCCACTCCGGTCCCCAGCCGGCCTTCTCCCTGTTCGGCAAAGGTGACAAAGCGGGTGGCCGGAACTGCCGCCGCATTGACTCCGGCTTCTCCCGTGGGGACTCCCCCCTCAAACCGGCGAAACAGAAGACTGGCCTTCACCGACCCGGAACAGTTGGCTCGCGCCCAACCGGGCACGAGCGGTGCGCTCAGCTCCACGTTGGTCTCCTCATGAACGGTCCCTCCGGGCAGCAGAACATCGGTCCGGCTGTCCACCGTTCCCCGTCCCGCAAACGAGACCATCAGCGGAGTGCCCTGATCGGAAAGGAAATCCGTTTGGCAGCTCACCGCCTCGGAGGAGTAATTGATATAGGTGAGGGTCGTTTGCCAACCTGCTCCCACGGCAAGATGGGGGAAGTAATAGGAAGTCGATCCCTGCGCGGCATCATCCACTTCCCCCGGAGGCAAGGAGGAGAATACGGGATCGGCTTCGAAGTTCAGCGACAGAGTGACGATGGGCTCGGTAGAGGTAATTTCGAGCGATCCGGCAAAGCTGGTGAGACCAAACAGGGGAGCCATATTTTGTGCACCATGCCCTCCGTCCGGCAGGTTCCGATTGACGCTGGCCAGCACCCGCCCCGCCCTATCCCGGGCCGTGAAGGTGACCAAGGCCGCCGTGGCGGACGGATTGGCATAGGCCACTCCGGTCCCCAGCCGGCCTTCCCCCTGTTCGGCAAAGGTGACAAAGCGGGTGGCCGGAACTGCCGTTGCATTGACTCCGCCCTCCGCCACGGACACTCCTCCTTCAAACCGGCGAAACAGCAGGCTGGCCTTCACCGGCCCCGAGCAGGCGGCCCGCGCCCAGCCGGGCACAAGCGGTGCGCTCAGCTCCACATTGGTCTCCTCATGAACCGACCCCCCAGGCGGCAGAACGTCGGTCCGGCTGTCCACCGTTCCCCGTCCCGCAAACGAGACCATCAGCGGAGTGCCCTGATCGGAAAGGAAATCCGTTTGGCAGCTCACCGCCTCGGAG